>NZ_JBKFAK010000033.1:0-41315 GCF_053345595.1 Methylobacterium sp. D54C
GCGGTGATCGCGCGGCCAACAGCGCGCTGCACATCATCGCCATCGGGCGACTGCGAACCGATGAGCGGACCAAGACGTATGTGGCCCGCCGCATCGCAGAAGGCCACTCCAAGCTGGAAGCGATCCGTTGCCTGAAGCGCTACATCGCCCGTGAGGTGTTCACGCTCATTACCCGGAGGCGGCAGGCGATCAACCAGACCCGCATCGCGGCTTGACACACAGAAGGGCGTCCGGGTCTTGCGCCGGGCCGACCGGCGCGGAACCGAACAGAAGGTCTGATGATGATGCACGTGAAGATGATCGCGGCCGCCGCGGCTGTCGTCGGCGGCCTCGGCCTGGCCTCCGCCGGCGCGGCGCCCCTGGCGCCCGCCGGCGCCGACACGCTCACCGGCCCCGCCGCGGTCAGCACCGTGGCGTTCGGCTGCGGCCCCGGCTGGGCGCCCGGCCCGTACGGGCGCTGCCGGCCGATGTACCGGCGGCCGCGCTTCTACGGCCCGCGCTGCTTCTTCCGTCCGACCCCGTGGGGACCGCGGCGCGTCTGCCGCTAAGGTCGCGCAGGCACGCGTCCCGACGCGCGGGTCCGGCGCCGAACCGTGGCCCGACCCGCGGGTTGATCCAGGGGCAGGTCCCGTCTCCGAGGAGGCGGGGCCTGCCCCTTTCCCGTTGGCGGTGATGCGGGCCGGCAGCGCCGGGGATGCCACGACCGGGACCGCGGACGGTCCCGCTCCGGTTGGACATGGCCATGGCCCAGGATCAGAGCGGCGGCGCGAACCCCTCGGCGGCGGAACGGGCGGCGGCCGAGCGCGTCGCCCGCAAGCGCCTCGGTCCGGACGGCTGCCCGGAACCGGCACCCGACCGGCGATCGCCGTCCGGACAGGCCCGCCGGAGCGAGGCCGCGGCGCCGGACCGCCGGGCGCCTCCGGGGCGGCCGGTCGCGACGCGCCACCGGCTCGAGAGGCTTCCCGAGTAGCGCCCCGAGTAGCGCCCCGAGTAGCGCCCCGAACATTCGCGTGCCCGGACGCGGGAATAAAGCCCGCCGCCGCCCGGTTCCCGATTGTGTGGCACAAGGCTGCAGGCAGGAGCACGAGGGCAGGGACCCCATGGCTTCGCAGGCTCTCGACGGGGCGGGCCCGGCCCGGCCGCCGACATGACGACCCTGGCGCGCGCGCGCTTCAGTCAGCTCGTTCTCCCGCGCCTGGACGAGGGCTACCGGCTCGCGCACTGGCTGACCGGCAACGCCACCGACGCCGAGGACGTGATGCAGGAGGCGTGTCTGCGCGCCTACCGGGCGATCGAGGGGTTCGCCGAGGGCAATGCCCGGGCGTGGTTCCTGACCATCGTCCGCAACACCGGCTATTCCTGGCTGCAGCGGCACCGGCCGCGGGCGGTGGTCTTCGCCGACGACCTCGCCCCCGAGGCCCGCGCCGAGTTGGAGATCGGGGGCGCCCTGACCGAGGTCCCGGAGACGCCCGAGGCGACCCTCATCGCCCGCGACGACGCGGGGCAGCTCGCCCGGGCGGTCGAGGCCCTGCCGGTGGCCTTCCGCGAGGCGCTGGTCCTGCGCGAGTACCACGGCCTCAGCTACCGGGAGATCGCCACGGTGACGGGGGTCCCGATCGGGACCGTGATGTCGCGCCTCGGCCGCGCGCGGCAGCACCTGCTTGCACGGCTCGCGAAGGACGGGCGATGACCGACGACGAGACCCTCCTGCTCCTCAGCGCCTACGCGGACGGCGAGCTGTCGCCCGGCGAAGTCCTGGCCATGGAGCGCCGTCTCGCGGCGGATCCCGACGCGTGGGCCCTGGCGGAACGCCTCCGCGACCTCTCGGCCACCCTGCGCGGGCCCCTCGCGGGGCCGCCCGCCCCGGAATCCCTGCGGGCGCGCGTGATCGAGCAGATCGGCTTCACCGACCCGCCCCCGTCGCGCGGCCGCCTCGGAGGCCCGCTCGGGACCCGGCTGGGGTCCTGGGTCGGGACCTGGGTCGAGGCCTGGCTCGAATCCTGGCGCAGATCCCGGCAGGCGCTGGCCGCGACGCTGCTCGTCGGCCTCGTCGGCGGGGCCGCGCTCGGCAGCGGGATCGTCTATCTCGACCGCCCCGACGGCGCCCCGGATACCGGCGCGGCCGTGCTCGCCGGCCATCTCCGCGGCCTCGCGGCGCCCCAGCCGTTCGACGTCGCCTCCTCGGACCGGCACGTGGTGAAGCCCTGGTTCAACGGCCGGACCACCCTCGCGCCCGAGGCCCCCGACCTGTCCGACAAGGGCTTCCCGCTGGTCGGCGGCCGGGTCGACATCGTCGGCGGAACCCCCGTGCCGACCCTGGTCTATCGCCGCGACAGGCACGTCATCAGCGTCACGGTGGTCCCCGCCGCCGACGGCCCCGGCGCCGGCGAGGAGCGGCGCGACGGGTCCACGATCGAGCGCTGGCACCTCGGCGACCTCACCTACTGGGCGGTCTCGGACCTCAACCGGCGCGACCTGCGCGCCTTCGCCGACCTGTTCCAGTCCCGGACCGGGGGCCCGCCGGGATAAGGCGGGAATAAGGGACGCCAGTTTCGGGTTATTACTGATATCGTGATGTCGATCCGGCGAGGATCCCAGCGTGATCAGTCAATCCCACCTGCACACCCGCAGAGCCGAAACGATATCCGGGATCGGCTCCGCCCAGGAGCGGTGGGTTCAGGCCGGCGGCACCCCGGCCTTCCCGGACCCGACCCTCGTGGAGGCGGCGCTCCATCTCCTGGCTGAGCATCTCGAGCAGGGGCTGGCGGTGACCGACCGGTACGGGCGGGCCCATTTCCTGAACCGCGCGGCGCAGGCCTTCGTCGCGCGCGGCCTCCTGTGCCTGGAGCACGGCGGCCTGCGCGGCGCGACGCCCGAGGACAGCGCGGCGCTGCGCCGGGTCATCGCCCGCTGCGCCGCGGGCCATCGCGGCGGCTCGGTGCGATTGGAGGGCGCGGGCGGGACGCTCCTGGTCGCCGCCTCGGCGATTCCCGGGACGCTCGGCCCGATCGGCGAGGGCGCGGTTCTCCTGCGTCTCACCGACCCTGGGACCCCGCGCCTGCCGGATCCCGGCATTCTCCAGGACCAGTTCGGCTTCACGCCCGCGGAGGCGGCCCTGGCCGTCGACATCCTGGCCGGGAACGACCTCGCGGCGAGCGCGACGCGCCGCCGGATCACCCGGAACACGGCGCGCGTGCACCTGCGCCACCTGTTCGAGAAGACGGGGACGCGCCGCCAGGCCGAGCTGGTGCGCCTGCTCCTGCTCTGCCCGCAGCCGATCGCGGACGCCTAGCGCGCTCCGGCAAAAATATTCGCGCCGCGCGCCACCCTTAATCCGAACGGAGGATGCGCATACTTTGCATTGAAGCGAGGCTGATCCGGCCGATCGTGGACAAACCACGGATCTTTCGGCGCAACGGAGGCTGAATCATGATCCTCTCGTTCCTGAAATCTGCCCGGAAGAGCCGCATCGCGGCGCGAAATCTTCGCATTCTCTCGGCCCTCGACGACAGGATGCTGAGCGACATCGGCCTCGACCGGCGCACACTCCGCACGTTCTGCGAGAACGGCTGCGCGCACGTGCCGCCGCCGCCGAGCCAGGCCGAGACGCCCCGGGCCCTGATGATACCCGGCGGGCTCGGGATCGCCTTCCGCTGAACGCCCGCCGCACCGCCCGCCGCACCGCCTCGGGCCCGGCCGGACCGCTCAGATCTCGACGCAGATCTTGCCGAAGTGGCGGTTGCTCTCCTGGTGGCGGAACGCCGCGACGAGGTCGTCGAGGGGGAAGCGGCGGTCGATGACCGGCCGCAGCCCGCAGGCGTCGATGCCGCGGATCATCTCGATCTGGTGGCGCCGGCTGCCGACCAGCACGCCCTGCAGCCGGATCTGCTTCAGGAGCGCCGGCACCAGCGGCAGCTCGCCCGCGACCCCCGAGAGGATTCCGATCACCGAGACGTGGCCGGCGACCCGCGCGGCGGCCATGGACTGCTCCAGCGTCGCCGGGCCGCCGACGTCGAGGACGTGGTCGACGCCGCGCCCGTCGGTCAGGCGCCGGGCGGTCTCGCCCCAGGCCGGGTCGGTGCAATAGTTGATGACGTGGTCGGCGCCGAGACCGCGCAGGCGCTCCAGCTTGGCGTCGCTGGAGGAGGTGGCGATCACCGTGGCGCCGGCCGCCTTGGCGAATTGCAGGCCGAACAGCGACACGCCGCCGGTGCCCTGCACCAGCACCACGTCGCCGCTCTTCAGGCCGGCATCGGCGTGCAGCGCCCGCCACGCGGTGAGCGCGGCGGTGGTGAGCGTCGCCGCCTCGGCGTGGTCCCAGCCCCGCGGGGCGCGGGTGAAGGCGGTGGCGGGCGCGGTGACGCCCCCGCGGGCGTAGCCGTCGACCCCGTCGCCCGGCACGGTGGCGAAGCCCTCGACGCGCGGCGCGCCCTCCAGCCAGGTCGGGAAGAACGTGCTGACCACCCGGTCGCCCACGGCGAACTCGGTCACGCCCGGCCCCACGGCCTCGACCTCTCCGGCCCCGTCGGACATCGGGATGCGCGGCTCGCTCGGGCCCCACATCCCGCTGACGACCGCGTAGTCGTGGTAGTTGAGGGAGCTCGCCCGCAGGCGGACGGTGATCGCGCCGGGCCCGGGCTCCGGCACGGGCCGCTCGCCGAAGGTCACCTTGTCGAAGCCGCCGCCGGGCTGGACGATGACGGCCCGGGCTGTCGATCCGGTCATGACGCACCTGTCGCTCCGCGGCCTCGGCCGCCGGGAGGCGGACACTGGCAGGCCCCGCGCGCCGCGTCGAGACGACGGGGCCGGGCCGTCCGCCGCGGGGCGGGGAGGGCGGCCCGCGCCGCGCGCCCGCAACCCCTTCCTTCCCGCGCCGCCCTTGCCGCTGCGCCGCGCCGGCGCCAAGGTCGCGGATCGCAGCCCGTCCGTGGAGGGAGGACAGACCGTGTCGACCGAGCGCGTCGTTCTGACCGAAAGCATAGCGCCGACAGCGTCCAGGATCTTCACCCAGGCCGGGATCGGCGCCATCCGGCAGCTGTCGCGCGCGGTCAGCCCCGGGGACGCCGGCGAACTGGCCGACATCACCGTCCTCGGCATCCGCTCGCGCACGCAGGTCACCGCCGCGCTTCTCGACGCCCTGCCCGACCTCGCCGCCATCGGCTGCTTCAGCGTCGGGACCAACCAGGTCGACCTCGAGACGGCGCGCGCCCGCGGCCTGCCCGTGTTCAACGCGCCGTTCTCGAACACGCGCAGCGTCGCCGAACTGACGATCGGCGAGATCGTGATGCTGCTCCGGCGCATCGTGCCGCGCTCGGTCGCGGCCCATGAAGGCGGCTGGGACAAGTCGGCCACCGGCGCCTTCGAGGTGCGCGGCAAGACGCTCGGCATCGTCGGCTACGGCAATATCGGCGCGCAGCTCTCGAACCTCGCCGAGGCGATGGGCATGCGCGTGATCTTCTACGACCTCACCGACAAGCTGCGCCACGGGAACACCGAGCCGGCCGAGAGCTTCGAGGCCCTGCTCGCCGTGAGCGACGTGGTCAGCCTGCACGTCCCGGAGACGCCGCTGACCCACGGGCTGATGGGCGCGGAGCGGATCCGCGCGATGAAGCCGGGCGCCTACCTGATCAACAACAGCCGCGGCACGGTCGTGGACCTGGACGCCCTGGCGGCGGCTCTGCGCGACGGTCACCTCGCCGGGGCCGCGATCGACGTCTTCCCGGTGGAGCCGACCTCCAACGCGGAGCGCTTCGTCTCGCCCCTGCAGGGGCTGCCGAACGTGATCCTCACCCCCCATGTCGGCGGCTCGACCGAGGAGGCCCAGGACCGCATCGGCGCGGAGGTGGCCCGCAAGCTGGTCGACTACGTCCAGACCGGCTCGACGCTCGGCGCCGTGAACTTCCCGCAGGTGCAGCTGCCGCCGCGCCTGTCAGGCGCGCGGTTCCTCCACGTGCACCGGAACGTGCCCGGCGTGCTCGGGCAGATCAACGCGATCTTCTCGGGCCGGTCGCTCAACATCGACGCGCAGTACCTGCAGACGGACGGCGAGTTCGGCTACGTCGTGGTGGACGCGTCCGTGCCGCCGGGCGAGGCGGACGCGGTGCTCCGCGCGCTGCGGGCCATCGACGGCACAATGCGGACGCGGCATCTCCGGCCGGCGGCGTAGGGGTTCCGCGCCGCGCCGGACGTCGGCGGCAGGACGCGACCGGCCCCCTCTCCTGCACAGGAGAGGGGGCCGGCGCGCGATCCTGGACGCGCGGATCGTCACGCCCGCAGGTAAGGGTTCAGCGCGGACACGACGCCCCGCGTCCGCCGGCCGGCGACGCGCCGGTCACGGTCGCGGCAGGGTGTGCAGCGCCCTCAGGAAGGCGTCGACCTCCGCGCGGGTGTTGTAGAAGGCCAGCGAGGCCCGCACCGACTGGTCGACCCCGAACCGGCGCAGGGCCGGCAGGGCGCAGTGGTGGCCCGAGCGCACCGCGATGCCGTGACCGTCGAGGTGGTGGGCGACCGCCGCGTTCGTCTGCCCCTCGATCACGAAGGACATCACGCTCGCCTTCTCCCGGGCCGTGCCGATCAGGCGCAGGCCCTTCACGTCGGCGAGCCCGCCCTGCGCGTAGTCCAGGAGGTCGTGCTCGTAGGCGGCGATCGCCGGCATGCCGATGCCCGCGAGGTAGTCGAGCGCCGCCCCGAGACCGACCGCCCCGGCGATGTCGGGTGTGCCCGCCTCGAACTTCTCGGGCGCGCCCTTGTAGACGGTCCTCGCGAAGGTGACGTCCTCGATCATGTGGCCGCCGCCCTGCCAGGGCGGCATCGCCTCCAGAAGGTGGGTCTTGCCGTAGAGCGCGCCGATGCCCGTCGGCCCGAACACCTTGTGGCCGGAGAAGACCAGGAAGTCCGCGTCGAGGGACTGCACGTCCAGCGGCATGTGCGGCGCGGATTGCGCCGCGTCGACCAGCACCGGCACCCCGTAGGCGTGGGCGAGCTGGATGATCTCCCGCACCGGGTTCACGGTGCCGAGCGCGTTGGCCACCTGCGTCACCGAGACGATCTTGGTCCGGCCGGAGAGCAACGCCGCGTACTGCTCGAAGATGATCTCGCCCCGATCGTTGACCGGGATCACCCGGAGCGTCGCCCCGGTCTGCTGCGCCAGCAGCTGCCAGGGCACGATGTTGGCGTGGTGCTCGATGGTCGAGACGATGATCTCGTCGCCCGGGCCGACATTGGCCCGGCCGTACGAGTTCGCCACGAGGTTGATCGCCTCCGTGGTGCCCCGCAGGAAGACGATGTCGTCCTTCGTGGGCGCGTTGAGGAAGCGGCGCACCGCCTCGCGGCCGCCCTCGAACAGGTCCGTGGCGCGCGCCGCCAGGGTGTGGGCGGCCCGGTGGATGTTCGAGTTGTGCCGGGCGTAGAAGTCCGCGGTCGCGTCGATCACGGCCTGCGGCTTGTGGGTCGTCGCGGCGTTGTCGAGCCAGACCAGCGGGTGGCCGTTGACGCTCTGGTGCAGGGCCGGGAAATCCCGGCGGACATGCTCCACGTCGAAGGGCGCCGCCACCGGGCTCGAGCCCTGCGCGACCAGGCGCGGCGCCGGGCCGGGATCGCGGGCCGGCTCCACCCGTGGGCTCGCCGACGCCCTGCGGGCCGGGCCGGGTCCGAGGTTCAGGAAGTAGTAGTCGGAGGCCGTCGCCTCGGGGGCCCGGGACAGAGGGCCGGTCCGCGCGAAGCGCTCCTGCGCCGCGTCACCGCCGGCCTTCGACGGGTCGGCCGGCACACGGTGCGGGACGAGCGCTTGGGCGAAGGCGTGGGCGCGGGGATGGTCCGCGGCGATCTGCCGGTGCAGCTCCGGACCGCCGGGCAGGGCGGCCGCCAGCGCCGGGGCGCTGGCGAAGGAGAAATCGGGCAGCACGGGGCGCGGGCTCGCCGGGTGGACCGGCGGGATCGCCCCGACATCGGCGAGGGCCGGGCTCGCGGGTGCGAGGTTCGGCACGGTCGGGCCGGAGAGGCTCGGCAGGCCGACCGGCGGCGCCCCGAAGGAGCGCGCCGCCAGCGCGGAGGCGTCGGGCGGCAGGCCGGCGGGCTGGCCGCCCGCTGGGGCGGAAGGGACGCCCAGGGGCGCACTCGGCAGCGGCGCGCCGCCCGGGCCCTGGGGCAGGCTCTCAAGGGCCTGCGGGACCTGGGGGCCGGCGGGGAGCGCCGGCGCGAAGGGCCGGCTCGCGGCCTGACCCTGGCCGTAGATCTCCCGGGCGAGGCGTCCGACGAGATCCGCGTGGGCCAGCTCGCCCGGGCTCGCCCCGGGCAGCCCGAGGGCGACAGCCTCAGGCGTAGTCATGGTAGTTGCCCAGCAGCACGTTATCGAGGCGGGCAATCGCGTCCTCGACCAGCACGGCGGCCGAGAAGTAGCGGGTCACGAGGTGCGAGGCGATCGAGTGGTCGTTGGTGCCCATGTAGCGCACCGACAGGCCGGGCTCGATCTCGCCGGTCACGCCCGATTTCTGCAGGCCGACCACGCCCTGCTCGCCCTCGCCGACGCGCAGCAGCAGGATCGAGGTGGTCTCGGCCCCGGTCACCGGGTCGAGGTCGATCGGCAGCTTGTCGCTCGGCACCAGCGGCACGCCGCGCCACGTGATGAACGGCGCGCCGAACAGGTGGACGACGACCGGCGGCACGCCGCGGCGGGTCGCCTCCCGGCCGAAGGCCGCGATGGCGCGGGGATGGGCCACGAAGAAGGCGGGCTTCTTCCAGACCAGGGTCAGCAGCTCGTCGAGGTCGTCCGGGGTGGGCGGGCCGCCGCGGGTGGGGATGCGCTGGCGCGGGCCGACCTCGCCGAGAAGGCCGAACTGCGCGTTGTTCAGGAGCTCCCACTCCTCGCGCTCCTTCACGGCGTCGACCGTGAGGCGGATCTGCTCGCGGAGCTGGTCGATCTCGTTGGAGTAGAGATCGGTGACGCGGGTATGGGTGTTGAGGATCGTCTGGATGGTCGAGAGGTGGTACTCGCGCGGATCGACCTCGTAGTCCACGAAGGTCGTCGGCAGGCGCGGCTCGCCGGTATGGACCGCCAGCAGCTCGATCCCCTGCTCGCCGTAGGAGTTGGTGTGACCTTTGAGGCGGTCGCGCTCCTCGCGGTACTGCGCGATCTTGGCGCGGATCTCCTCGCTCTCCACCGCGGCGGCGTCGAGGGTCAGGAGGGTCACGGCCGACAGGGCCTTCACGGCCGGGGCGGGCGCGCGCTCACCGGCGAGGCCCGCATCGCCGAAATAGTCGCCCTTCGTGGCGAGCCCCTGGCGCAGGCGACCCTTGTAGGGGCCCGACAGGGTCAGCTCGACGGTGCCGTCGGCCACCACCGTGAGGCTGCGGCCGGCGGAGCCCTCCTCGTGGATCACCGTTCCGGCCTTGTGCCGGCTCTCGGTGAACTTGGCCGCCAGCGCCGCCAGCTCGGCATCGCCCAGCCGGCTGAACAGCGGCACGGCCCGCAGGGAGGCGGGACGGATCACCTTGCCGTCCCCCTTGTCCTCGGCGACGAGATCGATCCGGCCGGGGCGGGCCAGTACGACGGCGCGGCGGTTGACGCGGTAGACCCCGCCCGCCACGTCCACGAAGGGCAGGAGCCGGAGCAGCCAGCGCGGCGTGTTGGCCGCGTTCTGGACCGCGGTGACGGTCGCCGTCGCAAGATTGCGTGCCGCCGTGGCGCTCACGCTCAGACCCGGTCCGCTCATCGTTCGTCCTCACTCCATCCAGGATTTCAGGCGCGCCGCGCCGATCCGCGCGGCGGCGGTGCGCCCCGCAGCCTGTGCGGGGCGGACGCAAGTCGTTCCGATCAGAACGCGACGACGATCGCGACTTGAGCGGCCGCACCGTCAATCAAATCATGTATTCTCTAGCAGTCCGACAGCCATCGTCGAACGCTCGGCCGGGCCGACTTCATCGTTGTTCCGGTGATGTCTGGATAAAGTCTGATTCGCCCAAGGGTCAACGGAATGATGTCCCCATTTTTCGTCGATTCGTAGAAATGGATCCCGTGGTATGCACGACGAACAGGACACGACCGTCCTCAGACAGGCAGGTCAGAGAACTTAATTCTACAGATTCGCGCCCGGCGGCGGCGCCCGGACGACTTTGTTGTCAGGAAAAATCTTTCGCGCGTCTCAGATGCCGTCCCCGTAGCCGAAGGACTGGTCCATGCTGAGCGCCGGCTCCTCGTCGACGGGCAGGCGCGAGACGACCCGGGCCGGCACGCCCGCCACGGTCGTGTGGGGCGGCACGTCCTGCAGCACCACCGCGGCGGCCGCGACCTTGGCGCCCGCCCCGACGCGGATGTTGCCCAGCACCTTGGCGCCGACGCTGAGCAGCACTCCGCGCTCGATCTTGGGATGCCGGTCGCCGCTCTCCTTTCCGTTGCCCCCGAGCGTCACCGACTGGAGGATCGAGACGTCGTCGGCGATCACCGTGGTCTCGCCGATCACCACGCCGGTGGCGTGGTCGATGAACACCCCCGAGCCGATCCTGGCCGCCGGGTGGATGTCGCAGCCGAACACCTCGGAGATCCGGCTCTGGACGTGCAGCGCCAGGGTCGCCCGGCCCCGGTGCCAGAGCCAGTGGCCGACCCGGTACGCCTCGAGCGCGGCGAGTCCCTTGTAGAACAGGAACGGGTCGAGGTAGCGGCGGCAGGTCGGGTCGCGCTCGCGGATCGCCACGAGGTCGCGCACCGCGTGGGCGCCGGCCTGCGGGTCGGCCTCGAAGGCCGAGAGGCACAGGTCGCGCATCGACAGGCGTGCGAGGTCGCCGTCCCCGAGCCGGTGGGCGAGGCGGTAGGCGAGGGCCTGGGCCAGCGAGCGCTGGTCGAGGATCGTCGCCTGGATGATCCCCGCATAGAGGGGCTCCTCGATCAGGGCCGCCTCGGCCTCGGCGCGCAGGGCGGCCCAGACTTCGGCCTCCGCGGTGCTGCGGCTCGTGATGCGCAGGGGCGGCTGGACCACGGCCATCGTGGCGCCCGCGGCGGGCAGGGCAGCGTGATGCATCGGTCGTCGCCAATCACGGCAGGGGGCGGAACGGGTCGGGCCGGCCGCGCTCCAGGGCGTCGTGCCCCTGGACCGTCACGCCCACATTGGCCGGGGCGTCGCCCCGCATCATCGTCCCCGAGGCCATGGTGTCGTCTCCCTCGAATCGGTCGCGGTGGCGGCCCGATTCCGCCGCCGGCGGCGCCGGCGAGAAGTCTCTTCCGGATGCCCCGGTCCGGCGGAGAAGGTTTCGACCGCACGAGCGCGTTGTCGGAGCATTGTTTCGCTAAGTCATTGTTAAAGCATGATATTCAGGCATCGCGCCGGCTTTGGCAAGTCCCGGGAGCCGGCCGTCGCCGACCGGCATCGGCGATCGATCGCGGCCGCGATCCGGGCATATCTCCGCCGACCCCGTGCTTCTGCTCCGGCTCGCGGCTTCGACGAACAACCTGCGCTGCAAGTCCTCGCCAATTTGGCAGCACATTCTCGGGCCCAGCGTCTACATTGACGGTGTCGACATACAGTCGATGCGGAGCCCAACGGAGGTTTGCCGTGATCACCAGCAAGGAACGGTTCGCCCGGATGACTGCGCCGTGTCTGCCGTGTTGCCGCGTCCAAGAGGAGGAGAGCGCACGACATCAGACACGCGAGGCGACCACCGATGCTGACCTATGACACGACCCGGAACACCCGTCCCGACCTGAGCCCCGAACCGGCCGCCGCCCTCGGCCGGGCCCTGTCCCGGAGCGTCCGCTCCCATCCCTCCCACGAACGCGCCGCCCTCGCGAGCGCCCTCGACGACGGCCTGATGCCCGACGAGGTCGCGCAGATCCTCGCCGGCCGCCCGGTGGCCGAGGCCTTCCCGATCCGCTGGGGCGAGAGCCCGGAAGCCTACGCGTCCCGGGCCGTGTCCGAGATGTTCGTCGCCTACCTCCAGTAGGCGCGTCGCTGCCGGCCGCGCCGGCCTCTCCGACCACGAACGATGGAAACCTGCCATGTCGGTCTTCCCCCGCGGGTGGAGGCGCCGGACGGGGACGGCCGCCTGCGCGCTCGCCCTGGCGCTCGCTGCCGCCGGCCCGGCCGCGGCCGGACACCCGCCGAAGGGCCGCGGCGCGGCCGCTGCCGCAGCCGGCGTGCCGGACGTCCCGGCCCGGCTCACGGTCGGGCCGGGCGGACGGGACCTGAGGCTCGCGGGCGATCTCGCGGCCGGGGTCGCCGCGCGGGTCCGGGCCATCCTCGCCGCGCACCCGCGGGTCGCCCGGATCCATCTCACGAGCGACGGCGGCCTCGTGGAGGAGGGGGCGGCGATCGGGGCGCTCGTGGCGGCCCGCGGCCTCGCCACCTACGTCCCCGACGCCTGCGCCTCGGCCTGCACGCTGATCTTCGTCCGCGGCCGGACGCGCTACCTCGCGACCGGCGGCCGGCTCGGCTTCCACGCCCCCTACGAGATCGGGGCGCGGGGCCGGATGCGCCCGGTGGATTCCGCGCCGGAGCGGGCGGCCTACCGGGCCGCCGGCCTGCCGGCGGCCTTCGTGACGCGGGCGCTGGCGGTGCCCCCGGCCGGGATCTGGATCCCGACGGACGGGGAGCTGCGCGCGGCCGGCATCGTAACCGAGGTCGTCGGACCGGACCGCTTCCCCGATTCCACCCTGGACGCGGATCCGAGCGCGGCCGGGGCGCGGGCCGCGATCCTGCGGAACCTGCCGATCCTGCGCCAGGCCGAGGCAGCGGGGCTCGACCCGATCGCCCGGTGGTACCGGGACGGCTACGCCGCCGGCCGGCCGGAGGCGGAGGCCGCCGCCGGGTTGAGGCGGATGGCCGCCGGCTACCTGCAGCGGCGCTTCCGGGCGGCCGACGACGCCGTCGTCCGCGCCCTGGGCCAGCGGATCCTGGCGACGCTGGAGCGGGCCGGCGCGGGGGACGCGGCGGCCTGCGGCCTCCTCGCGGCCGGCGACCTCGTGGCGCTCGACGCGCGGCTGCGGGCCGAGCGGCCCGCGTCGCACGGGCTCGCCCCGCTCCTCGCCCGGACACGGGCCGCGCGGCCGGACGGGGCGGCCGCGCCCGCCGCGGATCCGGGCACCGCGCGGTCGATGGCCGCAGCGGCGGCCCCCTCGGGCGACTGCGCCGCCCGGATCGCCGCGACGCGGCGCGCCCTCGACCTTCCGGCCCGCGAATCGGCCGCCGCGCTGCGGGCCCTGTTCCTCGCGGAGCCGCAGCGGATCCTGGCGAGCCGCGACGGGCCGTAGTGGCCCGCTGACCCTCGACACGCCGCGCCGGCGCCTATCTTCGCACCCGCGGCACGCCCCGGACGGGCGCCGGCCGCGGGGAGACGGGGGTTCGACGGATGCCGGATTATCGCCTGCGCGGGGCGGTCCGTGGCGAGGATGGCGAGATCGGCGCGCCGCGCGTCGACGAGGTGCTCACGGCCGCGGACGCGAAGGAGGCGGTGCGCCTCGCCAACAGCCGCTCGCTGACGATCGAGGACGACGCGGTGAACGCCCTGTGGCTGGTCGACGCCCACGGTACCCTGCTCTGGTCCCTGCGCCGGGCCGACCGGGACTCCTGACGCGAGGCCTGACGCGGGCCGGCACCGTCAGCCCGATGCGCGGCGGCCCGTCTCCGGCAGCGCGGCGGCCCCGGCATCGTCGGCGCCCCCGAGATACAGGGACCGGACGTCGTCCCGCGCCCGCAGGGACGCGGCGGTGCCGGCCAGCGCGCTGCGCCCGTTCTCCAGCACCACGGCGTGGTGGGCGTGGCGCAGGGCGAGGCGGACGTTCTGCTCGGCCACCAGCAGGGTCAGACCCTCGGCGCGGTTCAGGCCGGCGAGCACCCGGTAGATCTCCTCGACCACGCGGGGGGCGAGCCCCATGGACGGCTCGTCGAGGACGAGCAGCCGGGGCCGCCCCATCAGCGCCCGGCCGATCGCCGCCATCTGCTGCTCGCCGCCCGAGAGCAGGCCGGCGGCTACGCCCCGCTTCGCGGCGAGCCGCGGGAACAGGCCGTAGACCCGGTCCAGATCGGCGCGCACGCCGCCGCGGCCCGTACCGCGCCCGAGGCCGCCCGCCACGAGGTTCTCCTGGACGCTCAGGCTCCGGAAGCAGTGGCGCCCCTCCAGCACGCCCACGAGCCCGGCGCGGACGAGGACGTTGGTCCGGGTCCGCGTCACGTCGCGCCCGTCATAGGCGAGGCGCCCGGCCGTGACCCGGCCGCGCAGGGCCGGCAGCAGGTTCGACACCGCCCGCAGCAGGGTCGTCTTGCCGGCGCCGTTGGCGCCGACCAGGGCGACGATCTCCCCCGCCCGGACCGCGAGGTCGACGCCGTGCAGGGCGTGCACCGCCCCGCCGTAGACGACCTCCAGGGCCTCGACCTGCAGGAGGGGCGGCGCGGTGCTCACCGGGCGCTCACCGGGCCGCCGCGGCGGCCTGCTTGCCGGCCGCGTCCGCGGCCTCCTCCGCCGCGCAGTCGCGCGGGGTGATGCCGCGCTCCTTGGCGTAGGCGGTCGCGGACGCCTCGATGAGCGGGCGCAGGCTCGCCCAGTCGGGGGCGATCCAGTCGGACACCACGGTCCACTTCGCCCCGTCCCATTGCTGGAAGGTGACGCGGCCCTCGCCCTCGTGGTTGGCGCAGGTGACGTTGATCGAGTGGAACAGGCCCTTGGCGCCGAGCGCCGCCACCCGGGCCTCGTCGAGGCGCAGGTGCTCGAAGCCCCAGCGCACCTCGTCGCCGGTGAGCGTCCGCTGGCCGAACCGCGCTTGCGCGATCCGCACCGCCTCGACGTTGAGGATGCCGTTCAGCACCCCGAGATTGTGGTAGACGCTGCCGATCCGCTTCCGGTCGGCGAGGTTGCCGTTGCCGGCCCCGTAGACCCTGCCGACGACCTCCTGGATCACCGGGTAGGCGGTGCCCGAGGCCTGGGTCGTGATGGCGACGTAGCCCTTGGCGGCATCGCCCGCCGGGATCACGTCCTCCTCCGAGTTCGACCAGACATTGCCGACGATGCGGTCGGCCGGGAAGCCGGTCTTCTGGGCGGTCTTCAGGGCCACCGGGTTCATCACGCCCCAGCCGCGCAGCACCACGAAGTCGGGCCGCAGGCGCCGGATCGTGAGCCACTGCGACTGCTGCTCGTTGCCGGGATGGGGCACCTCGATCTGCGCGACGGTGAAGCCGTAGCGCTCGGCGAGCCGCGCGTAGATCGGGATCGTCTCCTTGCCGTAGGGCGAGCCGTGGTAGAGCACCGCGACGGTCTTGCCCTTCAGCTTGTCGAGGCCGCCCGCGCGGGTGCCGAGATACTGGATGATGCCGCTCGTCTCGCTGTAGGGGTTGAGCAGCAGCGGGAACACGTAGGGGAAGACGCGCCCGTCGGTGGAGTCGGTGCGGCCGTGGTTGATCGTGATCAGCGGCACCTTGTCGGCGGTGATGCGGTCGATCATCGCGTAGGCGATGCCCACCGAGAGCGGGTTCCAGGCGGCGATGCCGGGCCGGGACTTCAGCCGCTCGTAGACCTCGACGCCGCGCTCGACCTCGTACTGGGTCTCGCCCTCGCTCCAGGTGAGCTTGACGCCGTTCACCCCGCCGTCGCGGGCGTTGATCAGGTTGAGATAGTCGATGAAGCCCCCGAAGAAGCCGGTCCCACCGGCCGCGTAGGGGCCGACCCGGTAGCTCTGGAGCGGGAAATACTGCTCGTCGGCCCAAGCGGCCCGGGGGGCCGCGCCGGCGAGCGCGACGGTGCCGGCGAGGAGCGCGGCGCGGAGACGGGTCGTCAGGGGCATGGTCGTCCTGGGGTTGGTCGGGCGGGGAGGGGATCAGGCAGCGCGGCGGCCGAGGCGGCGGCCCGCCCGGTCGAGGAGGACGGCGAGGCCGGCGGGCTCGCGGATCAGCACGGCGACGATCAGGGCGCCGAGCACGACGCGCTGGACCATCTCCAGGGTGCCGGAATCGAACCCGTCACCGAGCAGCGCCGCGCCGAGGCGCGACAGGAGCAGGGGCAGCACCACGATGAAGCCCGCGCCCAGGAAGGCGCCGCGCAGGGTGCCGAGGCCGCCGATGATGACGATGAACAGGATCTGGAAGGAGCGGTCGAGGTTGAACCCCGCCGGCTCGACGGTGCGCAGATACGCGAAGGCCCACAGCGCCCCGGCGATCCCGATCACGAAGGACGAGGCCGCGAAGGCCAGGAGCTTGGTCCGGGCGACCCGCACGCCCACGAGGCGGGCGGCGGTCTCGTTGTCGCGGATCGCCACGAGGTTCCGGCCCGTGGGCGAGGTCACGAGCCTCCACGCGACGAAAGTCAGCAGCGTGACCACCGTGAGCGTGACCAGGTAGCGGCCGCACGGGTCGTCGAAGGACAGGCCGGCCACCACCAGCCGGGGGGCGGTGACGATGCCCGAGGGGCTGTCGTCGGAGATCCAGCCGATCCGGTTCAGCGCCCAGGCCACGAAGAACTGCACGGCGAGCGTCGAGACCGCGAGGTAGAAGCCCCGCAGGCGCAGGGCCGGCAGCCCCGCCACCAGCCCGGCGAGTGCCGCCACGAGGCCGGCGAGCAGGAGCGCTGCCGGGAGCGGCAGGCCGGGCAGGCGCAGCGACAGGTTGAAGGCCGCGTAGGCCCCGACCGCCATGAAGGCGGCCGAGCCCAGGGAGAGCAGCCCGGCATAGCCGGTGAGCAGGTTGAGCCCGAGGCCGGCCAGCGCCAGGGCCAGGAACGGCGTCAGCAGCGCCTCGAACAGGTAGCTCGTTCCGGTGAGCGGTACGATCCCGTAGGCGAGGACCAGCAGGGCGCCGAGGCCGAGGGTCCCGGCGGGCAGGTGCAGGCGCGGCACGGCGCGGGGGAGGGCCACCACGGCGGCTCAGACCCGCTCGACGGCGCGCAGGCCGAGCAGGCCCGACGGCCGGACCAGCAGGAAGCCCAGGGCCGCCACGTAGGCGATCCAGCCCTCGATGCCGCCGCCGATGACCGGCCCGAGATAGACCTCGGACAGCTTCTCCGCCGCGCCGACGATCAGCCCGGCCACGATCGCCCCGGCGACGGAGTCGAAGCCGCCGAGCACGAGCACCGGCAGCGCCTTCAGCACCACCAGCGACAGGGAGAACTGCACGCCGAGCCGCGCCCCCCAGAGCAGCCCCGCCACCAGCGCGACGATCCCGGCGGCGATCCAGACCGCCGACCAGATTCGGGGCAGGCGCAGGCCGGTGTTGAGGGCGGCGAGCGGATCGTCCGCCACCGCCCGGAAGGCGAGGCCGGTGCGGGTGTAGCGGAAGAAGGCGGCGAGGACCGCCACCATCAGGCCCGCCACCGCGGCGGCGAACAGGTCGAACCGGCTGACCAGCACGCCGCCGAGATCGATCGGCGTGTCGTCGATGCCGAGGTCGAGCCCGTGGACCTGGGTGCCCCAGGCGAGCTGGGCCGCGCCCTCGATCACGTAGGCGACGCCCAGCGTCGCCATGAACAAGGTGATGGGCGGCTGGTTGACGAGCGGCCGCAGCACCAGGCGCTCCACGCCGAGACCGACCACCACCATCGCGGCGAGCGTCGCGGCCAGGGCCGCCGGGACGGGCAGGCCGCGCTCGGTCAGGCTCACGAAGGTGAGGGCGGCGAACAGCACCATCGCGCCCTGCGCGAAGTTGAGCACGCCCGAGGTCTTGTAGATCAGCACGAAGCCGATCGCCACGAGGGCGTACATGACGCCCGACAGGAGGCCGCCGACGACGACCTCGATCAGGAAGGCGAGATCCGGGCTCATGCGGCGGCCGCGTCCCCGTCTTCGGCCGCGTCTCCATCCGCGTCTCCATCCGCGGCGGGATCAGCGGCGGGACCAGCGGCGGCCTCCGCCTCCCCGTCCGCGAGCCCCAGATAGGCCGCGATGACCGCCGGGTCCGCCCGCACCTCCGCGGGCGTGCCGGTGGCGATGCGGCGGCCGTGGTCGAGCACGGTCACCCGGTCGGAGAGGCGCATGACGACGCCGATATCGTGCTCGATCAGGACGATCGCGGCCCCGGACCGATCCCGCGCCGCCCGGATGAAGCCGGTCATCTCGGCCTTCTCGGTCGCCGTCATGCCGGCCATCGGCTCGTCGAGGAGCAGGAGCCGCGGCCCGGCCACCAGGGCCCGGCCGAGCTCGACCCGCTTCTGGAGCCCGTAGGGGAGGCTGCCGGCGGGGCGGTCGGCCACCGCCGCGAGGCCGAGGCGTCCGATCACCGCCTCGGCGGCGGCGCGGTGCGCGCGCGCCTCCCGCCGGGCGGAGGGCAGGCCCAGGATCTGGGCCGCGGGCCCGGCGCGCCGCGCGGCCGAGAGCCCCGCGAGGACGTTGTCGCGCACGCTCAGGCCCGCGAACAGGGCGAGGTTCTGGAAGGTCCGGGCGACGCCCAGCGCGGCGAGCCGCCCGGCCGGCACCCGGGCGAAGCTCTCCGCGCCGAGCCGCACCCGCCCGGCCCGCGGCGCGTAGAGGCCGGTGATCGCGTTGATCAGCGAGGATTTGCCGGCGCCGTTCGGCCCGATCACGGCGTGGATCTCGCCGGCCCCGACCGCGAGGTCGATCTCCGCGAAGGCGACGGTGCCGCCGAAGGCGAGGGACAGCCCCTCGACCGACAGGACCGCGTCCGCCCGGTCCCGGTGCGGGCCGCCGCCGGGGCCTGCCGCCGGGCGGGCGGCGGGCCGGGGGAGGGGGCCTCGCCCGTCCCGGGCCGGGCGGACGAGGCGCAGCGCAGGCTGCATGGGCAGGAATCCGTCCACGATAGGCCGTCCGCTGCGGCGCGAACCGGCGGAACCCGTTGAGAGAAGGCGAGGAACAGGACGACGACGTGTCCCGAGCCGATATTCCGACATTCCCGCCCGTCAAATCGTGCTCCGCCGGGTCCACGAAGTCAAAAGCACAGTCTTTTCAATTTCGACACGACGCGCGAACATTCTCCCTCAGGGAGAGGTCGGCGCGGGATCACTGCTCTAGTCCTGACGACGGGCCGCCCGAACCGCCGATATCTTGCCGCCTCGCGACGGTGACGGGCCCGGATCCGGGCGATTCGGCCGGGTGCGGCGGGCGGAAAGACACCTTACGGTAGCACAAACTAATCTGCGTAAGTATTCATGGCTTGAAACAAAATGTAGGTTCGCGCCCCCAC
Organism: Methylobacterium sp. D54C; assembly: GCF_053345595.1. Taxonomy (NCBI): domain Bacteria; kingdom Pseudomonadati; phylum Pseudomonadota; class Alphaproteobacteria; order Hyphomicrobiales; family Methylobacteriaceae; genus Methylobacterium; species Methylobacterium sp. D54C. The sequence goes on from NZ_JBKFAK010000033.1 coordinate 19,104, forward strand.
GCCGTCGTGGAGACGCCGCCATGCCAAACCCGCTCGTGCACAAGCTAAATTGCTATGTCGGGCTCTCCGAAGACGACCGGATGTGCTTGGCCGACGCCATGAGCCCGAGCCGCATGGTCGCCGCGCGCACCGACATCATCCACGAGGGCGACGATCCGCGCGCGATCAACGTGATCCTCGAGGGCTGGGCCTGCCGGTACCGGCAGTTCGCCAACGGGCGCCGCCAGATCGTCTCGCTCCTGCTCCCGGGCGACCCGTGCGACCCGCACATCTTCCTCCTCGACGAGATGGATCACGCGATCGGCGCGATCACGCCCGTGCTCCTCGGCCAGATCTCCGGCCCCGCGATGCGGGACGTGACCGCCCGCAGCCCGCGGCTCGACATGGCCTTCCATCGCGAGGCCCTGGCCACCGCGGCGATCCAGCGCGAGTGGACGGTCAGCCTCGGCAGCCGCACCGGGATCGAGCGCCTCGCCCACCTGTTCTGCGAGGTGCACGCGCGCCTGGCGGCCATCGGCCTGAGCGACGGGAATACCTGCGCGATGCCGATGACGCAGAACGATCTCGGCGACGCGATGGGGCAGACCAGCGTGCACATCAACCGCACGCTCCAGGAACTGCGCGGCATGGGGCTGATCACCCTGCGCAGCCGGCGCCTGACGATCCACGATCCGACCGCGCTCGCCCGGCTCGCGCATTTCGACACCGCGTACCTCCATCTCACCGAGGCCGGCCACGCCGCCGCGCGCTGAACCCTGCCCGCCCCGCGGTGATTGAGCCAGGTTGAACACATCCGGAGTGGCCCGGCATGACAGACCCTCGCGATCCGGCGGAGCGACTCGCGGCCCTTGAGGCCGACAACGCGCGCTTGCGCCGGCTGCTCGACGCGGCGGGGCTCCCGGACGGCCTGCGCCACGGCATGCGCAACACGATGGCGATGATGCGCACCGTCATGCACCGCTCCGCCGAGAGCGCCGCGGATGTCGAGAGCTACGTGGCGCATCTCGACGGCCGGTTCGGGGCGATCATGCGCGTGCAGGCCGCCACGGACGCGTTCGGCGACGCGGACCTGCACACGCTGATCTCGGACGAGCTGATGTTCCACCTCGCCCGCGAGGGCGAGCAGGCCAGCCTCGCGGGCCCGCGGGTGCGCCTCCGCCCCAAGGCCGCCCAGGTCGTCGCGCTGGCCCTGCACGAACTGGCCAGCAACGCGGTGGAGCACGGATCCCTGGCGCTCCCCCAGGGCCGGATCCGCGCCGCGTGGCGGGTGACGGACGCGGAGGCCGGACCGCCCGTCCTCAGCCTCGACTGGGCCGAGACCGGCGGCAGCGGTGTCCAGGCCTCCGGACGGCGCGGCTTCGGCACGGACGTGCTGACGGAGATGCTGGCCTACGATCTCGGCGCGGCGGTCGACCTGCGCTACGAGCCGGACGGGCTGCGCTGCGCGATCCGCGTGCCGCTCACGGCCCAGATCGGGCGCCGCGTGGCCGAGGATCCCGAGACGGACTGGGACGGCGACGGCCGGTGAGGCTCACGATCTCGAGGCCGCCCGCACCTGCCCGGTCATCTGCGGCAGCGCGCCGAGCGCCTCCACGGCCGGGTTCGGGCCGGGCAGGAGCAGGTAGTCGGGCGTGAACCCGGAAAACTCCCGCAGACGCTCGAGATTCGGCACGCGCACGCTCTTGCGCCCGCTCTCGATCAGGCCGGCCCTGCGCAGATCGGAGAGGACGCGCGAGAGGTGGACGTTCGAGAGCCCCGCCGTGTCGGCCAGTTCGGACTGCGCCAGCGGCAGGCGGTAATCGGGCTCCAGGCCGAGGCCGACGGCGTTCAGGCGCGCGAAGAGCTCGCAGATGATGTGGGCGACCTGCCTGTCGGCGGACCGGCGCCCCACCCCGACGAGCCATTCCTGCAGGACGGCCTCGTCGACCAGGATCGACCACCAGAGGGCGCGGTAGATGTTGGGCCGGAGGGCGGCGAGTTCCTTGATCGTCCGGTAGGGGACCGAGGCGACGGTGCAGGGCGTCAGCGTCGCCACGGAGTGGATCGCCCGGTTGAGCAGGGACGCGTGCAGGTCGCAGCCGTCGCCGGGCACGAGGTAGGCGAGGATCGAGCGCCCCCCGTCGGGCACCAGCTTGTAGCGGCAGGCGAACCCGTCGAGGATCACGTAGGCGGCGTCGGGCCGCACGCCTTCCGAGACCAGGTCGCGGCCCGCCTCGACCTGCGCGACATCGCTGGTGGCCGCTGCCAGAGCGGCCACGTCGCCCTCGTCCAGGTTCGCGCGCAGGGCCAGCTTCCGAAGGAAGGGGTTCAAGGGATCTCCCGGACATCCTGCCCCGCGCGCGGAGCTGCCTCTGCGTAAACGCGCGACGGCTTATCCTTACTCCGCGAACGCATCAAATGATCGCCACGCCCGGATGCGGCTCTCGGCGCGATCGGACCGGGGCCGCCTCCCGGCATCGGCCGCGAAGGTCGCGACAAGTCGCGCTGGGGTCGCGCTGGGGTCGCGCTGGGGTCGCGCCGCGTCGTGCCCGTCGGGGCATGGGGCCGGGTCGGCGTATCAGGAGAGCGGCAGCGTGCGCAGGACGATGCCGTTCGCGTCGTGGATCTCCATCCGCCAGCCCGCCGCGGCGTCCGGCAGCTCGCCGGCCTTCCGGAACTCCTCGATCAGCACCAGCGCCTCCGCCTCGGCGTGCGCGACCGACGCGGCGAGGACGCCGGTCTCGTCCTCGATCGTCTCGCCGTCGCTCCTCAGGCGGAAATAGTAGCGCTCTGCCATGACAGCCTTCAGCCCAGGACCCCCTCCCGCCCCGGCGGACGGGCGCCGCCCGCCCCGCGGGCTGAGGTAAGTGGCATCGATCCGCATCCGTTCAACGTGCTGGCGAGATTGCGGTCGCCGGTGCCCACCGCTTGGTCCGCCCGCCCCCCGACGCGCCCCCCGACGCCGCAGGACGCGGCACGGCGCTGCCGCTCCGGCGGGCGAAACGCCGTCCTTCTGGGCGCCGGCGCACCCCGTGCAGCCTCCCGGCGCGCCATGCCTAAATAATTGGCACACGATTTGCGAAGCCTGCCCCGTCGCGAGGAAGACGACGCAGGGGACCGCCATGAAGGCATTTGGAACTTGGGCCTCGGCCGCCGCGCTGGCCGCCGGGCTGGCGATGGGCACGCTGGGAGCGGGCGCCGCCCGGGCGCAGGAGACCATCAAGGTCGGGATCCTGCACTCGCTGTCGGGCACGATGGCGATCTCGGAGACCACCCTCAAGGACGCGATGCTGATGCTCATCGCCGAGCAGAACGCCAAGGGCGGCGTGCTCGGCAAGAAGCTGGAGCCGGTGGTGGTCGATCCGGCCTCGAACTGGCCGCTCTTCGCCGAGAAGGCCCGCGAGCTGATCAGCAAGGACAAGGTCGCGGCCGTGTTCGGCTGCTGGACCAGTGTGTCGCGCAAGTCCGTGCTGCCGGTCTTCAAGGAGCTCGACAACATCCTGTTCTACCCCGTCCAGTACGAGGGCGAGGAGAGCGAGCGGAACGTGTTCTACACCGGCGCCGCCCCGAACCAGCAGGCGATCCCGGCGGTCGACTACCTGATGTCGGAGGATGGCGGCGGCGCCAAGCGCTGGGTGCTCGAGGGGACCGACTACGTCTACCCGCGCACCACCAACAAGATCCTCGAAGCCTACCTCAAGTCCAAGGGGGTCAAGGACGAGGACATCATGATCAACTACACGCCGTTCGGCTTCTCGGACTGGCAGACGGAGGTGTCGAAGATCAAGGCATTCGGCTCGGCCGGCAAGAAGACCGCCGTGGTCTCGACCATCAACGGCGACGCCAACGTGCCGTTCTACAAGGAGCTCGGCAACCAGGGCATCAAGGCCACCGACATCCCGGTCGTCGCCTTCTCGGTGGGCGAGGAGGAGCTCGCCGGCATCGACGCCAAGCCGCTGGTCGGCCACCTCGCCGCCTGGAACTACTTCGAGTCGATCAAGACGCCGGAGAACGAGGCCTTCATCAAGCAGTGGCAGGCGTTCAAGAAGAACCCCAAGGCCGTCACCAACGACCCGATGGAGGCCCACTATATCGGCTTCAACATGTGGGTGAAGGCGGTCGAGAAGGCCGGCACCACCGATCCCGACAAGGTGATCGACGCGCTGCCGGGCATCGAGCAGAAGAACCTCACCGGCGGCACCGCGAAGATGCTGCCGAACCACCACATCACCAAGCCGGTCTTCATCGGCGAGATCGAGGCGAACGGCCAGTTCGACGTGGTCTGGAAGACCGAGGGCCTGATCCCCGGCGAGGCGTGGTCGAAGCAGCTCGAGGGCTCGAAGGACCTCGAGGCCGACTGGGTCAAGCTCAAGTGCGGCAACTACAACACCAAGACCAAGTCCTGCGGCGGCGCGTAAGCCCTGCACCTCCTCTCCCCGCGAGCGGGGAGAGGGGACACGCGCCTCACCCGTGTGGGGCGCACCGCTCCCGGCTCGCAGAACGGCCCCGATGCTCCGTCTCCTGACCCTCCTGTTCCTGATGCTGGCCGCCCCGGCGCTCGCGCAGGCGCCCGACCCCTACGGCCAGCTCGCCGGCGACGGCTACGCCGAGATCGAGGCCGGCGTCTCCGGCCTCGCCGCCTCTGGCGACTCGCGCGCCGACGCGATCCTCTCGGCCCTGTCGGACGGCCGCCTGCTGGTGGGCCCGGACAAGACCCTGCTCATCCGGCAGGGCGGCGCCGTCGTGGACGCGAGGACCGGCGCCCCGGCCGCCGACAGCCCCGACCTCAAGCCGGTGCGGGCCAACAACCGCGTCCGCCGGGCGATCGAGGCCGCCCGCGGGCAGCTCGACCTCGCGAGCCCCGACCCGGCCCGGCGCCGGGCCGCCGCCGACGCGGTGTTCAAGGCGCGGGACGCGGCCGCGCTGCCGGCCCTCGACGCGGCGCTCGCCCGCGAGACCAGTCCGGGCGTCCGGCAGGCGCTCACCGAGGCCCGCGCCGCCGTGCTGCTCGCGAGGCCCGGCACCGCGGAACCCGACCGGATTGCCGCGATTCCCGCCATCCAGGCCCGGGGCGATGGCGACGCGATGGGCATCCTGCGCGGTCTCGCGGCGGATCCGAGTGAGGCCGTGCGCGCCGCCGCCGCCCGCGGCATCGCGGCGATCGAGACGCGGCTCGCGATAATCGGCGCCCTCCAGAACGTCTGGTACGGCATCTCGCTCGGCTCGGTCCTGCTGCTCGCCGCCATCGGGCTCGCCATCACCTTCGGGGTGATGGGCGTGATCAACATGGCCCACGGCGAGATGGTGATGCTCGGCGCCTACACGACCTACCTCGTGCAGGAGCTGATCCGCACCAAGGCGCCCGTCCTGTTCGGCTGGTCGCTGGCGATCAGCATCCCCTGCGCGTTCCTGGTCGCCGGCCTCGTCGGGGTGCTGATCGAGCGGTTCATCATCCGCTTCCTGTACGGGCGCCCGCTGGAGACGCTGCTCGCCACCTTCGGGGTCAGCCTCGCGCTGCAGCAGGGCGTGCGCTCGATCTTCGGCCCGACCAACCGCGAGGTCGGCGCCCCCGCCTTCATGAGCGGCGCCTTCGACTTCTACGGCCTGTCGATCACCTGGGGCCGGATGTGGATCATCGTGTTCGCGTTCGCCGTGTTCCTGGGCCTCCTGTTCGTGCTGCGGAAGACGTCCTTCGGCCTGAAGACCCGGGCGGTCACCCAGAACCGCCGCATGGCCGCCGCGATGGGCATCCGCACCCCCTACGTCGACGCCCTGACCTTCGGGCTCGGCTCCGGCATCGCGGGGATCGCGGGCGTCGCCCTCTCGCAGATCGACAACGTGTCGCCCAATCTCGGCCAGGGCTACATCATCGACTCGTTCCTCGTGGTGGTGTTCGGCGGCGTCGGCAACCTCTGGGGGACGCTGGTGGCGGCGCTGACGCTCGGCGTCGTGAACAAGCTCGCCGAGCCGTATATCGGCGCGGTGCTGGCCAAGATCGGCCTCCTGATCTTCATCATCCTGTTCATCCAGAAGCGCCCGCGCGGCCTGTTCGCGCTCAAGGGCCGGGCGGTGGAATCGTGAGCCCCATGCCGCCTCGCACCCCCCTCATCGACCTGAAGGGCTGGATCTTCCTCGCCGTCCTGGCCGCCTTCTGCCTCGCCGTGCCGGTGCTGAATCTCGCGGTGCCGGAGGGCTCCGGCCTGCACCTGCCGACCTACCTCGTCTCGCTCTTCGGAAAATACCTCGCCTACGCGCTGCTCGCGGTCAGCCTCGACCTCGTCTGGGGCTATTGCGGCATCCTCTCGCTCGGCCACGGCGCGTTCTTCGCCCTCGGCGGCTACGCGATGGGCATGTACCTGATGCGCCAGATCGGCGCCCGGGGCGTCTACGGCAACCCGGTCCTGCCCGACTTCATGGTGTTCCTGAACTACAAGGCGCTGCCCTGGTACTGGTACGGCTTCGACCACTTCGCCTTCGCGGCCCTGATGGTGCTGCTGGTGCCGGGCCTGCTGGCCTTCGTGTTCGGCTGGCTCGCCTTCCGGTCGCGGGTGACCGGCGTCTACCTGTCGATCATCACCCAGGCGCTGACCTACGCGCTGATGCTCGCCTTCTTCCGCAACGACATGGGGCTGGGCGGCAACAACGGGCTGACCGACTTCAAGGATTTTCTGGGACTCTCGGTTCAGGCACAGAATTTCCGCGTCGGCATCTTCGTGGCCACCGGAATCGCGCTGGCTTTGGGCTACCTGATCGCCCGGGTCATGACGGTCTCGGCCTACGGCAAGATCCTGATCGCCGTGCGCGACGCCGAGAGCCGCACGCGCTTCCTCGGCTACCGGCCGGAGCACTTCAAGACGCTGGCCTTCACGGTCTCGGCCATGATGGCGGGCGTCGCCGGCGCCCTCTACGTGCCGCAGGTCGGCATCATCAACCCGGGGGAGTTCGCGCCCACCAACTCCATCGAGACGGTCATCTGGGTGGCGGTGGGCGGTCGCGGCACGCTGGTCGGCGCGGCGCTCGGCGCCGTGCTGGTCAACTACGCCAAGACCGTGCTCACCGGCGCGATGCCGGACGCGTGGCTGTTCGCGCTCGGCGGCCTGTTCGTGTTCGTGACGCTGTTCCTGCCGCGCGGCCTCGTCGGCACCGCGATCGAGCGGTTCGGCTCCCGGCGCGCCGCCGCCAAGCTGCCGCCGGAGCCCGCCATCGCCCCGAAACTCGCCGAAGAAGGGCAGGGCTCGTGAGCACCGACCTCCTCGAACCGCCGGATGCCGCTGCCCGCGGCCCTGCCAACCGGAAGCGCGAGACGGACGCGCTCCTCTACCTCGACGACCTGCGGGTGACCTTCGACGGCTATAAGGCCCTGCGCGGCCTGTCGCTGACGCTGGCCCGCGGCGAGTTGCGGGCGATCATCGGCCCGAACGGCGCCGGCAAGACCACCATGATGGACTGCATTACCGGCAAGACGCGGCCGGACAGCGGCATCGCGCTGTTCGACGGCACCCACGACCTGCTCAGGAGCGACGAGCCGGCGATCGCCGACCTCGGCATCGGCCGCAAGTTCCAGAAGCCCACCGTGTTCGAGAGCCACACGGTCGCCGACAACATCCTGCTCGCCCTCAAAGGTCCGCGCGCCGCCTTCGCGTCCCTGTTCGGCTGGCGCAACCGGGTGGAGGCCGCGCGGATCGATTCCCTGCTGGAGACCGTCGGCCTGCTGGCCCACCGGGGCCGCCCGGCGGCCGATCTCAGCCACGGCCAGAAGCAGTGGCTGGAGATCGGCATGCTGCTCGCGCAGGACCCCAAGCTCCTGCTGGTCGACGAGCCGGTGGCCGGCATGACCGACGCCGAGACCGCCGAGACCGCCCGCCTGCTGCGCCGCATCGCCGGCGAGCACGCCGTGCTGGTGGTCGAGCACGACATGCACTTCGTCCGGGACCTCGGCTGCCGGGTCACCTGCCTGCACGAGGGCGCGGTGCTGGCCGAGGGCTCGATCGACGCCGTCTCGGCCGACCCGCGGGTCGTCGAGGTGTATCTGGGACGATGACCATGCTCTCCGTCGACGGCATCGACCTCTATTACGGCGCCGCGCAGGCGCTCCGCGGCGTCTCGCTGACGGCCGAGGCCGGGCGGGTCACCACGGTCCTGGGCCGCAACGGCGTCGGCAAGACCTCGCTGCTGCGGGCGATCGTCGGCCAGCAGCCGGTGCGCTCCGGCGCGATCCGTCTCGACGGCCGCCCGATCCAGGGCCTCGCGCCCTACGACCGGGCGCGCGCCGGGATCGCCTTCGTGCCCCAGGGCCGCGAGATCTTCCCGCTGCTCACCGTCAAGGAGAACCTGGAGACCGGCTTCGCGCCGCTCAGGCGCCGCGACCGCCATATCCCGGGGGAGATCTACGACCTGTTCCCGGTGCTCAGGGACATGCTGCACCGGCGCGGCGGCGACCTCTCGGGCGGCCAGCAGCAGCAGCTCGCCATCGGCCGGGCGCTGGTGACGCGGCCGAAGCTCCTCGTGCTCGACGAGCCCACCGAGGGGATCCAGCCCTCAATCATCAAGGATATCGGCCGGGCGATCACCTACCTGCGCGGCAAGGGCGAGATGGGGATCGTGCTGGTCGAGCAGTATTTCGAGTGGGCCCGGGACCTCTGCGACTCCTACGCGGTGATGGATCGCGGGCAGGTGGTGCTGGCCGGCCCCCGGGCCGGGATGGTCGAGGCCGACGTGCTCCGCTGGATGTCCGTCTAGCGCGCCCGCCGCACGTCCCGCCGCACGTCCCGCCGGCGCCGGGCCCGGGAATACCGCACTTCGATCCGGATATCGGGACGGATAATCAACAATCGGAGCGCGGCCGGGGCCGACATCGACCGCCAAATCTGTGCACACGGCCCCGGTTGGCCAATGTTAAAACACAATTCAGGTCCGCCATGGGGCACAACCACGGGGGGGCCCATGACGATCCTGGATCCGATCACCGGCGAGCTGGTCACCATCGCCGTTCCGCGGCCGCGGCCGCAGGCCGGCCCGCGCTGACGGGCGGCGCGCTGTCATGACGAACGCGACCGATCGAAGGGCCGGCCGCCGCGGCGTCCGCGGCGGCCGTGCCCAGGTCCGGACGGTGCCGCCGGGCCTGCTGCTGGCCGGCGGCGTGGGGGCGAACGCCCCGCTGACGGCCGTCGACCTGATCGCCCAGGCCCGCGCGGCCCGGCGGGAGGCCGAGGCCCGCGACGGCGCGGACCGCGCGGAGCAGGGCTGACGCGGCGACCGGGGCCGCCGAGCCGGCCGCCCGCCTCTTGAGATCACCCGCGCGGGATGGTCAGAAGGCCGGCAGTCTCGCGGCAGCCGGCGGGTGAGTCATGAAGTTCGGCGTCCTGATCCTGGCCGGCGCCTGCGGCGTCCTCGTCGGGATCGTCATCGGATACGTCGCGGGAACGCGGCTCAGCCAAGCCTTCGCGCAATTGCCGGTGACGGACCGCTCCCCCGCCGCGCAGGCGCTCCGGATCGTGGACCGCATCGCGACCGAGCACGGCCTCGCGCGGGACGCGTTGCTCCGGGCGATGCTCGACCAGCAGGGCGGCCGGACGGGGACCGCGCGTCCCGGCGAGGAGCCGGGCAGGGAGCCGGGCAGGGCCCCGGACGAACCGGCCCGGTAGGGCGCCGACCGCGCCTCACGCGGCCGGCGCCGGCCGGGGGCGCAGCCGGAGGCTCGCGGCGGTGAGCACGGAGCGCAGCTCGGCCGGCCGGACCGGTTTCGAGAGGATCGGGATGTCCGGCGCCCCCAGATCCTCGCGCACGCGCGCCTCGTCGTGGCCGCTCATCACCACCGCCGGCAGCGGGCGGCCGGCGAGCCTCCGGACCGCCGCGATGCAGTCCGTCCCCGTGACGCCGTTCCCGAGCTCGAAATCGGTGATGAGGAGGTCGATCTCCGGCACGGCGTCGGGGATCCCGGTCTCGGGCCGGACGCGGCAGCCCCATTTCTCCAGCAGGCTGGCGGTCGCCCGCAGCACGGCAGCGTCGTCCTCCACCAGCAGCACGCGCAGGCCGCCGATCGTCGCCGGCGGGTCGAGCCGGGCGGGGAGGGCCGCGGGCTGCAGGGCCCGGGCGAGGGGCAGGTCACCGATCGTCACGCAGGTCCCGCGCCCCGGCACCGAGCGCAGCGTCACCGTCAGGTCCAGGAGCGCGCCGAGCCGCCGGACGATCGGCAGGCCGAGGCCCACCCCCTCGACGTCCCGGTCGCCGCGGCGGCGGACTTGGTAGAACTCGTCGAAGACCCGCTCCTGATGCGCGACCGGGATCCCGGGGCCGCGATCGTAGACCTGGATGGCGAGCCGGTCGCCCCGCCGGCGGCAGGCGATCAGGATCGGCCGGCCGGGCGCGTACTTGATCGCGTTGTTGACGATGTTCTGGACCATGGTCGTGAGCAGGGCCCGGTCGGTGCGCACCACGACCGCGCAGGCGCGGCTGCGCAGGGCCGTCCCGGCGATCTGGGCGGCCTCGGAGTTCTGGCGCCGGACATCCTCGAGGATGTCGTTGATCGCGACGGGCTCGGGCCGGGGCTCCACCCGTCCGCTGTCGAGGGTCGAGATGTCCAGGAGCGACTTGAACAGGCGCGAGACGCTCTGCAGCGACCGGTCGATGTTCTCGACCATCTGCAGCTCCTCCGGCCCCAGCCGGGCGCCGCGCAGGCAGGCGGTGAACAGGCTGATGGCGTGGATCGGCTGGCGCAGATCGTGGCTCGCCTGCGCCAGGAAGCGCGACTTGGACAGGCTCGCCTCCTGCTCGCGCTCGTAGGCGCCGCGCAGGCGCTCCAGCAGGCTGTAGATGTAGGTCGGCACGAGGACGGTGATGGCCGTCAGCGTCAGGACGAGGAACGGGTTCGCGCGCCAGTACGCGTTGAAGTACGTGGTGACCGCGATCGAGACCAGGGCCGCCGCCGTGGACGCCTTCAGGGCGGTGACGCCGTAGCGCAGGCCGTTGCCGACGATCAGCCGGATGACGATCGCGTAGAGCGGCAGGAACGGCGCGCCGCCCACCGCCATCGTGTAGGTCATCCCGCCGAGGTCGAGGAGGAAGGTGACGACACGGCGCGGCGTGTTGCTGCCGGGATTGCGGCTGATCCAGCCGTACAGCGCCACGGCGAAGACCCAGTGGCACGTCACCAGATAGGCGACGAACCGGGCCTCCGGTGGGGCGATCCCGCCGTAGATCTGGGGCAGGAGATACAGGCAGGCGAGGCCGATGACGACGGCCCGGATCAGCGCCTGCGCCTTCTCGTTGTCGTACGCCTCGTCCCGCCGGCGCCGCGACCCGAACATCGGCGGCTCAGGCCCGGCCGGCAGCGACGCCGAGACCGAGACCGAGGCCAGGCACCCGCTCCGCCGGAGCGGACCCCGCGGCTTCCGCCCTGAATCGCGCCGTGCCGGCCCCGGTCTCCCGCTGTCGCTTCATCGTGCAGTCGCCCTGCCGCGTCGCCGCCCGGGATCCGGGCAGCGGCGCGCCGCCGTCGCCGATCGCGGACAGATCTGACAAGTCTACCTGAAGGTGATCGACGCCACCAGACGCGGCGGGAGCCCGCGATGTGGCGGCGCGGACGAGTCTTCGGTGCTAGAACCGCTTATTCAGTCTCCGCTACAATGGTCCCCGTGCTGCAGCGAGACGTTCCTGCGGAAAATATGCGGCAGATTATTTTTTACTTCACTGCAGGTCTGATCTCGTCGACCGGCCGCACGCACGGTCGCGGGCGCCGTCAGCGGTAGGTGCCGGCGCCCGGATCGAATCGATAGACCCGGGCATCCCGGTCCGTGGCCGGACGCAGCGCCCCGTCCGCGCCCAGAACGGTGCCGCTCAGAGCGACTCGGACCGGGGGCCACGCGGCAGGGTCGCGCGGATCCTCCGGCAGGATCTCCAGCCGTCCCGTGCTCGATCCCAGCCGGCAGGGATCCTCCGCGCAGCCGGCCGTCTCGTCGGCGCCCGCCGCGACCTCGCCCGCGAGCGTCCAGTGCGCCGGCGCGTCGCGGAACTGGAGGAGGAGGAACGAGAAGCCCTGCGATCCGGCCGTCCCGTAGACCGTGAGGCGCAGGCCCATCAGGAGGCGGCCCCGGCTCAGCGGCCTGAACACGGCGCCGAGCCGCTCGTCCACCTCCGGGGCGCCGCCGTTGCGGTTCCCGGTCCCGATCCGGCCGGACAGGACCTGCACGTCTTCGAGGCGCCAGCGCATATCCTTGAGGACGTAGGTGGCGGCCGCGACGCTCAGCCGGTCGGGCGCCGCGGCGTCCGCGCCCGGGGCCGGCATCGTGACGAAGCCGGTGAACCGGCTCCCGGTCTCGGTGGAGAACATCGCGGCGGTCCAGAATTCCGCCGTGCGGCCGTCCTTCATCCGGCAGGTCTCGGCCTCCTTGTCGGCGGGCCGCCCGCAGATCGCCGCCAGCACCGTGGCGTGGGGCAGCATGGCGAGATCGGGATCGGCCGCGGCGGGCGCGGCAGCGAGCCCGGCAGCCAGTCCGACCGCCAGTCCGACCGCCAGCACCGGCAGCACCGCCAGGGCCGGGCCCGTCGGAAAACGCCCGCGGGCCGCGCGCCCGTCTCCCCGTCCCGCCCGTCTCATGCGCCGGGCTCTGCCACGGAGCCCGGCACCGGGCCATTCGGACAGGTGTACGATCGGCCCCGCCGCACGGCCCGCCCCCTCAATCCCCGACGCCGGCCGTGGCGGCCTTCGCGGCCGCGGCGGACCGGGAGGTGACGTCGAGGGCGCGCAGCAGCGCCGAGACGTGGATGCGGACGGTGAAGGGGGAGATCTCCAGTTCCCGGGCGATCTCCTTGTTGGTGCGTCCCAGGGCGACGAGGCGCAGCACGTCGCGCTGGCGCTGCGTCAGGGGCGGGAGCGGGCCGCGCGGTGCGGCGAGACCCGAGACCGGGCTGCGCCGGATCACGAACTCGCCGTCGCGGATCGCCGCGATCGCCTGGGCGATCTCCGCGGCGGGCAGCGCCTTGCCGATGAAGCCGTCGGCACCCTCGGCCATGACGGTCCGGATCAGGCCCTCGTCCTCGATCATCGACACGACGATGATCGAGGCCCGCTCGAACTCGACGCGCAGCGCGCCGATGGAGTGGCGGGGATCGAGGCCGGGGAACAGGAGGTCGAGGAGGAACGCCCGCGGGGGCGCCCCGGCGCGGGCCATCGCCAGGACCTGCTCCATGGTGGCGGCCTCCCGGACCAGGGCCTGCGGGTAGAGCCGCTCCGCGATGCGCCGCATGCCCTCGCGGAACAGCGGGTGATCGTCGGCAACGATCAGGGTCTCTCGCGCGGAGCCGTTCATGCCACTCCCGGTCGCAGCATCGGAATCTATCCCCATGACGTCGCGGCGCGGAGCCATGCCGAGGAAAATCCCCGGCGTGTCAAGGCTGCGACGATAGGTCATATACACTAGTAGACCGGTTTTTTCCGCCTGCCTAGAAGTCGGCCGGTCATGGTGACAGGCATCGGCCCGCTAATTTCTTCGAATCTTTCCAAAAAGAGCGAGGCTGCAGGCCATGTCGTGCGCGCCGACGCGACGCACGAATTACGTCGTTCCATGTTCGGGGGCCCGCTGGATGTCGGAAGTCGAACACCAGAATGCTGAGCGGCAGGCTCAGGATAGGCTTTCCGAGCCTCGCGCGGCCCCGAGCGCCCCGCCCGCCGCCAAGCCGGGCCTCTCGCCGAGCCTCATCGCGATCGTGGGCGGCCTGGTGGCGGCGGGCGCCGTCGCGGGCGTGCTGCTCTCGGGCGGCGGCGAGACCGCCGGGACGGCCGCGCGCCCGGCCCTGACGCTGGTCAAGGCGGGCGAGATCGACAAGGCCGCCGAGACCCTGCCCTCCGACGAGAAGGACAAGATCGTCGCGGAGGCCAAGGCCTGCCGAGCCCCCCTGGGCCAGATGCGCCTGTCGAAGATGGCGGCCGATGCCGGCGGCGTGGTGCGCATCCGGGCCGGGAACTACCTGTCCCCCGCCTTCAACGTCGCCGACGGCCCGATCAACATCGCGGTCCCGTTCCCGGCGCCCTACGAGACCGGCAAGGGCGAGATCACCATCGAGGGCGCCGCCAAGGACGTCTTCGTCGAGCTGACGCCGGGCCTGAAGATCGACACGACCGGCGGCGTCCAGCGGATCCCCGTGATCTGGAATACCAGCAAGCCCTGCGGAGGCTGACGGATGTCGAAATCCGCCATCCTCCCCTTCGTCGTCTCCGGGCTGGTGGTCGCGGTCCTCACCCCGCTCCTGCTGAGCACCGATTACGGCCCGATCGCCTGGTGGAACGCCGCCGGGCCGGAGCTGCGCTGGAAGGCGGCGATCGGGATCGCCGTCGCCCTGCTGGCGGCTCTGGGCCTCGCCGCGACCGCGACGGCCGCGCGGAAGGCGGAGGCCGGCCTCGGGCAGCCGGCCGGCGGCCTGCTGGCCCTGCCGCGCCTGATCGTGGCGCCGCGCCGGGTCGTGGAGGCCCGGTCCCCCGAGGCCGTGATCGCGAATCTCGAGGCCATGGTCGGGCTCGCGCCGGTCAAGCGCGAGGTCAACGCCCTGATCGCGCGGCTGGAGCTGGAGCAGCGGCGGCGCGCCGAGGGCCTGCCGGTGGCGGCGATCAGCCAGCACATGGTGTTCACCGGGCCGCCCGGCGTCGGCAAGACCGAGGTGGCGCGGGCGATCGGCGAGATCTACCGGTCCCTCGAGGTGCTGCGCCGCGGGCATCTCGTGGAGGTCGACCGCGCGGCCCTGGTGGCCGGTTATGTCGGCCAGACCGCGGCCAGGACCCTCGAGAAGTGCCACGAGGCCCTCGACGGCATCCTGTTCATCGACGAGGCCTACACCCTGGCCGCCGGCGGCGGGGGCGGCGGCGACTTCGGCAAGGAGGCGATCGACACCCTCCTCAAGTTCATGGAGGACAACCGCGACCGGATCATCGTGATCGTCGCCGGCTACACCAACGACATGCGCCGGTTCATCGACACGAATCCCGGCCTCGCCGGCCGGTTCACCAAGATTATCGAGTTCCCGCCCTACAGCCCGAAGGATCTCTGCGAGATCCTGAAGCGCATGGCGGCCCGGCAGCAATTCGCGCTCCCCGAGGGGTTCGAGGCGGCGCTGACCCCCTGGCTCGCGCAGCGGTCCCGCGCCGACGACTGGTCGAACGCCCGCGAGATGCGCACCCTCCTGGAGAAGGCCCGCGAGGCCCAGGCCGCCCGGGTCGCCCTCCAGGGCGGCGACCTGCGCCGCCTGGAGATCGTCGATCTGCTCCGCGCCACCGGCGAGGACGCCTGAGGGCGGCCCGAGGGGCCACGCGCGCCCAGCACCCAGGCCAGCACCCAGGCCATCACCAGGGCCAGCACCAAGGTTCACCACGTCCATGGAACGCCTCGACAAGCATCCGGTCGCGCTCTTCGCGGTCATCGTGCTGGGTGCCACCGGCCTGCTGGTCGCCCTGCGGCCGGACGTGCTCGGGTCGCTCGCCGCGACGCCGTCGGCGCTGCTGCGCAACGGCCTGATCCTCGGCGGCCTCGTCGGCGGCCTGCTCGCGGCGAGCTACATCCCGGCGCGGATCGAGGCGACGCGGCGCGCCCTGGACCGGGCCCGGGCGAGCCGCAAGATCCGCCCGATCCGCTTCGTCGACGACGGCGCGGCCGCGGAGAAGAAGGACCTCCTGGCCACCGCGCTCGCGACCCTCGACGGCATGGTCGGGCTCGACCCCGTGAAGCTGGAGGTGAAGGGCGTCATCGCCCGGATGCAGGTGGAGCAGCAGCGCCGCGCCCAGAACCTGCCGGTGGCGGCCATGAGCCAGCACATGGTGTTCACCGGCCCCCCCGGCGTCGGCAAGACCGAGGTGGCGCGGGTCCTCGGCAGCGTCTTCAAGGCGCTCAAGGTGCTGCGCAAGGGCCACCTCGTGGAGGTCGACCGGGCCGGCTTGGTGGCGGGCTACGCCGGCCAGACCGCGATCAAGACCCTGGAGCGCTGCAAGGAGGCCCTCGACGGCATCCTGTTCATCGACGAGGCCTACGCGCTGGCTCCCGGCGGCGGGAGCGGCGGCGAGTTCGGCAAGGAGGCGATCGACACCCTCCTCAAGTTCATGGAGGACAATCGCGACCGGATCATCGTGATCGTCGCCGGCTACACCAACGACATGCGCCGGTTCATCGACGCGAATCCCGGCCTCGCCAGCCGGTTCACCAAGACCGTCGAGTTCCCGCCCTACAGCCCGCCGGAGCTCGCCGAGATCCTGAAGCGCATGGCCGCGGGCCAGGGCTTCGTCATGCCGGAGGGGTTCAAGAAGGACCTCGCCGCCTATGTCGGGGCCCGGTCGAAGGCCGAGGACTGGGCCAACGCCCGCGAGATGCGCACGGTCCTGGAGAAGGCCCGCCAGGCGCAGGCGCTGCGCCTCGCCGCCAGCCCCGGCGGCGACATCAACCGGCTCGAACCCGCCGACATCGCCGCGGCCCTCGGCCGCCAGGCCGGCGGCGCGGTCGACATGGACGCGGCCCGGAAGGTCATGGCCCGCCTCGACGCGATGATCGGGCTCGCGCCGGTCAAGGAGCAGGTGAAGACCGTGGCGGCGCGGGTGCTGGTCGATGCCCGGCGCCGCGCCGAGGGCATCGAGGTCGGCGCGGTGAGCCAGCACATGGTGTTCACCGGGCCCCCCGGCGTCGGCAAGACCGAGGTGGCGCGCATCATGGGCGACATCTTCCGGACGCTCGGCGTCCTGCGGAAGGGGCACGTGGTCGAGGTCGACCGGGCCGGGCTGGTGGCAGGCTATGTCGGCCAGACCGCGGCCAAGACCCAGGAGCGCTGCCGCGAGGCCCTCGACGGCATCCTGTTCATCGACGAGGCCTACACGCTGGCCGAGGGCGGCGGGGGCGGCAGCGACTTCGGCAAGGAGGCGATCGACACCCTCCTCAAGTTCATGGAGGACAACCGCGACCGGATCATCGTGATCGTCGCCGGCTACACCGGCGACATGGCCCGGTTCATCGACACGAATCCCGGCCTCGCCGGCCGTTTCACCAAGACCGTGGAATTCCCGGCCTACGACCCGTACGACCTCGTCGAGATCCTGCGCCTGATGGCGTCGCGGCAATCGTTCCGGCTGCCGCCGCGCTTCGAGACCCTGCTGATCCCGTGGGTCGAGCAGCGCGCGCAGCGGCACGACTGGGCGAATGCCCGCGAGATGCGCACGCTCCTAGAGCGCCTGCGCGAGGCCCAGGCGATGCGCCTCGCCAGCGATCCCCTGGGCGATTACGGCCAGTTCGAGCTCGTGGATGTCGAGCGGGCGCTCGGCGGCGGGGCCCCGCGCCCCGCCGCCCTGTCGTGACGGCCCGGGAGCCGTCGCAGCCATGAGCATCGCCCGCGAGGACTGGCTGCGCGCGCACGCGGCCCTCTGGTACGACGATCGCCGCTACCGCCTGGCCTGGCTCGCCCTGCCGCAGGCCGTGACCTGCGCGGTGGCGGGCCTGTGCATGGCGCTGGCCGCGCAGGGTGTCTGGGGTCAGCCGGCCACCGCCTCGAAGGCGCGGCTCGCCGAGCTGAGCGCCCTGCGCGACCGGGCCGGCAAGGACGGCGACCGCGAGGCGTTCGACGCGCTGACCGCCGCGGCCACCCAGGGCCAGATCGACGCCGCGACCAAGCTCGGGACGCTCTACGACCCCCTGACCGCCGCCTACTTCCCGAACAAGCCCGCGCCGAACGATTTCGTCCGGGCGGCCGCCCTCTACGGACCGGGCGCCGCGATCGGCGATCTCCTGGCGGTCACGCGCCTCGCGGACGTGCTGCTCGACCCGGCCAACCCCAACCGCGACCTCCGGCGCGGCTGCCGCCTGGCCCAGACCTGGATCGACGCCCCCGAGACGCTCGAGCGCACGATCACCGGCGAGGAGCGGCTGACCGTCAAGCTCGCCACCTGCTACGTCGAGCCCGAGAGCGGCCTGCCGCAGGACCCGGTGCGGGCCGGGGGGCTGGTGACCGCGGTGCTGTGGCGCCGCCACCGGCCGACGATGGACGCCTTCATCAACAATCTCGGGCAGCAGAACCCCGCTCTGGTGTCGGGCATCCAGCGGCACCTGGCCGAGCAGCGCCGGTACATCGGCCCGGTGGACGGGCGGCCCAATCCCGGGATCATCACGGCCCTCCAAGTGGAGGCGGGGATCACCAACACGGTCGCGACCCCGCGGCCCGAGCCGCGGCGGGTGACGCCCAAGGGCCCGGATCCGGAGGTGCTGGCCCTCCAGGCCGCCGCCCGGACCGGCGACCGGCGGAAGATGGCCGACCTGAAGAGCCGCGCCGAGGCCGGGGACGCGGACGCGCTCACCGCCTACGCGCGCCTGTTCAACCCGGTGATGAACAAGGGCGACGTCTTCGCGCCGGACGCGCAGGTCGCCGTCGCCGCCTACGAGCGCGCCGCGGCCGCCGGCAACGGCATGGCGGCCGGCGAGGCGGCGGTGCTGTACGATTCCGGCTACGGCAACGTCGCCAAGGATCCCGGGAAGGCGGCGGCCCTCGCCCTGCGGGGCGTCGACCTCAAGGACGACCAGATCACCTTCTGGCTGCTGTTCCCGGAGGCGGGCAACTGGAGCGACGGGTTCTGGGGCGCGATCCAGGCCGCGCTGACCGCCCGCGGCTTCTACACGCTCCCGGTCGAGAACAAGCGCAATGCCGCGGTCATCACGGCCCTGCGCGCCTACATGAAAGCCAAGTCATGAGCGGCGCCACGATCGGGACCGACCGGCTCCGGGCGCACGCGACGCTCTGGTACGCGGACGCGCGCTACCGCCTCGCCTGGCTGGTCCTGCCCCAGGCCGCGGTCGCGCTCCTGGCCGGCCTCGCCCTGGCGCTGCTGAAGCCCGCGGGCGAGTGGGGCAAGCCCGCCGACAGCAAGGAGAACGAGAAGCTCTATCTCGACCTGCTCGACAAGGCCGGCAAGGACGGCGACCGGGCCGCCTTCGAGAAGCTGCGGACGGCCGCCGAGGCCGGCGACGTCAGCGCCCGCTCGTTCATGGGCGCCCTCTACAATCCCGAATGGGCCGCGGTCTACGCCAAGAACCCGGTCAAGCCCGACGCCGCCAAGGCGCTGACCTACTACCAGAAGCCCGCCGACCTCGGCTTCCCCGGGGCCCAGCGCGGCATGACCGAGCTCCTGCTCGACCCCGCCCGCGGCCAGCACGATCTCAAGCGGGGCTGCCGCTACGGGCTGGCCTTCCAGGCGAACCCGGTCGCGGTCCGGAACAACTACCTCGATTCCTGGTCGACGCTCTACTGGATCGCCGGCTGCTACACCGATGCCGGGAGCGGCGTCCCGCGGGATCCGCAGAAGGCCGCCGACCTCTACATGAACACGGTGGCGGCCAAGCTGCCGCGGGCGGTCACCACCTTCACGGACGAGCTCGGCCGGCAGCCCCCCGACCTCGTGGCGGCGATCCAGCGCGACCTCGCCAAGCGCGGCTTCTACACCGGGCCGGCCGACGGGACGGCGACGCCGCAGACGCGCGCGGCCGTGCAGGCCCTGGCCGGCCGGGGTGCCGGCCCGCAGGGCAACGCGGGAGCTGGCAGTGCGGGGGCGGGCAACACCGGAGCCGGCAACCCCGGAGCCGGCAACCCCGGCGCCGCGAAGCCCGCCGGCCCGCCGCCTCCGGCACCACCCGCGGCGACGCCGAGCGTCGAGGAGCTCATCGCGCTGTCCAAGAGCGCGGTCTCCAACGCCGCCGACGCGGCGAAGCTCCGGGGCCTGGCGGAGAGCGGCGTCCCGGTGGCGCAGTACCTCTACGCCGCGATGCACCTGTCCCCGGCCAACCGGGAGCAGCGGGTCACCGCGCCGGACGGCCCCCTGGCGGCCCGGTATCTCGAGCGCCTCGCGGTCGAGCGCTCCTTCGCCCCCGCGGCGGCCTCGGCGGCCTTCCTGTACGACCTCGGCGGCGCCGGCCTGCAGCGGGATCCCGCGAAGGCGGCCGACCTGACGATCCGCGCCCTCGAGCTCAAGTCCACCGAGATCCTGCAGAATCTCGAGCAGGACCAGTGGGGCGCCGGCTTCTGGGCCGCCCTCCAGCAGCGCCTCGCCGACCGGAATCTCTACCAGGGCCGCGTCGTCGACCAGCGCAACGACCGGACCATCCAGGCGGCGCGCCGCCTCCTCGGCAATCCATAGGAGACGGCCATCATGGGTCCCCGCCGCAAGGATCCCGCGCGGTTCCCGGCCCCCAGGGCCGGACGCCGCATCGGCCATCGCACCGCCGCCCTGATGGCTGGCCTGCTGGCCGGCCTCCTCCTGCCCGCCGCCGCGCAGGCGCAGATCAAGGTCCGCAAGGCCGACTGCTTCTTCGCGGCCGACGGCAGGACCGTCATCGACGGGGTCTGCGAGTTCCTGACCGACGCGCGCAGCTACGGCGTGGGCGGGTTCCGCCTCGCCACCTACACCAACGGCTACCTGCGCGACGGCGTGGTCGTGTCGGTGACGGCGCCCGGCCAGGGCACGGCGACCTGGAACCGAGAGCCGGGCGGCAAGCCCGAGGACGGCCCCGCCGACAGCGTCACCGCGGAGGGCGCCTGCTGGACCGGGTCCCGGAGCCGGATCTGCGCCTGGAAGGTCGGCGAGGGCCGCCCCGGCTTCGGCGGCGCCCCCGCGGCGGCGCCCGAGGCCGGCGCTCCGCGGGCCGCCGACTGCTACCTCGAGGTCGCGGGCGATGTCCGCCTCGACGGGGCCTGCCAGTTCCGGTCGGAGACCGGGCAGACCGGCGCCCGCGGCTTCGAGATCCGCTCCTACGCCGCGGGCAAGCTCGACGTCGTGGCGCAGCTCGTCCGCGACCCGCAGAACCCGCTGAAGGCCACGGCCTTCTGGAACGGGTCGTCCGGGGGCCTGCGCGCCGCCGAGGCCCTCGGCGCCCTGTCGCCGAGCGGCCCCTGCTGGGACAATGACGGCGCCCGTCTCTGCGTCTGGCAGCCCGGCCAGCCCCGCGGCGGCTGGGACCGGCGGGTCGAGGCCCGGGCTCCGGCCCCGCCCGAGACGCCGCCCTCGCCGCCACCGTCGCCGCCACCGGCACAGGCGCCGTCACAGGCGCCGCCTCCGCCGCGCGACGGCGCGGAGGGGCGCGATCCGCCGCCGGGCACGTTCCTGAAGCTGTCCTTCAAGGGCCGCTGCGAGTCCCTGATGATGGACGGGGAGGACCTCACCGCGACCTGCGCCCCGGAGGCGGTGAACACCTCCGTCGTCGGCAGCCCGAAGGCCGGGTTCATCTTCGGCACCACCGACGGCAAGGCCATGGCGTTCATGGCCTCGGCCAAGGGCTTCGTCGAGGGCGGCACCCTGCACCAGCCCGTCGACGAGCTGATGTACGCCGAGCGCGACCAGTCGACCTTCAAGGTCAAGGGCACCTGCGAGATGCCCAACCCGATGGGCGGCCCGGTGGTCATCACCTGCAATGCCCAGTCGGCGAACAGCACCTACGCGGTCCGGTTCCGCACCGACGGCGGCAAGCCGGTCCTGACGCGCGGCGACGCGAAGTGAGGCTCTCGCCGCGGACCGGAATCGCCCGACCCGCGAACCCGAGGAGGATGCCATGGCACGACGCGTTACGACGGGAGGGGCCGGCGGCACCGGGATCCTCGTCGGCCTCCTGGGGCTCTGCCTCGCGGGACCGGCGCTCGCGGGATCCACGAGCGTGACCGCGCGGCCCGGGGAGCGGGTCCGCCTCGACGGCTACGCCACCCACGAGATCCGACCGGGCTGCCCGTCCGTTCCGGCGGCCGCGATCGAGCTGGTCACGCCCCCGCGCGGCGGCCGCATCGAGCAGCGGCGCGAGTTCCTGGTCCTCGGCCAGAACATCGACGGCACCCCGTCGCGGGACGGCTGCCAGGACGTCGAGCGGGACGCGCGGACGCTCTACTACACGGCCCGACCCGACTTCGCCGGCCACGACACGGTGTCGGTGATCGTCACGTTCGTCACCGGCGAGGAGGCCACCTACACCTACAGGATCACGGTGCCCGAGGGCGAGGGCCGGCGGGCGCCGGCAGTGTCCCAGGCACCTGCCCCCCGCGACGCGGGCCTCGCGCGGCCGGCCCCGGCGGCGCGCGCCGCTCCGGCCGAGCGGGCGACTCCGGCCGCGACTCCGGCTCCGGCGCCCCGGGAGGCCAGCACCGGCGACTTCCTGCGCGACGCGGTCCGGGGCGCGGTCCCGGCCACCCGGCCGGCGCCGGCCGCGCCGCCCCCGAAGGCCGCCGAGGCCGCGGCGCCCGTGT
>NZ_JBKFAK010000034.1:0-30018 GCF_053345595.1 Methylobacterium sp. D54C
CCCGGCGAAGCGGGTGGGCAGGGGCAACATGGCGGTGTCTCTTGGCGGGGACGCCGACAGCCTATCCGTCACGCCCGCTTCGTCACCTCCGCCCACTCGATGCGCCGCAAATGGCCAAAGTCGAGCTTAGAGCCCGTCCGGTAAGGGTCTGAAGCGGGTGATCCTCCCTCGGCATCGCGGACACCTCTGATACGCTCATGCTGAGCGGGGAAGGTGTCGGATGACGAAGACGAGACGCGAGTTCACACCCGAGTTCAAACGCGAAGCGGTCGCCCTTCTGGAGAGCAGCGGCCGGCCGCAGATGCAGGTCGCGGCCGAGCTTGGGATCCAGCCCTCGATGCTGAGGCAGTGGCGTGCCACGCTGAACGGGGCCCCACCCCGGCCGCGGCCGGCCGGATCGACGGGGAGTGCGCCACCAAGCCCGGTCGCCTCGCCGTCCGATCAGGCCGTCGAGATCGCCCGCCTGCGGCGTGAGCTCGACCGTACGCGCATGGAGCGCGACGTGCTAAAAAAGCCATCGGCATCTTCGCGGAGATGCCCAAGTGACCTTCGCCTTCATCGAGCAGCATGCGCGGACCTGGCCGGTGCGTCTCATATGCCGCGTGCTCGGAGTGTGATTAGGCGTGGAATAAGGGCTCTGACGCACTTTCGCTGATCATCCGGAGGTGAAGCCGATCAGGCGAGCTTGCAACAGGTCGATCTTGCCGCGGCCGTACATCTGGCGCTTGATCAGCTTGAGTTTGGTGATCTGCCCCTCTGTCTGGCCGTTCGACCATGGCAACGTGATCGCCGCCAGAACCGCAGCTCGGTCCTGACCGACACCGCGGGCGAACGAGGCGACGAGGCTTGTGCCAGCACGCGTGAGCCACCCTTCGAGCCTGTCCGGCGCCATCGCCCGAACCATCGTCTGGAAAGCGCCCACCACCTCGCGCGCCTCGACCAGCGCCGGCACGCCGTCCTCGACGGCAGCCACGGTCAGTGTCTCCGCCTTGGTCAAGCGGTCGCGACCTGTCGTCAGCCATCGCGCCAGGGTTCGTGCCGACGGCACACGCTGCAGCCGTTCGATCTTGGCCTGCTCGGCGCGTCGACGCCGCGTCGCCCATTCCCCGACCACGCGCAGCGATCCCCGGAAGCCTTGTCCCTTCGCCCTGCGCCAAAGTTCGGTCGCGTTGCGGCTGCCAGCATCCTACTGGGCATCGAGCCAGGGCAGATAGGCGTCGAGCGAACTCTGGCGGACCCGGAAGACGTCGGTACGCTCCCCACGCAGGACCGCACGCACCACCTTGCGGCTGTGGCCAAGACGTTGGCAGATCCGGCGGATCGGAACGCCTGCCTCGGCGAGCGCGCGGATGGCCGCGTCCGCCTCCTCCCGACGCAGGTAACCCTCGTACTGGATGCGCTCGGCTGCAGTGAGCAGCGCCGGATCGATCGTGGCTGCGCCGACGACCTCGCGAACCTGTCGCATCGACCTGCGCACGGCATCGAGGAAGCCACGGCTGGCATTCTCCATGAGGTGCCACCGGTCGGCGACCTGGATGGACTGCGGCAGAGCACGGGCGATGGCCTCGCCATATCCACCCCCGCGGTCGCGGGCGACGATCTGGATCGAGCCGTTCATCTTCAGCCAAGTCTGTGCGGTGGCCTGCTCGCGGTCGGGTAGAACCGCTACGATGCGGCGGCGTTCGAGATCGCAGACGAGGGTGCCGTAGCGGTGGTTGCGCCGCCAGGCGAAGTCGTCGATGCCGATGATGCTGACTGGATCGGAGTGTGTCGTCGCCCGACGGCGTATCACGCGCAGGAGCGTGTCGCGGCTGACGGGCAGCATCAGGCGCTGAGCAAGGCCTGCACCGGGCCGACCACCGAGTGCGAGCCCAAGGTGGTGGACGATCTGCTCCAGCCGCGAGGTGCGTCGCGCTAAGGTAGGCAGGACGCACTTGGAGAAGCGCTCGGCGAAGATCTTCCGCCCACAGGCCGCTGCGTCACACCAGAAGCGTCTTACCATGACTTGGAGTTCGACGCGCCGGCCACCAAGCGGCAGGTCGGCGGCACGGCGCTGGTAGCGGCTTTGGATGCGACTTGAAGGGGTCCGGCAGTCTGGGCACGTCGCCGTCGTAGATCCGGACCTCACGACCAGACCAATCCGATCGGTGCCGACATCGAGGTGATCGACGACGAATCCGGCAGGTACGAGGCTCGACGGCCTGAAGCGGGGGCGCATGCTGCGGCTCCATCGTGGATATCCGCAACCTCAACGCTGCCGGCATCAGCGAGAGTGAGTCAGAGCCCCGATTGCACGCTGATCCGGGGTCCCGTTCCAACGCCTTTTGACAGTCCGCCGGTTTCGGGCGCGATGATTTCTTCGTTTGCCGGGTCGGCGCCCGGCAAGAGTACCGCCGGCATTAACCCTGTGGCCGATCCGTGCCACCTTCGGGATCCATTCGCATCGCCTCTGGGACGTTCTGGAGGTATAATGACGGCCTTCCGAATAATGACCGCTTAACAGCGGGGCCCAGAGGTCGGCGGCATTCGGGCCGTCACCTCTCTCCTGTGCCTGTCTCCGGTCGAAGGACCGTTCGACGCCCACCGGACCGGTTCAGGTCACTTTTCCCGGGCTTCCCGGTCATGCCGGGGAACGGAGCTGCCGTCGACGCGGCGGCCCATGGGCCAGCATGGCTCTCGACCGAGTCCGACCAACCGGGGATCGCGCCGTCACGGCAGTCTTTCGCAGGCGCTCGAGAACCGCGCTCACGACCGCATCGTGCCGTGCTCGGCCACGCGGGGGCGCCTGGCACGGCGCGAACCCCGTCACCCATCCCGCCCAGCGGGACCGATCGAGCAAGGAGGAAGCATGGCAGGGATTTCCAATGAAGTCGCGCGTGCCGTTGTCCTGCGTCATTTCCCGCGCGTCCTCAAGGCGGGGCTGGATGGCGCGGGTCGCAACGGGACGATGCCCGCGCAGCTCGCCAGGGACGCGGGTGCGATCAGGCCGGTCCTCGGCCGCACCGTCCGCAACTGGCTCGCGCGACCCTACCTCCCGGACGGCCGCAGGCTGGTTCACCGTGCGGATCCCGTGTCGAGCGCCGTCGGCGACCTTGCGGAGCTCGACAGCTTCGCGGCGCGAACCGACACGGACGCGATCCGGGAAATCGCGGACGCTGCGTTGCTCCTCGGCTTCTCTGGCCACGTGGAGGCCGCCGCCGGGCGGGCTGCCGGCGCCGCGTGGTCTGCCCTGGACCGGTTGCCGGAGGTGGGCGCCATCCTCGCCGTCCTCGCCCTGGCCAGCGCGGGGGCGGACCCGGACGGCGTCGTCGTGCCATGGCGCGACTTCGCCGAGTACGACGAGCCCCTGCCGGACGAGGTCCCGGCAGGCGTCGAGGGCGAGATGGATGCCGAGACCCTCAGGGTCTGGCGGGACGCGATCGGCGAGGCGTTGAACGAACTCAGGTCGACGGCCAGCGTGCTGGCCATCGGCCTCTCCGCCATGGCCGCGGGACGGACGCTGGCATACTACGCGGACTTCACCCTGGCCGCGCACGCCCTGGCCATCGGGGAGGCGGAGACGCGCCACGTGCGGAACCGGGCGGCCGCGACCGTGAGGCGCCGGGAGGCCTCGCGGGCCGCCCGGTCGGGGCGATCGGGCCAGAGGATCGCCGCGCCCGAGCGGGAGCCGGATGAAGGGCATGGGCCCGGCGACCGGCCGGCAAGTCCCACCCGTAGCCATGGATCTGTCCTCGTCTGCCCCGCGATCACGGCCACCGGCAAGGCACGGGAGGCGACACGAGGCTACGAGCACGTCATCGGCTGCGAGGTGCCGCTCGTGGCGGTCGGCGACCTCGCGGAAGGACGCTCGTCGCTCCTGGCGGAGTTCCCCTATGCGGCCGAGGCCATAGACACCGTGCTTGGGGACCTCGTCGGAAAGGAATTCGTGAGGCTGCCAGGCTACCTGATCGAGGGCCCCCCGGGGGCGGGGAAGTCCCGCTTCGTCAGGCGTCTCGGAGAGGTGTTGGGCGTCGGGGTCTACCGGGTCGACGCCACGGGCGATTCCGGTGCCAGCATCGCCGGCACCGAGAGGCGCTGGTGGAGCACGGAACCCTGCAGGCCGTTTATGGCCATAGCCCGGCACCGCCACGCGAACCCGTTCCTGCTCGTGGACGAGATAGACAAGGCGCCGACCCGCTCCGACTACGGGCGCGTCTGGGATGCCCTTCTCCAGCTTGTCGAGCAGGAGAACGCCTCCCGCTACCCCGATCCAAGCCTCCAGCAGGACATCGACATCCACTGGGTCAGCGTCGTGTGCCTCGCCAACGACGCCGGTCGCCTTCCCGGCCCGCTGCTCGACCGCTTCCGCGTCATACGCTTTCCAGAGCCGGGGCCGCAGCACCTGGACGCCCTGGTGGCATCCTCGCTGGCCGAGATCGCCCGGGAACGTGGCCTGCATCCGCGCTTCCTTCCCCCTCCCGATGGCGTGGAGCTTGAGGCCCTTCGCCGGCGCTGGCGCGGCGGGTCGGTCCGGAAGCTTCGACGAGCCGTGGAGGCCGTGTTGCGCGCGAGGCAAAGACTCCTGGTCGAACGGCCTCACTGAGGCGAACGGCTACCGGATCGGCAGGCCGCGCGGCGAAGGGTCTATGCCGCGTGGCATGACCTTTCTCGCGCTTGGCCCTGACCGCCGTCTCCCGCCGGCCTGCGGATCGGCGTTCACGGCCGCGTGGCAGGTCGGCCCTGGGGGCACGCCGGACCGAGCGGGCTCGATCGGTGAGGGTATGCGGCCGCCACACAGGCCCGTCTCCTCGCTGAGGTCTACGACCGGCCTCCTGCTCGATGTCATCGGGGAAACGGGACCAGGCCTTCGGCATCGCCTATGGGGCGTGGCCCGCGTCGGACGGGGTCAAGATCATGGAAGGTCGGTCCCGTCGGCCGCCAGCGTCGGAACCCTCGGCACGCGCGGATGCTCAAACCGAGCGAGACGGGCAGGAGTCTGCGCGTGGCCGGAATGGGCGGCTGACGTTGAAGCGAGCCCCTGGGCTGGTTCCAGAGGGCGCATGCCGACGCGAAGGTCCGCCCAGGCCGCCGGAATGGATCCGTCGGCCCTGACACCAGCGTCCTCGCGACCTGACGCGGCGGATGATCCTGCGTCGCGTCATGGGCGGTTCTTTGCTAGGGCTCTACGGCGTCGAGATCCCGCGACCGCCACGGAGCCGCTCCTTGTCCCTCTCCATTGGTGCCCTTTCGACGATGACGGGCGTCAAGGTCGTCACCATACGGTACTATGAGCAGGTCGGACTTCTACCCGCGCCCGACCGCACGGACGGGCGTCAGCGGCGCTACGCGGACAGCGATGTCGTCCGATTGCGGTTCATCCGCCAGGCGCGGGAGCTGGGCTTCGATGTGGATGCCATCCGAGACCTTCTCGGGTTCGCGGACGAAGACAAGGTGCCCGATGCCGAACTCGTACGTCGGCTCATGGATGACGTACGGTTCAAGATCGACGCTCTGGAATCCCTGCGGCAGGAGCTGTTCGAGCTCTGGGCCGAGGGCACCCCGGGGCGGCCCCTGCTCGTCGAGGCTTTGGTTCGAGCGCCTTCGGGCGTGGCTGCATCGAAAGACTTCGACTGAGACGTGTGGTCGTTGGTCACGGCGATGCAGGCAAACCTGGAATCGCCCGTGCGGACATCGACATCCGAAGTAAGTCTTGGTGCTCCTGCGGACACGAACGGTCATGGTCGGCAATATTATGTTCGCGAGATCGCGCCGCCTTCAGCGCCGATAATTTTGATCGATGCAAGACAGCTCTTAGCCCGCCTGCGACGCCCCCTCATACTGCGCTGCCAGGTTGCCTACGCCTGTCTGTTGCGTGGTGCGCTGTGTTCACACCTGCATCCTCCGCGATTGTCACTGCATCCATAGCTTCTGCAACTTGTTCCGTGGACCGCTGCGATCTTCGTCAGTAGGCGCTCTACACCCTGCGTTTTGCCCACCTCATTGTGCGGCCTAATCCCTAGTTGCAATATAAAAATATACAACCCTAGCTTATCTAAGCTTATATAGCAAACGATATAAAAGTTCCATTAGCCTTATTTGGCCCCCGATACTCGAAATCTATAGTCACTATAGCTTTTTGGGGCTATTATGACAGCCATCGAAACTGCTCGGCCGCGACGCGCGGCGACGGGGGAAGTCATGGTCGTCGCTTTCTTTTCGGATGGTCCTCTCGCCGCGATGGCAGCTTTGCTGGCCCGGACCGGCCTCGCCGCGCTCGGATCGCCGTCCTTCGAACTCGGGTTCGGAACTTACCGGACGAGCGGGCGAGCGGAGACGATGTGTGCGAACGGGCTGCTGGCATTCGTGAGAATGCATCGCGCGCATGACGTGCTGCTTGCGCTGACGCCGAGCCTGATGGCCGAAGCCGCCGTGACGGCGGCCGTCGATGTCGCCATATCGGTCGGTCCGGGGGGCTGCAGTCCCGCTCTCCCGGCGGGCGCCCACGCTTGGCACCTGGCCTCCGACGGCGACACCTCCGCCACCCGCGGTCGAACGCCATCCCTCCCGATGCGCCTGCCCGACCTCCATCCGACGGCGTCGACTTTCGCACGCGACGGCGTGCCGTGCACTCCCCCGGTCCGGGACGCGTTGAAGTTGGTGGCGGTGCTCCAGACGCTGGCTTCCTGTCCCAACGCCACGGACGTGGAGGCGTGCATGAGGGAACTCCTGCTCGCTGACGTGCCCGAGGGCATCGACATCGCCGTGGACCGCCTCCGCGCCATCGCCGACCGCCTGGACGCGATGCCGGCCCGCACATGCGGTCCCGTCCGCCGTCGGACGGCATCGGGCACCCGCCACGGCCGGTCGGCGCGTCGTCGGGCCGTTCCCGGTTTCGACGCGTCACGGACAGTCCCGGGGGCGCCGTCCCGTTCGGCCGGCCATCGGCGCTGACCGCCGGTTCCGCATCTGGATTCTTGAGGAGGTGACGATGAGCAAGACCAGCCTGAACGCGGTTCCGCGCCCGCGGCCACGGCACGCCCCGGCGCGCAGCGCCAAGGTTTCCCCCCGGCCCGAATCCGCGCGCCGTGGCCGGACCGCCCGTCCCGCGCCGTCGCTCGGGGCGATGTCCGAACGGCATGTCGCCGCGCTCGTCCGGGAGATCGAGGTGGCGGACGTCGAGGACGCCGGCACGCCGTCCGGGATGAACCTGGGTGACAGCCTGCTCGATCCTGCCTTCGACGACGAGCACGCGGCCTGGGCCGTCCACGGCCACGGATCCTACCGCCCGCGCCTGGCGCGGATGACGGCGCACTTCACCCTCGATGACGAGGGCCTGGACTGAACCGCGGGGGATCGTGGCCGTGAGGCCTGGGCATCGCGACGCCGCCCATGGCGGATGGCCTGCCTCGCCCTGCCGGGGGCGTCGCCGGCGCTCGCCCACGCATCGGTGCGAGGGCGAGCGCGGCTTCGAGCGGGAACGCACGGATCGCGGCATTGGCCGCATGCAAGGAGCACACTCGATGGAAGCGACACGTCCCCAAGGCCAGTTGGCCCTTCCTCTCGGCGGCCGCGGAAACGGTGGCGGTCTCCCCTTGCCGTCTCGGCCCCTGCTTCGCGCGCCCGGCGTCGGGCTGGGACCGCGTTCCCGTGCTTCGGGAGCGGGGGCGGCCAGGGACCGACGGGTCGCTCGATACGGGGGGGCCTCGCGTCCGGTCGACGGATCGACCCAGCACGATCGCGTGCTGAGCCTGGACATCGAGACGATCGTCGACAAGGCGCTGCTGCCCCCCGATTGGCCGGAGGACCGCTTCCCCAAGCCGCTCTGGCATCGCGTCGTGGCGATCTCCTACGTCCAGGCCCGCATCGAGCGCGACGCCGACGTCGGTGGCCTCCGCTACTCGGTCGAGGCATGCCGGAGCGGGGGAGAGCCCGGATGGGACGAGGAGCGGCTGCTACGCGGTTTCTGGGCACATTTCGAGCGGCACCGCTTCCAGGTCGTGACCTGGAACGGGCGCGCCTTCGACATGCAGGTGCTCCTGCAGCGCGCGATGCTGCACGGGATCGCCACCCCGGCCTGGCACGCGCGCGGCCAGGGTCGGATGTCGTACGGGCAGCGCTACGCCGACTGGCACGTCGACCTCATGGACGTGATCAGCGGCTACGGCGCCTCGGCCCGCCTCGGCCTCGACGAGACCTGCGCGGCGCTGGGGTTGCCGGGCAAGCCGGGCACATCCGGGGCGGACGTCGCCGACCTGGTCGCCGCCGGCGACCTTGGTCGTGTCAGGAACTACTGCGAGAGCGATGCCCTGAACACATACGCGCTGTTCCTGCGATACGGCTTCGCCTCGGGCAGGATGGGCGCCGCGCTGCACGACGACGCCGTCGATGACCTCGTCGGCTACCTCGCGGCGGAACGGAAGGAAAGGCCGCACCTCGGCTCCTTCCTCGACGCTTGGAGGCGTTCCGGTGCCCCCTCGGCGATGTATGTCTCGAACGCACGCAGGGGCGAGGGCCGAAAGGCCTCGCCGGCAGAGCCCTGCCAGTCCCATCCCGGGTCACCGTTCCAGGGTGTCTTCTCCGCACCGCCAATAGGGGGATGACGGCGCCGCATCGTATGCCCCGGAAGCCTTCCCCATCGACGGCCCCGGCCCGGATGGGGGCCCGTCCGGGCCGGGGCCGTCATCCCGCGACCCCCGCTTCCCGACATGGAGTAGGACGACATGGTCGACCTGGCATTTGGCGACGTCCGCGCGCCGTGGCTTGGCCCGACGTTCCGACCGGCGATCATCCCAGCTTCCGAGCCGGGGATCGGGCATGTCGGTCCGGCCGTCATCGGTGGCCCCTGCGGCTTCGCCGTGCTGATCCTGCACCTGTGGCGCTTCCTCGGTCCAACCGCGATGGATGCGGAAATCCGGCGAAGGTTGCGCGACGCCTTGGCCGTTGCCGCGAAGGGCTGGTCGGCCGATTGGGCCGACACGATGCTGTCGGTGATCGACCCCAGCGGTCCGCTGGCGCCCTCGGTCGAGTTCCTGCATGACGGCAACGTCGATTCCCGACGCGGCGACGAGGTCATGTCCGCGCTCGCGCTGCGCGGGCTGGGCGGGGATTGCACGGCCTCTGCCGCTCTGGCGCACGGTCTCGCGATCGTGGCGCACTGTCACCCTGCCGCAGCGTCGCTGATGACGTTGTCGGACGAATGGTCGTCGCTGGCATCCTGCCAGCGAGACGCCATTTCGGAGGCGCGGGATTGATCTGGCCGCTGACGGCGGCTTGGTCGACCGCCGTTGGCGTCTCCGCAGAAAGGTTACGGGACCTTCCGATCGGCAGCACCGGACAACGCCGAGGGCGCCGTCGCCTGGAACTCGCCGTCGACGCCGTCGAAGCCAGCCATGCGCGCGGCCTCGGGATCGAGCCCGAGGCGGAAGTCCAGGTGGTCGGCACGCAACGTCCGCTCCTCCGTGCCCTGGTCGCAGCCCCGGACCTCTTCCGCCATCTTCCGGAGGCGCCGCACCCGGCTATCGATGGGCAGGGCCGCCCAGATCGCCTTCGCCTTGGCCTGCCAAATCTCCTCCAGTTCGTCGCTGATGTCCAAGAGCTCCCACCGGGCCGCCTTAAGCCGCTCGGCGTACTCCGGCGGGAGGTGCGATGGCAGCGTGACTTTGCAGACGTCGAGCCATGCTCCCTCAACCGCGTGCATCGCTTCCAGGGTCTCGCGAGCCTGACGGGACGTGGAGGCGCCCGCACGACCCAAGTTCGCCCTCTCGAGGTTGTTGCCGGGCAGCGGCGAGGTCGTCGACCGCCGCCCGGCGCGGAAGATCCCGTCGTCGAGCAGGTCCATCGCGTGCTCGGCCACCTTCGCGCCGAACGTGGGATCCTTGTACTGCCGCATGCCTGTCTCCGCTGCCGAATTCGCGCTCGGCCAGGGAACGCTAGCCCACGTCCGCGGCCCACACGAGTAAGGGTTTGCCCTTACTTGACATCGTGCCACGAATATGAGCCGCGGCCTGGCCGACCACGTCAGGGTTCGGCTTCGATGGCCTTTCGGCACCTGGCGGGGGACGAGCACTGCTTTGCGCAGTCGAACAACCCGAAGCCCCTCTTGTCGCGTATGCCCCTGAACCGAGTTCATGCTTTTTTCGAGGATGGGATCGGGATCGACGATGCTCCTCGGGTCGCGAGGGATCGGTAAGTGTCAGTCACTGGCGGAGGGCGTGATCCCGGCAGCCATTCCCGCGAGCGTCGGACCCGGGACGGGTCCAGGCACCCGGCCGGCAGTTCGGCAGAGCCATGCGCATGTTCGGGTTGCCCGCAAGCCATCACGGCTCAGGCCCGATGGACGAGCGAATCGAGCGCGGCCAAGTCGTCGGCGTCCGGCGCGGCATCCCCGATCAGGGCCGATTCGAATTCCTTGAAGCGTCGGCAGAGAAACCTGGCCTCCTGGACCATGGGCGTGACCTCCGCCGAGCGTCCGTAACAGTCCGCCACTGCCGAGATCAGGCGACGGGCGACGTCCACGGCCTCGAAGGCCATGTTCTCGTCCAGGGTGCCCAGGCTTGCCCCCACCGTCAGGTCCCACGCCTCGCCCGACAGGCCCGTTGCGATCCGCGCCGGCTCGGCGTTGCGCCTGTCCGTGAGGAAGTAGGTGTAGACGTCCCGCATCTCGATGAACGCGCAGGTCGCGGCGGTCACGGCATAGCCGGCGACCAGCTTGGCCGTGTCCGTTCCGTAAGGGGCCCCGGCAAGCGACCCCACCCATGGATCGGTCCCGTCCGGTCGCCCCGGCCAACCGACGCCCTGCTGCCAGGCAGCTCCCCGGTCATAGACGTCCGGGCGGTACCCGATCGGCTCCCGGTGCTTGAGCCGGTAGGACGTCAGGCGCGCCTGAGGGAACGGCTGGACCGCCCATCCGTCCTTCCCGAGCGTGACGAGGGGATCATAGGACCGGATCAGCACGACGTCCCCAACGACGCGCACGCGCTCGTCCATGAAGCGTCTGAGCCGGTCCGATGCCGAGGCACGGCCATCCTCAAAGATCTCGGAGACCTCGATCTCCGATGGCGGACGGTCGTGGCGCCCGATGACCGCGCCGTTCGTCGGGCCGGGCGCGTTTGGGCCCACCGCCGCCAGCGGCGTTCGGCAGGTCACGAGACCGAGGTCCGTGCAGTCGGAAACCCGTTCGGACCGGCCGCCGGCCAGGAACGCCTCGAACTCGGCCACGCCGAACTTGCCCGAGTGCGAAGGCGTGCCGCGGATGCAGGACCGCCCGTCGACCTGGTACCAAAGGGTGCCCTCGAAGACGCGCCAGGTTAGGTCCCTGTCCCCGAACCTGAATGTGTGGGTGTCGCCGAGATCCTCGGGTGATCCGGCACGCAGGGCGACGGGCGTGTCGATCGCGACGAACCAATCCTCGTGGATTCGTTTCCGCTTGCGCCTCAACAGCACGGGACCGGGATGCCTGACCGTGACGATCCGATCCACCGCCATGTAGTCCCCGCACGGTTGTGGTCGCGTGACGGCCCGTAGGCCGGAGGCGCGGACCCGTGGCTTGATCCTCGCGAACGAACCGTACGGTGACCGACTTGTCACGCTTTGGCCAATCCGGATCGTGGACGTGGCCGTAAGTCGACACCTCGCTTCCGAGCGCCCGACCCGCCATCGGATCCCGCTCGTCGCCGCGCTGCATGGGACCGTTCCCGAACGGCGGGCCGGTGGCCGGCACGACCACGCGACGCCACGGATCGGTCAGGTCCGGATAGGCCGGCGTCGGCATATGTTTGTCCTCGCCCTACCGGGAAGGCCGGGGAGGGGCGCAAGCATACGACCAAGCCGCCGGGGCACGTACGGCTGGAGCCAGGCGCCGAAGCTGTCGATGACCGGTCGCTTCCGTCGGACGAAGCTGCCGCGGCGGGTCTGGAGACCCCGGCAGCCCCGCCCCCGATCTTCGTATGCGCGATCCTCTCGTTCCGCCCCTGCCGGGGCGAGGCTGGCCATGTTAACCACGACCCATGGGGGTCGCCGCACAGGGGGAGCATGTCCTGACGCCGAATGGGGACGCGAGCCGACAGGCGGTCGCGGCCCTGCGAGGCTATGGGTACCAGCTCTACGCGTCTGCCCTGGCCTGGCTGGGCCTTGGCGACGGCGAGATGCTGCACCTCGAGGTCGCCGAGGACTTTGCGGTGGCCACGCGCCATGCCATCGCCGGCACGCAGGTGAAGGACACGGCCCCTAGCGGCGCGGTCACGTTGCGCTCGGCGGGCGTGCGGTCGGCTATCGATTCCTTCGTGGACCTGGTGCTGCGCAATCCCGGCAGGCCGGTCTCCCTGCACTACCTCACGACGTCCAGGCTCGGGACCGAGCGGAGCGCGGCAGACAGGGTCGGCGAGGAAGCTGCGCTCACCTACTGGCGACGGGCGGCCGCGGGTGCCGACGTGAGGCCCCTTCGCGTCATGCTCGGCCGCCTGGAGCTCGCGCAGGTGACGCGATCGCACCTTGAGGCCATGTCCGACGAGGAATTCCGCGCCGGTTTCCTGGCGCGGATCCATTGGCATTGCGGCGCCCCTGGCCTCCACGACGTTCGAGCGGACCTCGTGGCCGGCATGGTCGAGTACGTCGGCACGAGCCGGGGACTCTCGAGCCACGTGGGCAGGGACCTCGTCCCGGCAGTCGTCGAAAGGGTTCTCCTCACGGTGGTCTCGGAAGGCGCGCGCCGACTTCGCCGCGCCGATCTTCTCACGCTGGTCGACGAGGCAAGCAGGGTCTCCGTACCGCTCGAGCAGCTTTCGAAGGCGTTCGGCGGCACCGGTGGCGTGAGGGGCTTCGTACGCTCCTCCCTGCTGCTTCCCGCCACCGAGCTGCCGCTTCCCGAACTGCTCGTGCCGCGAACGGAGCTGGTCGCCGACATCGACACGCTACGGGTCTCCACGGGCGCCGTGTTCGTGGTGGGCGCGACCGGGCTCGGCAAGTCACTCGCGGCGAGGCTCGTCGCGGCGAGGGCGGGGACGGCATGGTCGATCGTCGATTTCCGCGACCTGAACGCGGTCGACACCGCCGCGCGCCTCTCGCTGCTGCTGGGCGAACTGGCCGCCTCGCCACCAACGGGGATGATCCTCGACGACCTGAACGAGGTCGAGGATCGTGGTGTCCGGGACATGACGGCGCGGCTCCTGGCCGCCCTGGCACGCCGGGACGTCACCGCGATCGTCACCGCCTACTCCGCGCCGGCGCCGTCGACTCTCCACGGGCTGGCCGCGCGCGCTTTGCCAGTCGTGGAGGTCGGGTACCTGAGTGAGAGGGAGGTCGCGACCCTCGTCGCCGAGGCGGGAGGCGAGTCGAAATACGCCGGCCCGATCCATCGCGCGGCTTCGCTAGGCCATCCCCAACTCACCATTGCGATCGTGCAGCGGCTGTCCCAGGCGGGGTGGGGCAGGGGGGCCCTGGCCGCGCTGCTCGGAGGCGCCCAGGGCGGCGACGTCGCCGGCGAACGCCGTGCCGCCCGGCAAAGGCTGATGGCCGCCATGCCGGTGGACTCGACGCGCCTCCTGCTGCGCATGAGCCTGGTCGAAGGCGGCTTCGATCGCGCGCTGGCACTTGCGGTGGCGGAGCTCAGCCCGCAAGTGCCCTTGGCCGGCATGGTGCTCGACCGCTTGGTCGGCCCCTGGATCGAGCCACTCAGGAGAGACAGGCTGCGCGTGTCGCCACTCCTAGAGGGCGCGGCGAGCGAGGTTCTGTCCGAGTCGGAGCGCCGGGCGATTCACCGCTGCGTCGCGGAGCGGATCCTCGGGCGCCGGACGCTCTCGGTCCTCGATGCCGAACCGTTGCTCCGGCATGCGCTCGGCAGCGAGGATGCCGGCCAGATCTTCGCTTTCGCCAATTCCATCCTGACGTGCGACGAGGACACGCTCGGGATGCTCGCGCCGTTCGTGGGCACGCTCCAGCGCCTCGCCTTCTCGGCCCCGATCCTGCCGGGGGATCCCCGCCTCGCGGCGATGCTGCGTTTCGCGCAGCTGTTGGTGCTGCTGCCCCGGGGCTCGGCGGAGGACGTGCGCCGATGTTGGCGCGCCCTGGACGGCGAACGGGCGGACATCGTCGCGCCGGAGCTGTTCGAGTGCGCCGTTCTCTGCAAGCTGCTCATGCATGAACGCGCGGGATCCATCTTCCCGGAATGGCCGGACTTTCTCATCCGTGCGGACGCGCTCGCCAGATCGAGCGAGAGGTTCGCGGCTGCGAGTGCCGAACACGCACGCTCCGGGGGTACGCCCGATATCACCGGCGTCCTCCTGGCCAGCCAGATGCGGAGCATCCGAACGGTGGCGTCATTCCGCGTCCTCATGGAGAGGATCGACCGGGAGCCGCCGGACGTTCGGGAACGCTGCTTGAGCGCCTTCGTCCCGGGCCGCAGCGATCTATCGATCCTCGTCAATCAAGGGTGGCTCCACGAGTTGCTGGAGCCCGCGTTCGATTGGGCGAGGGCGGGGGACGACTATGAGGCCTGCGCCGGGATCGCGATGTCATGGGGCAACGCGAGCCTCGCCGTCCGCTGCGCGATCGCCCGGGCGATCTGCCTCGACGAGGGCGGTGGCGATCAGGATCGGGCGCTGGCATGCCTGGACGATGCCGCCCGCCGTTTCGGCCCTGACGTCGCCCTCGTGCGGGCCCGGGCGAAGGTCCACTGGCGCCGGCGCGATCATGCGACGGCCCTGCCGCTTCTCGCCGCCGCCGCCGAAGCGGGCGGCCAGGATCCCCTGGAGCGTCTCTACATCGCGCGCGAGGCCGGCATCAGCGCCGCGGAGCTCGGGGATTGGCCGGACGCGGAAAGATGGTTCGGGCGCGCCCGCGCCGCCGCGGCCCACTTTCCCCAGGCTTCGGTAAGGGCATCGGCGATCGGGCTCCTTGCGGACATGGGCCACGCCGCATGCAGGTCAGGGGCACACGCACGGGCGCTCGACCGGTTCCTGGAAGCTACCCGCCTCCTTCCGACCGTTGATCCAGGCGGCACGCTGACCGAAGCCTACTGCCACCGGATCGTCCGCAATGGCGTGTTCTGGCTTCTCCGCACCGTCAGCGGCGTCGCCGACCCCGAGGATCGGGACGTGGCCTACCTGGCAGGCTGCGGCAGCAAACCGGATCCCATGGAGGAGATCAGGTCGCATCCCGTCGGCCACCTCGACTATGCCTTCTACCTTCTTGCCCAGGCGGACTTGGAGTTGGTCGAGCCCACTGGTTACCACGTTTCCTTCCGAGAGGACCTGACCGGCGGCCCGATCCTGTTCGCCGAGATCTCGCTGGCTATCGTCCAGGTCCGCAACGCGATCGCACGTCACGATCCACGGGATTTCGTGGCCCGTGTCCTCCAGCATGCGGCGACGTCCTCTCTCGTGCGTTCCGGCATATCCCCGGAATCGCTCGACGCGACGGAAGAGCCGGTTCGCGGGGTGATACCCGCCACGACGCTCGATGCTCGGTCATCCCAGGATGAGCGCGGCGCGGCCGAGGACTTCGTCTTGACCTTCGCGGTCGCCGCGGCGCTCGCCGGCGATTTCGGGGTCGTCGACTCGGCCGCCGGCGCCGGCTTGGCGGCGGCGGAACTGGAGACGCTACATCCCCTGTTCCGACGCATGGCTGGCGCGACCGGGCGGATGACGACCGAGAGGGAAGGCCTCGCCAGCGCCATCCATACCATGCGCGCGGACCTTCGCGGTAACCCGCCGGCCCTCCTGTGGTGCGGGATCTGGCTGGTGCTTCACCTTCGCTGGACATCGCTGCGGGACGCGACCGTCGGCCCGACCGTCGGCTGGATCTTCCGGCACTGGGCCCGCCTAGTCACCGACGGACGTTTCCTGCTCGCCTCTCCCGCCTTGTCTGTGCCTCCCAT
Source organism: Methylobacterium sp. D54C (assembly GCF_053345595.1). Lineage (NCBI taxonomy): Bacteria > Pseudomonadati > Pseudomonadota > Alphaproteobacteria > Hyphomicrobiales > Methylobacteriaceae > Methylobacterium > Methylobacterium sp. D54C. The sequence continues at coordinate 15,851 of NZ_JBKFAK010000034.1, forward strand.
CGAAGCGGTCCTGAAGCGGCCCGAACGGACCCAGGCCGCCGCCGCCAGGCTACTCCTGGCCGCCCGCCTCGGTGCCGCATCCGAGGTCCCCCCGTCGATCTCGCAGCTTCTGGATGAGATGGCGGCGGCGGACGGACCGCCCGGCTAGGAAGGCATCCCGTTCCGGTGAACACGGATGCGTCGGCAAGGGAACGGCACCGAACGCACCTTTGGATCGAGGGAAGGCCCACGACACGGGCGATCCGGCGTTCGATGCCTCGAACGCGCTGACCGCCGTTAACCGAGGGCGTCGGTCAAGGCGGGAGCGACGTCCCTGGCCATCGATCTGGATCTATATCTACGGTATAATTCCAATCAGGCTGAGACGCCATGTCCGGCTTCGCCCGCTCGACGCGACGAGGCCTGAATTCGTGCGGCCCCCGTCCCGGAACTCGCAGGACGGGCTTCGTCATCGTCGGCAAACGCTCCCCGCCGTTCGAGGTGACAGGCAGCATCGGGCGGCACCGGATGCCTTGCATCGCGTCGCGGGATGGTTTGCCGGGACAGGGCCCGACAGCCTTGCGTTCCACCTGAAGACGGTGCCGGAGACCGGCACTTGGAGAAGGATCCGACGCGAGCGAACAGAAACGATCCATGTCCGGGGCGAGGCATTCCCGTCGTCGGGGCGCGAGGCGCGCCGGACCCTGGCCGCATGGCCCTGCGATCCGGAGGGCAGCTGCAAGTGGCCTGCCGTCGCGAGCGGATCGCGCCTGGCCCGGCCGTGGCGGCCTCGTCGTCTTGCCAAGTCCGCCCAGGGCGGCCCGCTCCCCGGGCGGTCGCCGGTCCCTTCACCGTGGAGGCCCCGGACCACGCCGCCGACGCGCCCGCAAAGGCGAGGGCGGGGGTATCGAACCATTGGTCTTGGCGACGGAATCCTGAGTCTTTCCCAGATCTCATCCGCAAATCATTGAGTCTAAAATAGATTATTCACCATCGTAATTGGCCGACCAAGCGATGATAAAGAGTCAATATGGTCTGCAGGCAACTTCTAAAAATAAAGATCTTGCCCGAATTTATCTGAAATGAAATGAAATATCCATCGACAGGCGCAGTTGCGAGGCCGAACAGTTCGCCTCAGCATCAGTCGAAGCATATCGGATGGTGGATCGCATTGCCGGATTCCGCGGCATGCTGCCCGGATGTGAGCTTGCCGGTACCGAACGGAAATCCCTCGAGGCAGAGAGGCATGATCATGAGTGAGACGGTTGGTGACGAGGCCATGGCGCTTGGCGGAAGGGCGTCCGTCGCGGCGGACGGGGCTTGGGCCCCGTTCGGGGTGGCGCTCTACGCCTATGGTACGGGGGCGAGCGTGGCGCGGCAGATCGATGGCATGCTCGGGTACTGTGCGGAGCGCGCCATGCCGGTCGCCGGTACCTTCTCCGATACGGGTGTCGGTGTCGCTGCCCCCGTCAGGTTCGGCCTTTCGTCGCTGCTGGCGGTCGTCGAGTCCGGAAACGTCGGTTGCGTGGTCGTCGAAGACTTGGACCGCCTCTCGCGGTCCGCCGCCGACCTGCGGTCGATCGTGACCCGGATCCACGCGGCCGGGGTCGAGCTTCACGACCTCCGGTGCGGCCGCGTGGAGCCCGAGAACACCCTGCTCTTTGGCCTCAGCGCAAGGGTGCAGCGCCGGCAGAACGCGGAGCTCGCGCGGTACGCCTGCCACGCGATCGTGGCGCGTGGAGGGTGGCCGCTCGCAGCCGGCTATGGCTACCGCAAGGTCGCAGGGGAGAGCCGCTCCCTCGAGATCCATGCCGAGGAGGCGGAGATCGTGAGGGGCATGTACCGGCTCGCCGCCCACGAGGACCGCACCCATGCGCATATCGCGACGCACCTCGCCGAGCGCGGCGTCCACCCGCCGCGTGGCGCCGGCTCCTGGACGGGATCGTCGGTGTCGCGGCTGCTGCAGCGGGACCTGCACCGCGGGATCCTGGTCTACGGTCGGTACGCCGCTGGCATGTCGCTCGACGGGCGCCGCACCACGACCTTGCAGCCCCCGGAGAGGTGGACGATCACGGAGGCCCCCCAGCTGCGGCTCGTGGACGATGCCACCTGGCACGGGGCCCAGGGCCGGCCGCGTCGGAGGCGGGCAGCCTGAGGAATGGCCGGCCGGACCACTACCTGGCGGGCGGCGCGAGGGGATGTGCCGCGGGGTCGAGCCCGCGGCGTGGGCCAACCGTCCCCGTGGCCGGCATGACGCTTCGGTCGCCTCGGCCGGGGATCGGCACGGAACCGATCCACTCGGTTCGCCGGGATCTCGGCTGCGGCCGCCGGCGCCATGGGGACCATCGCTTTCGGTAAGTCCGGGGGGCGGCCGACGTCGTGCCGGCCAATTCGAAATGGGAGATCTTGATGAATCGGTTGGGTGGCCTGTTCGACGAGGTGGTCCTGGATCGGCGCGCCGCGACCGCGGTCACGGAAACTGGCGCCCGGCCGCCCATGTCGACGAACACGGCCCCCTTCCAGAATGCGTCCTCGGCCCTGCAATGCCTGCCGGAGGTCTGGATGGACCGGCATGGGGGGCCACGGAGGCCATCCGATCCGTCGTCGGCCAGCGGGCGGCAGTGTACGCGAGGCGCGGCACCGCCGCGCGGGCGCGAACGTCGATCGAGCGACAGGTCGAGCTCGGCCAGGCGTACTGCGCTCGGCTCTACATGGCGCACGATCCGGATCGGGATATCTTTTCGGACGAGGTTCGGCCCGGGATCGACGTGCGCGCGCACCGGCCCTCGGAACAGTTGCTGGCAGCGGTGCTGGCCGGCGAGTACCGGCACGTCGTGATCGAGGACGGGGATTGCCGGTCGCGGGACGATGGCGACACCCGATGCCTCGCCGGGCTCGTGCATGCCGCCGGAGCCGAGCTCCACTCCACGACCTGCGGCACGCTTCATTCGCTGGGCACGGCCTTGGACGGTCGGCCGTCGGACGAGACGCCGGCCCTGATGGCGTTGCGCGCCGACTTTTCCCGGCGTCGCAGGGCCGAGGAAGGGCTGTGCATGGGCGGCATACCCTTCGGCTACGACAGGGTCGCCGGTTGGCCCGGCAGGGTCGCCGTCAACGTGCTCGAGGCCGAGCATGTCCGGTGGATCTACAGGACCTACCTGGACGGGACGATGTCCCCGACGCAGATCGCGCGGGACCTGCAGGGTCGCGGCGTGCCTCCTTGCGCTATGGCCGACACCTGGGATGCCGGGACTGTCCGCCGCATTCTCGCGAACCCGATGTACCGCGGGCTGCTGATCTATGGTCGCCGCCAGGCGTGGCGTGATCCTGCCGACGGCAGGTGGCGCAGCCGGGTCACCGATCCCAGGACCTGGATCGTCACCGAGGTGCCCGGCTGGCAGATCGTGGGCCGCGAGACGTGGGAACGCGTCCAGTCGCGCATCGCGGAGCGCCGCGTGCTCGCGCCCGGCGCTCCTTTCCGGACCGGCCTGCCTGTCCGGGAGGGCACCAGCCTTCTCGCGGGACGGATCAGGTGCCCCTCCTGCTGGGATGGGTTCCATGCGGTTCACCGCACGTCGAAGGGACGCTCCTACATCCGGTGCAATCGTCACGACCCGCTGGGCGGTGGCTGCCCGAACGGCGGGAGCTACCCGATGCGTGCCGTCGAGGCCGCCGTCGTGCGGTGCGTGGGCGACGCCCTGGCAGACGATGCGGGCATCGCTGCCTTCACGGAGGCGCGAGCGAGGACGCTGCACGAGAGGAGGCGCGTCGTCGTGGACGACCTCCGCAGCGTGGAGCGGCGCATCGCCGAGATGGAAAGAGATCTCGACGTCTTCCCCAGGTGGGCCATGCTCGACAGTGACTCGAATCTGGCCAGGGCCGTCGCGGCGATTCAGGCTGAACTTGCCGACGAGTGGCGGCTCCGGCGACAGGAGCTGTCGGACCTCGGCAGCGCCTCGCCACGGTCGATCGGCATCGATCCCGGTCGGCTCGGAGGCCTCCGCGACGCGATCCTCGGCCTCGCCGCCATGGTTCCGTTCCGCCCCGTCGACGAGGCCGGCTACCGTCTGAGGAGCGCCTTCCGCGAATTCGTCACGGGCGTGATCCTGCATCCCGGGGACAAGCGGGGCGAGTTCCGGATCGAGGTGACCACGCAGATGGGGGAGCCCGCGCCGACGATCGGGCGCACATGAACCTCGTCGCCGGTTGTCGCCCGCGTCCGACCGGCTTCCTGATCGGTCCGGGCGGCTTGCCGCGATGAGAGCTGGTCAGGCGACCGTTGCACTCGCCCCGGGATCGAACGAGAACCCGTCGGTCCGTAGCACCGAAGATCTCGGTCAGAGGCGCGAAGGTTGTTCATGCACGGTCAATCACCGTCCCGGACCCGCGTCACTCGATCGTGCTGCACGACGGACCATCTCGTCCAGGTCCCATTTGGAACGAGTTTCGCGATAGCCGAGTCGCTCCAGATCGGCCATCGATGCCCGGTCGAGCGGGCTTCCTATCTGGATGACCATCAGTTTGGCTGCAATTCGGTTTTTCACGGTCCCGCCGACGATCTGGATCGCATGTGCGATCGAAGTGCAGGAGTGGCCATTCTCGAGCAGGGTGAAGCCGAAGAAGGTGCCGAAATCCACCGCATCCGTATAGCAGTCGACATCGCATTGCGACCGGGTAAGCGCCGTCACTGTCGAGACGCCGTGCTCCGACATGAGCCGGCGCGCGATGGCTGCGGCGGGAACGACGGCGGCCGGCGGACCGGTCACGGGATCGTTGTCCAAGAAGAGGTAATACCCGGCCCCTTCCAGACGCATGAGGGCAGCCAGCTGGTGCATGTTGCCACGCACTTCCGAAGCTCGATGGATGTTGGCGCGTCCAACACCGGCGAGTTTCGCCTGGATGAGGGCTGCGCGACAGATGTATCCATCCTCGTGTCCGATATGTAATATGGCACCAAAGTCGACACCAGTCTCCGCTTCCGTCATCTTGTCGGCTTCGAAGGTTGCAACATGAAAAGGGAAGGCCGATCCATACCCGATCGCGTCGAACATCCCGCCGCCGATCTTTTCGTTGCTCTCCCTTAGCTTCGACATCAACAAGGTGGTTGATGGCTCTTCGCCGGTTTTGGCTGTGAGCTCGCGAATCATCGCAATTTCGGCCGCAGACGCCACCCAGTATAGCAACGCTTTCAGGTCGCGACTCGACGAATTTGGATTCTCGAGCGCCTGCCACAGGCGACGAAGTGCCGAGACACCATCCAGATCAGGTTCCGGCGGCACCCTGATCTTGGCCAGCGAGGCATGCACGATCCTTGGCCAGCCATCGTGCGTATTCGCCAAGCCAAGGGGTCGGTCCAGCCACGCTTCGGCCACCGATCGGGCCAGGTTTCGAAAACGCTCGTTGTCCCAGGAGCCGGTCGTGACACGAATGATCGGCGGCGGCGTTCGTGAGCCGACTTTCGTGCTCACTATCCAGTGGTCGATCCTGGCCTCCACGCCGCTTCTCAGCGTCCGGTTCGCCTCGAAGCGCCTCTGCTCGCGGCCGCCCCATCTCAGGACGGTTGCGAGGCTGTCGCGGGTGGCCGTGATGGTTGCTTGGTCGGCAAGGGCGACGCGGGCCACGGCGGAGGCACGCTGATGCTCGTATTCGGCGTCGGAGCATTCCTGCGCGATCTTCAGGGCCAGGTCCCCCGCCCCGATCCGGAGTGACATGTCCCAACTCGCTCTCCCGGCAGCCCTTTTCCGATCGAAGGCCGCACGACGCGCGGCCCAGGCACGGCGAAGCGGGCCCGGGAGGCGCGAGAAACGCAAACCCACACGCCACAGCCCACGCTGCCACAGCCAAACCCGGATGCTGTTGCGCGACCGACGATGGTCCTCGATCGCGACCTTCAACGCCTTCCTCAGCTGTTCATGGGCATGGTCCGCGTGCATCAGTGCGTTGGTGGTTTCCCGCCCGTAGGCGTCCTCGAAATCCGCCCGCTCGGGCCGCTGACCTCGATAGGACGCCCGCGCGTTGAGTTCTGCATGCTCGCGTTTGAGTAGCCGGTCCTCGTGCCGTACTGCCGAAAGGACGCTCTGAAGTGTCTTGCCGTTCATGGATGGCAGTCTCGGATGCAGCGGCGGTCGATATCAGTCTGGTACGCCGAAGCGAGCGCCGTACCGCGCCCGGAAATCATCGATGAGATTCCCGGCCACGTCGACGCACCACCGGCCGAAATCCGGCGTCAGCAGCCGCACCGGCCAACTGCGCGGCGCGTCCCGGATCTCGAACTCGCCGGCTGCCATGGCCAGGAGCGGGTGATGCCGAGACGGCGGGGGCGCGACGGTCTCGAAACCAAGTGTCTTGAAGTGCACGAGCTCGTTTCGGATGGTTACCAGCTTGTCGAAGCGGGCGGCGAGTTTGTCATTCATTCGCTCCGGGCTGCATAGGACCTGCTCGAGATGCCGCCATTTCAGCCGCAACTCCGTGCCCCGGACGAACTCGGCTGGATCCGTCGCGAGCGACTGCGGGACCGTGGCCGAGGGGATCTCGCCCTCGCGCATCCCCTCATTGACCAGCGAGGCGACGGAGTTGGCGAAGGCCTCGACCGCGCAGACGGCGAGGATGCAGGCGGCGATCGGCACGTCGAGGTCGACGACCCCCGACTGGACGCCGTACCCCGGGACGAGTTCGATCAGCCGCCGGGCCGCCAGCAGGTGCTGGCTCGCCATGTCGGGCATCTCCCCGAGCTCGAACCATCCCTTTCGACGCGTGACCCTCGTCCAGCCCTTTCGGAAGCGAGTTCCCGCGCCGCCGCGCATCTGAAGGTCCAGGAGAATCGGGCGCGTGCCCCTGGCCTGGGGGGCGGTCGCATCGGCGTCCAGCTCGAAGGCGTGGCTGGGCATCAGTAGGCCGACCTCGATCGGCTCGTGGTCCGCGCGCCCGCAGCAATCGAGGTAAGCCCTCCCGCTTCCGCAGCGGCACTGGCCGCGCGGGCCGACGCCCAAGCCTTGCCGCCCGAGTTGTTCCGCCGAGACGAGGAGGCTTCGGCCATCCCGGCCGAGTTTTGAGTCGCCCAGTTTCGTCGCAATCTCGATGCATGCGCGCGCGTCCGCCCGTCCCTCCTTCAGCTGCCCCATGGCGAGCCTGACCAGTCCCCGCTCATGATGGGCTTGTGCCAGGACCTGCTGGTCGCCGGACGCCCTCGCGAAGAATACGCTTTGTTGCGAGTAGGCAATGGCTCGCTCAAACAGGCGCCACCGGCGGAGGAAAGACCTCGCGAGGTTGATGCAGTCCGTGGCGATGCCAGCCGCATCGTCGTGCGCGTACTTGATCGCGATGGCCATGTTTATCATGGCCAAGCCTTGCTCGCGCTCGCCGGGATCCTCCCCTGAGACGAGCAGCATGCCGAGGTTGCCGGCGGCGGAGGCCCTTCCCCGCTCCTCCCCGTTTTCCTCGAGGCGTCCGAGGGCGGCTTTCCAGAGCTCGGCGGCCCTTGTGATGTCCCCGCCGTGGAAGGCCGCATTCCCCCGTTCCAGCAACAAATATCCAAGGGTTTCGGGCGGCTCCCCCGCCGGGTCCGGCTCCCGGACGTTCCCGTCCAGGCCCAGGGCACCGACCGAGACCAGGCGCAGGCGCCCCGCCAGCCTGGCCGCCGAATCCGAGGATGGCGTGAACCGGTCGAGGATCTTCAGGGCGTCCCCGTGGCGGCCGTCCATCTGCGTCGCGAGTATGCGGACGAGCGCGAGCTCGTCCTTCTGCCTGTCGTCCAGTCCGCCGCCGAGATCCAGCTCGACGAGGGCGGACATCATGGCCCTGCGCTGGTCGGCCGAACTGCCGAAGAGCGATTTGTGCGCCTGCAACAGCCGCTCGTCGATCTTGTGTCGGTCAGGCATCTCAGAAATCCCGTTCGCGGCCCTGGTGCCTCGCGGGCGGATCGAACCGCGGGGGGGCGGGCATCTTCCGCGAAGGGGCCTACGGACGGGATAAGAAACGGCGTGAACGAATGGGGACTGCAGCCGGGGACGGGATCGCTCACCGCTCGCCGACTGGCTCCGCCGGCCAGGGCCGGCCCGGGATCAGGACGCTTCGTGTCGTTATGCCGGCCAGGTGGTCGTCGATGGTGCGCGAGACCACCCAGTAGATCCCGAAGTCCACCTTGGTGGAGAGCAGATCGAATATCTCGTCCATGCTCACGATACGGACGAAATTGTCGTTCGCGGCGGCTCCCGGCTCCGCCGTCCGCACCGATCCCGACGGTGTAAGATCAGTGTAGATGTTCGTGGCGGTCATGGATTCCTTCAGGAAAAAGTCCAGGGATATGATCGTCGTCGGTCTGATCGGCATGTCGTCGAGGCAGCGGGCGCCAAGCCGCATGTGTCCTTTCCATGGATACGGACACGACCGGAGACTGCGCCGACGATAGGCTGGAGGATCGCGAGCCTCGCCGTACGATGTTGCTCGATCGTGGCGGCTTGTGTCGGTTGGAAGAGCCGGCTGATGGATGTAAGGGTTGGGCGCGTAAGCGGTTCGGCCGTATTTTGTAATATAGGACCAGCCCGGTCGGTTCTCGAACCGACCGGGCTGGTCCTATGTTACAAACATCCTGCTTACCCGTTCCTAGATTGCGTTCCCCGTCATCCTCTTCGCTTCTTCGAACCGGCGCCTATCCACCGACAGTAGTCGCGCCAGGATTCGTTCTGACGGCCCGCCTGAAGCCGCCTTGTGCCGGTTTCCTCTCCACGCCGGAGCCGTACCCCCCGATCTCCAAACCGCCCGGAGCGACCCTCATGGCCGCCGCACCTTCGCGCTCCGCCTGCGTTCGGCGACGTTACGGCCGCCGGCATCCCATCGGGTTTCAAGCCGGGCCAAGCTGCTCTGACCATGCCATGGTGGGCACGGATGAGATCCTTGCGCCCACTGCGGGGGGATCGAACAACATGTTCGGTTCTCCCTCCTGCGGTTCGCCATAACATGGGAGCCGGACCCGCCGCATGGCCGGCTTCTTCCTTCATCGCATTGCCGCGAGCCTGACCGCCTCTACGGAGCCTCGATACAAATAAGTTTTCTTAGAGTTTCAAGTTATTTGACTGACTTTCTTATCTCGGCACCCATGCTCCCGGCACACCAGGACTTTTTCGACGCCCCGCGCTAATCGCCGAGCGACAGCCGTGAGGCCTCGCCCCAGCAAGCGCCGCGCGTGTCGGCCCACGAGCGATCGGCATTGTGGAAGAGGGACCGTCCGCGCCATGCATAAGGATGCCGAACGGTAAATCGACCAGCGTGGAAGACGTCGCGGCCCGTAAAGACCCCACGCGATAGGGGCCGTAAATTATAGAGTCAGTTGACTTACTAGACTTTGAAGACGTACCCACCATGACCCATGCAGGCGTACGACCTGGGCGAGACGGACGGGTCGGAAGGAACCCGGAGGTCGCGCGCCGCACAGGGGACGGCAAGTCGTTGGCGCGATGCCGATGGTGGCTCTGGATGCGACGTGAGGAGTTCGGTAGCCCGGGGCAGGCGCCCACGGCGGCGCCCGCTCTCGCCGCCAGACCGGTTTAATCGATGGCAAAACTGACAGGCACGAGTTTCGACCGGCAACGGCGTGGGGGCATGCTGCAGCTCCATCCCGGAAATGCCGCGGACAGCGGTCGACGGCCAATGCCGCCATAAAACAGGCAGAACACCCGTCGACGGTCCTGCGACGCAAGAACGAAGCAATCATCGTCGCCGTTTGCCGGCATGCCCAGTCGCCGCTGGACGACTGCCTTTAAGGCCTGCAGCCCACCCTTACCGTGCCGGGCACACTCGTCGCCGAGACTTTGCATGGCACGGCACCGACGGCCTGCCCGAGAAGGAACGCGACAAGCCGAAGACGCGCCTCGCCGATCATCCAATGGCCCACGTGCAGAACGCCGTCGCCTGTGCGGGGACCTTGGCAGGCTGCCTTGGCACGGGTCCGACCTCACGCGTTCGTGAACATGGGCTCTCACCGGCCCAGGACGGCCGTTTCTTCGCACATGGAACGGTCATCTGAAAATTCAGCCGATATCGCTGCGGTGGTCCGCAGGGCCGGTTCGAGGGCGGCCTGACCATGATCCCATGGAGGCACCGGCAACGCACCTTTGGGGCGACGGCATCCGCACGCAAGTCCTCTGGACCCGCTTCCCAAGCATCACAGAACTGGTAACCTGACGCCCGTCGGGATTGATGTTCGAAATTTATGGACTTCGAGCAGGATCAAACACGATAGAGCGGCGCACCAGGCACGTTCGTCCGACGTCCTTGCTGTATTCGCGATTTCAGACTGAGTGAGGACCAGAGGCGTCATGAACGGCACCGGAGATGTTTCCGAGGCGGCGGCTTCCGTCCTGCAGATGCTGTACGCCAGCCGCAGGACCTCGATCCCCCTGGACTCCTTCGCGCTGGCGACGCTCGGCTACCCGTATACGGTGCAGGACGAGGCCGTCGACGAGTTGCGGGGTATCGGCCTCGTCCGGGACGTCAGTTTCAGGGACGAACTCGCGCTGACGGATACCGGTCGGGTCGCGACCGCGAGGATGTGGCCGCGCGGACAGATGCCGGACGCCACGGGGCCGCGCCTGGTCATCGGCGCCTTCGACGGCCAGGACGAACTGCCGGTGCGCCTGGCCGTGCCCGTGCCCGACCTCGCCGACGTCCCCGGCGACAGCCCGTTCGCGCGTGAGATCGCCGCCCAGAGTATGCGCTGCAGCGTCTGGCGCCTGCTGGTGCCGCCGGACAACACGCCCGAGACGCGCCTTCTGGTCCGGCTCGACGAGGGACGTGGCACCGTCACCGAGTTCGTCCATGGTGCGGACACCGGTCACGGGATGCACGTGAGTCCCGGCATCTGGCTTTCGGTCGACCTCTCGGGCCGATGCAGGGAGGTTCGGAGTTCGTTGGAGGAGCTCCTCTTCCTCGTCGCGATGGGTGCCGACTGAGAAACGCCGCCCGCGGGCATTCCGCATGCGCGATCCCGCGCGAGAGCATCCTGAACCTCGTCGTCGAGGCCTGCCCGCACCACCGAGTCGGCTAGCCTGAGCCTGCCGCCGCGCTGGAAGTCACGGTCTTCGACGACACGGCGTCAGAGCCCATTCACCAATCGAAGACCGCGGGGAACGAGGCCGAGATCCTGGCGCAGGAACCCGATGCCCGCGAGGTGAGGCAACCTCTTCCCACGTCATCTGACCGGGCCATCGCTAGGCCGCGCGCTTGGCCGGCGCCGGCAAGGCAGCGAAAGGCGGTAGAGGCGATCAACCGGTCACTTGGCAAGTGATGCCGGTTCCGTTCCAAATCCCGGGCGCAGGCATAGGCATCGACGATGAGTGTCGCGGCCATCGACCATACCGACGAGCAACTGAAGCCCGATGCCGGCTTGGCGTTGGAGATCTTCGGCCGTGACATGCGCGAAACCTACGGCGAACGCGTCTTGCGGCTGGTGCTCTTCGGAAGCCAGGCTCGGCGACGCGCTTGAGGACAGCGACATCAACGTGGCGGTCGTTCTGGACCGGATCGAGGACAAGGCCACTGAGCGGAATCGCCTGGCAGACAACGTCTACGAGGCAATGGTTGAGACTTCGCCAAAATGCCGGCGTGGCCGGTGTCCGAGCGTGAGTGGGTCCATCCCGACGTGCATGGCAATCCGAACCTGGTTAGCGCCATGAGGCTGGACGGCTTCGTGATCTTGTGCCGCGATGATCCGCGACTCACTGTCCAAGGTGTAGCGCTCAGCTGAGGCCCCGAACGCCCGGGCGACCTCGCGCTTGCGGATCCATTCATCCTTCGATCGACGCAAACAGGCATCGCGTGACGGGGGCGGCATCACGATCGGTCGACGCCGCGCGCCCTGCAAAGTGATTCGTTATTTAGTCAGTTGACTTACTATAAGTCGAGCGCCAGATTGCCTACTGTTGTAATGGTGCGCGACATGGCCAGGAAAACGGATCGACCGGAACGGCTGGCCGAGGCCGCCGAGCGGCTCTTCGCCGAACGCGGTTACGCCGCGGTCGCCATCAGGGACGTGGCGGCCGCCGCCGACCTGCCTGCAGGGAACGTATTCTACCATTACCCGAGGAAAGCCGACCTGGCGGTGGCGGTCGCGCGAAGGCATGTCGACGGGATCCAGGGTACGTTCGGCCAGATCCTGGCGGCCATGGACCGAGCCACGGTGGAACGCTTGGCGGCCGCCCTGTCATCCGAGGAGGCGGGGCTGAGCCGGCGCGCCTACGGGATCGCCAGACTGGCCATGGAACTCGCCTCGGAAGGCGAGGACGCCGCAGATGCGAGGATGACCTGCCTCAGGGGGCTCAAAGCGATGGAGGACGGCGTCAGCCGCTGCCTGCTCGATGGCGGCGTCGATGCCCGGGTCGCATCCTCGTGCGCCGCCAGGTTCTCGATGGCGTGGCTGGGTGCCTCGTTGATAGCCAAGGCCAGGGATGCGGGCTGGTGGGAAAGGTCCGCCCTTCCCGAAGTTGTGTCAATCCTGCGGGAAGCCAACGGCAGGCTCGCCGTCGCTCCCTCGCCCCATGAGGCGCCCTCGAACGACATGGCCGGTACCTCGGAAGGGCCCGGACCCGCGCGCAAGCAAACCAAGCGCCGCTCCCACCCGACGCCTGACGCCGTGGGGGCGAAGTCGCGTCCGCCGGCGGGTCGACTTTCAGCCGACGCGAAGCCGGGGGCCGGCTCCGTCGCCCCGCCAGGGTTCGCCACGCCCGCCGACGTGCTGAACGCCGTCGGCAGGATCCTGGACGAAGCCGGCAAACCGCTCCAACGGCGTGAACTCCTCGCCAGGATCGGAGCGCTTCTGCTGGCGGAGCGCGGCCTGGGTATGCCGGGGAGGGATCCATACGAGAACTTGCTGACCATCGTCAGCAAAGACAGGGCAAGGACGTACGTCAACCTTTCGCCCCACGGCATCTGGATCCGTGCTCGCCCGTATGCCCCGTATGGATATGCCCCCGGTGCCGCCTGGAAGCGCGGGCAGGCGCCCGCCTCATAGGCTTGGGGCGGCAGCCTGAACTCAGCCGGGATCCCATCAGGCGGTCGGGCCATATATTTTGCGGACGACCTGCCGAGGCTCGGGTAGCTCCCGCGGCATCGATTCGTACTCCAGACTCGCAAGCGATATCGAAGGCCGGACCATTCTCATAAGTGTAGATCACCTAGATCGGGCCCGCCGAACCCAATTCTGATTTAGTGACGGTAGAATTGGTGTAAAAATCGGTTATCGGTAAGCATAGGGCAATGACGCGTTGTCAAAAAGCATCGGAAAAGGATCCCTGATCGGTGTAAAACAGGGGGCTGTCGCACTCTCGATGCATGATTGCTCAAGGTGCACCGATTATCCGAACTTCGAGCAGATCGAGTTTGGTTCGGCCCGGCATCTACTGCTTCACCAGCTTCAGGCGGGTGACCTGCCCTCGCTCAGGCTGTTCGATCATGGCCCGTCAGCGCCGCGATGACAGCCATCTTGCCCTTTAGGAGGCCACCGGCGAAGGATGCCAGAAGACTACCGGCGGCAGCCTCGATCCGACCGTCGGCGGCCGTTCGCGGATCATTGCCTGCAAGCGGGACAAAAGGGCAGCCTCGGCGGGAGCTTTCCTGGCGGACGCGCTCGGTGCCTTCCACGCCAAAGTCGCGCACGTGCTGACCAGCCGCGGCTCCTCCCTCACTGCCGATGCGTTCGAGGTCGCCTGCGAGCGGCACCGCGTGAAGCATCGCAAAACGCGCCTCTTCACGCCCGGAACGTGAGAAATGGTCGAGCGCTTCAACGGCCGGGTGCGGCGGGAGGTGCTGGGCATCACCCACTACGGCCTCGCCGAACTGGAGATCGTGCGGCGCGACTTTGACGTCGTCGACAACGGCGGCCGCCAGCGCGTGCTGGACTGTCTTTCGCCCGGGATGGTCCCGCGCGGGTGCCTCAACGCCGACCCCGCACCAACCAATCCAACCTACAGTCCGCCCAATCCCAGCGTCATGATGCGCGCCCTGCGCGTCGTCGCCGACGCCGAGTAGGCTTCGCATCCAGACAGCTAAGTCGGACTTGTGGCGGGCAAGGTGTCGGGCGACACGGCAAACTGACCCCCTGACGCCATGAGGACCTGACCCCCTCGAAGAGCGAGGAGGTCGAGATGATCAGGAACGAAGATCAGGCTCTTGAGCGGACGGACGATCCGCGGAGGGCC
>NZ_JBKFAK010000035.1:0-29900 GCF_053345595.1 Methylobacterium sp. D54C
CGGCTCTGGGCACGGCTCAAGGAGTGGCGGGCGGTTGCCACGCGCTATGAGAAAACCGCCTCCAGCTTCACCGGAGTCCTCTGCCTCGCCGCAGCCCTCGATCACCTCAGGTGACGACAGGCTCTAGCCTCAGCACACGGCTGAGCAAGTCGATGGCGTTGCGGTCGGCGGTGCGCGCCAAGAGGCCGAGCAGGCTCTCGTCCATGAACGGCGCAGGCTCCGGGCCGAACACCAGCGGCCGCATGATGAGGCCGCGGCGGCCCGGAACGGTCTGGATGCGGACGGCCTCGTCAGCGCGGATAGCATTCATCAGGCGGCGATCCTGACTTGCTTGAGGTCGCGTGGGCCGTCCGTGAACGGGTCGTGATCCGCGATCCCGGTCGGCATCGCCCACCGCCGGGTCGCGTGGCTCAGGTCGTCGCGCGTAACCCCGCGGCGGCCTTCGCGGGCCGCGTGCTTGGCCGCCGCCATCACGAGCTTCGAGACGGTGCCGATGACGCCCTTCGAGACGTCGTAGAAGCAGGCGGGGAGGTCGCCCATGACGAGGCCCGAAAGGTCGGGGGCCAGCCCTCGCTCGACCATCTTCAGGTCTATGCCGGCGACGTGGTCGATGAACATGGCCCGCTCTTCGGCCACCTGGATGTCGAGCGGTTCGAGGAACACGGGTTCCCGGGCGCGCTGCTTCATCTGTGGGTTCGACAGCAGCACGGACCTCGCCTCGGGCGTACCCATGAGCACCATCGGGCAGGCGCCCCTGATGAGCATGCGCTTCAGCGTTTCTGTGACGCTCCACGCGGTCCGCTGTCCGGTATCGGCGTGAATGAGGTGCTGGATGTCGTCGATGACGAGCACGTCCGTCTCGGCGATCTCCAAGGCGTTGTAGGAGCGGCGCAGGAGTTGGGGTGCAGTGCCAGTCTCGGGATCGGGATCCCCGAACTCCTCCAAGATGTCCGAGCCGAGGCGCTTGGTCGTGGCCTCGGACGAGAGCGTGACGTGCACGACCGGACGCTGGTCCTTCCCGAGGTGCTCCCGCTCGACAACATTTTCCAGATACATGTTGACCGATGTCGACTTGCCAGAGCCGCTCGGAGCGATCACTGGCAGGAACAATTGCGGCATGCGCTTCCTAGAGCCGTGCCCGCTCAGGTAGCAACGGCCAAGTCGGTATCGTAACCGGCGGCAGCGATGCAGTTGCGGCATTCGTCGGCTGTGAAGCGAGCGAAGGCCTGCCGGATGGTGTGCCATAGGTCTGGGACAGTGCGGGCCGCCGCGGTTCGGAGCAGGCCCTTCAACTTGGCGAAGATCTGCTCGATTGGATTAAAATCCGGGCTGTAGGGCGGAAGGTAGAGCAAACTCGCACCGGCAGCCTCGATGGCCTCGCGCACACTCGTCACCTTGTGGGCCTGCAGGTTGTCGAGGATGACGGTATCGCCGGGCCTGAGCACGGGCACGAGCGTGTCGGTGACGTAGGTCCGGAAGCGTGCGCCGTTGGTGGCGCCGTCGAACAGGGTGGTGGCACACAGCCCATCGCTGCGCAGGGCGGCGGTGATGGTGGTGGTCTTGTAGTGTCCGTGCGGGACGGCGAGGCGACAGCGCTCACCGCGCGGGGCTCGACCGTAGCGGCGCGCCATGTTGGTGGCCGCAGCCGTCTCGTCGAGGAAGACCAGCCTGTCGGGATCGAGGGCGTCCTGGTTCTCGAACCAAGCCTCGCGAGCGGCCCTTACGTCCTCGCGCGCCTGCTCGGCAGCGTGGATCGCCCCTTTTTACGGGTGATGCCGTGCCGGGCGAAGAAGCGGGACAAGCTGCTCGTGCTGGTCTGCACGCCGCGCTCGGCCAAGGCGTCGCGCAACTCGTGCAGGAAGATCGCCGACTGCGCCTCGTAGGTCGTCAGGATCAGTTCGGCCTGCGCCTCGATCCGGTGCGAGGCATGATCGCCACCCGACGGCTTGGGCGTGAGCTGCCCATCCTGGCGGAACTGTTCCGACCAGCGACTGGCACTGGACACGCTGACACCGAACCGGGTTGCCGCCTGATGACAGGAGGCCCCCTCCGAAATGGCGGAGACGACACGCTGGCGTAGATCGACGGACAACGGTGAAGGCATCGGCATGCTCCTTCACCCCTCAACGTCTCAGAGCCCGAGCCGTCCCAACACGCTCGGGCGCAGCTCTAGGCCTGCCTCGGGCGATCCAGTCGGCGCGGGAGGCTTGCGCCACGCCGCGCATCTCGGTGAGCCGACGGCCCACCTCGACCAAGCGCGGATGCGGGATGCGGAAGGCGTCGAATTCGATCTCGATCCTCGCGACGAACGCGGCGGTATCCATGGTCGTCATTTATTGCCGTTTGCCGCAGCGGCCATGCGCGCCTTCAAGGTGGCCATGACGGCGGCAGGGTCGCTGACGGTCAGGAGGCTGTCCGTCGTCCTCGCCGTGGCGGGGGTCGAGGGTGCAGGCGGTCCAGTGCCGACCCTCGACCGGGCGGCCCTCTTGGCCACCCGCGTCCTCGCAGCCTTCTCCGTGGCCTTCCTGCCTCCGCGGCGGGGTCCCTTCTCCGGGAAACCGGCATCCTCGCGCTCGCCCGCCGCGAGCACGATGGGCATGTCGTTGGCCTTCATCCCGGAGATGCTCGGCATCTCGTGGGCCATCAGCACGGTATCGCCGCCCAGCACGGGACGGTCGGGTTCATGTAACCGGCGCTTTCGGCGCAGCGCCGCGAACTTCATGTGCGGCGCCGCGGCCTCGAACGCGGCGCGCAGCCGGTCCCGGGCGAGGCACTTGTCCTCGTCCGAGCGGAAGGCGAGGTTCTCCTCCTTGGCGAAAGCCTGGACCTGCTAGGCCAGCCAGAAGCTCGCCCCTTCGATGGCCGCGAACTTCCGGTCCCAGCAGGGCAGCCAGACGTAGCGCCGCTTGCGGGGGTTCCAGACCGAGACGCCCGCCACCGTGGCGGGATCGTACTTGAGCTTGACCTTGGCGGTGGCGCTGCTGGCTCGCTTGCGCCGTTTCCGCACCGGTGTGGTGCCGGCGAGGTCATTGAGCAGTTCCGTCGTGACGACGGGGTCGTGGAAGGTCATCCCCTTGAAGCGGATGCCGGAGCGGTCGAGGAGGGCCTCGCCGTAGGCTCCGAACACCGACCTAAGGAAGTTCGGGTCGTCGATGACCTTGCGAACGCCGGACGCCAGGTCCTTTCGCCAGCCGAGCAGCGGCGCCACGCCCGTGCCCCGGTGCTCCTCGTGATGGTAGCAATCGGCGATGGCTTGGTAGAGGAGTTCCTCCAGCTCCGACGTCAGGATGAAGGCAGTCTTCTGCGGGTCGATGCCGAGCTTCCGGCACATCGCCACGTCGACCGGCACCGCCCCAGGCACCTTGTGCAGGAGCATCTGGTTCACGGTGCGGACGAAGCGCTCGCCGATGGCCTTATACTCGGGATTGGCAACCGCGGCCCAACGCACCGAGATGCCGGCGTCCTCGCAGGCGTCCTGCATGGATACGCCCGTCTGCCGCCAAGCGTTGTCAAGAACGATCTCCTCGGGCTTTCCCCAGATGTCCTCAAGGGGCGCCGCCAGGTCGGGGCGCCGGTCTATGACATCGTGCTTGCCGGTGCAGATCTTCTGCAGGCAGGACATGATGCCGTAGAGGTTCTCCCCGCCGTACGTGATGGAGAAGGCCGGGCAGACCCTGCTATTGACGTCTACGGAGTAGGTGATGGTGGGCCGGCCCAGTGGCGTGCGGGTCCGCGATCCAGCACGCACCCACCCTGCAAGCCCCGACTGTCGTACGGTCGACGCCTGCGACGGCCGTGACGCCTGTGACCACGCCTGTGACGACCGGGGGCGCGACAGGGACGCGGACAGGAGCCACCGCCGGTCCGACGACGATCGGTCAGGACCATCGAACCGCTCCCCCGAACGCTGCCTCAGCCTCGACCACGACCACGGCAAAGCCCCAGAGCACGGCATCGCCCGAGTTGCCGGGCCTGTCCTTAGGAGAGGCAAGGAGCCGGTCCCTCGACAGAATCCTCGGAACCGCGAGACCGGGGGCGAACGTCGATCAGCCGCGCCCATCGAACATGACAAGGGAGCTCCACGGCCAGCCGAAGCCTTCGTCCGTGGACGGAGCGCAGACCGAGCCGCCGCTCGGGTCGACGACGCGACCCTGATCCGTCGCTTGACCACCGGTCCGCCCGCGACCCGTTGGGCCGCGGGGGAACGCGCCGTCGATGACACCGACGTGCCCGCGCTCATGGCCTTCACGGCACCGGCGTCAGTTCCTGTGACGGGCGACAGCGCGGCAGGACGTTCGTTGCCGCGGCAGCCTGCGCTTCCTGGTGGCGCTCCCTCTGAGGAGCGGCAGGACACGTCATCTCACGAGGACGAACCCTGCCGCCGACGTTCGGCAGGTCTGTTCGCCATCCTGATAGCTTACCCGCCCGCGCGATTGCCGGCTCGCGTCGGGGCTTCGCCTGATCCATGAGCAGCCTTCTTGGGGACGCCGGCGGCCCCGAAGATCGTAACGCCGGGAGAACGGCGGCCGGCGCGGGCGACGGAACCGTCACCGCGCGGGCCGCCGGCGCGCCCCGTATACCGTCCGACCTGCAAACCGAAGCCGGTGAACCGGCAATTGGTCAGACCACCTGGCTTACCCGCGGAGCGACCGGGTTGGCCCGCTCGTCGGCGAGGACCGTCGTCGCAGCGCCGCCGGCCTCGATCAGGTCACGGGCCTCCTCCTCGCTGGCGGCGGCTGGCGGCGATCCCCACATGGTCGAGCCGTTGGGCTCGCGGATCGCGAGGATCGACACCAGCCCGATCGCACCGGCGATCGCCAGGTAATAAGCCGGCCAGTTGAGATCGCCGGTTAGCGCGACCAAGGATCCGACCACGACCGAGGTCGTGCCGGCGAACAGCGAGACGGAGACGTTGAAGGCCACCGACAGGCCGCTGGCGCGCAGTTTGGTGGGAAACAGCGCCGGCAGGGTCGACGGCATCGTGGCGCTGAAACAGATCAGCAGCAGGCCCATGATCAACAGGCCGGTGAAGACGGCCGCCTCGCTCTGGCTGCGGATCAGCATGATCATCGGGTAGGCCAGGATGATCAGGCCCGCGGAGCCGAAGACCACGAATGGCTTGCGGCCGAAGCGGTCGGAAAGCCGCCCGCTCAGCGGGATCGCCAGGAGCGCGATCACCATCACGACGATCTGCAGGATCTCCGACGCGGTCGACGACATCCCGCCGTAATGCTGCATGGCCGGCAGGGTCTGCGTCACGTAGGTCGGCATGTAGGACGTCAGCATGTAGTTCGGCACGTTCCAGGCCAGTGCCAGGCCCATGCAGACGAGCAGGTAGGGCCAGAGGGTCAGGACGTCCTTCAATGTCTGCCCGACGCGCTGCCGCTTCTCGCGATCCTCGGCTTCCTGTTCTAAGGCCGCGAAGGCGGGCGTCTCAGCAAGCCGGGTCCGGAGATAGACGCCGACGAGACCCAGCGGCAATGCGAGGAAGAACGGTATCCGCCAGCCCCAGGAGAGCAGCTGCTCCTCGGTCAGCGCGGCATGCGCCACGGTAACGACGATCGCGCCGAGGAGGTAGCCGGTGAAGGTGCCGAACTCCAGCCAGCTGCCGAAGAAGCCGCGGCGGCGGTCCGGCGCGTACTCGGCGATAAACGTCATCGCGTTCCCGTATTCTCCGCCCGTGGAGAAGCCCTGCACCAATCGGGCGAGCAGGAGCAGCAGCGGCGCGGCGATGCCCAGCGTGTGCTGACTGGGGATGCAGCCGATCGCGAAGGTTCCGATCGCCATCAAGATCATCGTGGCCGCCAGGACCCGGTTGCGCCCGATACGATCCGCGAAGAAGCCGAAGAAAACGCCACCGACCGGTCGGATCAGGAACGAGACCGCGAACAGGCCGAACGTGGCGATCTCGCCCATCGTGTGGGACAGATTCGAGAAGAATATTTTCTGAATTGTCGGCTCAAAATAGGCGTAGACGCCGAAATCATACCATTCCGTGATGTTTCCGACCGAAGCCGCTGTGATGGCGCGCTTGATCATGGAAGGTTCGGTGACGACGCATTCAGAGGGCTTCCAGTCCCTGTCCGGCTCGACATGCGTTGACAGCATCTGATCCTACCCTCCGCATGACGATCGTCGTCTTCGACAGTGCTAGCACCGTCGTTATCTATTTATTTTACTATATGTTTTAGCAATATGATTTATACGATTCACATTCAAAACGAATATCTAACAGCATTGAAATCTCACGCAGAAATTTAGACCTCAGAGTGGGCTGCGCCAATTACTATGATTCAGAGAACTGGCGGGACTTGTCGCAAAGCGACACCAACTGTCCTATTTCCGTCGATATCTTTCTTGCGGTGCAGCATCGGGCTTGTTCGGAAGTCTTCGTAGCACCGAGAATCGCCCCGAGCCGTGAATAACTCTGAAAGCCGGACTGGCATCAGTCGGCCGCGCGGCCAAGGGCAGCCGAGTGGGTGTAGCCGAGCGCCTTGATGCCGAGCGGTCGAGCTGTGTGACGATGCAGGGGACGTTGGCGAGGCGATCGGCGCGGCTGGAAACGTCCGATCGTACGTCGCCAGTCCAGGCTGGACGCCTCGTAGCCCATCGCGGCTGCCGAGTCAGGCGTACCGTGACATCCAGCACGAATACGCGGTGACGGACGCGATACAGGCGCCGCGTCGGCGCGAATGACCGCGATGTCCCGACCCTCTGGAAACTGCTCGGCCCGTGCGGCGTCCTCAGCCGCGAAGGTGCCGCGTCGGCGGCCGATCGGCTGGGTGAGCCGCGATGAACGTCATGCCGCGGCGACCGATGAGAGCCGGTTGCCGCGGAGCAGATGCTTCGGGCGCGGCGGCGGGAGGGGCGTCCGAGCGATCTTGAGGACGGTATGCAGCATCCAAGCGGCTTTGCCGCTTAGCATTCCGGCGAAAGTCCCGGCAGCGTCTCGGGTACCGCTTGACCGACGACGTCGCGAAAGTGTGTCCATCCCAGGAGCGTAACCGCGCCGACGAGAACTGGGCCGCGCGCGAGACGGCCCGCCTTTGCGAGCGATGGACCTGCAAAGAAACGAGCCTGTTCCTGCACAATAAGTTCTCATCCCTGTCTAAATCGGTGCCAATGCTGCAGCGCACTGTGAATTCATGACGGTAAAATTCCGGACGTGTCGTGTTCTAGCCAGAAAGCGTCGCAGAAAGGCAAGCCCGCGAAAGACCCGCCAGTAGCTTTTCATTGTCATTGATAAAAGGCTTGTCCGGCTCAAGGCAACAAGCGACGACTGGAAAAATGCAATCGATCGCAGAGGTCGTAACTACATGGGTCGTATTACCTTAGCGGGAGTGAGCAAGATCTTCGGCGCTAATCATGCCGAGGCGATTACGCTGATCTCCGAAGGGAAACGGAAGGCCGACATCGCCCAGACATGTGGCGCGGTCGTCGGCCTCTGCGATATCTCTTTCGACGTAGTCGAGGGTGAAATACTGGTCCTCATGGGACTGTCCGGGTCGGGGAAATCGACCCTGCTGCGCTGCATGAACCGGCTCGTGGAACCGACCTGCGGCCGCATCCTGGTCGACGACGTCGACGTCACGCGCCTCGGCCGGAAGGATCTGCTGGCGTTCCGTCAGAAGACCTTCGGGATGGTGTTCCAGCATTTCGCCCTGCTGCCGAACCGCACCATCCTGTCGAACGTCGCGTTCGGTCTGGAGATCAAGAAGCTCCCTCTGGCTCAGCGCACCGACCGCGCGATGGAGGCCATCGCCCTCGTCGGCCTGAAGGGCTGGGAGCACAAGTATCCGCACGAGCTCTCCGGCGGGATGCAGCAGCGGGCGGGCCTCGCCCGCGCGCTCGCGGCCGATGCCGACATCCTGCTGATGGACGAGGCCTTCAGCGCCCTCGATCCGCTGATCCGCCGCGACATGCAGGCCGAACTGAGGGACCTCCAGCGCACTCTCAAGAAGACGATCGTCTTCGTCTCCCACGACCTCGACGAGGCCATCGCCCTCGGCGGGCGCATCGTCCTGATGAAGGACGGCGAGGTGGTCCAGATCGGCCAGCCCGAGGAGATCGTGGCGCGGCCCGCGACAGACTATGTCGAGCGCTTCGTGGAGCATATCGACCTGTCCGCGGTCATACGGACCGAGCACGTCGCGAACCACGCCGCGGTCGTCCTGGCGCCGACGCTCACCGCGGCCGAGGCGCGCGCGGCGGTCGCCGCGGAGGCTGACGGGACGTGGTTTGTCGCCGATCCGGAGGGTCGCTTCGTCGGTCGCGTCCGGCGCGACAGGCTGGACGCCGCCCGTGCCGGCGAGACCTTGGCGGGTCTCCTCGATCTCGATCCGGTCACCGTGCCGGCGGGAACCCGTCTTGACGCGGTGATGAGCCGGGTCGCCGACGAAGGCGCCGTGGCGGTCGTCGCCGAGGACGGTCGCCTGATCGGCACGCTCACGAGCCGGGACATCGTCCGCGCACTGGCGGCGCGCCCGGGCACGCACGGCCAGCCGGCCGTCAGCACCGCCCCCCTTCAGAAGCCCACAGGAGCGGACGGATGGACTGGAACGTCCCGAAATTTCCCCTCGACACGCTCAGCGACGACGGGCTCGATTGGCTCACCGACCATGGCGCTTGGCTGACCCGCGCCGTCAGCGGCGCGGTCTCGAACTGGATCGACACGCTGACCACGGCGCTCGTCTCGGTGCCGCCCTGGGCGGTCATCGCGGTGGCGGCGTTGGCGACCTACAAGATAGGGGGGCGGAAGGTCGGGCTCCTGACGCTGGCCGGCCTCCTGTTCCTGTGGGATCTCCGGCTCTGGCAGTCCACGATCGAGACCCTGGTCCTCGTGAGCCTCGCGACCGTGATGGCGCTCCTGATCGGGATCCCGCTGGGAATCTGGTTCGCCCTCAGCCGCTGGGCCTGGAAGCTGTTCTCGCCGGTTCTGGACATGATGCAAACGCTGCCGAGCTTCGTCTACCTCATCCCGGCACTTCCGTTTTTCGGCCTCGGCGCGGTCTCGGCCTGCTTCGCGACCATCATCTTCTCCGTGCCGCCCGTGATCCGTCTGACGACGCTCGGCATCCGGAACGTGCCGATGGAGCTGGTCGAGGCGTCCGACGCCTTCGGCGGCTCAGCGACGCAGAAGCTCCTCAAGGTGCAGCTGCCGCTCGCGCTGCCGACCATCATGGCCGGCGTCAACCAGACGATGATGCTCGCACTCTCCATGGTCGTCATCGCCGCGATGATCGGGGCCGGCGGCCTCGGGCGTGAGGTGTGGCAGTCGATCCAGCGCCTGGAAGCGGGCGCCGGATTCGAGGCGGGACTCGGCATCGTGATCCTCGCCGTCATCCTCGATCGCTTCACCCAGGCCCTCGCCGCGCGCGCGCGCCCGCACGGCTCGGCCTGACGGGCGCCGCGCCGCCGAAGCCGTCGCGGGCCCCCTGCTCGCCGCGCCCGGACCGGCCGGGCGCCACCCTGTCGTACGCCGATTTCCGTAGCTCCGTCCCGCCCTGAAAGGTCCCGTGATGCGCGTCCGAACTCTCAGCGTTCTCCTCTGCCTCGCGCTCACCCAGAGCCCCGCCGAAGCCGCCGGCAAGCAGGTCCGGCTCGCCTATGTCGAATGGGCCGACGCCGTCGCCGCCACGACGATCCTCAAGCAGGTGCTGGAGGAGAAGGGCTACACGGTGAAGGCCGTCCCGCTCGCGGCCGCCGCGATGTGGCAGGCGGTGGCCACGGGCGACGCCGATGCCAGCGTCGCGGCGTGGCTCCCGGTAACCCAGGCCGCCTATTACGAGAAGCTCAAGGACCGCCTGGAACTGCTCGGCCCGAACGTGACCGGGGCGAAGATCGGCTGGGTGGTCCCCGCCTCCTCGCCGCTCACCTCCATCGAGGATCTCAAGACCCAAGCCGCCGAGGTGGACGGCAAGGTGATCGGCATCGACCCGGGGGCCGGGGTGATGAAGAGCTCGGAAGCCGCGATCAAGGCCTACGGCCTGCCGGTCAAGCTCGTGGACGGCAGTGACGCCACGATGACCAGCGCCCTCAAGAACGCGATCCGGCAGAAGAAGGACGTCGTCGTCACCGGCTGGACGCCGCACTGGATGTTCGCCCGCTACGAGCTGAAATACCTCGCGGATCCGAAGAAGGTCTTCGGCGAGGACGAGAGCGTCAACACCATCGTCCGCAGGGGACTGAAAGACGACCTGCCCGAGGTCTACGCGATCCTCAAGAAGTTCAAGCTCGGCATCAAGGACGAAGAGGCCATGATGGCGCAGAACGAGGAGCGCGGCGTCAAGCCGGATCAGACCGCTGCGAAGTGGATCGCAGAGCACCGGGCCGCGGTCGACAGCTGGCTGAAATAATAACCCGGCTCGGACAAATAAAAACCAAGAAAACCTACCCGCCAGGGACTCTACGGCGACCTAAAACTTGGGGGCACGACGATGATGAAAGGATTCGGTGCAATCCTGGCTGCCTGTACGGCTGCCACGATGCTGTGCGGTACGGCGGCCCGCGCACAGGGGCAGAGCGGTCTGGGGCAGAGCAGTCAGTCGCAGGGCGCGCAGGAACTCGACGCCGAGCCGACGCGGCTCAACCGGGAGCAGCCAGTGGCGGTGCCGGATCCGACGCCCGTCCTGGCCGCGAGCCCGTCCGAGAAGTTCACCTTCGGCGGGGCGATCCGCGCCCGCTACGACTGGCGGTTCGACGACGTCAACCGGGCCGGGGCACCGAAGGCCTCCGAGCATTTCGACTTCGACACCCTGGCGCTGAAGGCGGCCTACGATTCCGACACGATCTTTGGCGCCGCCCAGTACCGCTTCTACGGCGGCAGCTCGATCTACGGGCCGCGCAACGGCTACCGGGGCTTTCCGGGCGAGGTCAGCTTCCCGCTCTACGCGTATCTCGGCTACAAGTTCACCAAGGAAGACAGCATCACCGCGGGCATGAACCAAGTGCCGTTCGGCCTCGTGCCGTATTTCGGGTCCAGCTTCATCGAGACCCTCGGTTTCACCATGGGCCTCGAGGAGGTCTACAATCTCGGGGTGAAATACGCACATGTCGAGCCGGACTTCAACTACCAGCTCGCCTATTATCCCGGCGCCAATCCCAACGCGATCGGGGCCAGCGTCGACAGCGCCCGCTACTCGACCAACATCGTCAAGGCCGACAGCTACGTGCTGGGCGGCAGCCGCAACGCCGAGGAGAACATGTTCATCGGCCGCGCCGAGTACTTCCTCGTCAAGAACGACGTCACCTCGTTCGCGATCGGCGGCTCGCTCTGGCACTCCGACGTCTACAATTTCGACACGCGATCGACCGGGTCGAAGCGACTCGAAGGCGTGCACGTGCTCGGCACCTACGGGCCCTGGGGCTTCAAGGCGATCTACGTCCGCCAGGACATCAATCCGAGGAACCCGACCAGCAACGACCAGATCACCGTCGGCGGCTTCGACTTCTCGTACAATATGGCGACCCACGGCAACTTCGTCTCGGCCGAGGTGACCTACAAGATCGCGGACCCGATCGGCCCGTTCACGACAGTGCCGTATTTCGGCTACAGCGCCTATTACAAGGACAACGCGAACTTCAAGGCGAGCGAGCGCTTCATCCTCGGCAGCGCCTGGACCCTGACCGCCGACCCCAACCTCGTGATCTACACCGAGGGCGTGTTCGGCCGGAACGATCCCTACGTCGGCGCCGGTCAGTTCAACAGCGGCCTCGCCATGGGCGGCGACAACCGCTGGAAGTCCCGGTTCATCATGAGCATCGGCTACTATTTCTGACCGAAGGCGGCGCGCCCGCTGCGGGCGCGTCCTACCCTGCGAGGGACAGCATGAACGAGCGCATCATCCTGCGGGCCGGTGAGGCCCTGGTCGCGGGCGGACCGCCCAACACCGCCTCCGAGCCCGAGGTCATCATCGGCGAGCTCGACGGGCCGGTCGGCACCGCCCTGGCCACGCTGACCGGCGATCAGGTCGTCGGCCACAGCCGCGTCTTCGCCCTGCTCAACACCGACATCATGGTCCGCCCGGTCACCCTGTGCGTGTCCAAGGTCAGCGTCACCGAGAGCAAGTACACCTCGATCCTGATGGGCACCGTCCAGTTCGCCATCGCCAACGGCGTGCTGGACGCCGTGCGCGCCGGCTACATCCCCAAGCACAAGGCCAACGACCTCGGCATCATCTGCTCGGTCTGGCTCAGCCCGGGCGTCATCGAGGACCAGCACGTCGACCACAAGGCGCTGTTCGACATCCAGCGCCGGGGCATGACCGAGGCGATCCGCAAGGCCATGACCAACGAGCCCTCGATCGACTGGCTCCTCGAGAACCAGGACAAGATCACCCACAAGTACTACCAGATGGGCCTCGACGGAAAAATCTGACGCGGCTCGGTCTCCGCGAGCAGATTAGCCTGAATCATCGTTCCGGAGACGTGCTCAGAGCGCGGCGACCGACGGGCACGCCGGTCTCCGCGCGCCGAAGCCGCGCCTAGGCGCCCGCCTTCGCGAGGGCGACCTGGGCCTCGCCCGGCCCGCGCCCGACCGTGCCGCCGGTGAGCTTGCGCTCCGCGCTCGGCGGGCGCCCGAAATGGTCGACATAGGCCTTCGAGAAGTGCGACGCCGAGGCGAAGCCGCACTCGATCGCGATGCTGAGCAGCGGCATCGCCGTCTGGCGGATCAGGTGCCGGGCGTGCTCGAGGCGGATGCGCAGGTAGTGCTTCGCGGGCGAGCGACCGAGATACTTCAGGAACAGCCGCTCCAGCTGGCGCTTCGACAGGCGCACGGAATCTGCGAGTTCCTGGCTGCCGAGGGGCTCGGCGAAGGTCTCCTCCATCAGCCCGACCACGTGCAGGAGCTTGGGATGCGCCACGCCGAGGCGCATCCGCAGGTCCATCCGCTGGCGCTCGCCGGCCTCGCGGATGCGGTGGTGGATGAGCTGCTCGGCGACGTTCGAGGCCAGGTCCGGCCCGTGCTCGCGCATGATCAGCGAGAGCATCATGTCGGCCGCCGCCGTGCCGCCCGCGCAGGTGAAGCGGTTGCGGTCGATCTCGAACAGGTCCGAGCCGATCTCCAGGGCATCGTGCTCGGAGGCGAGGCTCGCGAGATTCTCCCAGTGGATCGTCGCGCGGTACCCGTCGAGGAGACCGGCCTTCGCCAGCACGTAGGTTCCGGTGCAGACGGCGCCGATCGCCGCGCCGCGGGTGCTGCTCCGGCGCAGGCTCGCGTTCAGCGCCCGGTGGTCGTGCCGGTGGATGTCGATGCCGCCGCAGACGATGAGCATGTCGAGGTTCTGGGCCTCACCGAACGCGCCGGACACCTTGACCTCGACGCCGTTCGAGGCGGTGCAACCGTCCCCGCGCTCCGACCAGAGCGAGTAGCGGTAGAGGTCCCGGCCCGCGGCCCGGTTGGCGAGGCGCAGGGGCTCGATGGCCGACGAGAAGGCGATCATCGAGAATTGCGCGACGAGCATGAAGCCGACCGATGTCGTCTCCGACGTCCGACATGCCCTGCTGATCTGGTCCATCGACGCGCCCCCGGGGACAGATTAGCCGAGAACCATTCAAAGGTAAGTGCCCGCCGATCACAACCGGCTGAGGCGTGAAAGGCCCGAAGAATCTGGCTCCGGGAGGGCGGCGGGACGGGGCGTCGCAAATCTCAAACTCGCGGTCGCCGTCGAGAAAGCCGGGACCGGTCGGCGCGCCGATGATCGATCATCCAAGGGGGCTCACCGATGCGCCGCTTCTCCCTCACATCGCTGCTCTCGGAATCGCTCCGGGGCCATCAGGGCTGGGGCCGCCAGTGGCGCGATCCGCAGCCGAAGGCCGCCTACGACGTCGTCATCGTCGGCGGCGGCGGCCACGGTCTGGCGACGGCCTACTATCTCGCGACCGTCCACGGCATCACCGACGTGGCCGTGCTGGAGAAGGGCTGGATCGGCGGCGGCAATACTGGCCGCAACACCACGATCATCCGCTCCAACTACCTCTACGACGAGAGCGCCGCGCTCTACGAGCACGCCCTCAAGCTCTGGGAAGGCCTGGCGCAAGAGCTGAACTACAACGTGATGTTCTCGCAGCGCGGCGTGCTGATGCTCGCGCACAACATCCACGACGTTCAGAGCTTCAAGCGCCACGTCTACGCCAACCGGCTCAACGGCATCGACAACGAATGGCTGTCGAAGGAGCAGTGCAGGGATTTCTGCCCGCCCCTCGAGATCGGCTCGCACCTGCGCTACCCGGTGCTCGGCGGCGCCCTGCAGCGCCGGGCCGGCACCGCCCGCCACGACGCGGTCGCCTGGGGCTACGCCCGCGGCGCCGACGCCCGCGGCGTCGACATCATCCAGAACTGCGAGGTGACCGGCATCCGCCGCGACGCCGCTGGGGCGGCGATTGGCGTCGAGACGACCCGCGGCTTCATCGGCGCCGGCCGGATCGGCGTCGTGGCGGCCGGCCACACCTCGACGGTGATGAGCATGGCCGACGTGCGGATGCCGCTGGAGAGCTACCCGCTCCAGGCCCTGGTCTCAGAGCCGGTCAAGCCGGTCTTCCCCTGCGTGGTGATGTCGAACGCGGTCCACGCCTACATTTCGCAGTCGGACAAGGGCGAGCTCGTCATCGGGGCCGGCACGGACCAGTACACCTCCTACAGCCAGCAGGGCGGGCTCCACATCACCACCCACACCCTCGACGCGATCTGCGAGCTCTTCCCGCAATTCACCCGCATGCGGATGCTGCGCTCCTGGGGCGGCATCGTCGACGTCACGCCCGACCGCTCGCCGATCATCGGCAAGACCCCGGTGCAGAACCTGTTCGTCAATTGCGGGTGGGGCACCGGCGGCTTCAAGGCCACGCCGGGCTCGGGCCACGTCTTCGCCCACACCCTCGCGACCGGCGCGCCCCACGCGATCAACGCGCCCTTCACTCTCGACCGCTTCCGCACCGGGCGGCTCATCGACGAGGCCGCCGCCGCGGCCGTCGCGCACTGACCGGCGACCACCCGTCCCAGCGAGGAGACGCCCGATGCTGCTGATCGCCTGTCCGTATTGCGGGAACCGACCCGAGACCGAATTCCGCTGCGGCGGCCAGGCGCATGTCGCCCGGCCGGCCGACCCCGCCGCCCTCGACGACGCGGCCTGGGCCGAGCACCTGTTCGTGCGGGCGAATCCGCGGGGCGTCCACGCCGAGCGCTGGAACCACGCCCATGGCTGTGGCCGCTGGTTCAACGCTCTGCGCGACACCGTGAGCGACCGCTTCATCGAGACCTACCCCGCGGGCGCCGCGCCCTCCCGTTCCACCGACACCGAGGCGAGGGCGTGATGGCACAGCCGTTCAGACTGGCCCGGGGCGGCCGCATCGACCGCGCGCGCCCGGTCCGCTTCAGCTTCAACGGCCGCACGGTCGAGGGCTACCAGGGCGACACCGTCGCCTCGGCCCTGCTCGCCAGCGGCATCCACCTCGTCGGGCGCTCGTTCAAGTACCACCGGCCCCGCGGCATCCTGAGCCACGGTCCCGACGAGCCGAGCGCCCTGCTGTCGGTGGATCGCGGCCCCGGCCGGGTCGACCCGAACAACCGCGCCTCGGTGGTGGAGCTGCGCGAGGGCCTCAGGACCCGGTCGCAGAACCACTGGCCGTCCTTGCGCTACGATGTCGGCGCGGTCAACGACCTGCTCTCGCCGGTCTTCGTCGCGGGGTTCTACTACAAGACCTTCATGTGGCCCCGGACGTTCTGGGACCGGGTCTACGAGCCGTTCATCCGCGCCGCCGCCGGTCTCGGCAAGGCGCCGACCGAGGCCGATCCGGACCGCTACGCCAACCGCCACGCCCATTGCGACGTCCTGATCGTCGGCGCCGGGCCGGCCGGCCTCGCGGCCGCCCTCGCAGCGGCGAGGACCGGCAAGCGGGTGATCCTCGCCGACGAGGGCGCGGAGCCCGGCGGCAGCCTGCTGCACGACGTGACCTCCGAGATCGACGGCCGACCGGCCGCGGAGTGGCTGAAGGCCGCCCTCGCCGACCTCGACGGGCGCGAGAACGTCATCCTGCTGCCGCGCACGACCGCCTTCGGCTACTACAACCACAACCACGTCGCGCTGGCCGAGCGCGTCACCGACCACCTGCCCGCCGGGTCCGCGAAGGCGCCCCGCGAGCGGCTGTGGCAGGTGCGCGCCGGCGAGGTCGTGCTCGCCGGCGGGTCGCACGAGCGGCCGCTGGTCTTCGCCGACAACGACCGTCCGGGCATCCTGCTCGCCGAGAGCGTGCGGGTCTTCGTCAACCGCTACGGCGTCCTGCCGGGACGGCGCATCGTCTTCACGACCGCCGGCGCCTCGGCCTACACCGCCGCCCTCGACGCGAAGGCGGCCGGCGCCGACGTCACCCTCGTCGACCTGCGCCTCGAGGCCGATTGCGGGGCAGAATCGGCGCGCCTGCGGGCGGCCGGGATCACCGTGCTGACCGGCCACACCGTGGTCGGGTCCGAGGGCCGGGCGCGCGTCACGGGGCTGCTCGTGGCGCCGATCGGGAGCGACGGGCGGGTCGGCGCCCGTCGCCGTCTCGCCTGCGACTGCGTCGGCATGTCGGGCGGCTGGACGCCGGCGGTCCACCTGTTCTCGCAGTCCCGCGGCAAGCTCGCCTACGATCCCGCCCTCGACGCCTTCCTGCCTGCGACCTCGGCCCAGGCCGAGCGCTCGGCCGGGGCGGCGAGGGGCACCTACGACCTCGCGGCCTGCCTGACGGAGGGCAGCGCGGCGGGCGCGGCGGCGGCCGGCAGCGCGGAGGCGGTTTCCTACACGGCGACGCCGACGCCGACAGGGTTCCAGCCGGTGCGGATCATGCCGACCGACGCGAACACCACCAAGGTTCGCGCCTTCGTGGACTTCCAGAACGACGTCACCGCGAAGGACATCAAGCTGGCGGTGCGCGAGGGCTTCCACTCGATCGAGCACGTCAAGCGGTACACCACGACCGGCATGGCGACCGACCAAGGCAAGACCTCAAACATGAACGCCCTCGGGATCGTCGCCGGGCAGCTCGACAAGGCGCTGCCCGGGGTCGGGACCACGACCTTCCGGCCGCCCTACACCCCGGTCACCTTCGGCGCCCTCGTCGGCCCGGCGCGCCACGCCCTGTTCGACCCGATCCGCACCACGCCGATCCACAGCTGGGCGGAGGCCCGCGGCGCCCTGTTCGAGAACGTCGCCCTGTGGCGGCGCGCCTGGTACTTCCCGAAGCCGGGCGAGGACCTGCACGCGGCGGTCGCCCGCGAGTGCAAGGCCGTGCGCGAGGGCGTCGGCATCTTCGACGCCTCGACGCTCGGCAAGATCGAGATCGTCGGCCCGGACGCGGCCGAGTTCATGAACCGCCTCTACATCAACCCGTGGGCGAAGCTCGAGCCGGGCCGCTGCCGCTACGGCCTGATGCTCAAGGAGGACGGATACATCCTCGACGACGGCGTCGTGGCGCGCGTGTCGCCCGAGTGCTTCCACGTCACGACCACCACGGGCGGCGCCGCCCGGGTGCTCGGCCACATGGAGGATTACCTCCAGACCGAGTGGCCGGAGCTGAACGTCTTCCTGACCTCGACCACGGAGCAGTGGGCAGTGATCGCCCTCCAGGGCCCGAAGGCGCGGGCGGTGATCGCGCCGCTTGTCGGGGGCATCGACCTGTCGCCGGAGGCGTTCCCGCACATGGCGATGCGCTCCGGCACGATCTGCGGTGTGCCGACCCGCCTGTTCCGGGTCTCGTTCACCGGCGAGCTCGGCTTCGAGATCAACGTCCCGTCCGACCACGCGCTGGCGGTCTGGGAGGCGCTGATGGCGGCGGGACGGCCCCACGGGATCACCCCCTACGGGACCGAGACGATGCACGTGCTCCGGGCCGAGAAGGGCTACATCATCGTCGGTCAGGAGACGGACGGGACCGTCACCCCGGACGATGTCGGGCTGGCCGGCATGATCGCCAAGGCGAAGACGGATTTCGTCGGTAAGCGCTCGCTCGCCCGGCCGGACGTGGTCGCCTCCGGCCGCAAGCAGCTGATCGGGCTCGTCACCGACGATCCGAAGCTCGTCCTTGACGAGGGCGCGCAGGTCGTCGCCGACCCGAACCAGCCGATCCCGATGCGGATGCTCGGCCACGTGACGTCGAGCTACTGGAGCGCGAACTGCAACCGCTCCATCGCGCTCGCGCTCGTGGCGGGCGGGCGCGACCGGCTCGGCCGGACCCTCCACGTCACGACCCCGGACGGCTTCACCACCGCCACCGTGGCCGAGCCGGTGTTCTTCGATCCCAAGGGGGAGCGCATCAATGCTTGAGGCCCGCTACCGCACCGCCCGCACGCTCCCGCTCGGCCGCACCGCGGCGCCGGTCCGCGCCGGCCTGCTGATCCAGCCGGCCGAAGCCGAGGCGCGCTTCTCCCTGCGCCTGCGCGGCCCCCGGGTGCCGGCGGCCGGTCTCGCGCTCGACCGCCCGATCAACACCCTGTCGGGCGACCAGACCCGCTGGATCGCCCGCCTCGGTCCCGACGAGTGGCTGATCGGCGCGCCCGAGACGGATGCCGACATCCTGGCCGCCGCCGTGAGCACCGACCTCGCCGGCCGGACGCACGCCCTCGTGGACGTGTCGCACCGCAATGTCGGGATCGACGTCCGCGGGGACGCGGCCGCGATCGCCCTTAACGCCGGCTGCCCCCTCGACCTCGGCGACGCCGCCTTCCCGGCGGGCAGCGCCACCCGCACGGTCCTCGCCAAAGCCGAGATCGTGCTGATCCGTCGCCCCGGCCCGGTCCCGACATACCGGGTTGAGTGCTGGCGGTCCTTCGCGACCTACGTGTATGGCTTGCTGCAGGAAGCCGCCTTCGGGGCCGGCCCGCTGGAGAGAGCCGCCGCGCGATGATCAGCGCCTTCGATCTGTTCAAGATCGGGATCGGCCCGTCGAGTTCCCACACGATCGGGCCCATGGTGGCCGCGCGCCGCTTCCGCGACCGCGTCTCCGGCCGGGCCGGCGTCGCGCGGGTGTCCGCGGAGATCTTCGGCTCCCTCGCCTGGACCGGGCGCGGCCACGGCACCGACGTGGCGATCTTCCTCGGCCTGCTCGGCCACGAGCCCGCGACCGTCGATCCGGACGCCGTGACGGGCTACACGCGAACCCTGGCCGAGACCGGCGCCATCGGCCTGCCGGGCGTCGCCTTCGACACGACGAAGGACCTTGTCTTCAACTTCGCCGAGGTCCTGCCCCGCCACACGAACGGCATGCGCTTCCGCGCCCTGGACGCCGACGGCGCTGTGCTGGACGAGGTGGTCTGCTACTCGGTCGGCGGCGGCTTCGTCGAGGAGGAGGGGGCGGGGGAGACCGGCGGCCTCGGCGCCGTCGCGGTGTCCCACCCGTTCGAGAGCGGTGCCGACCTGCTGCGGATCTGCGCCGAGACCGGCCTCACCATCCCGCAGGTCCAGATGGCCAACGAGCGCGCCTTGCGCACCGAGGCGGAGATCGAGGCCGGGCTCGACGCCGTCCGCGACGCCATGCTGGCCTGCATCAGTCGTGGCCTGCGCATGGACGGCGAGCTGCCCGGCGGCCTCAGGGTCCGGCGGCGCGCGAAGCGCCTGCACGAAACCCTCGAGGCGAACCGCCTCACGAACAGCCGGCCGGCCCACGAGATCATGGACTGGATCAGCCTGTTCGCCCTGGCGGTGAACGAGGAGAACGCGTCCGGCGGCCGGATCGTCACGGCGCCGACCAACGGTGCGGCCGGGATCGTGCCGGCGGTGCTGCGTTACATCGTCGACTTCTATCCCGGCTGGAGCGAGGCGCGCGGCCGCGATTACCTCCTCGCCGCCGCGGCGATCGGCGGTCTGATCAAGCGCCGGGCCTCGATCTCGGGCGCCGAGGTCGGCTGCCAGGGCGAGGTCGGCTCCGCGGCCGCCATGGCGGCGGCCGGGCTCGCGTCCGTCCTCGGGGGCGACGCGCGGCAGGTCGCCAACGCCGCCGAGATCGCCATGGAGCACCATCTGGGCATGACCTGCGACCCGATCGGGGGGCTCGTCCAGATCCCCTGCATCGAGCGCAACGCCTTCGGTGCCAACAAGGCGGTGGCGGCCGCATCCCTCGCCCTCCACGGCGACGGGGTGCATTTCGTCAGCCTCGATCAGGTCATCGAGACGATGCGCCAGACCGGCCACGACATGCAGGCCAAGTACAAGGAAACCTCCCTCGGCGGCCTCGCGGTCAACGTCGCCGCCTGCTGAGCGCGACGTCCCGCGCGGCCTCGCCGGGGACCGTGTCAGGCCGCCTGCGACGCCCCCGGCAGCGCGAACGGCTCCGGCGCGTGACCCTCCGCGCGGAGCGCGGCCAGCAGGTCGTCGGGCGCGAGGTTGAGGGTGCGCGTGCTCACCAGGGGATGGACGTTGATCCGCGCCTCCGCGAGCAGGCTGTCCTGGACGAAGATCCGCACGCTGCCCGGCGCGGCGTTGAGGGCGGCGAGCGGCGACACCGCGCCGCTCGCGACGCCGAGCTGCTCGTCGAGTGCCTCGGCACTGGCGAAGGACAGGCCGCCCCGCGCGCCGAGGACGGCCCGGAACGCCTTCAGGTCCACCTGGGCGTCGTGACGGAGCGTGACGAGGAAGTGCGTCTTCTTGCCGTCGCGCAGGAACAGGTTCTTGGTGTGCGCGCCGACGATGTCGCCGCAGGCCGCCATCATCGCCTCGACGGTCAGGACCGGCGCGTGCTCGTAGAGCTTGTAGGCGACCCCGAGCGCGCGCAGCCGGGCCAGGAGATCGTCGGAGGTCATAGCCATCGGGTTCCTCATCGGGATTCGCGGGCCGGCGGACCGAGGACGCCGATCCGGCGCAAGTGAGTCAGAATCTCCCGGGCGGCCTCGTCGGGCTCGGGCCGGACGAGCAGGCGCCCGCCGACGGACGCGGCCTCGCCGGTCGCCGCCTTCAGCCGCTCCGCCGCCGAGCCGCCGGACGGCGCACCTTTCACGATTTTCGGCCGGCGGCGATAGGGGCGTTCCTCGAAGACCGGGACGGGGGCGGCGGCCGCGGCCGGGTCGCCCGCGACGGTCTCGATCACGCCGCGCCGCGCCTGCCCGTAGGCGAAGGGGAGCGGCGCGGGCGCGTCGGGATGGATCGTGGCCAGGACCGGCCCGCGCAGGCTTACGCGGCGGCGGGCACCGCGGCCGAGGGTCTGGTCGAGGGACAGGGCGCCCGCATCGCCGGCCGCGAGGGCGACGACGTCGGGGATCAGGAGGCAGCCGAGGGCCTGCGCGACCGCGTAGGGAACCATCCCGGTCTCGTCGCCCCCCTGGCCGCGCCGGCCCGCGAGGATCAGGCCGGGCGCCATCGTCGCGAGGCGCGCGACGAGAGCCGGCACCGGATCGACGCCCGCCGGCACGGGGACGTGGACGATCCGGGACAGGCCGTGGCCCAGCGCGTCCGCGACGGCGGCGGCGTCCGGCCCGGCGTGGAGGCCCACGGCCTCGCCGAGGCCCGTCGCGAGGCGGATCGCCTGGGCCTCCAGCCGCGGCAGGACCGTCGCGCCCGAAACCGGATGCCGTCCGGCGGAGAGGAGCACGACGCCGATCATGGGCTGCCCTCCGGGCGCGCGGCCTCCGCGGCCTCCGCGGCCAGCAGCCGCAGAAGGGCGGGCATGACCGCCTGCGCGTCCTGCACGATGGCGAGGCCCGCCCGCTCGATCATCGCCGCGTGCAGGTCGGTGTTGACCGCCACGACGTGCTCGCAGCCCGCGACACCCTGCAGGTGCTGCGGCGCCCCCGAGATGCCGAGGGCGAGGTAGCAGGTCGCCGCCAGGACGGTGCCGGAGGCGCCGACCTGGGTCCGACGCGGCATCAGCCCGGAGTCGCACAGGACCCGGCTCGCGCCCGGGGTCGCGCGGAGCGCCGCGACCAGCTGCCGGAACGCGTCGAGGTCGGTGACGCCGTTGCCCGCGGCGGTGACGAACTCGGCGAGCGCGAGCGGCACCGTGGCCGGGTCGGCCGGGACGCGCTGCGCCGAGAGGATCGCCGTCCGGGCGGGCGCGAGCCCCGCCGTCGCGACAGCCAGCGGCCGCGCCTCCCGGGGCGGGCCGGCATACTCGGCCACCGCGTCGGGGGCGACGGTGGCGAGCAGGCCCGGCGCGGCCCGCTGCTCGACGCTGCGGCCGCGCGCCGGGCGGATCAGCCCGGAGGCGGAGACGCCCTCGGCCTGGGTGAACAGCGGCGCGCCGAGCCGGACCGCGACCCGGCGGGCGACGTCGCCGCCGTCGAGGGATTCCGGGAACAGGACGTGGCGCGGATCGAGCGCTGTCAGGGCCGCGGCGATCCCGGCGGCGCGGCCGGCGGGATCGTAGGCCCGGTCACCGTCTCCGTGCGCGACGAGACGGTCCGCGCCCGCCGCGCCGCATCCGGCGCAGGCGCCGGCGGCGAGCAGCACGACCGCGCCGTCGCGGCCCGCGAGAACCCGCGCGGCGCCGAGGAGCTGCCGGTCGTGGGTCGAGAGGCGGCCGCCGACGCAGTCGGGCACCGCGACGACGAGGAAGGCGGGATCCGCCACCGTCACGACGGTGGGGGTGGCCTGGGTTTGACGAGCCACCTGCACCGGGACCGGCACCGCGGAGCGGTCCTGCTGGCTCACGTCGAACCGCGGGCGGGCGCCCCCGGCGACGCGCCGGCCCTCGCGCTCGGCGCGCGGGTCGCGGCGCGGACGGACACCTGCCCGGCGCGCGCTGCGGTCGAAGCGCGGCCGGTCTCCGGCTTCGCGAGACGCGACGCGCAGGGCGGCCCGCTCGGCGCGGGGATCGCGGCGCGGG
The DNA here is from genome assembly GCF_053345595.1 of Methylobacterium sp. D54C. Lineage (NCBI taxonomy): Bacteria > Pseudomonadati > Pseudomonadota > Alphaproteobacteria > Hyphomicrobiales > Methylobacteriaceae > Methylobacterium > Methylobacterium sp. D54C. The sequence goes on from NZ_JBKFAK010000035.1 coordinate 22,786, forward strand.
CGGGTCATCGTCCCGCCTCCACGGCCTCGAGGAGCAGCTCCGCGACGTCGCGGATCTCGGCCCTGCGGTCGGTCACGCCCTCCAGCATCGCCGTGCAGGACGGGCAGGCGACCGCGACGGTTCCGGCGCCGGTCTCGGCCGCCTGGGCCATCCGCAGGTCGGGGATGCGCCGCTCGCCGGGGACGTCGCTCACCGGGGCGCCGCCGCCGCCGCCGCAGCACATGGCGCGGCGCCCGGAGCGGGTCATCTCGACCCGGGTCAGCCCGATCGCGTCGAGCAGAGCGCGGGGCGCCTCCGTCTCCCCGTTGTAGCGGGCGAGGTAGCAGGGGTCGTGATAGGTCACGGCCCGGTCCGGCAGGCGCCCCGGATTGAGCCGCCCGGCCCGGACCAGCTCTAGGAGGAACGCGGTGTGGTGCACCACCGGGTAGCGGGCGCCGAAGGCCGGGTACTCGTTGCGCAGGGCGTGCAGGGCGTGCGGGTCCGCCGTGACGATGCGCCGGAAGCGGTGGCGGGCGAGCGTCGCGGCGTTCGTGCGGGCGAGGTCCTGGAAGGTCGCCTCGTCCCCGAGCCGCCGGGCGAGGTCGCCGGTGTCGCGCTCCTCCGGGCCGAGGACGGCGAAGTCCACGCCCGCCTCCCGCAGGAGCCGCACCAGCGCCCGGAGCGTGCGGCCGTAGCGGAGATCGTAGGCGCCCTCGCCGAGCCAGAGCAGCACGTCGGTGCTCTCCCGGGCGGAGACCAGCGGGAGGTCGAGGCCGGCGGCGAAGTCGGTGCGGGCCTGGAGCGGCCGGCCGCCGGGATCGCCGGCCTGGCGCAGCTCCGTCACCGGCGCGACCGCCTTCTCGGGGAGCGCGCCGCGCTCCAGGGTCTCGTGGCGGCGGAGCGCCACCACCGCGTCGACGTGCTCGATCATCATCGGGCATTCCTCGACGCAGGCGCGGCACGTGGTGCAGGACCAGAGCGTGTCGGGATGGATCCGGGCGTCCGGCCCGATCAGGCGGGCGAGGGGCCCGCGCGCGCCCGCGGCCTCGCGGCCGCCCGGGTAGGGCGCGCCTGAATAGGCGGGCTCCTCCGCCGACAGGCCGGCGACGAGGTCCTGGATGAGCCGCTTCGGGTTGAGCGGCTGGCCGGCCGCGAAGGCCGGGCAGGCGGTCTCGCAGCGCCCGCAGCTGACGCAGGCGTCGTAGGAGACGAGCCGGTTCCAGGTGAAGTCCGCCGGCATCGCGGCGCCGAGGCGCGGCGCGGCGAGGTCGAGGGGCTGGAGCGCGGTGTCCGGCCGGCCCTCGAAGCGGCCGGGGCGCGGATGGGCGACGAGGTGGAGGGCGCCCGCCACGGAGTGGCGCATCGGGCCGTGCCGCACCTCGAAGGCGAGGCCGAGCCCGCCGGCGGCGGCGAGCGCCAGGGCGAGGGGCGCGAGCAGGCCGCCGCCGCCGAAGCCCAGCGCTAGGGCCGTCGCCGTGCCACCGAGGGCGTAGGCGACGAGCAGGACGGGCAGGATCTGGAACCGCCCGGCCGAGAGGCGCGGCGTCCTGCGCGGGTAGCGGCGGGCGCCGACGAGCAGCGAGCCGGCGGCCGTGACGCCGAAGGCCAGGGCGACGAGGATCCAGTAGGGCCCGGACCGGGCGAGCGGCGGCAGGATCGCCAAGGCCGTCAGGACCGAGGCTGCGAGCAGGCCGCCCGCCACCACCGCGTGCATCCGCGACGCGTAGGCATCCCGCGCCACGACGTGGTGCACGTCCACGAGGTAGCGCCGGGGCAGCTTGGCGAGGCCGTCGAGCCACGCCACCGGGGCCGTCGCCCCGGCCCGCCAGAGGTTTGCCCGGCGCGCGACCTGAACGAGGGCCAGCGCCGCCATCGCCCAGACGAGGCCGGGAAACACGGTGGCCAGAGAGACGGGACCGGCCATGGCTCAGCTCAGATGTCCTTGCACAGCCGCAGGGCGTCGTAGAGCGCCGCGTGGATGTTGCGCCCGGCCACGGCGTCGCCGATCCGGTGGAGGGCGTAGCCCCCGGACAGGTCGAAGGGCTGCGGCTCGCCGCGGAGCAGGGCCCCCTGGTCGGTCTGGCCGCCATTCACCGAGCCGGCCTTCAGGCCGTGGTAGAGCCCGTCCACCGGGAGCGTCCCGTGTTCCACCACGATGCGGTCGACGAGGCGCTCCTCCTCGGCGTCGGTCATGGTGTTGCGCAGGGCCGCCACGAAGCGGTTGCCCTCGGGATAGATCTCGATCAGCTCCGTGTTCGGCGTCATCACCACGCCGAGCCTGTAGAGTTCGCGCAGGTGGATCGGCTGGTTCGTGGTGCCGACCTCCTCGGCCACCATCCGGTCGTGGGTGGCGATCTCCACGAGGCAGCCGCGCTTGGCCAGGAGCTCGGCGACCGAGGCGGCGTTGTGCTGGCCCATCTCGTCGTAGAGCAGGACCGAGCCGGTCGGCTCGACCGCGCCGGAGAGCACCTCGGCCGTCGTCACGGCGTGCGCCTCCGCCCCCTTGGCGTGGCCGCGGAACGGGCTGCCGCCGGTCGCGACGATCACCACGTCGGGCTTCTCGGCGCGGATCGCCTCCTCGGTGGCAGCCGTGTTCAGGCGCAGGTCGACGCCGAGCTTGGTGACCTGGGCGACGAGCCACCGGGTGATGCCCGACATCGCCTCGCGCCAGCCGGCCTTCGCCGCCAGGTTGATCTGACCGCCGGCCTGCGCGCCCTTCTCGAACAGCACGACCGCGTGGCCGCGCTCGGCGCAGACGCGGGCCGCCTCGAGCCCGGCGGGCCCGGCGCCGACGACCACGACGCGGCGGCGGACATCGGCCTCTCGGATCTCGTGCGGCATCGTGGCCTCGCGGCCCGTGGCGGCGTTCTGGATGCACAGGGCGTCGCCGCCGACGTAGATGCGGTCGATGCAGTAGCCGGCGCCGACGCACTGGCGGATATCGTCAGCCCGGCCTTCGGACAGCTTGCGCACGAGGTGCGGGTCGGCGATGTGCGCCCGGGTCATCGCCACCATGTCGACGTGGCCCTCCGCTACCGCCCGGGCCGCGGTCGCGAGGTCGGTGACGCGCTGGGCGTGGAAGACCGGCACGTCGACCTCGCGCTTGATCGCGCTCGGCAGGAACAGGAACGGCGCCACCGGGAAGGACATGTTGGGCAGGGAAATCGCGTGGGCGATGTGGTCCCGCGCCTGCCCGCCCAGGATGTTGAGGAAGTCCACGAGGCCGCGCCGGGCGTATTCCGACGCGATGGTCAGGCAATCCTCCTGCGAGAGTCCGTCGGCGATCATCTCGTCGCCGGACATGCGGATGCCGATGACGTAATCGTCGCCGACCTCGGCGCGCATCGCCTCCAGGACCTCGATGCCGAAGCGCATCCGGTTCTCCAGGCTGCCGCCGTACTTGTCGGTGCGCCGGTTAACCGAGGGCGACCAGAACTGGTCGATCAGGTGGCCGTGGGCGGCCGAGACCTCGCAGCCGTCGAGGCCGCCCTCGCGGCAGCGGCGCGCGGCCGCCGCGAAGCTCCGCACGACGCGGGCGATGTCCTCCGCCTCCATCTCCTTCGGAAGGGTGCGGGAGGCGGGCTCCCGGCGCGGCGAGGGCGCGAGCGTCGGCAGCCAGTGCTCGGTGTCCCACTTGGTACGCCGGCCCATATGGGTGAGCTGGATCATCAACTTGCCGCCGTGGGCGTGGACCCGGTCGGCGAACTGCCGGAAGAACGGGATCACCGCGTCGTCGGCGACCGAGATCTGGTTCCAGGGGGCGGCCGGGCTGTCGGGGGCAACCGACGAGGAGCCGCCGAACATGGTCAGCCCGATCCCACCCTTGGCCTTCTCGGCGTGGTAGAGCTGGTAGCGCTCCTGGGGCTTGCCGTCGCGGCCGTAGCCCGGCGCGTGACTGGTGGACATCACCCGGTTGCGGAAGGTCAGCCCCTTGATGGTCAGGGGCTTCAGCAGCGCGTCGGCGTTGGCGATCACGGGAGCACTCCCGAAGGCGAGGGGGTGTGCGATGCGGGGAGGGGCCGGGCGCGGCCCGGGCCTCACCGATCGATGACGAGGTCGCTCGTCGGCCGGGAGCAGCACAGCAGGGCCATGCCGGCATCGATCTCGCGCTGGCGTATGCCGCCCGCGTGTGTCATCGCCACGGTGCCGGAGGCCACCTTCGACTTGCAGGTGCCGCACAGGCCCTTGGCGCAGGAGGAGGGCAGGCGGATCCCGGCCTTGCGGGCCGCGTCCAGCACCGTCATGTCCTCCGGGCAGTCGAGCACCCGGCGGGTCTTGGCGAACTCCACCCGGAAGCTGCGCACACCGGCGGCCGGGGCGTCGTCGAGGGCCTGCTCGGCGTCGCGGGCGGCTGCCTGCTCGGCCTCCGGCAGGGCGCCGAAATCGAAGCTCTCCTCGTGGTGCCGGGCCATGTCGAAGCCGGCCTCGGCCAACATCGCCCGCACGGCGTCCATGTAGGGCTTCGGGCCGCAGACGAAAACCGTGCGCTCCAGGAAGTCGGGCACCGTTTCGCGCAGGAGCGTCGGTGTCAGCCGGCCCCGCGGGCCCGTCCAGGCCTCGCCCGGGGCGTCGGCCTCGCAGATCGCGTGGACGCTGAGGGCCGGGTCGCGGCGGGCCATCAGGTCGAGCTCGTCCCGGAAGACGATGTCGGCCGGGCTACGCGCCGCGTGGACGAAGGCCACGTCGCGGCCCGCCCCGAGGTCGTGGAAGGTGCGCGCCATCGCCATCATCGGCGTGACGCCGCTGCCGCCCGACAGGAGCAGGTACTTCGCCGCGGGATGGGTGAAGCACGAGAACTCGCCCATCGGACCGAGCGCCCGGACGGTGTCGCCGGGCTTCAGGTTGTCGTGCAGCCAGTTCGAGACCGGGCCACCGGCCACGCGCTTGACGGTGATCGACAGGGTGTGCGGCCGAGTCGGCGCCGACGAGATCGTGTAGCAGCGGTGGATTGTCTCCCCGCCAATCTCGAAGGCGAAGGTCAGGAACTGGCCGGGCCGGTAGCGGAACGTCCGCGGCTCGCGGGCGGCGAGCACGAAGGTCTTCACGTCGTGCGTCTCGGCCCGCACCGCGACGCAGTTGAGGACGTCGTCCGTCTCGGCATCCCAGGGCGCGGTGGCCGCGAGCGACGCGGCGGCCGGCTCTGGCGATCCGGGGATCCTGGCGGAGGCCGGGGCCATGATCAGCGCCCCAGATGCGCGGCCATGCGGCCGACATACCAGTTGCAGAACTTCTCCACGAGCATCTCGGTGTGGGGCGAGTACGGGCCAGGCTCGTAGGCCGGGCTGCGCACGCCCTGCTGGCATATGCCGACGAGCTCGCTGTCCTGGTCGTTGGTGGCCTCCCAGACGCCGGTCAGGTTGGCGAGGTCGTAGTCGACGCCCTCGACCGCGCCCTTGTGGACGAGCCACTTGGTGCGCAGGAGCGAGCGCTCGGCGTCGAGCGGCAGCACCGAGAAGGTGACGATGTGGTCACCGAGGAAGTGGTGCCAAGAATTGGGCTGGGTCCAGACCGAGAGACCGCCGAGCTTGGCGTTGGTCAGGCTGCCGAGGAGCTTCCGGCAGGCGGCCTTGGTGTCGATCGTGTGGGATTCACCCTCGCCGTCCAGCGGCAGCCGCTCCGTGCGGAAGCCCGTGATCATGGTGTCGAGCTCGTCGATCTCCTTCGACGGGAGCCCCTCCGCCTCCCACTCGCCATGGCGCTTACGGAGAAGGCAGCCGTAGTGCTCGGCCTGGTCGCGGTCGTGCTCGTCCATCTCCTCGGGCGCGAAGCCGAAGCCGTAGGCGAAGAGCGGCACGGTCAACTCGGGATGGTTCGCGCCGCAATGGTAGCACTCACGGTTGTTCTCCATCGTGAGCTTCCAGTTGCCGGGCTCGATGATGTCCTTCTGGAAGGCGACCTTGGTGTCGCGGATGTTGTGGGGCGCGATGTAGGGACCGAGCCGGGCCGCCATCGCGTCGAAATCGGCGGGCGGGTCGTCCGAGAGGCAGACGAAGAGCAGGCCCTCGAGCGAGCGGATGTGGACCGGCTTGAGCCCGTGGCAACTGCGCTTGAAATCCGGCCCCATGTGGTCGGCGTGGATGAGGGCGCCGGTGAGGTCGTAGGTCCAGGAATGGTAGCGGCAGACGAGGTTGCCGACGGTGGACTTCTCCTCGTGGACGAGCCGGGCGCCGCGGTGGCGGCAGACGTTGTGGAAGGCCCGGACGGCGCCGTCGTCGTCGCGGACGATCGCCACCGAGGTCTTGCCGATGTCGACGACCATGACGTCGCCGGCCTCCGGCACGTCCGGCTCGACGCCGACGTAGATCCAGTGGCGGCCGAAGATCACCGCCATGTCGGCCTCGAAGACTTCGGGGCTCAGGTAGAACTCGGCCGGTAGGCTGTAGCCGCGACGGCGCTCCCGCAGGAGACGCTGCAGAGGGGTCGGCGTCACGTCGAGCATGGGACCTCCGGAGCCATTCAGGCCCCGAAACTATCGCCGCCGGACCGACGGCTCGCTGCCACGCCAGCGACACTCGCTTGGCCAACCGCGACGTGGCGCGGACCGACCCGCGTCCGGGCACGGGGGCCCGGCTCGACTGCAGGACCCGGATCGTGCCCCGATCGTCTATCGTCCCGTGCGGCGTGGCGGATGGCTCGGCGGACCGGCTCCGGGAAGGCGGGTGATCCTCCCTCGGCATCGCGGACACCTCTGATACGCTCATGCTGAGCGGGGAAGGTGTCGGATGGCGAAGACGAGACGAGAGTTCACATCCGAGTTCAAACGCGAAGCGGTCGCCCTGCTGGAGAGCAGCGGCCGGCCGCAGATGCAGGTCGCGGCCGAGCTTGGGATCCAGCCCTCGATGCTGAGGCAGTAGCGCGCCACGCTGAACGGGGCTTCACCCGGGCCGCGGTCTGCTGGATCGACGGGCGCCTCGTCACCAAGCCCGGTTGCGTCCCCGTCTGATCAGGCCGCCGAGATCGCCCGACTGCGGCGGGAGCTCGACCGCACGCGCATGGAGCGCGACGTACTAAAAACGTATGGCCCGCCCCGTCCGCAAGGTGGTCGGTGAAGGTGCCTGTGTCCGGTCTGCACAAACGTATCCGGCATGTCGGCGCAGTGGCCGCCGCCAAGATGGAGAGCCGCACGTCCCGGGCCT
>NZ_JBKFAK010000036.1:0-29343 GCF_053345595.1 Methylobacterium sp. D54C
GCCGGCCGCCGCCGCGCCGGCAGCCGCGGCCTGCACGCCGCCCGCGCCGCCGCCGGCCTCCGCGCGCCCGGCCAAGCCGGAGCTGCCGCCGAAGCCCGCCTGCCTCGACGCCAAGGAAGGCTGCCCGGGCTGGGAGGCCTACAGCTACAACGACGCGATCAAGGCCTATAACCTGCAGGCGCAGGCCTTCCGGCCGATCGCCGAGGCCTACCTGCAGAAGCTCAATGCCTACGTGAAGGCGAGCGCGGACTACGCCCAGTGCGAAGTGAACGCGATGCAGAAGTAGCCGGCTGAACGGCGGCCGACACCGCGGCTCGGAGGCGGTTCAGGCACCCCGTCGCATCCTCCGGCGATGATGGCCGCGATCCCCGCGCGCCCGCTCACGCCGAGGCCACCGTGCCCGCTCGTCGTCTCCTCTTACGAACCGGCTTCTGCGCCCTGCTCCTCGCCGCCGGCCCGGCCCTGGCCGCCGATTTCGACGGCCCCTACCCGCCGCACGGCTACGGCGGGCCCGCCCAGGACGACGAGCCGGAGCGCCGGCCACCGCCGCCCCCGCCCCCTCCGGGACCGCGGCCCGAACCCGAAGTCCGCGGCCCCCGCTTCACAGCGGCGCCCCCGGAAGCGTCCCCGGAGGCGTCCCCCGAGGCATGCCGGGAATTCGTGCGGCGGCGCTTCGGTCCGGACGGGGAGCCGGTGCTGCGACGGGTGCGGGTCTGCGATGAGCCGGTCGTCGACCGCGGGCCGCCGCCGCCTCCCCCGCCGCCGGAGGACATCCCGCCCCGTCGCTGGGGCGGGCCGCGCTGGTAGCGCGGGAATCCGGCTCAGATGCGGGCCGGCGCCTTCCTGAGGGCGGCCGCGAAGGCCTTGAGCTGGCGGTTCAGATCCGCCAGCTCGTTCAGCGCGATGGTCTTGTGGCCGTCGCGGACCGCGCGCTCGATATCCTCGACCTGCAGGTCGACGAGGCGGCGGATGGCGGTGGCGACTTGTTGTCGGGTCATCGATTCGAGCGTCTCGTCCGAACGTCCTGGCGGGCCTCAACGGACGGCCGGTGCGCGGCCGTCGACACGTTTCGGTGATAGGCCGGTAGGCTTAACCGATGGTGTCCGCGGCCCCGCCGTTCACAGGGGATCGAGCCCTGGCCCGGGCCCTAGCGGCGCTCGCGCATCTCGCTGCGGCGCATCGGCATCGCGTCGATCGTGGCGAACAGCCGTTGCGGCGCGATCGGCGCCGCTTCGGTGATCTTGGCACCCCCGTCCTTGCCGACCAGGACCGCGCGGAAGCTGTCCGCGGGCAGGCCGAGGCGCTCGCGCAGGGCCCGCGCCTCGGCCCCCGTGCCGACCGCTTCGAGCACCACGAGGTCGCGCTCGGCGACGCCGGTGCGGACAGAGGCCAGCGCCGCCCGCTGCGCCCGGAGCTGCGCGTCCCCGGCCTCGGGCGCCGACAGCACCAGCACCCGCGCCCGGTCGCGATAGCCGTCGAGGGGACCGGCCAGGGCGGCCCCCGCCGCCATAGCTGCCAGCCCGAGTCCCAGTGCCGTCTCCCGCATGCCGCCGCTCCGCGCTCTCGAGTCGGGACAACGCGCGACTCGGCCGCGCGATCGCGGCGGCGCGTTTGCCTCGCGGGCCCGGCGCCCCAGATCGGGGCGGAAGCCCGTGTCCCGGAGTCCGGAATGACCACCGCCATGAACCGCCGCATCGTCCTGGCCTCGCGCCCGCACGGCGAGCCGCGGCCCGAGAATTTCCGCCTGGAGGAGGTGCCGGTGCCGCAGCCCGGACCCGGGCAGGTCCTCCTGCGCACCCGCTGGCTGTCCCTGGACCCCTACATGCGCGGCCGGATGAGCGACGCGAAATCCTACGCGGCGCCCGTCGAGATCGGCGCGCCGATCACCGCCGAGACGGTGGGCGAGGTGGTCGCCTCCAACCACCCGGATCACGCCGTGGGCGACCTGCTGACAGCCTTCGCGGGCTGGCAGGAGTACTTTGTCACCGACGCCAAGGGCTCGCGCAAGGTCGACCCCGACGCCGCCCCGCCCTCCACGGCGCTGGGCGTGCTCGGGATGCCGGGCATGACCGCCTATACCGGCCTCCTCAACATCGGCCGGCCGAAATTCGGCGAGACCGTCGTGGTGGCCGCCGCCGCCGGCCCCGTGGGCTCCCTGGTCGGCCAGATCGCCAAGATCCACGGCGCGCGCGCCGTCGGGATCGCGGGCGGCCCCGAGAAGTGCCGCTACCTCACCGAGGAGCTCGGCTTCGACGCCGCGATCGACCATCGCGGATCCGACCTGCCGGGCGCGCTGGCGGCCGCCTGCCCGAAGGGCATCGACGTGTACTTCGAGAATGTCGGCGGCGCGGTCTTCGCCGCCGTGCTGCCGCTGCTCAACCCATTCGCGCGGATCCCGGTCTGCGGCCTCGTCTCCGCCTACAACGCCACCGAGGTGCCCCCTGGCCCGGACCGCCTGCCCGGCCTGATGCGCGCGGTCCTGACCAACCGGCTGCACATCCAGGGCTTCATAGTCTGGGACTTCGCCGAGCAGGCGGACACGTTCCGCAAGGAGGTCGCCGGCTGGATCCAGGACGGGCGCGTCCGCTACCGCGAGGACGTGGTCGAGGGGCTGGAGAACGCCCCCGAGGCGTTCATCGGCCTGTTGAAAGGTCGGAATTTCGGCAAGCTCGTCGTCCGCGTCGCCTGAGAGCGGCTTGCTGCCGAAACGGAACAGATATAGAACAAATCTATCCGTCGGCGCTGCGGAAAGCGGGCACAAGCCCGCCCCGCCGGTTGCCGCTCCGGAGGCCCGGGCGCATGGTTCGCGCGCCGCCGGGCAGATGCCCTGTGAGATCCGTACGACTAGGAGAGAGCGATGGCGGGCAGCGTCAACAAGGTGATTCTGGTGGGCAATCTCGGGCGCGATCCCGAGATGCGCCGCCTCGGTTCGGGCGACCCGGTCTGCAACCTGCGGCTCGCGACGTCGGAGTCGTGGAAGGACAAGGCGACCGGCGAGCGCAAGGAGAAGACCGAGTGGCACTCGGTCGTGATCTACAACGACAACCTCGCCCGGGTGGCCGAGCAGTACCTGCGCAAGGGCTCGAAGGTCTACATCGAGGGCCAGCTCCAGACCCGGAAGTGGACCGACAATTCCGGCGTCGAGAAGTACACGACCGAGGTGGTGCTCCAGCGCTTCCGCGGCGAGATGACGATCCTCGACGGGCGCGGCGGCGGGGGCGGCGACTTCGCCGGCGAGGACGAGGGCGGCGGCCAGATCAGCCGCGGCGGCGACTTCGGCGGTGGCCGGGGTGGTGATCGCGGCGGCGATTTCGGCGGCGGTCGCGCCCAGGGTGGCGAGCGGCGTCCGGCCCCGGCCTCCTCGGGTGGCGGCGGTGGCGGTGGCAGCCGCGGCGGCTACGACCTCGACGACGACATCCCCTTCTAGGACCACCGGCGATCCGGAGGCCCTGTACCGTCACCCGGGTCGGCCTGCCCGACCCGGGTGACGCGGACATCTGGGCTGCGTCAGCGCAGCCGTTTCAAGGCAGCATCCCGGGACCGCGCGGCGGTGCCCGGGATCCAGATCCGCCTGCGTACGTCTCGGGCCGCCCGCCTTCGGCGCCCCGGAGCGCCGCCGCTCAGCCCTTGAGCTGCCGGTTGCAGGCCGAGTAGTAGCCGCCGCCCTTCTCGATCCACTTCATGCCGCCCAGCGTTCCGGCAGCCTTCGCGGCGTTGTAGCTGTCGAGGCAGGTGTGCATCCGGGCCTTGCCGGCCGATTCCTTGGCGTATCTCGGATCGACGGCGCGGGGGAACGTGGCCGACGCCGCGGCGGCGGACGTCGTCCCGGCGCGCGGGGCGGCCGGCGGCGCGGCCGGAGCCGTCGTCGCGGTCGGCGAGACAGGGTTCGGCGCGGTCGTCGGGGCGTTGTCGGCCGCCGCACCGCACTCGGCCTTGCGGAAGTCGTTCCACTTCTGGCCGTTGAGCGTGCCGGCCTGCTTGGCAGCCTGATACTTGACCGAGCAATCCTTCGCGGAGAGCGCGGCGGCCGGCGCGGCGCCGGCCACCAGGCCGGCGATCATCAGGGATGCAAATACATAGCGACTCATGACGAAGAATCTCCGGGACACTATGTTGCGTCCCGAAAGATATTAATACGGCTCTATGCCGTCGTGAATATGGGTTTGTCCGTTCCAGGGGACAACGCGATGGCCGAGCACTGACCCGGCACCGGCCGGCCGCGGATCCGGATCGCGCGCGGCGGGCCGAGCTCTGGACGCGGCGACCCCAACTCGGGTCGCCGACGCGGATCACCAGCCGCCGTAGGACCGGCGCGGGCCCTCGTAGCCGCCGTAGCCGCCGTAGCCGCGGTCGTAGCCGCCGTAGCCGGGCCGGCCGCCGTAGGGCCCCCGCGGTCCGCCCCAGCCCCAGCCACGATCGTTCGGCCGGCAATGGCCCCAGGGATTGGGATGGAAGCCCGGACCGCAGCCTCCGGCCACGCGCTCGATCACCGATCCGGCATCGGGCGGCCCGTAGCCGAACGGCGCCGCGTTGGCCGTCGTGGCGGTCGCGAGAGCCGCGGCGGCCACCGCGACGAGGCCGATCACCTTGGCGCGCATCATGACACGATCTCCTGAACCTGCGGCCCGGACGCGCCGGGCCGATGACAGGAGGATGCGCCGGCCGCTGTGAACCCGGACAGGCTCGGGCATTCATCAAGCCGACACTCTCGGCCGGGCCTCCGCGCGGCGGGTCGGTCAGGCGGCCTGGAGCTGGATCGGCGCCGGTTCGGGCGCCCGCGAGCGCGCGAAGAGGTCGGCGCCGACCGTTTCGCCCGCAGCCCTGACCAGCGTCGCCTCGTCGCAGGAGCGCGCGACCTTCAGGCCGAGCGCCTCGAGCCGCGCGTGCTCGGCGCAGTAGGCGGCGATCCGGGCGCGGCCGTAGGCCGGCATCGGCGCGAGCAGCCGGTCGCGCTCCGCGTCGTCGGCGCGGAACAGGGCCGAGATCAGCTCGATCGGAACCGGATACCGCGCCAGGGCGCTCGGGTGGGGTCGGTTGCCGTCGCGCGCCATGGGTGCATCTCCGCTTCGCTGTGCGGTGGAAGGTTCGGCAACCATAGTTAACGATCAGTTGTGATCGCGGCGGGAGCCCCGGTGAGCCGCCCCGCGGCGCTTCAGCGGCGGGGCGGGCTCACCCAGGTTCCGCCGGCGGCGCGATCCGACTCCGGCGCCGCGAACGGGGGTCGCGCGTCCGCCCAGCGGGCGACCGGGCCCGCGGCCGGCGCGATCGAGCCCGTCGTCTCGGGGTCGGTCCAGACGGGGGCGCCCGCGGCGACCAGCGCGGGTGACGCGGACGGATCCGGCAGGTTCCGCTCGTAGCCGGCGACGACCGCCGCGAGGGCGATCGCCACGAGGACGAACGCTAGACCGTCGACGATCATGGAGCCGAGTCTCGGCATGGTGCCCGCGCCTGTTGACCAAGCCTCCGGGCTACGGCGGCAGGGTTAACGAACCCTGTCCGAACCCGGCGGATCGGGCCGACGCGTTCAGATGTTGCGCGCGCCGCGCAGCGTCTTCAGGCCGATTCCCGTCGACTCGAAGCCGCCGTCGACGGCGAGCTGCTGACCGGTGATGTAGGAGGCGCGCTCCGAGCAGAGGAACACGATCGCCTCCGCGAGCTCCGTCTCCAGCCCGTAACGGCCGAGCGGGACGGCGTCGTGGTAATCCGCCCGGATCTCGGGGCTGTGCACCGCCTTGGCCATCGCGGTGTCCACCGGACCGGGAGCGACGGCGTTCACGCGGATCCCGTACTGCGCCAGCTCGGCGGCCTGCTGCTTGGTGAGCTGCGCGAGCCCCGCCTTGCTGGTGCCGTAGGCGGTCCGGAGCGTCGAGGCGCGCAGGCCCGAGATCGAGGTGATGTTCACGATGGCCCCGCCGCGCTCGGACAGGAGCGGGACGGCCGCCTGCGTGCACAGGAACGGGCCGGACAGGTTGACGGCGAGCACCCGCGACCAGTCGGCGAAGGTGGTCTCGGTCAGCGGCTTGAAGATCGCGATGCCGGCATTGTTGACCAGGGCGTCGAGGCGGCCGAACCGGTCGGCGACCTGCTGGATCGCCGCCGCCACCGCCTCGGGGTCGGAGACGTCGGCCGTCACCGCGAGCGTGGCTTCCGGACGGCCGAGCCGCTCGGACGCCGCCGCCGCGCCCGGGCCGTCGATGTCGAGAAGGGCGACGTTCCAGCCGTCGGCGAGGAAGCGGGTCGCGGTGGCGAGGCCGATGCCGCGGGCGGCCCCCGTCACCAGCGCGGTCCGGGCCTGGGCGTCGCTCATGGTCGTCTCCGTCGGGATCGGCGGCGCCCGGATGGCGCGGGTCAGCGTTCGGGTCCGCGGCGGTGCCATCACCGCGCGCCGGACCCGGGCGGCCTTCAGGGCCGTCCCGCCGTTGTGAACCGATCCGCCCTCAACGTCTGATGGATCGCGCGCGCGCCGTCGAGGGTCTGCCCGAACATCCGCCCGGCGATGACCGGCGTCAGCGAAGCGACCCAGGAGCGCCACGCCCGGCGGATGTCCCGCGGGTCCGGGTCGCGTCGCTGCGCTCGGGACGACGGCGTGGTGCCGCCGCAAAGAGCGGCGACGGGTGCGGGATCAGAGCATCAGCATGCCGCCGGTGACCGGCACCAGTGCCCCGGACATGTAGCTGCCCTCGCGGGAGGCGAGCAGCACGTAGGCCGGGGCCAGCTCCGCGGGCTGGCCGGCGCGGCCGAGCGGCGTCTGCGCACCGAGCTGCTCGATCTGATCGGGGTTCTTCACGATCGGCTGGATCGGCGTCCAGACCGGCCCGGGGGCGACGCAGTTCACCCGGATGCCCTGCGGCGCCAGCAGGTTCGACAGGCCGATGGTCAGGCTCGCGATCGCGCCCTTGGTGGCGGCGTAGATCAGCATGCTGGGGTCGGCGACCTTGGCCTGCACGCTGGTGCTGTTCACGATCGCGCCGCCCGGCTTCATGTGCGGCACCGCCGCCTGGGTGAGGTAGTACATGGCGAAGACGTTGGCGCGGAACGAGCCCTCGATGTCGGACGCCGCCAGATCGTCGAGGCCCTCGTTCACCACCTGGGCGGCGGCGTTGTTCACGAGGATGTCGAGGCGCCCGAAGGCCGCGACGGTGCGCGCCACGAGATCCCGGCACCGGGCCTCGTCGCGGATGTCGCCGGGGAGGAGCAGGCAGCGGCGGCCGGCCTTCTCGACCCAGGCCTTCGTGTCCTCGGCATCCTCCTGCTCGACCTCGAGATAGGAGATCGCCACGTCGGCGCCCTCGCGGGCGTAGGCGATGGCCACCGCCCGGCCGATGCCGGAATCGCCGCCGGTGATCAGCGCCGCCTGACCCGTGAGCAGGCCTTTGCCGACGTAGCTCTCCTCGCCGTGGTCGGGGCGCGGCGTCATCTTCGTGGTGAGGCCCGGGCGGGTCTGCTGCTGGTCGCCAGGGAATGGCGGCCGGGGGCCGGCCTCGCGCGGGTCCTGGGTCATCGGGTGCGGCTCCTCGGCGGGGGACCCGCAGGATCTAGGGCCATCGCCGCGGCCTCCGCCTGCGCCCGGGGGTCACAGGCGGAGGCCACGACCGGGCCGTCTCAGAAGGCGCGATTGCGGGTGGCGTGCGGGCCGCCGTAGCGGCGGCGCAGGTAGGACACGACCTTGGGAAGCAGGAAAGCGATCAGGATCTTGCGCATCGGGGCTCGCTCACGTCACGGGTTCGTGAGCGGGCAATGCTCGGACCGCGCCGCAGTTCCGCGCCCGGTCACAGCTCCAGCGTGAGGGTCACCGGGGCGTGGTCGGAGGGGCGCTCCCAGGCGCGGGCCTCGCGCAGCACCTCGACCTTGCGGACGGTCCCGGCGAGGTCGGGCGACACCCAGGCATGGTCGAGGCGCCGCCCCTTGTTGGCGGCCGACCAGTCGGGGGAGCGGTAGCTCCACCACGTGTAGATCTTCTCCGGCTCCGGGGTGAGGTGGCGCGCCGCGTCGATCCAGCCCGCCTCCCCGCGCAGCACCTCCAGCGCCTCGGTCTCCACCGGCGTGTGGCTGACCACGTCGAGGAGCTGCTTGTGCGACCAGACGTCGTGCTCCAGGGGCGCGACGTTGAGGTCGCCCACGAGGATCGCCGGCCCGGAGACGCGCCTGCCGCCCCAGGCGCGCAGTTCCGACAGGAAGTCGAGCTTGTGGGCGAATTTCGGGTTGAGGTCGCGGTCCGGCACGTCGCCGCCGGCGGGGACGTAGAAATCGTGCAGCACGATGCCCGAGGCCGCGCCGGCCTCCGGCCCCAGCACCGCCGAGATGTGGCGGGCATCCTGGCGCTCGCAGAAGCCCATCACGGCGCGGGTGTGCAGGGGGAAGCGGGAGAGGATCGCGACGCCGTTGTAGCCCTTCTGGCCCGCGAACATCACGTGCTCGTAGCCCGAACCGCGCAGGGCCTTCAGCGGGAAGGCGTCGTCCGGGCACTTGGTCTCTTGGAGGCAGAGCACGTCCGGCCTGTGCTCGGCGAGGAAGCGCAGCACGAGGTCGATGCGCAGGCGCACCGAGTTGATGTTCCAGGTGGTGACGGTGAATTGCACGGGCGGCGCTGGGGTTCTGACGGCGTTGCGCTCCGATAGCCGATTTCGCGGCCCGCGACAGTCCGCTCACCGCCCGCCCGGCGAAAGGCCGTGCGCGCCCGGCCGGCAGGCGCTATGTCCGGGCCCTGCCCTGTCCCGGGCCCCTCGTCGAGGCCCGTCATGGCGCACGCCCGCTCGCTCCTGTTCGCCGTCTACTGGGCCGCCTGGACGACCCTGTTCCTCGCGCCGCTGGCGATCTTCCTCCTGTCCGGATCGCCGCAGCGGCCGATCCGCAGGGCGACGCGGCTCTGGGCGCGCGGGATCCTGGGCGGGCTCAGGCGCATCGTCGGGCTGCGCTACGTCGAGGAGGGCCGCCAGCACCTGCCGGACGAGCCCTGCCTGATCGTCGCCAACCACCAGTCGACCTGGGAGACGCTGGCCTTCCTGGTCCTGGTGCCGGACGTGGCGATCGTCGCGAAGCGGGAGCTGCTGGCGATCCCGGTGGTCGGCTGGTTCCTCCGGCGCTCGCCGATGATCGTCATCGACCGGGCCAAGGGCACCCAGGCCCTGCGCACCATGATCGACGGCGGTCGGGAGGCGGTCGCGGCGGGGCGGTCGGTCCTGATCTTCCCCGAGGGCACCCGCGGCGCGATCGGCGAGCCGCTCCGCTTCAAGCGCGGCGTCGAATTGCTCTACGGCCGTCTCGGCCTGCCGGTGGTGCCGGTGGCGCTCAATTCCGGCCTGTTCTGGCCCGGGGGCGCGGCGACCCGGTCCGGCACGGTGGTGGTGAGCTACCTCGCGGCCCTGGCCCCCGGCCTGCCGACCGCGGAGTTCCTGCACGGGACGGAGGGCGCGATCGATCGGGAATTGAACCGGTGGCGGCCGGGCGCCGCGGCCGGGCTCGGCGCCCCCTGAGGGGCGACCCCGTCACTTCTGCGATTGCTGGATCTGCTGCTGCATCGCCTTGTCCTCGGACCGTCCATAATTGATGAAGAACAGGCTGCTGTCGACACTCTTGCCCTTCTGCAGGTTCGAGAGCGTCACCGTGGTGACGTAGCCCTGCGGGTCGGTGATCCGCCACTGCGACAGGGTCTTCATCTCGGCGTCGAAGAACAGCTGGATCTTCGAGGTGCCGCCGAGGGTGGCGCGGTCCTCCAGGCTGATGCGGACGCTGCCTGGATCGCTCGCCACGTCGGTGACGGTGAGGTCGCGGGCGAGGTCGATCTTCTCGCGCAGGAGGAATTTCAGCGGCGTCTGGGCGATGAAGTAGAGGTCCTGGGTGTTCAGCTTGCGGTCGCGCACCGCCACCGAGGTCCCGTCGGCGACCACCTCCAGCGGCGAGGGCTGGTCGTAGTCGAAGCGCAGGCGGCCGGGCTTGACGAGCGTCAGCTTGCCGCCGATCCGGCGGCCGTCGGCGCCGATCTGCACGAAATTGCCCGTCAGGGTGTTGATGCCGTTGAAGTAGGCGTTGGCCTGCGCCAGCAGCGCGGCGGGATCGGCCGAGTCGGCGGTGACGATCGCCGTCGGCGCGCCCACCGCCGCGACCTTCGGCTCGGATGCCTTGTGGTCGGTTTTGTCAGCGGCCTTGTCGCCGCCCTTGCCGGACTTGGCCGTGCCGGGCCTCGTCTCCTTGCTCGCCTCCTTGGCCTTGGGCGCGGCCTTCTTGGCCGGCGCAGGGGCCGCCGGGGCGGCCTCCGGCTGCGGGGCGGGCTCCTCCTTGTGGCCGAACAGGCTGTCGATGAAGGCGCCGACCTGCGCGTGGGCCGGGTTGGCGGTCGCGAGCCACAGCCCGGCGGCGATCACGGAGCCGGCTGTGCGGGTGCGGCGGCCGATCATCGGCAGAGTCTCCTGAGGAGCCGCGGGGCGGGCTCCGGCGGTGAACAGGGGGCGGGACACAGGGCTTAGAGACCCGCCCTGTGGCGAAGATACGACGCCCGGGCAGCCCCCGTGAGGGCGCGGCCCGGCGTGAAGCCGCTCACTCGTCGTCGTACATCCCGGCCGAGCTGTGCGTCGCCCCGGCGACCAGGATCTCGCGCTTGCCGGCGTGGTTGGCCGGGCCGACGATGCCCTCGATCTCCATCCGCTCCATGATGGAGGCGGCGCGGTTGTAGCCGATCTGCAGCCGGCGCTGGATGTAGCTCGTCGACGCCTTCTGGTCGCGCAGCACCACCTCGATCGCCTGCTTGTAGAGGTCGTCGGAGTCGCCGCCGCTCGCCGCCGCGAAGGCGCCGATGTCGAAGACGGGGGCCTCCTCCTCGGGCTCGTCGGACCGCTCGGCCTTGTCGGCCGCGGCCGCCTTGCCCCGGCCAGACCGGCCGCCCTCCTTGGTGGGCTCCTCGGGCGAATCGTCGGCGGTGACGGCGTCGAGGTAGCTGGGGCGGCCCTGGCGCTTGAGGTGGGCGACCACGCTCTCGACCTCGCTGTCCGAGCAGAACGGCCCGTGCACCCGCGTCGTGCGCCCGCCCCCGGCCATGAACAGCATGTCGCCCTGACCCAGAAGCTGCTCGGCGCCCATCTCGCCCAGGATCGTGCGGCTGTCGATCTTGCTCGTCACCTGGAAGCTGATCCGGGTCGGGAAGTTCGCCTTGATCGTCCCGGTGATCACGTCCACCGACGGCCGCTGCGTCGCCATGATCAGGTGGATGCCCGCCGCGCGCGCCATCTGCGCCAGACGCTGGATCGCCCCCTCGATGTCCTTGCCGGCCACCATCATCAGGTCGGCCATCTCGTCGACCACGATCACGATGTACGGCAGCGGCGCCAGATCCATCGCCTCGTCCTCGTACACCGCCTCGCCGGTGTGGCGGTCGAAGCCGGTCTGGATCGTGCGCGTGATGGTCTCGCCCCGGTCGCGGGCCTCCTTCATGCGGGCGTTGTAGCCGTCGATGTTCCGGACGGCGATCTTGGCCATCTTCTTGTAGCGCTCCTCCATCTCGCGCACGGCCCACTTGAGGGCGATGACCGCCTTCTTGGGGTCGATGACGACCGGGGAGAGCAGGTGCGGGATGCCGTCGTAGACCGACAGCTCCAGCATCTTCGGATCGACCATGATCAGGCGGCACTCCTCCGGCTTCAGCCGGTAGAGCAGCGACAGGATCATGGTGTTGATCGCCACCGACTTGCCCGAGCCGGTCGTGCCGGCGACCAGGAGGTGCGGCATGCGCGCGAGGTCGGCGATGATCGGCTCGCCGCCGATGTTCTTGCCCAGGCACAGAGCCAGCTTGTGCTTGCTCTCGGCGAAGTCGGCCGACGAGAGGAGCTCGCGCAGGAACACGGTCTCGCGGGTCTCGTTCGGCAACTCGATGCCGATGACGTTCCGGCCGGGGACGACCGCGACGCGGGCCGAGACCGCCGACATCGACCGGGCGATGTCGTCCGACAGGCCGATCACGCGGCTGGACTTGGTGCCGGGGGCGGGCTCGAGCTCGTAGAGGGTGACAACCGGGCCCGGCCGCACCGCCAGGATGTCGCCGCGCACGCCGAAATCCTGGACCGTCTGCTGCAGGTTGAGGGCGTTCTGCTCCAGCACGTCGGCGTCGACCTCCTCGCTGCCGCCGGGGGCTGGCAGGGCGAGCAGTTCGAGGGACGGCAGCTCGTAATCGGCGTTCTCGATGGGGGCGATCTCGAGGTGGCGGCCGGCCGGGATCAGGTGTGCCCGCGGCGCCACCAGGGGGACCGACGCCGGCGCGGGGGCCGGCAGGGCCGCGACCTCGATCGCCTCGACGGCAGCGGCGACCGGCTCGGCCTCGACCCCGATCTCCGCCTCGATCTCCGTCTCGACCGGCTCCGGCTGCGGCGCCAGCTTGCCGCGGAGCAGGACCGGGCGCGGCGTCATCGGGATCACAACGCGATCCGCCTCGGCACGCGCGGCGACCGGTGCGGCAACGACCGGGGCGGGACCGGCTTCGGGCACGGCCGGGGGTGCTGGCGGGACGACGGTCGGCTGGCCGGCCGCGCGGATCGCCGCCCGGGCCGCCATGGCGCTGAGAGCCGGCGCGCGGCGGGGCGCCTCGGACGCGGGGGCGGCCGGAGGCTCGGCCGCGGCGCTGCCGGGGCCGAAGACCAGCGACAGGCCCGACGCGGCCGGCGGCGCGACGGGCGGCAGGAAGGCGCTCCGGATCGAGGCGGCCTCGTCCATCCGCTGGCCGGTCTCCGTCCCGTTATCCTGCCCATCGGCGGGACGCGGCGGCTGGTCGAACCGGACGAGCCGGTCGAGCACGTAGACCGGCCGCGGCGGCAGCGACCGCAGGTGCGAGATGTCGAGGGGCATGGAGACGAAGCGCTCGTCGGACGCCGCCGGCGCCGAGACGGCGGCCGGGGGCGGCGCGACCTCGGCGGGCTGCGCCTCCAGGGCCGACCAAGCATCGACGGACGACCAGTCGCCGCCGTCGAACCAGGGCTGGACCTCGGACCAGTCCGGCAGGTCCGACCAGTCGCGGGCCGGGGCCTCGGTGACCGTCTCGACCGGTGCGGCGGCGACCAACGCGGCCGCGACCGGGGCGATCGCCGCCGTTGAGGCGGCCAGCTCGACCGCTGGCCGGACCGGGCGGCGGTCCGGCGTGCGGAAGAAGCGGACGCCCGGCGGCGCGACGAAGGGCTGGCGCCACAGGGGCACCGGCTCCGCGTCCGGCGCGGCGGCTTCGGGCAGGGCCGGCACGGCTGCGGCGCGCTCGGCCGCCTCGGCCGCGATCCGCGCGCGCTCGACCCGCTCCTGCTCGGCCTCTTCGCGGGCGGCCCGCTCGGTCTCCAGGGCCAGGGCAGCGGCCTGCGCCTCGGCACGGGCGCGCTCCAGGGCGACGCGCTCGGCCTCGAGGGCGCGCTGGCGGCGCTCCTGCAGAACCGAATCGGGGGTGCGGGTGTAGCGGACCGCCGAGGGCGCGGCCGGCGCCGGCGCGGCGGCCGGCGTCGCGACGTGGTCGGTCACTTGGTGGGCCACATGGCCGGCCGCATGGCCCGCGAGCGGAGCCGCGGCCGGCGCGTAGTCGGGGGCGATGGCGGCGGGGCGGCGCGGCTGGCGCACCAGCACGCCCGGCGCGGAGGCGCTGCGGTCGATCCGGCTCTCGAAGATCGGGGCGTCCAGGGCGTCGAGGCTCGCCCGGTCGTCGAAGACCTGGGCCGGCCAGTGTGGCTCGGGCGCCGCGGCGCGCGGGGCGCGCTCGGAGCCCTCGCGGCCGACCATCGCGCCCGGCGGGGTCAGCCAGCTCGGCTCGGCCCGGCGCCCGGGCGCGCCGTAGGACGGGCGGGCGGGCAGGCCCGCGGGAGAGCCGGAGAGGCGGCGGGTGAGGCTCGCGCGGAGCGCCATCAGCCGGTGCGCCAGGGCTCCCAGGGAGAGGCCCGAGCGGTCGCCGCCGCGAACAGGGCGGGCGGGGTCACGGTGGGAGTACGGAGGCCGTCCCGATGCGCGCATGGGTTCTCAGACGATACTCGAAACAGGGATCCGCCGACGCGCGGCGGCTGTTCCTGAGTTAGGCCATTCGTCGTTAATGGAGGCTTGCCGTCGGCCGCGGTGCGGAAACCATGCGGGACGATCGGCCCGGCGCTCCGGCAGGGCCCCGCATCGCCGCGGCCGGGCCGTCACGGCCACCGGCGACCGATTCGAACGCGGAATCTCGAGGTAACGACGCCCGATGGACCGGAAATCGCGATCTGGGCCCCGTCCCGATCCGCCGCAGCGCAGTCTCTCGCGATGACGTCGGGAACCGGCCAGGGCGCGAACAGGCTCCGCGCCGCCCTCCGCCCGCGTCCGCTATAGTAACCCGCAGCCACCCCTCACCCGGACAGGTGCCCGTGTCTCCAGCCACCTCCGAATCGCCGGCGCGCTTCCGCTCCCTCTACCGCCACGGCTTCGCCAGGGTCGCGGCCTGCACCGGCCGGAGCCATCCGGCCGAGCCCGAGCGCAACGCCGACGTCGTCCTCGACCTCGCCCGGACCTGCCACGATTCGGGCGCGGTGCTGGCGGTCTTCACCGAGCTCGGCCTCTCGGCCTACGCGATCGAGGACCTGCTGCTCCAGCAGACCCTGCTCGACGCGGTCGAGGCCGCGGCCGCCCGCGTGATCGCCGACTCGGCCCGTCTCCGGCCGCTGCTGATCGTCGGCGCGCCCCTGCGCTGGCGGCACCGCGTCTACAATTGCGCGCTCGCCATCCAGGGCGGCCGCCTGCTCGGCGTCGTCCCGAAGACCTTCCTGCCGAACTACCGGGAATTCTACGAGAAGCGCCACTTCGCCTCCGGCGCCGGGATCGTCGGCGAGTCCGTCCGGGTCGCCGGTCAGGACGCGCCGTTCGGCACCGACCTACTGTTCCCGGCCGAGGACCTGCCGGGCCTCGTGGTCGGGGTGGAGATCTGCGAGGACCTGTGGGTGCCCGAGCCCCCCGGCATGCGCGCCGCGCTCGCCGGCGCCACCGTGCTGGCGAACCTCTCGGGCAGCCCGATCACGGTGGGCCGCGCCGAGTCGCGGGCGCTCCTGTCCCGGGCGGCCTCGATGCGGGGCGCCTGCGCGTACGTCTACGCGGCGGCCGGCCAGGGCGAATCGACCACCGACCTGTCCTGGGACGGCCAGACCAGCGTCGACGAGCTGGGCGTGCGCCTCGCCGAGGGCGAGCGCTTCCCCGAGAAGCCGGTGACGACGCTGGCCGACATCGACCTCGACCTGATCGCCCAGGAGCGCCTGCAGGCGGGCAGCTTCGACGACGACGCGCGCGGCCGCGCCCTGCCCTATCGCCGGGTGCCGTTCCGGCTCAACCCGCCCCAGGCCGATCTCGGCCTGATCCGGCGGATCGAGCGGTTCCCGTTCGTGCCGGCCGACCCGTCGCGCCTCGCGCAGGATTGCTACGAGGCCTACAACATCCAGGTCGCCGGCCTCGCCAAGCGCCTGGAGGCCACCGGCACCCGCAAGGCCGTCATCGGCGTCTCGGGCGGCCTCGATTCGACCCACGCGCTGATCGTGATCGCCAAGGCGTTCGACCGCCTGGGATACCCGCGCTCGGACATCCTGGCCTACACGCTGCCGGGGTTCGCCACCTCGAACGCCACCAAGACCAACGCCCACGCGCTCATGAAGGCGCTGGGCTGCACAGCCGCCGAGATCGACATCCGCCCGGCCGCCAAGCAGATGCTCGCCGACATGGACCACCCATTCGCCAAGGGCGAGGCGGTCTACGACGTGACCTTCGAGAACGTGCAGGCGGGCCTGCGCACCGACTACCTGTTCCGGCTCGCCAACCACGCCGGCGGCATCGTGGTCGGCACCGGCGACCTCTCGGAGCTGGCGCTCGGCTGGTGCACCTACGGCGTCGGCGACCAGATGAGCCACTACGCGGTCAATGCCGGCGTGCCCAAGACGCTGATCCAGCACCTGATCCGCTGGGTGATCGGCAACGGCGAGGTCGGCCCGGACGAGGCCCGCACCCTCCAGGCGATCCTCGACACCGAGATCTCCCCCGAGCTGGTGCCGGTCGACCAGGACGACAGCCCGCAGAGCACCGAGGGGACGATCGGCCCCTACGCGCTGCAGGATTTCAACCTGTTCTACACGCTCCGGTACGGGTTCCGGCCCTCGAAGATCGCCTTCCTGGCGCTGCACGCCTGGGGCGACAGGGAGCGCGGCACCTGGGCGCCCGACTTCCCGGAGACCAAGCGGGTCGCCTACGACCTGCCGGAGATCCGCCGCTGGCTCGGGGTGTTCCTGAGCCGCTACTTCGGCTTCAGCCAGTTCAAGCGCTCGGCGCTCCCGAACGGGCCGAAGGTCTCCGCGGGGGGCTCCCTGTCGCCCCGAGGCGACTGGCGCGCGCCCTCCGACGGGTCGGCGCGGATCTGGATCGACGAGTTGAACCGAAACGTCCCTGAAACTTGACCGTCACAAACTCGACCGATTGTGCCATTATGAGCACGGTCAAGCCGATTCTTCGCAATGCGAAATCTTGTATTGGGAAAATTGGCTTCGAGGGCGGCCAGGCGGAGGACTTCGGATGCGAAGCTACAACCTGTTCCAGCTCAAGGGCGAGGAGGGCCTCTGCTGCGCGGTGCCGGAGGCCAGCACGGTCCCGCCCTTCATCGGCGCGGGTCGCTGGACCTTCGGCGGCAAGCTGGGCGACGGCGGCCGGCAGCCCCTCGACTTCGACGGGCGGGCCGCCGACACCGCGGTGCGCTTCAACGGCTTCTACCTGTTCCAGACCGTGGACCGGCGCTTCATCACCTGAGCGGGCCCCGTCCGTCACGGCGAGCAGGCCGGCGTCGGGACGATCGGCGCGGTCCTGCCGGGTCGCCGATCCGGCTACGGAACGACGATCCGAAGTCGTCGCGCGTAAATCGGACCGGCCCGGGGCGCGGACTCGCTCTTCCGGAACCTTGTCGGCAGCACGTTACCGGTATCGAACCCTATAGTGGGCCTCGACTCGGCGATCGCGACCAAGATTCCTTAAGGGCTCGCGTGCAGGTTTCGCGGAACCGTCAGCTGTCCGGAGCCGCCCGCATGTCGGAGCATCGCAGAGAGGCGCGCCAGAGGGTCTTCCTCAAGGGCCGCATCGTCTTCAACAACGGGTCGTCGAGCCTCGACTGCCTGGTGCGCGACATGTCGCCCACCGGCGCGCGCCTCGTGATGAGCGAGGCCACCACGCTTCCGGACGCGTTCGATCTCTACATCCCGCAGAAGGACCGGACCTACCGGGCCACCCTGCGCTGGCGCCGGGAGGACGGCATCGGCGTGACCTTCGAGGCGCCGGCCCGGGCCGGCACCGCGCCCGCTTCGCCCGATCCGGCCGCGACGGACGCCTCCGTGACCCTGCTGCTGAAGCGCATCAGCGAGCTCGAGACCGAGAACGCCGCCCTGCGCCGGCTGCTCGCCAGCATGGCCCAGTCGGGCGACTCGGCGAGCGCGGCCTGATCGTAAGGCCTGACCGTCAGGCCTGAGCCTCGAGCGCCGCGCGGATGCGGGCGGCGTGCTCGGCGAGGACCCCGTTATCGGCCATCCCGCCCTCGTGGCGCTTCAGCGGCACTCCCTCGCGCCGCGGGATGACGTGGACGTGCAGGTGGAAGACGGTCTGGCCGCCGGCCGGCTCGTTGAACTGGAACACGGTCAGACCCTCGGCCCGGAACGCCGCCTTCACGGCGCGGGCGACCTTCTGGACGCTCGCCATCAGGGCGCCGAGCGAGTCCGGGTCGGCGTCGAGCAGGCCCCGGGCCGGCGCCTTCGGGATCACCAGCGTGTGGCCCTCGCCCTGGGGCATCACGTCCATGAAGGCCAGGGTTTGGGCGTCCTCGTAGACGCGGTGGCAGGGGATCTCGCCCCGCAGGATCTTGGCGAAGATGTTGTCGGGATCGTAGCGGGCGTCGGCCATGCTGCCTCCGGGACTCCTTGAGCGGCCGCAGGTTGCACGGGGCACCGGCCCGCGTCCACACGGGAACAACCTGCGCGCCGCAACGCTTGCATCGCCGCGGCGGCGGCGCCGTGCCGGGGTCCGAGAGCCCGGCGTCCCCCAGACCGCGCAGGGAGTTCCGGATGGCGCACGAGAGCACGGGAGCGATCTACGCGGCGGCGGGCGCCAACCTCGCCATCGCGGCGGCGAAGTTCGTGGGCGGGGCGCTGACCGGCTCGACCGCCATGCTCGCCGAGGGCGTGCACTCGGTGGTCGACACGGCGAACCAAGTGCTGCTCCTCGTCGGCATGAAGCGGGCCGAGCGCCCGGCCGACGCCCGTCACCCGTTCGGCTACGGCCGCGAGATCTACTTCTACGCCTTCGTGGTCGCGCTGATGATCTTCCTCGGCGGCGGACTGTTCGCCGTCTACGAGGGGATCGAGCGGGTCCGCCATCCCGAGCCGGACGTGGATGCCGAGCTGTTCGGCTACCGCTTGCCCGGCCTCTGGGTGAACGTCGCGATCCTGGGCTTCGCCATCGCGGCGGAGGGCACGTCGTTCTTCGTGGCGATCCGCCAGTTCTGGGCCGAGAAGGGCAAGCACTCCGCCGTGCGGGCGATCCGGCGCAGCAAGGATCCGACCCTGTTCACCGTGCTCGCGGAGGACACCGCGGCCCTGATCGGCCTCCTGATCGCGCTCGCCGGCGTGGCCCTGTCCCACCTCTTGGAGATGCCGAGACTCGACGGCTGGGCGTCGGTCGGCATCGGCCTCGTGCTGATCGGCATGGCGGCGTTCCTGATGGTCGAGACGCACGGTCTGCTGATCGGCGAGGCGGCCGATCCCGAGGTCGTAGCGGCGATCGCGGAGCTGGTCCGCAGCGAGCCGGGCGTGGTCCACGTCAACGAGGTGCTGACCCAGCACCTCGGCCCGTCCGACATCCTGGTCAATCTCAGCATCGACATGACCGACGATCTCAGCGCCGGCGAGGTCGAGAGCCTCGTCACGCGCCTCGACCGGGCGCTGAAGGCGCGCAGCCCCGACGTGACCCGGGTCTTCATCGAGATCCAGCAGCAGGGCGACCACAAGGTCCGGGCGGCCGCCTGAGGCCCGCGCACCGAAGGACCGTACCCAAGAGGGCCGCACCGGAGGGCCGCCCCCGTCGGCGGCTTCCTCAGTCGCTCCGGCCCACCTGCCGGAGGCTCAGCGCCCAGAGCCGCTCCTGGACGGCCTCGTCGCGGCTCTCGGCCGAGGAGACCTTCGGCCGACCGTGGGAGAAGTATCGGCCCGTGACCCCGTCCAGGCCCGGGTCGCTGGCCACGTGGAGGGAGGTCCGCGCGCCCTTCTCGGGCGTGATCAGCAACGGCCGCATCAGCGCCCAGGCCGCGCCGAGCAGGCCGCCGGTGTTCTTGGCGAAGCCGGTATTGACCACCCCCGGATGGACGGCGTTCGCCGTGATGCCGCTGTCGCGCAGGCGCCGGGCGAGCGCGTAGGTGAACAGCACGTTGGCGAGCTTGGCCTGGGCATACGCACCCATCGCCCGGTAGCGCCGGGCGCCCTCGACGTCGTCGAAGTCGATGTGCCCTCGGTAATGGGCCGCCGATGCGACGTTGACGATCCGCGGCTTCCCGCCCGCCGCCGCCGCGTCCTTCAGCGTGTCGAGGAGTTCGAGGGTCAGGAGCGCGTAGCCCAGATGGTCGAGCGCCCAGGTCCGCTCGATCCCGTCGACGGTCAGCGTGCGCCGGTCGAAGATCGCGCCGGCATTGTTCACCAGCACGTCGAGGCGCGGATAGGCCGCCCGCAGGGTCTCGGCGAGCCGGCGGATCTCGGCCTGCGCCGACAGGTCCGCGCGGTGCGGCTCCACGGCGGCGCCGGGCACCGCGGCGCGGATCCTGTCGGCGCAGGCCTGCAGCTTCCCGCTGTCCCGGCCGACGATGGCGACCCGCGCGCCGAGGCGCGCGAGACCGAGGGCCGTCTCGTAGCCGATGCCGCCGGTCGCCCCGGTGACGAGGCAGACCGCGCCGCGCACCGCGCCGGCCTCAGAACACCGCCTGGCCGACCGCGAAGGCGATGACCACGATCACGATGGCGATGAGCAGGAACAGGCCGAACAGGATGCGGGCCAGCGAGCCGGCGCCGGAGGCGATGCCGGTGAAGCCGAGACCGCCGGCGATCAGCGAGATCACGAAGCAGATGAGGGCCCATTTCAGAAGGGTCATGGCGTCACTCCGGCTGCGCCCCGGCGCGGGGCCTGATGCTGCTGCCTCAACCGACGCCAAGCGAGACCGTTCCGCGGATTCCGAACCGGTCCGCTTTTATTCTTACCCGCGTCCGGCCGCTCGGTCGGGGACGCGGTCAGCCGGTCTTCGCCACGGGCTGCGCCGGCACGTCGGCCCGTTCCAGCATGATCTCCGCCAGGGTGTGGTAGAGGCCGCCGCGGCAGATCGCCTTCGAGGCCGCGTCGGCCAGGAGCGCCGCGACCATCAGCGGGATCACCATCGCGTGGTTCTGGGTCATCTCGGTGACGATGACGAAGCTGGTGATCGGCGCCTGCAGCACGCCCGTCAGGTAGGCCACCATCCCGATCAGCACGACGGCGCCGACGGGCATGCCCGGCAGGAATCCGTGGACCGTGCCGCCGAGGCCGGCCCCGACCGCCAGGGACGGCGCGAACAGGCCGCCCGGGATACCGCTGATCGAGCTGAGCACGGTGGCGGCGAATTTCAGGGGCGCGTAGGTCCAGCCGGCCGTCGCGTCGCCGTGGAGGATGGCCTTGGCCTCCTCGTAGCCAGTCCCGTAGGCGGCGCCCCCGGAGGCGAGGCCGCACAGGGCGACGCACAGCCCGCAGGCCGCCGCGAAGATCACGGGCCGCTTCCGGATCATCCGTCCGGCCGCGCCCGGCAGGCCGCGGGCGAACAGGATGACGAGGCGGCTGAACAGGCCGCCGGCGAGGCCGCCGACCACGGCGATCAGCGGCACGATCCAGCTGGCCGCCAGCGGCAGGGCGGCGTCGGTCGTCCCGAAATAGGTATAGTTGCCGAGGAGCCCGAGCGAGGTCAGGCCCGCGGCCACGATACCGGCCACGATCAGGCCGGAGGAGCGCGCCTCGTAGGCGCGTCCCAGCTCCTCGATGCCGAACACGATGCCGGCGAGGGGCGTGTTGAAGGCCGCCGCGACGCCGGCCGCGCCGCCCGCGAGGAGCAGCCCGGGCAGGCGCTCCGGGGTCAGGCGGCCGAAGGCGGCCATGATCGCGGCGCCGACCTGCACGGTCGGCCCCTCGCGGCCCGCGGAGGCGCCGCAGAACAGGCCCAGGAACAGGACCAGCACCTTGCCGAAGGCCACGCGCGGCGAGATCAGGGAGTAGCGGAAGCCGGTATCCCGGGCGTGGCGGGCGGCGATCACCTGCGGGATGCCCGAGCCCTGCGAGTTCGGGAAGACCGTGAGGGCGAGCAGCGCCGCGAGGGCGAAGCCCGCGGGCGTCAGCAGCAGGGCGATGAGCGGCGACGGCGCGGTGAGCCGCCGGAACCCGTCCTGCGCGAGGTCGGCGCCCTTGGCCATCAGCACGGCGGCGAGGCCCACGCCGATGCCGCCCACGAGGAAGAGCAGCCGCCCGCGCCAGAGCGGATAGGCCTCCATCGAGGCCGACCGCAGGCGCATGATCGAGCGGCGGTAGCGCGACCGTTGCGGGGGCGGAGCATCCGTCGTGTCCCGCACCTCGTCCCGCTTCTCGACCATGAAAGAGCACCTCGTCCGCGCAGTGAGAGCGGACGCTATAGCGCAATGGTCAAGGAAAGGCCCCCTGCGCGGGATGGCCGAGGGCCGGCACCGGCGTGCCGGCCCCGCCGCTCAGCCGATCACCACCTGTGGTGCCAGGCCGCCCGATGCCAGCCGCCGTGATGGTGCCAGCCCCAGGGGCGATGCCAGCCCGCGTGGCGCCAGCCCCACCGATGGTGCCAGCCCCAGGGACGGCCCCAGCCGTAGGCCACCGGTCGGGCGTAGTAGACCGGGCGGTACGCGTAGGGGCGCCAGTTCGGCTTGCACCAGCCTGACCAGCCCCGGTGGAAGCCCGGGCCGCAGCCCTGGGCAGCCTCCGCCGTACCGGCCGTGGCGGCCAAGGTTCCGAGCGCGAGGAGTGCTGCGCCTGCCAGCTTCATCCGCATCGTCGTCCTCCGTTCAGTTTCGAGCAGCGCGATGATCCGACCCCGGTCCGACCGAGTTGTCGCCGGATCATGTCCGGCCGTCCGCGACGGGCCGGAAGTGGGCTCGAAACATCCGAGGCCGTGGAAGCGTTTCTTCACGAACTTGTGCGCGCGAGACGACTGAGCCGCTGCGGAGACAAGCGTCGCAATACGCTGCCGCCCGGTCCGGTCATCGTGCGACGATTGCGAGGATACCGAAGCGCCCCAGCGTCCGCGTGGCCGTCCCGCCTCAGCCCTCGGCGGCGCAGAGCTTCTCCACCGCCCGCACATACGCCTTGGCGTCGAACTTCTTGAGCGAGTTCTCGCTCTGATAGCGGACCGTGCCGAAGATCTCGCGCTTCTGCCAGGGCCGGTCGTGCAGGCCGTACACCCAGGCGACGTTGGTGAAGGAGTTCGGATCGCGCCCGTCGAGGAAGTAGCGGTTGTTCAGGCGGAGCGTCCGGGCGAAGCCCTCCTCGGGCGACGGGGACCATTCGAGGATCTTCTTGCCCCAGTACATCCGCAGCTGGTTGTGCATGTAGCCGGTCTCGCGCATCTCGCGCATCGCGGCATTCCAGTAGCGGTCGTGGGTCTCGCCGGCGGCGAGTTGCGCCTCCGAGTAGGCGTGGGGGCGCTCGTCCTTCGCGTGCTCGGCCAGGGTCCTGCGCGCCCAGTCCGGCACGGCCCTGTCGTAGGCGTCGTAGCCCTCCGTGTAGAAGACGTGGTTCATGGCGAGCTCGCGCCGGACGATCAGTTCCTCCAAGTAGGCGCCGCGGTCGTCGGCATCGCCGACCTTGGCCTCCCGCACCGCCAGGGCGATCTCCACCGGCGAGATCTGCCCGAAATGCAGGTAGGGGCTCATGTGCGAGGCGGCGGCCGCCTCCGGCATGTTGCGCCCCGCGCCGTAGCCCGAGAACCCGTCCTTCAGGAACGCCTTCAGGCGCTTGCGGGCCTGCGTCTCGCCGCCCGTGAAGCGCTTCACCGGGCCGACCTCCCGGTCGAGGGTCATCCCAGCGAGCACCGCCTCCGGATCGGAGACGTCGATCGCGCTCTTCAGCGTCAGGCGATCGGCCGCGCGCTTCACCCGGCGGGGTTTCAGCGCCGCGAGGAACGGGTCCCACAGCCGGTTCAGCTTCGGCCTCAGCGTCCGGGCGGCGTACTCGTGCTTCGGCGAGGCCGTCTCGACCGGCACGACGACGTCGCCCTCGACCTGGACGATCCGCGTCTTCACCGACTTGGCGATCTCCCGGTACCAGCCCTTCTGGATCGCGAGGTAGCCGCGGTCGAGCACGAGGAGCGCGGCGTCCTCGGCGAGGGCGATGGCGATCTCGGCGGGCGAGCACTTGCGCATGACGAAGCCGATCCCGCGCTTCTCCAGGCCTGCCTTCGCGTCCGCGAGACCCTGGAGCAGGAAGGCATAGTGCCGGGCATTGGCCTCGGGAAAGCCGCTCGCGCCGTCCAGCAGGCCGAAGCAGGCGACGACCGGCAGATCGAGGCGGTTTCCCTCCTCGATGGCGAGTTCGAGAGCCGGATTGAACGTCGCCCGGTTGGCCTGCTGCAGGAGATACAGGACGTAGGCGCCGTCTTCGCGCGGCTCGACATCGTTGAGGATCCGGATCCGTTCGCCCTGGATCGCCATGCTCACCTGCTCCTTGCTTGGCGCGCCGCGCCGGAACCTTGGCCGGAGAAGGTAGAGCGGGCGGGATTTTCGTCCGTCCGGACCAGACGGATGAAAAGCCGCAGTCGAGGCGACGGGCCGAACTCCGGCTCCAGCCGCCAAAACCCCGCCTCATCAGGGACTTGCACGGCGATCGATCGGTCCCGCCCGCGACAATGCAGGTTTCGATCGCGCTCGACGGCCTGCGACATTTTCAACACAGGCGGGAAGCGACGCGTGCGCGAGCGCACGAAAGGACAGCCCTGCTGTCCTGATGCTCTTGAATTTTCCGTCGAGGAGCGCAGATTGTGCAGCGCGGGAAGGCGATGGCGTCGCCCTTCCGCAGCCCTTCTTGGGCGTTTCCTCCCTAGACTTCGGGCCGCTCCTTCGGGAGTGGCCTTTTTTCTGTCCGGAGCAGGCGCGGGCCCCGGTCCGGCCCTTCCACGGGCGCGGTGAGGGGCAGCGCGCTTCCCGCGCAGGCGGGGCGCCCGGAGCGCGACGGACACCTCTCCGGCGGCCCTGCCTCCCTGGGAGATCCGCGCCGCCGGCGATCCGACAGGCCCTCGGCCACGGCGTGTCAGCGCGTCGCGCTGGACCCCGCCCGGCTCGCCGCCAGCGCGGCGGCCTTGCCGCCCGCCGTGTAGAGGTCGAGGCGCGCGTAGACGCCGAATTCCGAGCCGTCGTCGAGGAAACCGCCGCCCGGCCCCTGCGTCTCGGTGAGGATCGCGTTGGCCTCGTCGAGCGTCAGCGCCGGGAAGGCCGCGGTCAGCAGGTGGCCGGCCTCCGGCGCGACCTTGCCCACGTCCTCACGCCGGCCGGCGGTGTCCGGATGCACCACGGGCAGGCCGTAGGTCTGGGTCGCCGCGTAGAAGGCCGCGTTGGCGGCCGCGTCCTTGAACCGGCCGGTATCCTTCGCCGCGCAGGCCGACACCGCGTCGCCGCAGCCGGCCTTCAGCGCCTCGGTCATCGCCGCGCGGGCCTCCGTCAGGAGCGCCCGGTAATCCGTCACGCCGACCGTCCTGTCGGCCTCGGCGGACGCCTTGTCGAGGACGGCCGGGTTCTTCCGGATCTGGCCGACATAGGCCGGATCGTTGGCGAGCAGGTGCGCGAGGGCGTGCAGCGAGGTCGCCCGGCCGCCCAGCACGTCCATGGCGTAGTGCGCCCCGACGATGATCCGATCGTTGCCGTACTCGGCGGCGCGGGCGACCATCTGCTGGTAGCGCTCGGGTACGAGCAGCGCGAGCACCATGGACTCGGTGTAGCCGTAGGTGGTGTGACCGCTCGGGTAGGACGGGCTGTTCACGAGGTCCTGCGAGGGGCCGCGCAGCCAGTCGAGGCTGTCGGACGCGTCACCGAAATAGTCCTTGCCGCGATACGAGAGGAGGCGTGGCAGGGTCTGGAACGGCCGCGAATTGCCGTAGCGGTCGGCGCCGGGGCTCCCGGCCGGCCGGTCGTAGGCCTTGCCGAACACGTCGGTGACGGCGCCGTTCGACAGGATCGCGGCGGCCTCGTCCGAGACCGAATGCTTGCCGTTGGTCGTGGCATTGGCGAAGAAGTACTTGCCGGAATTCGAATCCGACTTGGTCACGTTGTTGGTGTAGCCGATCAGGTTGGCGACCGCCGGCGCGATGCTGGTGAAGGTCTTGTAGTCGCTGTAGGTCGCCTTGGCGTGGTAGGCCTGGGCCAGCGTGGTGCCGAGGCCGTCGGCGAGGTTGGCGGCGTTGCCGTCGGTGATGAAGCAGTCCCGCAGGGCGAGCTGCTGCTGCTCGGGGAACGGCAGGAGCGTCGGCTGCTGCAGCGCGCCGCTCTGGATGTCGCCGGTGACCCGCAGGTTCGCGTCGAGCGCCGCCTTGCCGTCGGGCGTCGTCTGCAGCCGGGCCACCGGGACCAGCCCGCGCAGGGCCGACAAGTTGGCGGCCGACTGTGCGAGGGCCTGGAGGGGCAGCGCCGCCCCGAGCAGAGCCAATCCGACCCGCAGCGTCCCGAACATGCAGCCCTCCCCTCGCCGATGCCGTGCCGGACGCTAGAGCCGTTCCCGATCGCGTGGCAATCGGGCGCGGCCCCGACGTCCCCATCTTTGAAGCACCCCCGGGGCGCCGCGCCGGCCTTCCGCGGCGGCGCGCGCCTCAGCCCCGCGCCCGGGCGCGGATCATGAAGTTGTCGTAGGTGTACTCTGCCACCTGGAACCAGAGGTACTCCTCGTTGCGGAAGGTCCGCATCGCCTCGTAGACGCGGCGGAAATCGGCGTTCTTGGCGGCGATCTCGGCGTAGACGTCGTTGGCGTTCTTGAGGGCGGCCTCCATGACGTCCTGGGGGAACGGCCGCAGCTGCGCGCCCCCGGCCACCAGCCGGCGCAGGGCCTGCGGGTTGCGGGCGTCGTACTTGGCCTGGACGTCGGCGCCGACCTCGGCCGCCGCGGCCCGGAGGATCCCCTGGTAGGATTTCGGCAGCGCCTTCCACTTCTCGGCGTTGAACCAGAAGTGCAGCAGGGCGCCGCCCTCCCAGAAGCCGGGATAATGGTAGATCGGTGCGACCTTCTGCAGGCCGAGCCGCTCGTCGTCGTAGGGCCCGATCCACTCGGCGGCGTCGAGCTTCTTGCTCTCCAGGGCCGCGTAGATCTCCGGGCCCGGCACCGCCTGCGGCTGGACGCCGAACTTGGCGAGCACCTGGCCGCCCATGCCGCCGATCCGGAACTTCAGGCCCTGCAGGTCCGCGAGGGTCTTGATCTCGCGACGGAACCAGCCGCCCATCTGGGCGCCGGTGTTGCCGCCCGGCAGGCAGACCAGCCCGGCCTTGGCGAAGACCTCGGCGAAGAGTTCGGCGGCGCCGCCCGCCTGCCACCACGCGGCGGCGCCCCGGGCGTTGAAGCCGAAGGGCACCGCGGTGGCCAGCGCGAAGGTCGGATCCTTGGCCATGCCGAGGGTCGCAGGACCGTGTCCCATCTCGACAGTGCCGGCGGCCACGGCGTCGAGCAGGCCCTCGGCCGGGACCGGCTCGCCGGGGCCCTGGACCTGGATCTGGAAGCGCCCGTCGGTGGCCTCCGCGACGATCCGGCTGAGCGCCTCGGGGGCGCCGTACAGGATGTCGAGGGTCTTCGGGTAGGCGGAGGACAGGCGCCAGCGCAGCTCCGGGGCGGACTCGGCCCGGGCCGGCGCGGCGAGCGGCCCGGTCAGGGCCGCGGCGGCGCCGAGGCCGGCGGTCAGCATGCTGCGGCGCCGCGGCCCGGCCGCGGGGGATCGCGCGAGGTGAGGTTCGTCCAACGGCATCTCGTCCGAGCAGGTCCGACCCGTCCGGGCCGGATCGGGGGTCGCAGGTAGCACGTGCGTGCCGGTTCTCGAAAGCCGCGGGCGGCCCGGGCAGTTCCGTGGCGCCTCGAAACCGGACCGTGACCGTGCTAGGCGCCCGGGATGCGAACCGAGCCCGCCGTCACCCTGCACACCGTCTGCGGCCTGGAGGAACTGGCCGGCCACGGCGCGCGCGGCGTGAGCCACGTCCTGTCGCTGCTCGATCCCGGCACGCCGGAGCCCGCGGCCCTCACCGCCTACGGCGCCCACGCCCGCACGACCCTCCGGTTCCACGACTGCCTCGGCCCCGGCGATGGTCTCGTCCCGCCCGAGCCGGAGCACGTCGCGGCGATCCTGGATTTCGGGCGGGCGCTCGACGGGGCCGGCCATCTCCTGGTCCACTGCCATTACGGCCTGTCGCGCTCCACGGCGGCGCTGCTGACCCTGTTCGCGCAGGCCGAGCCGGACGCGTCCGCCGCCGCCCTGGTGGAGCGGCTCCACGCCCTGCGCGAGCCGGCTTGGCCGAACGCGCGCATGATCGGCTACGCCGACGCGATGCTCGGGCGGGACGGGGAACTCAGCGCGGCGGTGCGGCGGCTGCACGCCCTGCAATTGCGGGTCCGCCCGCATCTGGCAGAGCTGCTGCGCGGCCTCGGGCGCGGCGCGGAGGTCGAGGCCGCAGAGACCTTGTGAGGTTGCCTGTGCGGGGTCCGCCCCTCACTTGCCGGCCGGCGTGAAGCTCCCGTCCTTCCACACGTAGAGCACGTAGCCCTGGGCGGTGACGTCGCCCTTGGCATCGAAGCCGACGGTGCCGAGCACGAGATCGAAGCGCTCGGTGTGCAGGGCCTGCGCGATCGGCCTCGGCTCGGTGGAGTGGGCGAAGTTGCCGGCCGCCACCAGCGCCTGCATGGCCGCGTACCCGTAGATCGTCGAGCCCGTGGGATCGACGCCCTCGGCCTTGAAGGCCTTCACGACGGCCGCGGCGGCGGGCTGCCGGCTCGGGTCGAGGTAGAAGGTCATCAGCACGCCGTTGCTGGCCGATCCGGCGATCTTTGCGAAGTCCGGCGTGGCGATGGCCGAGGTACCGAACCATTGCGGCCGGAAGCCCCGGTCCGCCGCGATCTTCACGAGGCGGCCCATCTCGGCGGCGTCGCCGCCGTAGTAGACGACCTCGATCCCCGCGCCCTTGAGGCGGTCGACCAGGGCGGCGTCGTCGGCGTCGCTCGGCGAGAAGGACAGGAACAGCGCCTCGTTCACGCCAATGCGGTTGAGGTTGTCCTTGGTGGCGGCGGCGAGGCTGCGCGCCGCCGGCGTCTGGTCCTGGATCAGCGCGATCTTCCGGTCGCGGAACCGCTCGGCCAGCACGGCGGCGGACAGGCGCGCCTGGTCGTCGTCGCGGCCGCAGACCCGGAAGATGTTCGGCAGCCCCCGGTCGGTGAGCCGGGCCGCCACCGAGGCCGCGGTGATCATCACCACCCCGTTCTGGGCGTAGATGTCGGAGGCCGCGATCGAGGCGTTGGAGCAGACATGGCCGACGACGAGACGGACGTTCGACCGGACGAAGTGGTTGGCCACCGCCATGGCGGTGTTCGAGTCGCAGGCATCGTCCTGCACGTCGAGGGTCACGGGCTGGCCGTCGAGGCCGCCCATGGCGTTGGCGTCCCGGGCGGCGGCCTCGACACCGCGCAGGACCTGCTCGCCGACCGCCACGTAGGGACCAGACCGCGGAACCGCGACGCCGACCACCACGTCGGCCACCGCTTGGGTGGCGGGCAGGAGCGCGAGACACAGGCTCAGGGCGATCAGCGCGGGCCGGAGCGGCCCGTGGGCGGGGACGAAACGTCCGATCTTCATCGGGCTCTTCTGGGCATCCTTGCGCGACACGTCGGCGCGACGGCGGATGCGGCTCCGTAGCCTCGATCCCGCCCCGCACCCAGTGCCCATACGCGAGGACGCGGCGAAACGCGATTTTTTTCCGCGGCGGTCCTGTCGACGACCTGGCCCCTACTTGGCGTAGGCGTAGGCCGTCGCGGCGGAGGCGACCGGTCCGGTGACGCCGTTGAAGGCGGTGAGGACCTTCTGGACCTCGGTGAAGGGGGCGTTCGACACGTAGATCAGGTCGCGGTTGCGCATCCGGAACGCCTGGGACACGAACAGGCTGTTGGGGTCGCGCATGTCGATCCGGTAGACCACCGGCACCAGAGGCGTGCCCAGAAGCTTCGAGCCGGGGCTGAGCCGGCGCACGACGCTGGCCGGCTCGAACCGGAAGATGAACGTCCCGGCCGGGTCGGCGGCGAAGTCCGACAGGCCGCGCGCCT
>NZ_JBKFAK010000037.1:0-28125 GCF_053345595.1 Methylobacterium sp. D54C
GGACGATGAGAGTTGATGGCGAACCGGTCAGACCGGGAGCCGGGACACCCCGCCGAATGTCCAGGGCGTCATAGCCCGCAAAGCAGAGTGGGACCCAGCTCACGGATACCATCAGGGCCAGCGGTCAACATGAACGACTGCATCGACAGGCCGGACACAAGACTGCACCCGACCAACCCGTCAGAAGCTCAATTCGCCACTTGCAATGCGGGAGCCATCCACACAAGTCATTCCGCTTCCGGCCAGATCCGGTTGCCAACGGTGCCGCCACGAAAGTCTCAGTCGGGTGGTTTTGAGATGGTCTGGTTATGGCCTGAGACACCGTAAAGCCGACATGCGGCGTTCGAAACGAACTGGCCGGATGCGATCTGTCCGCTTCTGGGCGCGGCCGGCGGGAGGCCAACACCCAAACGGCCGGTTCAACTACATCATCTTCCCCGCAGGCTCGTTACCCCGAACCGGCAGGCGCACCGGGCGTTAGCGCACGCGACGGGAGGACAGACAACCCATGCAGCAGCGCTGGCCGAGCCGGTTGTGGATCGTGCGGCACGGCGAAAGCGCCGGCAACATCGCGGCCGACGCCGCCCACGGTGCGAGGTTGGCGCGGATCGACATCGCCGAACGGGACGTCGATGTGCCGCTCAGCGCACGCGGCGAGCATCAGGCGGATGCCGTCGGGCGCTGGTTCAAGGACCTTCCTCCGGCCGAGCGCCCGGACACGGTGCTGACCTCACCCTACCTTCGAGCCAAACAGACCGCCGATCGCATCCGCGCTGCCGGAGGCCTAGCGCAGGACGCGCCGGATCTGATCGTCGACGAGCGGCTGCGCGAGAAGGAGCTTGGCATCCTCGACCGGCTGACGCGGACCGGCGTCGAGGAACTGCATCCCGAGCAAGCCGAGATGCGTCGGCGCTTGGGCAAATTCTACCACCGCCCGCCGTCCGGCGAGAGCTGGTGCGACGTGATCCTGCGTCTCAGGAGCGCCCTGGACACGATCTCGTTGCACCATGCCGAGAGACGGGTACTTATCGTCGCGCATCAGGTCGTGGTGCTGTGTCTGCGCTACCTGATCGAGGAGATGTCGGAGGCGGAGATCCTGGCCGTCGACGCCGCTGGTGACGTCGCCAATTGCTCCGTCACCGAGTACGCTTTTCGACCCGTGGAAGGCACCACAAGCAAGCTTTCGCTGGAGCGCTACAACTTCGTCGCGCCCGTGGTCGAGGCCGGGGCTCCGGTCACTTCCGAGCCCGATGCGGAAGAGGCCGCCAGATGACGCACGAGATCCTCACAGCGGACAGCCTGAAGGCATTCCCGCTTCCCATGCCGCGCGAGGGAAGCAAGGACGAGCGCGGGAGCGCGCTGGTGCTCGCGGGTGCGGCGTCCGTACCGGGCGCCGCCCTGCTCGCCGGAGTCGCGACCTTGCGTGCTGGCGCGGGCAAGCTGAAGATCGCGACGGTACAAAGCGCGGCTCTTGGCATGGGATTGGCCGTGCCCGAGGCGATGGTCGTCGGCCTGCCCGAGACCTCGGCGGGCGGCATGGACGCCGAACGTTCGGCGGAATGCCTGCTCAAGGTGACGAAGGGCTGCGACGCCTTGCTGGTCGGGCCGGGGCTGATCGAAGACGGCCCGACGACCGCGCTGGCAATGCGGCTGCTCAAGGCGCTGCCTGACGCGTCTTTCATCCTCGACGCGGCTGCGGTCTGCGGGCTCGCCCAACACGCTGCGGACGTCCGCCCGCATGGGGGCCGGGTGGTGATCACACCGCATGCCGGCGAGATGGCCCAGCTCCTGGACCGAAGCCGGGAGGCGGTGGAGGCGCACCCGCTCGATGCGGCGCTCGCGGCTGCCAACTTGCTCGGGACGGTGGTGGTGATGAAGGGCGCCCAGACTTGGATCGTGGATCCGCGTGGCTCACGCTGGCTCTACGAAGGCGGCGGCGTCGGCTTGGCGACCTCGGGCTCGGGCGACGTCCTGGCGGGTCTCGTCGTCGGCTTACTCGCGCGCGGGCTGGCGCCGATGGCCGCCGCCCTGTGGGGCGTATTCCTGCACGGCGAGGCCGGCAAGCGCTTGGCCGCGTCCGTCGGCCCCGTCGGCTTCCTGGCCCGCGAGCTCTCAAACGAGGTGCCGCGACTGCTCCGCGAGACTGCTGCATAGGGCAGCCGCGCCTTCAGCGCGTTGCGTATCGCTTCCGAAAGCCGGCGAGAGAACCAAGATGCTGAGACTATGCTCCGCTCGGAGCCTCGCTCCCGTGCCGAACAAAAGCGAGAGCGGTCTTAGCGTCTCCGCGCCGGAGCACCCTGAACTCCTTGCCTGCGAGTTAGTTGTATTGGCCGAAGAACGCCTCGACCTCGTCTAACATGCCCGGGCGCAGGTCATCGAGCCCGTGGACGTGCGCGTGGGTGCGGGCTCACGGCCACGCCGATCAGTCGGTCGTTGCGCTCCCAGGTGCCGTCGCGCTCCTGCTGCTCAGCCTCGATCATGCCCACCAAGCGCGCCTCCAACAGGCAGCCCGGGAAGGCAGGCGCATCCAGGAGAATGAGGATGTCGAGTGGGTCACCGTCGGCCCCCTTGGTGGAGGGGATCATGCCGAAGTCGTACGGGAAGCTCGTGCCCTCCGGCAGGACCATCTTGAACTGGAAAGTCCCGTGCGCCTCGGCGTAGGCGTACTTGTTCGGGCTGCCCTTCAGCGTTTCGACGACGACTTGGACGTGGCCTTCCTGGCCGAACGTCGGCAGTCGGCTTAGGGGCGGGACGGTTTGAGGCAAAATCAGGCTCCGGGGCGCTTCAGCGGCATCGCAGCATGGGCAACCCGGCATGAAACCGCGGGGTCCGTAGGAACGCTCGAGCTTTACCGGAGACTGCCTCTCCGGGGGTCCCATACCGAAGCCCTCCCGAGCTGGAAGCGTGGGCGGTGGCTCGTGATGCTCGTTCCCCAGCCAGCCGGTCAGGTCAGGCCAGTCCGGTCCTGCAGCGGCAAGTGCGGCCGCGGTCAGCCATGCCGCTTTCGGCCAAGCTCGGTTGCGATAGGCCGATCAGATCGCCTTCAAGCGAATGTTCCCGAAATTCGCTTTAGGTCAATCTGAGATAACCGACCAAGCCGTATCGAGAGTCCGCGTTCGATGCTTCGATCGCCACGAACAGACGAGCCACTTTCGGCCAGCATTGGTATCATCAGCCGGTGCTTGTGAACGACTGGGAAGGGTGGATTTTGGCGGGTCCGCTTCCTGTTCGATTGTCGAAAAAGCTGCCGTTTGCAGCCTTTTCAACGAGGGAGGGCGTCAGGAAGCCGCGGCACCTCACTGATACAAAGGTGCCGAACTAGGCCCGGGCCGGCCGATGGAGGCTCAATGTAGAGGCCCATATGCCCAGCGCGAGGATGCTGAATGCCGCTCCGAGCGCCGAGACCCCGAGCCAGCCGGCATGGGCGTAGGCCGTGGTCGCGCCGATTGCGCCTACGGCGCTGCCGACCGCATAGAACACCATGTAGCCGCCCACGAGACGGCTGCGAGCCTCAGGGTGCCGGGCGAAGAGGATGCTCTGATTTGTGACGTGCACCGCCTGCACCGCGAGGTCGAGCAGGACGACACCGACGAGAAGGAGAGGGATCGACTCCGCCAGCAATGCGATCGGCCCCCAAGAGCCCAGCAGGATCGCCAGAGCCAAGCCCGTCGTCCACTGACCAAGGCCGCGATCCGCGAGCCGGCCGGCGACGGCGGCGGCGAGCGCTCCGGCCATGCCGAGGAGGCCGAACAAGCCAATCTGCGTGTGGGAGTAGGCAAAGGGCGCAGCGCTGAGCGGTAGCACCAGCGCCGTCCAGAAGGTGCTGAAGGCCGCGAAGACGAGGAGCGC
Source organism: Methylobacterium sp. D54C (assembly GCF_053345595.1). Taxonomy (NCBI): domain Bacteria; kingdom Pseudomonadati; phylum Pseudomonadota; class Alphaproteobacteria; order Hyphomicrobiales; family Methylobacteriaceae; genus Methylobacterium; species Methylobacterium sp. D54C. Next base: position 3,850 of record NZ_JBKFAK010000037.1, read on the forward strand.
GAGGATGCCTCGCACGAGCAGGATCGGATCGCGCAAGAATAGGGCGGGTATGGAGCGGAGCGTGGCGGCGTAGCTACCCGCGCGGTCCTGAGCCGGATGCGGCGGCAGGGTGAGGGCAAGGAGACCGAGCATCATGAGCGTGAGCCCGGCGGAGGTCAGGTAGACGGCCCGCCACCCGCCGAGGTCCGCCACCGTCCCCGCCACGAAGCGGGCGGCGAGGATGCCGGTGACGACGCCGCTCGTCACGGTCCCGACCGCCCGGCCCTGCTCGGCCGGCCTCGCCAACGTCGCAGCGTAGGCCACCAGCACCTGAACCACGACGGCCAGCAGGCCCACCGCTGCCATGCCGGCAAAGAGCATGACCTCCATCCCCGCCGTGGCCACCACGACCAGCGCGATCGCTGACAGTGCGCCTTGTACGAGAACGAGACGGCGGCGGTCGACGCGGTCGCCGAGCGGTACGATGAGGATCAGGCCCAGCCCGTAGCCGACCTCGGTCATTGTCACGACGAGACCGGCGGCACCGGGTGAAATCCTGAAATCCCGCGCCATCGAGTCGAGAAGGGGTTGGGCGTAGTAGACGTTTGCGACGCTGAGGCCGGCGGCCACCGCCAGGAGCAGCGTCGTGACTCGCGTCAGGCCGGTGTTCACCCGGTTCGGGTTTCGGCACTTATCCGCGTGCAGCATCAGTCCTGTCCTGCATGAGCCCGTTTTGGTTTCATGTTGAGACCACTTGTGCTCGCCATAATCTAGTTCTAATTTAGGACCAGTTTACTCGAGTGGGAGCGGGAAGGATGGTTAAGCGGGTCAGCTTCGGCAGCGCGGCATGCCCGGTGGCTCGTGCCCTCGACGTCATCGGCGACTGGTGGTCGCTCCTCATTATCCGCGACGCCTTCGATGGTGTGCGGCGCTTCAGCGAGTTCCAGGCTGGCCTCGGCATCGCGAAGGGCATGCTGGCGGCCCGGCTTCGCGACCTCACGGAGCGCGGTGTCTTGGAGACTGCGGCGGCTTCGGACGGCAGCGCCTACCGCGAGTACGTTCTCACCGAGAAGGGCCGTGGCCTCTTCCTAGTCATAGTCGCCCTTCGGCAGTGGGGCGAGGATCACCTCTACCGTACCGACGAGAGCCGATCCGCCCTTGTGGACACGGCGACGGGCCTCCCAGTTGCGCGGATGGCGTTGCACTCGGCCAAGGGGCGTCCCCTGGCCTGGACCGAGGTGTGTGTGAGGAAGACGAGCGACGATAGAGTTGGAGCCGTACCGGCGAGGGGAGCCGGAACATCCACTTGCAGGTAAAAGGATAGACGCCGGTTTGCCGCGCAAGCCGAAGTTGCCAGCCGACCGATCAATGGCTGCTTTCTGGAAGCGCCGAAATCCGCCTGTACGGCTGGCATGGGGCGATAGGAGGGCGTCCGCTTTTCCCGCGGACCTTCTCCGAAACGGACCGGCGGCTTACGGCCAGCATCAACGGCTCGATCACCGCCCACTCCGCATCCGTCAGATCAAACCGCGCCATCAAGGCCCTCCTGCTCAGAGGGCTAACGACGCCGCGGTTCAACCGTGCCAGCCGTTATGGGTTCGCGACCTAGGCCGGACGACGGAGTCAGCTGAGCGCCCGCGCAGCCTGGGTGCTTCGGAGATGGCCGCTCAGGCGGAGCGGTCGCGTCTCAGCCCGGAGCCAAGCCGAGCAGCGTGCCGAGCGGGACCGACAGGGTGAAGCCGCCGTAGAAGCCGTCCTTGGGGCGGCTTGCCGTGTAGGGATTGAAGTAGGAATTGCCGTTCACGAGGTACTGTACGACCGGCTCCAAGACCACGCCGCCTGGCATCGCGAAGTGGGCGTTGAGCTCGAACACAAACTTGTCCCGGGAGAAGGGAGCGCCCGTCCCGCCCGAGATGAAGTTCGCGTCGGCGAGGAAGCGCGTGTAGTTCTCGTTGAGACGCTGCCAGTTGATCTTGATGCCGTAGGTGTCGAGGGGGCGGCTCTGATCCGGGGCCTGCAGGAGCAGTCCGACGAAGCTGTTGAAGCGGATCGGGATCGTCGGATCGAAGGCGTAGCCGGTCCCCGTATAGACCGAGATCGCGGTCGGGTGCGGATTGACCTCGCGCCCGCCGTCGGCCCGCCAGAGGGTCTGCGTGCCGGTCAGCACGATGCCCGAGGTCCCGGATTTCTGGAGGACCGGCGTGCCGGGATTGAGCCCTTTGGACGTTCCGAAGACAGTCTTGAAGTTGTCGTCGTGATCGGCCGAGTTGAAGAAGCCCGTCAAGGAGGCGCGTCCGGGATAGGCTCCCTGCGTGTAATCGGTCACGCGGCCGACCTCGAACATGGCGAGGGCCCCGGACAGGCGCTCGTAGCCCCAGTCGTAGCCCGAGAGGACGTTGGTTCCGGGATTCACGCTGAAGGCGCCAGCCTGGATGTACGTGGTCGGCGAGATCTTGTAGGCGAAATTCGCCCCCCAGACCGCGTAGAGCGGCGAAGTCCAGCCGGCGTTGAGATACAGGATGTCCTGGAAACAGGAGTTGATCGAGTTGCAGGGCGGCAGGGCATAGTAGCGGCCCGGATGGGTGCGGCCGACCTCGATCACGAGGCGGTCGTCGAGCAGCTTCTGCTGATAGGTCAGGAGCGACAGGCGGTTGTCGTTCGGATTGTAGGGCGGCTGATACCCGACCGTCGTATCGCCGATGTCGCCGGCCATGTTGAGGTTGCGCACGAGGCCGAAGAGCGTCTCGGTGAAGTTGATGCTGCCGCCCGCGATGCCGGCGAGTTTCTGCATGTCCGCCGTCATCGACAGGACGAAGTACGCGGAATTCGATTGCTGCCCCGTGCGCAGGCCCGCGGACGGGTTGGCCTGATAGAAGTCGTACATGTTGATGTCGAAGGTGAAGCCGGCCGCGGCCATCTCCGTCGCCCACGGCGCGAGCGGACCGACGCGGACCGGGGACGCCGCCTTGGCGGCGATCTCCGGGTTCGTCCGCGCCTGCGTCTGATCGCTCAAGGTCTCGACCGGTGTCGCGGTCTGCGCGGCGGCCGGATGCGCGGTCAGTGCCGATCCGAGCACGAGCAGGCCCAGGACCGCGCCGGTCCCGGACGGTGAGGCGAAGCGCGACATGTCCCCGATCATCGTGATCTCCGTTCGGGGGCCCGGCCGGCGCGTGCCGGTGCGCGGGCCGGCCGCGGAGCGGCAGGCCGAGCGGCCGGGAGCCGTCGGAACCCATTCGGTGCCGGTGGTGTGACTGGTTCGGCGTTCTGCGCGCCTTCTCGATGACGGGCCGATCACGGTTCGGTCGTCAGCCGAATCCGGTCTCGCCGAAGGACACCGCTACTCTCGCGGGTCCGAACTCATCGATGCCTCAACGTGTCATGAGAGATTCCGCATCGTCAATGGGTCGTGCATGGTTTTTGTGTAGTCTGACCGAGTCGAGATTTTTCGGCCACAGTCGAGCGAGGTAGGGTGATCGGGGCGCGCAATGCTGAGACGGCGGTTTAATCCCACTACTTTTGTTCAAGACACCGAGAAAACATCCACTTCGCGTTGTATAAGTGCAAATTTGGGGCGCATATTGCCTTGTCACACGAGATTGATGCCGCGTTTGCTCGCTGAACGAGCATCCTCGGCGCCGGGGAGTCGATAATTGGCAGTGCGGTTAGTTCGCGAGCATTGTGCCCGAACTTCGCGCATCCCAGTGCCGCGCGCGCGGCGACGAGCGCCGATTCCGTCCGCTCGCGCGGTTCATGACAGTGGCACGTGGTTTGCTGTGTGGTTTTTGACCGATATGTGCTGTCGGTTCGAAGGTGGAGGGCGACGGGATGGATCGCAGGCGGTTCCTTCAGCGGCTCGGTGCGATCGCCGCGTGCGCGCAGATCAACCCCGACGTCCTGATCTCCTCGGCCTTCGCCCAGAGCGCGAGGCCTCTGGTCTTCCTGTCGGCGGAGAACATCACCGGGAACTGGGACCCGACGGCCCACACGACACTCTCGCAGAAGAACATTGAGGGGTTCGTGATGGGCTTCCTCACGCGCACACCGATGACGCTCGATGACCCGGGCAAGGTGGTCTACGAACTGGCGACCGACATCAGGCTTCTCGACCCGCACCGCCTGCAGATCACCCTGCGCGACGGGGTCACATTCCACGACGGGAAGCCGTTCAAGGCCGAGGACGTGAAGGCGACCTTCGAGTACGGCGCGCAGCCCGATCGACCGGCGCAATGGTATCCCGGACCGACCGACACGCTCGCGATCACGACGCCCGACGACCGCACGGTGATCGTCGATACGACGAAGGGCGGGTATCCGGCGCACCTCTTCGTCTTCCTGGCCTCGTTCCTGCCGATCATGTCGGCGAAAGACGTGGCCGAGGGGCCCGGCGGCATCCTCGCCAAGCGCCTCAACGGCACGGGCCCGTTCCGCTTCGTCGAGCAGCGCGGCAACACCACGGTACTCAAGGCGAACGAGGGTTACTTCAAGGGGAAGCCGGCGATCCCCGGCATCGACTTCACCTTCACGGCGGATTCGACCACCCGGATGCTCTCCCTGATGAACGGGCAGGCCTCCATCGTCGAGCGCCTGGAGCCCGAGCAGGTCGAGACCGTCAAGGGCAATCCGAAGATCGCCGTCAGCCGGATCGTCTCGGTCGAGAACAAGTACCTGTGGTTCCGGTGCTCCAAGCCGCCGTTCAACGACGTCCGGATGCGCCTCGCCGCCTGCCACGCGATCGACCGGAGCGTCATCCTCGATGTCCTCGGCTCCGCGGGCCATGCCTCGTCGAACTTCGTCTCGCCGGTGAAGTTCGGCTACGTCGACCTGAAGAACTATCCCGCCTACGACCCGGACAAGACGCAGGCGCTGCTGGCGGAGGCCGGCTTCCCGAAAGGGAAGGGCTTGCCGCCGCTGGAATACATCACCTCGGTCGGCTTCTACCCGAAGACCAAGGAATACGGTGAGATCATCACCGCGATGCTGAACGAACAGGGCTTCCCAGTCACCCTCACCGTGCTGGAACCCGCGGCCTGGAACGAGCGCCTCTACCACCGCCCCGGCGGCGGACCGGGCGACATGATCGATTGCGGCTGGTCGACCGGATCGCCCGAGCCCGACCTCGTGCTGCGCACGCATTTCCACGCGTCCTCGCACCGCATCACGGGTCTCGAGGATCCGGAGGTCGACGCGAGCCTCGACAAGGAGCGGAACGCGCCGACCCTGGAGGCGCGCAGGACGATCCTGCAGACCGAGACCATGCCGCTCCTGGCCGCCAAGGCGCCGGCCCTCTCGCTCTTCACCTCGGCGATGATCCACGCGATGCAGGCCGACCTGAAGGGCCTGTTCATCTACCCCGACGGCTCGATCGACGCCGCGCGCACGGCCTGACCGGAACCCACGCTCCGCCGCGTCCGGCGGCGCGCCATCCCATAACCCCATCGTCCGATGTTCGTGCTCAGCTTCCTCGCCCGGCGCCTCGCGCAGGGGGCGATCATCATCACCCTGGTCTCGCTCCTGATCTTCACGCTCCTGCGCGTCGTTCCGGGTGACCCGGTGCGCCTGATGGTCGGCGGGATGGCGCCGGATTCCCTCGTGGAGCAGATCGCCGAGCGGATGGGCCTGCGCGATCCGATCCTGGTCCAGTTCGGCCGCTACGCCGGGCAGGTGGTGCGCGGCGACCTCGGCCACAGCTTCGTGCGGCCCGCGAACGGCGCGGCCACGGGCGGGGCGAACTTCGACGACGCGACCCGGACGGAGCGGGCGTCCGTCGCCGCCCTCATCGGCGAGGCGCTGCCGATGACGCTCCAACTCGCGGCTCTGGCGCTGACGTTCGCTTTGGCCTTCTCGTCGCTCCTCGGCATCGCCGCGGGACTCAGGCCGGGCGGCCTGGCGGACAGGTTCGCGTTCGCGGTCTCGTCGATCTTCATCTCGCTGCCGAATTTCTGGCTCGCGATCGTGCTCGCGCTCCTGTTCTCGGTGAAGCTCGGCTGGCTCCCGGCTGTCGGCTACGGGAGCTTCTCCTACACGATCCTCCCGGCCATCGTGCTCGCGGTGGAACTGTCCCCGGTGCTGATCCGCACCCTCTCGGGCGCCGTGGCCGCCCAGATGGGCGAGGCCTACGTCGCGGTCGGCCGCATCCGCGGTCTCACGGAGACACGGATCGTCGGGGCGCACGTCCTGCGCAACGCCGCCGTGCCGCTGCTCAACCTCCTCGGCGTCCAGTTCTCCAGCCTGCTCGGCGGCGTGATCATCGTCGAGTACATCCTCGACTATCCTGGGCTCGGCCTGCTCACTATCAACGCCGTGCTGCAGCGCGACTTCCCGCTGATCCAGGGCATCGCGATCGTCACCAGCGCGATCTTCGTCGTAATAAACATCCTCGTCGATCTGGCCGCCACGATCATCGATCCGAGGCTCGCCTACTGATGGGCGTCGAGTCGAGCCTCACCCTGGGGACCGCTCCGGTCGATACGGGAAGCGCCCGCTCGATCGGGCGCCGCATCCTCGGACGCGCGGCCCGGGCGACCGGCTTCCGCATCGGCCTCGGTCTGCTCGGGGTCCTGGTCCTGGCCACTCTCCTCTATCCCGAGCTCAGCGGCGTCGATCCCGGCAAGATGGATGTTCGCGCCCGCCTGCTGCCGCCGCTCCTCGCCGGTCCGCACTGGCGCTGGGCGCACCCGCTCGGCACGGACCAGATCGGCCGCGACATGCTCGTCCGCTGCCTGATCGGCCTGCGCTACTCCGTCCTGATCGGCGTCGCCGCCACCGCGCTGACCCTCGTCATCGGCTGCGCGCTCGGCATGATCGCGGGCTATCTCGGCGGCCGGACCGACGCGGTAATCATGCGCGTCACCGACGCGCAGCTCTCGATCCCCATGATCATCCTGGCAATCGCGGTGCTCGGCGTCTCGAGACCGACGATCCCCGCCATCATCCTCGTGCTCGGGCTGTCCAACTGGCCCGTCTACGCCCGCGTGACGCGCTCCGTCGCGATGGCCGAGCGCGGGCGCGAGTACGTCCGGGCGGCGCAGGTCTCCGGCGCGAGCCATACCCGGATCGCGCTGACGCTGCTGACCCCGCTCTTGGTTCCGCCGATCCTGTTCACGTCGGTGCTCGACATCGCCCGCATGATGATCTTCGAATCGACGCTCGGCTTCCTCGGTCTGGGCGTGCAGCCGCCGACGCCGACCTTCGGGAACATCATCGCGGATGGCCGGAAGTACCTGCTGAACGCGTGGTGGATCGCCACCATGCCGGGCGTCTTCCTCGGCCTCACGCTCGTCGGCCTCAACCTGATCGGCGCGGCGTGCGAGCGGGCGCGCGACGCGATCCACGGAGGCGCCTGATGGACACGCCGCCGGTCCTGTTCGTCCGCGACCTGAGCGTCGACCTCGCCGGGCCCGTCGCCGGGCGACGGATCCTCGACGGCATCGCGTTCGACGTCGCGCCGCGTGAGATCGTCGGCGTGGTCGGCGCCACCGGCGCGGGGAAGACGGTCCTGGCGAAGGCCCTGGTCAACGGTCTCGAGCCGCCGCTCACCGCGCGCGGGACGGTGCGCTTCCGCGGGCGGGACATCCTCGGTCTCGCCCCGCGCGCGATGCGGCCCCTGCGCCGGGAGATCGCCTATGTCGGCGCCAACCCGATGGGCTCTCTCGACCCCACGCTGCCCGTCGGCCACCAGATCGCCGAGAAGATGCGGGCCGTGAATCCCGCCGTCGCGGCCGCGGAGGCGCGCCGCCGGGTCGTCGCGCTGCTCGACGCGGTCCGGATACCCTCCGCCGCCCGGCGCTTCCACGATTACCCGTCGCAGTTCTCCGGCGGCATGATGCAGCGCGCGCTGCTGGTGGACGCGATGATCTCGGATCCGGCGCTCCTCGTCGCCGACAACGTCACTCAGCCCCTCGACGTGACCGTGGCCGCCCAGGTCATCCGCCTGATGCGCGAGCTCACAGAGCGCTTCCAGACGGCGATCCTGTTCGTCTCCTCGTCGCTCCCGGTCGCCCGGGAGGCCGCGTCGCGCACGCTCGTCATCGATGCGGGCCGCCTCGTCGAGGAGCAGCCGACCAACGCGCTGATCGCCCGGCCGCGGCACGCCTACACCCGCGACCTGGTCGCCCAGATCCCGACCATCTGGACCCGCTCCCCCGCGCTGCCGCGCACCGGCGAGCCCGCGCGCGACCACTCCGAAGCGCGCCCGGTCATCCGCCTGGAGGACGTGTCGCAGACCTACCGGGTACGGGAGCGGGGGACCTTCGCGGGGACGAGCGCGCTCCGCGCCGTGCGCAACGTGACCGTCGATATCCACAGGGGCGACAGCTTCGCGGTGGTCGGCGAGAGCGGCTGCGGCAAGTCCACTTTGATGCGCCTGCTCAGTCGCCTGGAGCGGCCCAGCGGCGGCCGGATCCTGTGCGACGGGCAGGACATCGCGCCGCTCGCGGGACCGGCGCTGCTCGGGTTCCGCCGCAAGCTCCAGCTCGTGCTGCAGGACCCGTTCAACTCGCTGCCCCCCCGCACCGGCATCGGCGCGATGCTCGAGGCGCCCCTGCGCACCCACGGATGGCGGGATGCCGCCCGCATCCGCGAGCGCGTCCGCGCGGTCATGAACGATGTCGGCCTCAGCACCGCCCTCTACGACGCGCTGCCCGTCGGCCTCTCCGCGGGGCAGCGCCAGCGCATCAACGTCGCCCGCGCAATGGTGCTCGAGCCCGAGATCCTTCTGATGGACGAGACGCTCTCGGCGCTCGACCAGACCGAGCAGTTCCGGCTGCTCGCGCTGTTCGAGAAGCTTCAGCGGGCACACGGCCTCACCTACATCTTCATCAGCCACGATCTCGCGATGGTGCGCAAAGCCTGCAACCGCGTCGCCGTCATGTACCTGGGCGAGGTCGTGGAACTCGCCGACAACGAGCGACTGTTCTTCGATCCGGGCCACCCCTACACGAAGGCCCTGCTGTCGGCGATGCCGACCCTGGAGGAGCGCCGCTACCGCCCCGAGGAGTGCCTCCTCGACGGCGAGCCGCCGAGCCCGATCGACCTTCCGGCCGGCTGCGCCTTCCGTTCGCGCTGTCCCCGGGCCTTCGCGCCCTGCGCGGCCGAGAGTCCGAACCTCGTGATGCGCGGCGCGGGCGCGCTCGCCGCCTGCCACCGCGTCACAGCTCCCGGCGCGCGGCCGGTCCACGTCGAGGCAGCAGGTTAACAGATGACGGAACCCGATGAATTGCGGCCCGTCGAGGACCGTGCCAACCCGTTCCTAGGTTGCGTCCCGTCGCGAGGGATTACAACCCTTGGGAGACGGACGCCGATGAGTATAACCGAGCCGCGCCTGCAACTGATCCTGACGGAGTTGCAGCGCGACGGTCGCGTATCGGTCAACGAGTTGGCGAGCCGCCTCGGAATCAGCACCGAGACGGTCCGGCGCGACCTGCGGGACCTGGAGATGCGCGGGCATGCCCGCCGGGTCTACGGCGGCGCCGTCATCGACCAGAAGAAGGACGATCAGCCCTTCGACGAGCGGGCGCGCGTCGGCATGCGCGAGAAGGCGCGCATCGCGTCGGCCGCCCTGGCCCTGGTGGAGGACGGCATGACCGTCTTCATCGACACCGGCACCACGACCCTGGCTTTCGCCCGGCAGCTGGTCGGCCGGCGGATCACCATCCACACCAACTCTATCGGCATCGCCACCCTGTTCGCCGACGATCCGCAGTCGCAGGTGACCGTGCTCGGCGGCGAGATGAAGCCGCATTACCGCGGGCTGTTCGGCCACCGCACCGTCGCAGCCGTGCGCGAGCACGTCTACGACCTCGCCGTCATGGGCATCGTGACCGTGCATCGCGAGCACGGCTTCATGGATCTCGGCCAAGAGGAGGCGGTCCTGCGCCGCGCCGCCGTCGAGCAGACCCGGCGCTCGGTGATCCTGGCCGACAGCTCGAAATTCGGGCGGCTCGGCACGATCCGGACCCTCGGTCTCGGCGACGTCGACACGCTCGTCACCAACGCGCCCCTGGCGAGCGACTTCGCCGACGCCTTCCGGCACCTGAACGTGGATGTGCTCCATGCCTGAGATACCGTCGCCGTCCTCCGTGCAGATCGATGCCGCACGCCTCCACGGGATGATGGACGCCGTATCGCGCTTCGGTGGCGGCGGCGACGGGTCGATGACGCGCCTCGCGCTCTCGGCCCAGGACGGCGCCGCCCGCGACTGGCTCGGCGCCTGGTTCCGGGAGAACGGCTTCACGCCGCAGGTCGACCGGATCGGCAACCAGTTCGGCCGCGTCGACCTCGCCGGGGGCAACGCGCCGACCGTCATGGTCGGCTCTCACCTCGACAGCCAGCCCAACGGCGGCCGCTTCGACGGTGCCCTCGGCGTCGTCGCGGCCTGCGAGGCGATCCGTGCCGTGGGCGCGTCCCTCGCGGAGCGCGGGCTGAGGTCGGCCTGCAACTTCGTCGTGGCCAACTGGACCAACGAGGAGGGCGCCCGCTTCCAGCCGAGCCTCCTCGGCAGCAGCGTGTTCGCCGGCCAGGCCGAGCTGGCCTGGGCCCTGGACCGGCGCGACGGCGCCGGGATCGCGGTCGGCGACGCCCTGGAGGCGATCGGCTACGCCGGGACCGACACGGTCCCGGTCCCGGACGCGTTCATCGAGCTCCACATCGAGGGCGGCCCCGTGCTGGAGCGGGAGGGGAAGCGGTTCGGTGCCTTCACCCGCTACTGGGGAGCCACCAAGTATCGCCTCGCCTTCCTCGGCCGGCAGGCCCATACCGGCCCGACCCCGATGGCCGAGCGCCGCGATGCCCTGCTCGCGGCCGCCTACCTGATCGCCGACCTGAAGGACATGACCGGCGATTACGGGCTCGACCTGCACACCTCGGTCGGACGGCTGGAGGTGTTCCCGAACTCGCCCAACACCGTGCCGAGTGAGGCGGTGCTGTTCATCGAGCTGCGCTCCGGCGCGCCGGCGATCCTCGAGGAGGCCGAGGCCCGGCTCCGGACGTTCATCGCCGCGGCAGCGGCGCGGGCCGGCGTCGACTCGGAGGTCCGCGCCATCGATCTGCGGCCCGCGGGCGCCATGCATCCCGGCCTCGTCCGGCTCGCGGAGCGGGCCGGCGCCCGCAACGACGCGCCGCCGCGGCCCCTCGACACGATCGGCGGCCACGACGCGATCAGCCTCGCCGCCGTCTGCCCCGCGATCGTGCTGGCGGTGCCCTGCCGGGACGGGGTCATGCACCATCCGACCGAGTTCGCGGCCCCGGAGGATCGGGCCTTCGGCACCCAGGTCCTGGCCGACATGCTGATGCTGCTGGCGACGGAGGGGCTCGCGGCCCTCGGCACCGGGGGAGAGGGCCGTTGAAGGCGCCAGGCGCGCCCGACGGCGCTCACGAGCGGCTGGCCGAGGAGGCCCTCGCGGCGATCCCCCTCTTGGCGGACCGGCCGATTCGCTACGACGTGGCCTGCCCAGGCGCGGCGTCGCCGTCGTACCACGGCGTCGAGTCGGCCACCTTCCTGGTGGCGACGGCGCCGGACGCGGATCCGGACTACTTCCTCAAGGTCACCGAGCCGGCCGCCGCCGCTCTCATCGACCCCGCGGCCTCGTTCGAGGCCGCGACGCGCGTCGCCGCGCTGGGGCTCGGCCCCGAGCCGCTGCATCTGGCGCGGGCGCAGGGGGCGATCCTGTTCCGGCGACTCGGCCCCGAGTGGCGCCCCGCGTCCCTCGACCGCCTGCGCCAGCCCGACGCCATGACGGCGGTGATCGGGGCCTTTGACCGCATCGCCGCCGGCGCGCCGTTCGGCCGCCGGTGGAGCGTCTTCGACGGCATCCGGACCCTGCGCGCGGCGCTCGGCGCCGAGGGCGAGACCCTGCCGGCGGACCTGCCGCCGGACGGGTGGTTCCTCTTCGACTGGGTCGACGCCATCGAGGCGGCGCTCGCCGCCGCCGGGACCGGGTGCCGGCCGGCCCACGCCGACCCGCACGCCTCCAACCTGCTGTTCGCGCCGGACGGCGCGCTGCGCCTTGTCGACTTCGACATGGCCTGCGATACCGACCCGCACCATCAGCTCGGCGCCTTCCTCAACGAGGCCTGCCCGTTCGAGAGCGAGATGCGACTTGGCATCGAAATCGCTGAGGGGGCCTGCCGGGCGGACGTGTTCAGCCGCTGCCGCGCCTACGCTGCCGCCGACGACCTGTACTGGGGCCTGCGGGCGCTGACGATGGACCGCGCCTCGCCCCGGCGGAGCCTGGAGTTCCGGAAATATGCGAGCTGGCGCCTGCTGCGCTGCCGAGCGCGGGTCGGCCGCCCGGACTTCGAGGAAACCCTGAGGACGCTTTGAGGAGCGCGGCATGATCCCTCTCGGAGGCGGACGCACAGAGGCCGAGCGGGCCTTCGAGGCGACCCTTCACCGGGTCGCCCCGTGGCAGGGTCGGCCCATGCACTATCGGCCGGTGCTCGGCGGCATCAGCAACACGAACTGGCGCGTCGAGGTCGCCGGCGAGGCGCACCCGTACTTCGTGAAGATGCCCGGGCGCGGCACCGAGATGTTCATAGACCGGGCCGCCGCCCGCGCCGCGAGCCGGCAGGCGGAGGCAATCGGCCTCGGCCCGCGCACCTTCGACTATCTCGACGCGGAAGACGTGGAGATCGCGGAGTTCGTGGAGGGCCGCCGCCCCTCGACCAACCGCGACTTCGCCGACGCGGCCGTGCGCAACGAGGCGATCGCCCTCTATCGCCGCTTCCACGGCGCCCCCCTGCTGCCGCTCACCAAGACAGTGTTCGACATGATCGACGAGCACGACCGGCAGGCCGTCGATCTCGGCGCGCTGCTGCCGCCCGACCAGGCGTGGCTGACCCGTCAGACGCGCCTCGCCCGGGCCGCCCTGGAGGCGTCCGGCATCGACCTCGTGCCGTGTTTCAACGACCCGATGCCCGGCAACTTCCTGATCGGGGAGGACGGCTCGATCCTGCTGATAGACTTCGAGTACGCCTCCAACAACGATCGCCTCTACGATCTCGCGATCTGGAGCGGCGAGATGTTCTTCTCCGAGGACGTCGATCGCGCGATCATCGAGGCGTATTTCGGCCGGTACAGCGACCAGCTCTTCGCCCGGCTGATGGTGCACAAAGCCCTGGCCGACGTGAAATGGTCGACCTGGGCGATGGTGCAGAACCGCATCTCGGACCTCGACTTCGATTTCTACAAGTACGGCATCTGGAAGCACATGCGCGCCCGATCGATCATGAACGACACGCGGTGGCCGGCCTTCCTGAAGGTTCTCTGACCGTGCCGGTGATGCTTCCCACCGCGGACGAGATCCTGGCCTTCGCGACCGGACTCGCCGACGCGGCCCGACCGGTGGCGATGCGCCACTTCCGCACGGCCCTCGACATCTTCGCCAAGGCGGATGCGAGCCCCGTCACCCTGGCGGACCGGGCGATCGAGGCGCTGCTGCGCGAGCGGATCGCGGCGCGCTTCCCGGAGCACGGCATCGTCGGCGAGGAGATGGGTGTGACACCAGGCCAGGGGCCGGTCTGGGTCATCGACCCGATCGACGGCACCAAGAGCTTCGTGACCGGGCTGCCGCTGTTCGGAACACTGATCGCCCTCCTCGACGGCGGACGGCCGATTATCGGCGTCATCGACATGCCGGCCCTCGGCGAGCGCTGGACGGGCATACCGGGCGCGGCCACGTTCAACGGGGCGCCGGCCCGGACCGGCACCTGCCGGACCCTCGCCGCCGCGCGGTTCTTCACGACCACGCCGGACGGCTTCTCCGGGGCGGACGCGGCGCGCTACCGGCGCCTCGTCGACCGCGTCGGCATCCGGCGGTTCTGCGGCGACTGCTACGCCTATGGCCTGCTGGCTTCCGGCCACTGCGATCTGGTCGCGGAGACCGGCCTGCAGCCCTACGATTACCTCGCCTTCGTCCCGGTGATCGAGGCGGCCGGCGGCGTGATCACCGACTGGGCGGGCTCCGCGCTGACCCTCGACTCGGACGGGCGGGTGCTCGCCGCCGCCACACCCGACCTGCACCAGGCCGCCCTCGACATCCTGCAGGATCGGGTTCCCTGAGATCCGACAGCGCGCCGGGAGCGCCCGCATGGCCTACGCGACGACGATCGAAGGCACACGCTTCACCTTCCCCGACCTGCGCAGCCTGCTCGCCAAGGCCACGCCGGAGCGCTCGGGCGACCAGCTCGCCGGGCTCTGCGCCGACGGGCCGGTCGAGCGCCTGGCCGCGCAAATCGCCCTCGCCGACCTGCCGCTCAAGACCTTCCTGGCCGAGGAGCTGATCCCCTCGGACCAGGACGAGGTCTCCGACCTCATCGCCCGCCGGCACGACACGGAAGCCTTCGCGCCGGTCTCATCCCTGACGATCGGCGCCTTCCGCGAGTGGCTGCTCGCGCCCGCCGCCGACGCGGACGCCCTCACTGCCCTCGCGCCCGGCCTCACGCCCGAGATGGTCGCGGCGGTCTCCAAGATCTGCCGGCTGCAGGACCTCGTCGCGGTGGCCGCCAAGCGGCCGGTGGTGACGCGCTTCCGCTCCACGATCGGCCTGCCCGGGCGCCTCGCCACCCGCAACCAGCCCAACCACCCGACCGACTCGTCCGAGGGCATCCTGCTCTCGGCCCTCGACGGCCTGCTGATGGGCTCGGGCGACGCGGTCATCGGCGTCAATCCGGCCACCGATTCCCTGCCGGACTACATCCGCATCGTCGAACTGCTCGAGACCCTGCGGCTGCGCCTCGACGTGCCGACCCAGCACTGCTGCCTCGGCCACGTCACGGTGGCGATCGAAGCCATGGCGCGGGGGGCGCCCGTCGACCTCGTGTTCCAGTCGGTGGCGGGCTCGCAGAAGGCCAATGCCGGCTTCGGCGTCGACCTCGCCGTCCTGCGCGAGGCCTCGGACGCTGCCCGCGCGCTCGGCCGCTGCCCGGAGGGCGGGCAGCTCATGTACTTCGAGACCGGCCAGGGCTCGGCGCTCTCGGCCGACGCCCACTGGGGCGTCGACCAGCAGACCATGGAGGCGCGCGCCTACGCGGTGGCGCGGGAGTTCGACCCGCTGCTGGTCAACACGGTCGTGGGCTTCATCGGTCCCGAGTACCTCTACGACGGCAAGCAGATCATCCGCGCCGGGCTGGAGGACCACTTCTGCGGCAAGCTGCTCGGTCTGCCGATGGGCGTGGACGTCTGCTACACCAACCACGCCGACGCCGACGGCGAGGACATGGACGCGCTCCTGACCCTGCTGTGCGCGGCCGGGGTGAACTTCGTCATCACGGTGCCGGGGGCGGACGACGTGATGCTGAACTACCAGTCATTGTCGCACCACGACGCGGTCTACGCCCGCGAGACCCTGGGTCGCCGTCCGGCCCCGGAATTCGAGGCGTGGCTGCGGGCCGTGGGCATCACGGACGGGCAGGGCCGGCTGGCCAGCGCGACGGGCGCGCTGCCCCCGGCCCTGGCGGAGGCGTCCCGGCTCCTGCCCGGGCGGGCGGCATGAGCGGCGAGCCGGCCCGTCCGGGCCCCTCGACGCTGCGCGACCTGCGTGGGCTGACCCAGGCGCGCATCGCGCTCGGCGCGCACGGGGCCGGCCTGCCGACCGGCGCGGCGCTGGCCTTCGGGCTCGACCATGCCCGCGCCCGCGAGGCGGTGTGGACGCCCCTGGACGCGGCCGCGATCCGCGAAGGGCTGCGGGCGCAGGGCCTGGACTCGGTCGAGGTCCGCTCGGCCGCGTCCGACCGGGCCGAGTACCTGCGCCGTCCGGACCGGGGCCGCAGCCTCGATCCGGGGACCGCGTCCGCGCTCGACGGGCACGGCGGGCCGGGCTTCGACGTGGCGATCGTGATCGCGGACGGTCTGTCGGCGACGGCGGTCGCGCTGAACGCAGTGCCGGCGCTGGCGGCGCTGGCGGCGCGGGTGCGGCGGGCCGGCTGGAGTCTGGCGCCCGTGGTGATCGCCAGCCAGGGGCGCGTGGCGATCGGCGACCCGATCGGGGCGCGGCTCGGGGCGCGCTGCGTCGTGGTTCTGATCGGGGAGCGGCCGGGCCTGTCGGCCTCGGACAGCCTGGGCTGCTACGTCACGTACGGCCCGGCGCCGGGTCTGCCCGACGCGCGGCGCAACTGCATCTCGAACATCCGGGAGGGCGGCCTCTCGGTCGAGGCGGCCGCCGCGCAGATGGAGGCGCTGCTGCGGGCGATGCTGGCCCAGGGCACCAGCGGCGTCGCGCTGCGCCGGGACGATCCCGCAGACCCGGAGGCGCTGCCGGCCGGATAGCCCCCACCGGGTTCGCGGCGGGGGCTATCGCTTCAGGCCCGGAGGTCGGGGGCCTGTCGGTGGCGGGTCGCCTGCTCGTAATCGTAGGCGAGTCCGAGGAGGTCGGCCTCGCTCCAGAGCGGTCCGACGAAGATCAGGCAGAAGGGCGAGCCCGAGGCGTAGCGGCCGGCCGGCACGACCACGCCCGGCAGCCCGGCGATGTTGATCTCGCAGACGGTGGTCTCGTGGATCGTCTCCGACCCGTGCAGGGCCGGCACCGCGTCGCGGGTCTGCGGGAAGACCAGGGCGTCGAGACCGTGATCGGCCATCACCGCGGTGAAGATGTCGAGGTACCGCTCGCGCGCCGCCAGGAAATCCGAGAGATCCGGCGGGGCGAGGGGATCGGCGCGACAGGCCGCGAAGGCCGGCACCTGATTCATCCAGTCGAGGACGCCGCCCGGGGCGAGGGGATCTTCCGCCTTCGTGGCGGCGTCGAAGTCGGCGAGGGTCCGGTAGGCCGCCTGCGGACCGAGCCGTTGCAGATAGTGGTGGAGGTCGTAGAGCACGCTCTCGATGCCCCGGGCGTCGTAGTGATCGAGCCCGGCGACGGGCTGGCCGAGCTCCGCGAAGCCGCTTCCGGCGAAGGGGTCGGCCACCAGGGCGGCACCCCGCTCGGCGATCTCGGCCTGGGCCCGGGCGTAGAGCCGGATGGTCTCCGCCGAGAGGGCTCGGTCGCGCCAGCCCGGCCCGTAGAGCCCGAGGCGTCTGCCCCGCAGGGCCGTGTCGGACAGCTTGGCGGCGTAGCCGCCCTTCGGACGGCGGCCGATCCCGGCCACGGTCTTCGGGTCGGCCGCCGTGTAGCCGGCCAGGGCATCGAGGGTCAGCGCGGCGTCGCGCACGCAGCGGGCGATCGGCCCGACCACGTCGCGCGTGCTGCCGGCGAGCGGGACCACCCCGGTATTGGGCACGAGCGCGAAGGTCGGCTTGATGCCGACGAGCCCCTGCGCCGAGGCGGGATTCTGGATCGAGCCGCCGGTCTCCTCGGCGAGCCCCAGGACCGCGAGGCTGGCCGCGACGGCCGTGGCGGTGCCGGCGCTCGACCCGCCGGGCAGGAGGTCGGGCGTCATGGCGTTGAGCGTCGGACCGGCCCAGCTGTCGTTGGCGTGGCTGCCGGTGGCGCTCAGCACGGGCACGTTGGTCTTGCCGAGGATGACGCAGCCGGCCGCCCGCATGCGGTCCACCACAGGCGCGTCCGTGGCGGGCACGAGGTCCACCCCCCCGGCCTCGGCGCAGAGGAAGTGCCAGCCGGCCGTGGTCGGCAGGCCGGCGACGTCCATCGTGTCCTTGATCACGACCGGCACGCCCGCCAGCGGCCCGAGGGCTTCGCCCGCGGCCCTGCGGCGGTCGATCGCGCGCGCCTCGTCGAGGGCGTGCGGATTGCGGACGATGATCGCGTTGTAGCGGGGATTGTAGGTCTCGATCCGCGCCAGGAAGGCTTCGGTCAGCGCCTCGGCCGTCACGCCGCGGGCGAAGGCGGCCTGGACGTCGGCGACGGTCATCTCGGTCAGCATCCCGGCAAGGTCGGGCGCGTCGATCGGGGCAGCATCCATGGGGAACTCCGGACTGGCGAAGGGGAGGGGATCCGGCGGCCGCTCAGGCCATGCCGACGAACTCGTCGATCAGCGACCGGTTGCGCGCGACCTCGGGCGGGACCTCGCGGGTGATGACGCCCTTCTGAAGGATCAGGATGCGTTCCGAGAGGCCGGTGATGCAGGTCAGGTTCTGCTCGACGAGGAGCAGCGCGATGCCGCGCTCGCGCCCGATCCGCAGGAGGCTCTCGATGATCTCCTCGATGATCGAGGGCTGGATGCCCTCCGTCGGCTCGTCCAGCAGGAGGATGGTCGGGCCGCCGCAGAGGCAGCGGGCCAGCGCCAGCAACTGCTGCTCGCCGCCCGACAGGGCACCCCCGGGCCGGTCGAGATAGGCCTTCAGCCGGGGGAAGGTGGCGAGGATGTCCCCGATGGTCTCGTCCTCGTCCCGCTTCGCGAGCAGGCAGCCCATGCGCAGATTCTCGCGCACGCTGAGCGCGGGGAAGATCTCACGCCCCTGGGGCACGTAGCCGAGGCCCATGCGCGCCCGGGCCGTCGGGCTGCGCCGGGTGATGTCGGTCCCGTCGAACCGGACCTGCCCGGCGGTGGCCGGCAGGTAGCCCATCAGGGTGCGCAGCAGCGTGGTCTTGCCCATGCCGTTGTGGCCGAGGATGCCGACGAACTCGCCGGGGCGCACCGCGAGGGTCACGCCGCCGAGGATCGGGATGCGGCCGTAGCCGGAATGCAGGCCCTCGACGGAGAGGAGCGGCGGGCTGGCAGGGTCGGTCATGTCAGGCGGCCTGCTTGCCGAGATAGACGTCGCGCACGCGGCTGTCGGCCAGGACGGCGTCCACCGTATCCTCCATGAGGATCCGGCCCTGGTTGAACACCGTCACGGTCTTGGCGATCATCCGGATGAACGGCATGTCGTGCTCCACCACGATCAGGGCGTGGGTGCGGTTGATCTCGCGGATCAGCGCGGCGGTGCGGTGGACCTCCTCGTGGGTCATGCCAGCGGCGGGCTCGTCGAGGAGGATCAGCTCGGGCTCCTGGGCGAGCACGGTGGCGATCTCGACCCATTGCCGCTGGCCGTGCGCGAGTTGGCCGACGATGCGTCCGGCGATCCCGGTGAGGTCGAGGCGCGTCAGGGTCTCGTCGACGATGGCGCGGGTGCGGGCGATGGACTTGCGCCGCCCGGCCGCCACGAACACGTTCTCGTGGACCGAGAGGCCGTTGAAGACGTTCGGCACCTGCGTCTTGATGCCGACGCCGAGCCGCGCGATGGCGTGGGGCTCGGCCCCGGTGATGTCCGTGTCGCGCAGGCGGATCCGGCCCTCGGTGGGCTTCAGCTGACCGGTCAGGATCTTGAAGAAGGTGCTCTTCCCGGCGCCGTTGGGCCCGATCAGGCAGCGCAGCTCGACCTCGCCGAGGGTGAAATCGACGTCGGCCACCGCCGTCACCCCGCCGAACCGCATGGTGACGCCGCGGGCCTCGACAAGCGGGCGCAGGGGCGCCCCGTGGGCGCCGGTGAGGGGGGTGGGAGCGTTCATCGCGCGCCTCCCGCGGCGAGCGCGTCCTTCGCCTTCCCGCCCGAGGCCCGGGGCGCCCGGGCCCGCTCCAGCAGGCGGAGGCCGAGGCCGCGGGCGACCGGGATCAGCCCCTGCGGCACGAGCAGGACGAAGCCGACGAGGACGACACCGAGCCCGAGGTTGGAATCGACCGCGCTCTGGCTGCCGGCGGCGATGATCAGCGCCTGGATCAGCACCGCGCCGAGCATCGGCCCGACGAGGGTGCCGAGGCCGCCGACCAGGACGTAGATGATGACCTGCGCCGACATCGGCAGCCCGAACACGGTCGGGCTGATGAAGCCGCCCCAGTTGGCGTAGAGACAGCCGGCGAGGCCCGCGACCCCCGCAGCGATCATGAAGGCGATGAGCTTGTAGAGGCGCGGGTCGTAGCCGATCAGCTGGGCCCGGGTCTCGTTCTCGCGGATCGCCACCACCACGCGGCCGAGGCGGCTCGCCAGGATCGCCCGCAGCAGCGCGTAGACGAGGATCAGGGCCCCCATCGCGGCGTACCAGATCCCCTCGATGTCCAGCGGCTCGTCGGGATGGCCGGGCGCGTTGAGGGCGGGAATCGCCGGGATGCCGTTGAAGCCGCCCAGCTCCGCCGCGCCGATCCGGTACTGGCTGCCGGAGGTGGCGTTGACGAGCTGGAACAGGATCACCGACACGGTCAGCGTGATGACGCCGATATAGGCGTCGCTGATCCGCCCGTAGAACATGAAGTAGCCGAGCATGCCGGCGAAGAGCATCGGCACCAGGATCGACAGCAGGACGGGCACGGTGCTGTCGCCCATGTTGAGGACCGCGACGGCGTAGGCGTAGCCGCCGAGACCCAGGAAGGCGGCCTGCCCGAAGGACATCACCCCCGCGAAGCCCCAGACGAAGCCCTGCGAGAGGCCGAACATCGCGAGCGCCGCGAAGCCGGTGCACTGAACCAGACCGAACGTGTCGAGGGCGTGCGGTGCCCCGAACAGGATGGCGAGGCCGAGGGCCAGCGTCGCCAGGAAGCCCGCGGCGGAGAGCCGGCGGGCGGGAGCTGCGGAGGTCATAGGCTGCGCCTCAGGTAGCGGCCGGTGATGCCTTGCGGGAGGACGCGGATCAGCAGGATCGCCGCGACGAGGAGGGCGACGTCGCCGATGACCGGCGTCGTCTTGAACGAGACGAGTTCGTTGATGACGCCGAACAGGCTGGAGGCCAGACCGGTGCCGGTGACGATGGCGGGGCCGCCGCCGAGAACCGTGATGAAGGCGCGGGCGATGTAGGCCGCGCCCATGGCCGGGGAGACGCCCGAGATCGGGGCCAGGACGCCGCCGGCGAGGCCCGCCAGGGCCGCGCCGAGGGCGAAGGTCGCCATGTAGACGCGGTTCGGCTGCACCCCCAGCGCGGCGGCCATGCGCGGGTTCTGCATGGTCGCGCGCAGGATCAGGCCGAACTTGGTGAAGCGCAGCACCAGGAACATCGCGGCCAGGGCGGTCAGCGCCGTCGCCACGATGACGAGGCTGTAGAGGCTCGCCCCGTAGCGCCCGATGTCGAAGCTGCCGACGGGCGTCGAGACGCCGCGCACGACGTTGCCGTAGAGCGTGGTGATCAGCCCGATCAAGCCCAGGCTGATGCCCCAGGTGGCGAGCATCGTGTCCATCATCCGGCCGTAGAGGAAGCGGATGACGGTGCGCTCCAGGATCAGCCCGATCACGCCGACCACCAGGGGCGGCAGGACGAGCATCGCGATCCAGATGTTGACCCCGGCCCCGCTCGCCATCACCGCCGTGTAGGCGCCGAGCATCATGAACTCGCCGTGGGCGAGGTTGATGATGCGCATCATCCCGTAGATCACCCCGAGGCCGAGGGTGATCAGGACCAGGGTGGCGATGCCGGTGACGACGTTGAAGGCGAGCAGCCCGGCGAGATCCATCGCCCTCAGCCCTTCAGGTCCGGCGTGAACTGCTTGTTGGTGCGCGGATTCTTGATCAGGTCGCAGGCACCGCCGGTGTCGGCCGGGAACGAGTTCGGGAAGGTGGCGATGATCTCCCACTTCCGGTCCTTCGGGCGGGCCAGATAGGTGTTGCGGATGGTGTGGTGGGTGGCACCGTCCATGGTGACCGTGCCGGTCGGGGACTCGATGCTGAGGCCGCTCTCCAGGGCGGCGATGACCTTGTCGCGCTCGATCGAGCCGGCCTTCTTCACCGCCTCGGCCCAGAACAGGATGCCCTCGTAGGTGGCGGTGTCGAGCTCGCTGAGATCGGTGACGCCGGCGCCGAACTTCGCCTGCATGCCGGCGACGAAGGCCTTGCTCGCGGGCGTGTCGAGGTCGTTGTACCAGCCGTAGCAGGTGATGATCCCGTTCGTCGTGGAGGGATCCATCGTCGTCAGCTCGTCGCCGAGCCCGAACACGCTCGACCCGACCGGGATCTTGGACTTCATGCCCGCCGCGTCCCACTGGCGATAGAAGCCCGAATGGTTGGCGCCGACCAGCGCCGAGAGGACGAGATCGGGCTGCGCCTGCTGGATGCGGCTGATCGCGGACGAGAAGTTGGTGACGTCGAGGGGGAAGAAGTCGGTGCCGAGCACCGATCCGCCTCCATCCTTCATGAATTTCGTCATCCAGCTCGCGGTGATGTGCCCGTAATTGTAGTCTGCCGCGACGATGTAGGCCTTCTTGCCCCAGTTCTTAAGGGCGTAATCGACGATGTGGTTGACGGTTTGCGCGGGGGTCGACCCGGTGCAGAACACGTTGCGGTCGCAGACGCCGCCCTCGTACTGCGTGTTGTAGAAGTAGAGGGTGCGCGCGCGGTCGAAGATGGGCCGGATCGCCTCGCGCGACGCCGAAGTGATGCCGCCCTGGATGACGTCGACCTTGTCCTTGAGTGCGAGCTGCTGGGCATACTGGGTGTAGAGCTGCATCGACGATTGCGTGTCGTAGGCGATGAGCTGGATCGGCCGCCCGAGGAGCCCGCCGGCCTTGTTGAGTTGCTCGACCGCGTACTCGGTGGTCTCGATCATCCGCTTGCCTTCGAGGCCCAGCGCGCCGGAGCCGTCGAGCAGGCTGCCGAGCTTGATCGGCTCGGCGGCGAGCCCCTTCCGCGCGACGAACGGCATCGCGACGGTGCCGGCCGCGGCCGCCATCGACAGTTTCAGCACCTTCCGGCGGTCCATTGCACCCATCCCCCGAACTCCTCTCCGCCTCGCGCTTCGGGTCCGGAGACCGGAAGCGGGTGAGCGAAGGGTTCGCAAAGTCGATGCCAACCAATCTCACAGATCGGTCATAAATCGGAGCGGCGACCGGGAGTGCACCGAGCGTCAGTGGTACTGTCCGCCTGTCGCGGCCGTGGAAATGCCACACAACGATCACGAGTCAGCGACAGCGACCCGGCCGATGGCGCGCGAGAATCTCGGCATGTCGTGACCAGCTGCCTCCCGACCGGGCTGATTGAGAGGATCAGCCAAGCTCGAAGGGGTCGGTCATGCGGTGAGATCAGAAGAGGAGCGCGGAGCAGATCGTGCTGAAGTTGCACCAGATCGAGGTGCGGACGGCGCAAGGCGAGATTTTCGCGCTGCCGTGCAAGAAGGCGGACGGCGGCCGTCCCATCGACCGGATGACGCGCTAGGAACCTGTCCGAGTAAGAGCGCACGCACTGGATAACCTGCAGAGTTCTGTAAGGGACATGTCCGAGTGCATATAGCGGATGAAGGTTGGTGTGCCGCTTTGAGCTGAAGTTGTCGAAGGGCGGAGGAACGGCCGCTTTGGAGAAGCTGCGACAGAGGTCTGAGCGTCCGAGTTGGGTCGGTAGCCGTAGGACCGCTTGGGGTGGTCTGGAGACGGTGCGCTTCTGCCGCACAACACGGCAGAAGCGTACATCAGGCTACCAGTCGTTGAGTTCGAGCCGTGATACTTTGTCAGATGGCGGCGGTGTCTCTGCGCCGAAGTTGGGTCTGAGTTGCAACCTCGATGAAATAGCCACCCTTTGCTTTAAAGTAGAACGTCCAAGCACCGTGGTAGTCACGCGGCTCAGGCACGTCCCAGCCATCGGCTTTTAGGCGAGTATTAAGCGCATCGACCTGTTCTCGGCTATCTTGGATGAATCCGATATGATGAATATCGCTATCCTCAGGATAAGCAAAGGTGCCTCGCTTTTTCGCGAAATCATTGAGGACTAGCACCATACCATCATCGTCTTGTATGACGGCGATTGCCTTCCCGCGCATCACTAACGTGCGTAATCCGAAATAGGTCTCAAACATCGAGACATCCGCCGGAATATCGATGCTCGTGAGATTGATGTGATTGAGCTTCACTGGACGCACCTTTCCCATTCACCGGAAAGGACGCGCTGGTAGTCGGCTGCTGATGGCGGCCGCCATGCACGAGCGCTAGGCCACCCGGACTACCGACCGGGCTGTGGCTTCTACACGTCCGAGAATGGGCTTAGCAGCGTGCAGAAGACCGTCAAGAACCGCGTTCGATCATAGGGTTCAAACGATCGTGCGCGTCCGCTTCGGGATTGCAGGTGGGTCGATCTAAGCAGCTGACTTGGGTCGCTATCTGAACCGCACCCCGTTTTGACCGGACAGGCGGCATAGCTCACGAAGGCATAGGCGTTGGCCTATGGGTAAGGCTATGTCATCCGATCCGACCGCCCCGCCGGTGCACGGCGAGATCCTAACCGGCGTTCAGCGTCGACGGCGCTGGTCCACCACCGAGAAGATCCGCCTCGTCGAGGAGAGCCAGCAGCCCGGCTCGTCCGTGTCGTTCGTCGCCCGCCGCTACGGCATCTCGCTCAGCCTGCTGTTCTCGTGGAAGCGGCGCATGCTGGAGGGCGGCCATCAGGCCGTGCACGCCGACGAGGAGGTCGTCGGCACCAGCCGGGTTCGTGAGCTGGAGCGGCGCGTGCGCGACCTCGAACGT
>NZ_JBKFAK010000038.1:0-25953 GCF_053345595.1 Methylobacterium sp. D54C
TCGCCCCGCCCGTCTCGGCCAGGACCTTCGTGATCGCCGCCGTCAGAGACGTCTTGCCGTGATCGACGTGGCCGATCGTGCCAATGTTGCAGTGCGGCTTGGTGCGGGAGAACTTTTCCTTGCCCATCAGAGCCTCCTAGATTCGAATTCGCGTTGCGGAAGAAGAGATGCTTAGGCGTACTTGGCGATGACCTTGTCGGCCTCGCCGCGCGGCACCTCTTCGTAGTGATCGAACTGCATCGTGAAGTTGGCGCGGCCCTGCGAGAAGGAGCGCAGCTGGTTCACGTAGCCGAACATGTTGGCCAGCGGCACCATCGCGTTGATGACGTTGGCGTTGCCGCGCATGTCCTGGCCCTGGATCTGGCCGCGGCGGGCGTTCAGGTCGCCGATGACCGAGCCGGTGTACTCCTCCGGCGAGACGACCTCGACCTTCATCACCGGCTCGAGCAGGACCGAGCCGCCCTTCTGCAGCGCCTCGCGGAAGGCGGCGCGGGAAGCGATCTCGAAGGCGAGCGCCGAGGAGTCGACGTCATGGTAGGCGCCGTCGACAAGCTCGACCTTGACGTCGACCACCGGGAAGCCGGCGAGGACGCCCGCGCCGAGGACCGAGTTGAGGCCCTTCTCGACGCCCGGGATGTACTCCTTGGGCACCGCGCCGCCGACGATCTTCGACTCGAACGAGAATCCGGCGCCCGGCTCGTTCGGCTCGACGACGAACTTCACGCGGGCGAACTGGCCGGTACCGCCGGTCTGCTTCTTGTGCGTGTAGTCGATCTCCTGACGGCGCGTCAGCTTCTCGCGGTAGGCGACCTGCGGCTGGCCGATATTCGCGTCCACCTTGTAGGTGCGGCGCAGGATGTCGACCTTGATGTCCAGGTGGAGCTCGCCCATCCCCTTGAGGATGGTCTGGCCGGACTCCTGGTCGGTGGAGACGCGGAAGGACGGGTCCTCGGCGGCGAGCTTCGAGAGCGCGATGCCGAGCTTCTCCTGGTCGGCCTTCGACTTCGGCTCGACGGCGATCTCGATGACGGGCTCGGGGAACTCCATCTTCTCGAGGATCACGGCCTTCTGCGGGTCGCAGAGGGTGTCGCCCGTGCGGGTGTCCTTGAGGCCGGCCAGCGCGACGATGTCGCCCGCGAAGGCCTCCTTGATGTCCTCACGGTTGTTGGCGTGCATCAGGAGCATGCGGCCGACGCGCTCCTTCTTGTCGCGCGACGAGTTCAGCACGTTGGCGCCGGTCTCGACCTTGCCCGAGTACACGCGGCAGAAGGTGATCGTGCCGACGTGGGGATCGTCCATGATCTTGAAGGCGAGCATGGAGAAGGGATCCGCATCCGACGGGTGACGGACGGTCTCTTCCTCGGTCTTGAAGTCGATGCCCTTGATCTCGCCGCGATCGGCCGGGGAGGGCAGGTAGTCCACGACGGCGTCGAGGAGCGGCTGCACGCCCTTGTTCTTGAACGCCGAGCCGCAGAGCACCGGGTGGAAGGCGCGCAGCTGGACGGCCTTGCGCACCAGGACGCGCATGGTGGCCTCGTCGGGCTCGTTGCCGTCGAGGTAGGCGGCCATGGCGTCGTCGTCGAGCTCGACGCAGGCCTCGACCAGCTTTGTGCGGTACTCGACGGCCTGGTCCTTGAGGTCGGCCGGGATCTCGGTCTCGTCGAAGTTGGCGCCCAGCGCCTCACCCGACCAGACGATCGCCTTCATCTTGATGAGGTCGATCACGCCCTGGAAGCTCGACTCGGCGCCGATCGGCAGCTGCAGGCAGACGGGCTTGCCGGCGACGCGGTCGATGATGTCGGCGACGCACTTGAAGAAGTCGGCGCCGATCTTGTCCATCTTGTTGACGAACACGACGCGCGGCACGTCGTACTTGTCGGCCTGACGCCACACGGTCTCGGTCTGCGGCTCGACGCCCTGGTTGCCGTCGAGCACGCAGACGGCGCCGTCTAGCACGCGGAGCGAGCGCTCCACCTCGATGGTGAAGTCGACGTGGCCGGGGGTGTCGATGATGTTCAGGCGCTTGTCGCGCCAGAAGCAGGTCGTCGCAGCCGAGGTGATCGTGATGCCACGCTCCTGCTCCTGCGCCATCCAGTCCATGGTGGCGGCGCCCTCATGGACCTCGCCGATCTTGTGGGACTTTCCGGTGTAGTAGAGGATCCGCTCGGTCGTCGTGGTCTTGCCGGCATCGATGTGGGCCATGATGCCGAAGTTGCGGTAGTCCTCGATCGCGTGCGTGCGGGGCATCGAATTGCTCCTGAGAGACGGCGGAACCGCTTACCAGCGGTAGTGCGAGAAGGCGCGGTTGGCTTCCGCCATCCGGTGCGTGTCTTCGCGCTTCTTGACGGCGTTGCCGCGGTTGTTCGCGGCGTCGAGCAGTTCGGCCGAGAGGCGCTCGACCATGGTGCGGTCGTTGCGCGAACGCGCGGCCTGGATTAGCCAGCGGATCGCGAGGGCCTGGCGGCGCTCGGTGCGGACCTCGACGGGGACCTGGTAGGTCGCGCCGCCGACGCGGCGGGAGCGGACCTCGATCATCGGGGCGACGTTGTCGAGCGCGGCGCGGAACACCTCGATCGGGTTGGCGCGGGCGCGGTTCTCGACGATGTCGAAGGCACCGTAGACGATCCGCTCGGCGGTCGACTTCTTGCCCTCGTACATGATGGAGTTCATGAACTTCGTCAGCACCACGTCCCCGTACTTCGGGTCCGGGATGATCTCACGCTTCTCGGCAGAGTGACGACGGGACATCTTCTGAGACTCTCGAACGAAAAGATCTTAAGCGCCCCGCGCAGGCCGCCTCAGCCCTGAGGCCGGCGACATCCTTGCGAGGCCGTGAAAACGCGTACCGGCGCCCGGGAAATATCCGGGCGTCCGACTTACTTCGGGCGCTTGGCGCCGTACTTCGACCGGCGCTGCTTGCGGTTCTTCACGCCCTGCGTGTCGAGCACGCCGCGCAGGATGTGGTAGCGCACACCCGGAAGATCCTTCACGCGGCCGCCGCGGATCATCACCACGGAGTGCTCCTGAAGGTTGTGACCCTCGCCCGGGATGTAGCCGATCACCTCGAAACCGTTGGTGAGGCGCACCTTGGCGACCTTCCGGAGCGCCGAGTTCGGCTTCTTCGGGGTCGTCGTGTAAACGCGGGTGCAGACGCCGCGCTTCTGCGGGCAAGCGTCGAGCGCCGGAACCTTGTTGCGGCTCCGCTGGATCTTCCGCGGCTGGGCGATCAGCTGGTTGATCGTCGGCATCCTGTGCCCTCTTCCTCGGTCACCTAGTCCGAACTGCGCAGGGCAGTCCGCAAAACGAATATGCGCCGGAGGGCCTGTCACGGACCCTCGGCGCGGTGTGGGCAGAGGAGCACGCCCGAAACGAACGCGCTCGTACCTACGGATCTGACTTACAGCGTCAGGCGATTTGAACCCTCGGAGCGCTCGGGGCGATGGCGGCGGCTTCTTGGGTTGCGCCCAAGGGCCGTCGGCAGCCGATGGCCGTCCGAAGTGGCGCGCTTCTAGACGCCGTTGCGCCACAGGTCAATGCGGTCACGGCAGAAAACTGCACCGCGGCGGAGGTTAAGGATCGGTCAAGGGCGCGCACGGCGCCCGCGATCGGCGAGCCTTCGCGACGGCGGAGCCGAGGGACCGCTATCGCGCACGGGGCGTCGTCCCGTCAACGGAAGCCGGGGCAGGCCGGCCACGTGGCGGCGGGACTTCGGCGCAGCCTCGGGCCCTGCCCGGGCGCGGCAGGAAAATCTGCCCCGCAGCCGCCAGATCTTTCGGCGAGCGGCACCCGCCCGCGAGGAAAAAATAGAATCTTTCTCCGTTGATTTTCGTGTTCTCTAAAGATGAAATGCGCTGGCGGTCGAGATAAATCCTGCTGGCATCCTCTGATTTTGCGCCACTAGACAATAACAAATCGATTTATACGTCAACTCAGAAGTCTGACGCGATCTAGACTGCAATATTCGCGATATTTGATCATCGCTCTGCCTGTACCGGCCCCGAACCATCCGATGGAGTCACGCGTGCGCCGCCTCTTCGCCCTCGTTCTCGCGACCCTCCTGTCGGTCGGCCCCGCAACGGCCGACCGTCTGGACGACATCAGAAAGGCCGGCGTTCTCCGGGTCGCCGCCTTCGACAGCAACCCGCCGTTCGGCTTCGTCGATCCCGCGACGAAACGGATCGCCGGCCTCGACATCGACTACGCGCAGGCCATCGCCGACGCGCTCGGCGTCAAGCTGGAGATCCGGCCCACCAACCCGGCGAATCGTATCCCGCTGCTGATCTCCGGCAAGGTCGATCTGGTTCTGGCGAACTTCACCATCACGGACGATCGGGCGAAGCAGCTCGATTTCAGCATCCCGTACTTCGCCTCCGGCCAGCAGTTCCTGGCCAGGAAGGGCACCCTGTCGTCGCCGGAGCAGCTCAATGGGCTTCGAATCGGTGCAGACAAGGGCACCACCAACGAGATCGTCCTGCGCCGCGACTTCCCGAAGGCAGTCGTGGTCGCCTTCGACGACACGCCCTTCGCGTTCACGGCCCTGCGCAACGGCAATGTCCAGGCGATCACGCAGGACGGCCCGAAGCTGGTCGGGCTGCTCGCGAAGGTGCCGGACCGGCAGAACTACGAGATCCCCGCCTTCAGCATCTCCAACGACTATATCGGCGTCGGCATCCCGAAGGATGAGGCGCGGCTCCGGGACCGCGTGAACGAGACCCTGCGCGGCCTGGAGTCGAGCGGCAGGGCAGCGGCGATCTATGATCGCTGGTTCGGGCCCGCGACCGAGCAGCCGCTGCCGCGCCTGTTCCGGATCGGGGACCGTCCCTGACCGGGGCGGCACGAAGACGATGGCCGCGCTGTTCGGCGATCCACTCGCGCCGCGCTACCTCGTCTGGCTGCTGCAAGGCTTCGGGACGACCCTGACCTTGTCGGCAGCCACCTGCCTTGCCGGCACGGTGCTGGGCCTCGCGGCGTGCGGGCTGCGCGAGGCGGGCGGGCGCGCCGGGCGCGGCGCCGTGGCCGTCTCCGTCGGCATCGTCCGCAACACGCCGCTGCTGGTGCAACTCTTCGTCTGGTACTTCGCGGTGGCCGCCGCCCTGCCGCAGGGCGTGACGGCCTGGCTCAACGCGCCGCACGTCCTGGACCTGGGATTCGGGTTCCTGGGCTGGCCCGCTTACGAGAGCCTCGCCGGGTTCTGCGGGCTCACGCTCTACGCGGGCGCCTACATCGCCGAGGAACTCCGCGCCGGCATCAGGGCCGTCCGGCCCGCTCAGCGGGCGGCGGCCCTGGCCCTCGGCCTCACGCCCGTCCAGGCGTTCCGCCACATCGTCCTGCCCCAGGCCCTGCGCGTCGCCTGGCTACCCATCGTCGGCCAATACCTCAACACGCTCAAGAACACGTCGCTGACCATGACGATCGGCCTCGCGGAGCTGTCCTACGCGTCCCGGCAGGTGGAGACCGAGACCTTCCAGACCTTCCAGGCCTTCGGCATCGCGACGCTGCTCTACGTCGGCGCGGCCGCCGCGGCGGAGACGACCGGGCAGATCCTCGACCGCCGCGCCCGTCGACCGGGCCGGCACCGATGAATCCGTCGGTCATCATCGACAATCTCGGTTACCTGCTGGTCGGGGCCTGGCCCGACGGGCCGGTCGGCGGGCTGGCCCTGACACTGATTCTCTCCGGCCTGTCCGGCCTGGCCTCGGCCGCGCTCGGGCTCGTCCTCGGCATCGCCCTGGCCGTGAGCGCGGGCGCGGCCCGGGCAGCGCTCACCGCCGGGCTCGGCTTCCTCCGCGCCGTGCCGGTCGTGATGCTGATCTTCTGGACCTACTTCCTGCTGCCGATCCTGTTCGGCGTGTCGATCCCCGAGATCGGCACGGTCGCGGTGGCGCTGGCGCTCGTCGGAGGCGCCTACCTGTCCCACGGGGTGGCGGCGGGCATCGCGAGCGTCGGCCGTGGTCAGTGGGAGGCCGGCCTCGCGCTCGGCCTCGACCCCTGGCGCACCCTGCGCTTCGTCGTCCTCCCGCAGGCGCTGCGGGCCATGGCACCGTCCTTCGTCAACCAGTGGACCACGCTCATCAAGGACACGTCGCTCGCCTACGTGATCGGCGTGCCCGAACTCGCCTTCGTGGCGGCGCAGGTGAACAACCGCGCGATGGTCTACCCGGCCGAGATCTTCCTCTTCGTCGGTGCCGTGTACGGCATCCTCTGCGCCGGTCTCGACGGGCTGGCCGCCCGGCTGACGAATACCGGCAAGGTCGCGGCACATCGCACCCCGTGACGGAGCGGCCGGTCGACGCGCCCGAGCCGGCTCGCGGGACACGACCGATTTACCGGGGCACACGTGCAAGGCGTACCGGATCGGGGCAGGTGCGCGCCGGCACGGTCTACGGAGAATTAAAGCGATCCATCGAATTGTCGCGCACATCGGGCGGCCAACTCGCCGCCGCAGGTTCGCGTCGAGGGTGTTGCGTATGGGTTGCGTCGCGGTCAGCAACGTCGTTCCGTTCCGGCGGCCGATTCCCGCCCAGGCCCCCGGCGAGCGGGAGGCGCGCAACCGTCGCCGCAGCGAGCAGCGCTCCCTCCTGGACGCTGTCTACGCGACTGGCAGCATGGTCGTCGCCGCGGAGGATCGCGGCCTCAAGCTCACCGCCTCGCGGCTGCAGGTCTACGGCTTCCTGGCGATCGAAGAGGTCGGCGAGGACGGCCTGATGCGGCGGCTTCGCCCGTCCGAGGCGATTCGCGCCCGGTCGGAGCGGCCCTGGCGCCTGTCGAGGCCCGCGAGCGGAGCCTCGGTCACCATCCCGAGCCTCGACGGGTTCCTGTTCGAGACGGCCGGCCAACCGATCTGATCGACCCCGAACGCTGCACGTCAACCGACCGGCGCGCCGAGAGGCGCGCCGGTCGTCGCACGTTCAGGGCTCGCGTTCCGCGGCCGGACGGGCGGGCACCGCAGCGATCGAGCCGCGCGGCGCCGCGGACCAGCCCCGAAGCCGGATCAGGCCCCCTATGCGGCGGCGACGATTTCCCGCCGCTCCGCTTGCCATCACCCGCGGCCCGTAGTATGCGCCCGGCCTTCGCGACATTTCCGATGGGTGCTCGCACCCCGTGAACGCGGTGACCGCGCCGGTGTCTGACGACACCGCCAGCGCGGTCGAACACATGAGCCGGGGACGTCAGGTCCCCATCAGGCGTCGTCCGCCGGGCAATACCGTCCGTGTGCGGAAACCCGCCTGAAACAAGGAGTCACGCACGTGATCCAGATGCAGACGAATCTGGACGTCGCCGACAACTCGGGTGCACGCCGTGTGATGTGCATCAAGGTTCTCGGCGGGTCGAAGCGCAAGTATGCCGGCGTCGGCGACGTGATCGTCGTCTCCGTCAAGGAGGCGATCCCGCGCGGTCGCGTCAAGAAGGGCGACGTCATGAAGGCGGTCGTCGTCCGCACGGCGAAGGACGTGAAGCGCGCCGACGGTTCGGTGATCCGCTTCGACAAGAACGCCGCGGTCCTGATCAACAATCAGAAGGAGCCGATCGGCACCCGTATCTTCGGACCGGTGCCGCGCGAACTCCGCGCCCGCAACCACATGAAGATCATCTCCCTGGCTCCGGAGGTGCTGTAATGGCCGCCAAGATCAAGAAGGGCGACAAGGTCGTCGTGCTCACCGGCCGCGATTCGGGCCGGTCGGGCGAGGTGATCCAGGTTCTGCCGAAGGAAGGCCGGGCCTTCGTGCGCGGCATCAACCTGGTGAAGAAGCACCAGAAGCAGACCCAGAACCAGGAAGGCGGCATCATCTCCAAGGAGGCCGCCATCCAGCTCTCGAACATCGCGGTCGCGGATGCCAACGGCAAGCCGACCCGCGTGGGTTTCCGCATCCTCGAAGACGGGCGCAAGGTCCGGTTCGCCAAGACCACGGGGGATCAGATCGATGGCTGAGGCCGACAAGAACGCCTACACCCCGCGCCTGCGCAAGCACTACGACGAGGTGGTTCGCCAGAAGCTGATCGAAGAGTTCGGCTACAAGAACCCCATGGAAGTGCCGCAGATCACGAAGATCGTGATCAATATGGGCGTCGGCGAGTCCACCGCGGACTCGAAGAAGGCCTCGGTGGCGGCGGGCGACCTCGCCCTGATCGCCGGCCAGAAGCCGGTCATCACCAAGGCCCGCAAGGCCATCGCGACCTTCAAGGTCCGCGAGGGCATGCCGATCGGCTGCAAGGTGACCCTGCGCAAGCAGCGCATGTACGAGTTCATGGACCGGCTGATCACCATCGCGCTGCCGCGCGTGCGTGACTTCCGCGGCCTGAACCCGCGCTCGTTCGACGGCCGCGGCAACTACGCCCTGGGTCTCAAGGAGCACCTCGTGTTCCCGGAGATCTCCTACGACAAGGCCGAGCAGATGTGGGGCATGGACATCGTCGTGGCGACCACCGCCAAGACCGATGCCGAGGCCAAGGCGCTGCTCGCCGCCTTCAAGTTCCCGTTCCGGCAGTGAGGCCCTCGGGTCTCAGACGCGGACACCGGAGATAGACGACATGTCGAAGAAAAGCTCAGTCGAGAAGAATGAGGCCCGCAAGGCGCTGGTGAAGCGCTTCGCGGCCAAGCGGAAGGCGCTCCTCGAGATCGCCAACAACGACGCCCTCGAGATGGAGGAGCGCTTCGAGGCGCGCCTCAAGCTCGCGGAACTGCCGCGCAACTCGTCGGCCACGCGCATCCGCAACCGTTGCGGCATGACCGGCCGTCCGCGCGCCTACTACCGCAAGATGGGCATCTCGCGCGTGGCGCTGCGCGAGCTTGGCAACCGGGGCCTGATCCCCGGCCTGGTCAAGTCGAGCTGGTAAGGAGGTCCCCATGGTCAACGATCCCGTGGGCGACATGCTCACCCGCATCCGCAACGGCCAGCTGCGCCGTCGCAACGTCGTCCAGACGCCCGGCTCGCGCCTGCGCGCCAGCGTCCTCGACGTCCTGAAGTCCGAGGGCTACATCCGCGACTACGCGGCAACCGACCTCGGCAACGGCCGCACCGAGTTCGCCATCGAGCTCAAGTACTACGACGGGCGCCCCGTGATCCGCGAGATCAAGCGCGTCTCGAAGCCGGGCCGCCGGGTCTACTCGTCGGTCGGCGAGCTGCCGCACGTGGCCGACGGCCTCGGCGTCACCATCGTCTCCACCCCGCAGGGCGTCATGGCCGACCACGAGGCGCGCGAGCGCAACGTCGGCGGTGAAGTGCTCTGCACCGTGTTCTGATCGGGACGGAGGAGGTTATCCCATGTCTCGCGTAGGCAAGAAGCCGGTCCCCGTACCGGCCGGCGTTACCGCCACGGTCACCGGTCAGACGGTGAAGATGAAGGGTTCGAAGGGCGAGCTGTCGTTCGTCGTTCCGTCGCTCGTCAACGTGGCGATGAAGGACGGCGCCATCGAGGTGCAGCCC
Source organism: Methylobacterium sp. D54C (assembly GCF_053345595.1). Taxonomy (NCBI): domain Bacteria; kingdom Pseudomonadati; phylum Pseudomonadota; class Alphaproteobacteria; order Hyphomicrobiales; family Methylobacteriaceae; genus Methylobacterium; species Methylobacterium sp. D54C. Next base: position 9,426 of record NZ_JBKFAK010000038.1, read on the forward strand.
GTCAACCAGTCCAAGCCGGCGCGCTCCCTGTGGGGCACGTCGCGGGCGCAGATCGCCAACATCGCCGAGGGTGTTTCGAAGGGCTTCGAGAAGAAGCTCGAGATCACCGGCGTCGGCTATCGCGCCGCGATGGCCGGCAAGGCCCTCAAGCTGTCGCTCGGCTACAGCCACGACATCGAGTACGCGATCCCCGCCGGGATTACGATCGCGACCCCGAAGCCCACCGAGATCACGATCTCCGGGATCAACCGCCAGCAGGTCGGTCAGGTCGCCGCCGAGATCCGCGATTACCGCGGACCCGAGCCCTACAAGGGCAAGGGCGTGAAGTACGCGGGCGAGTTCATCTTCCGCAAGGAAGGCAAGAAGAAGTAAGGAGGGCATCATGTCTCGCAAGCTCGAAGCCCTCGATCGCCGCAAGGCGCGCGTCCGCCGCGCGCTGCGGGCGGCCGCCAACGGCCGACCGCGGCTCTCGGTGTTCCGCTCGTCGAAGCAGATCTACGTGCAGGTCATCGACGACGTCGCCGGCAAGACGCTGGCCTCGGCCTCGTCGATCGACAAGGCGCTCAAGGGCGAACTGAAGACCGGCGCCGATGTCGCCGCCGCCAAGGCGGTGGGCAAGCTCGTCGCCGAGCGCGCCAAGGCGGCGGGCGTCACGAAGGTGATCTTCGACCGCTCCGGCTACATCTACCACGGCCGCGTCGCCGCCGTGGCCGAAGCCGCCCGCGAGGGTGGCCTGGAGTTCTAAGTCACGACGGCGGGCCGGGCGGATCCTCTTCGCCCGGCATATCCGAAACCCGATCGAGCGAGCGGCCCCGCCGGCCGCGTCAGTGAGATGGACAGGTAGACAACATGGCACGTGAACGTGAAGGCGGGGGCCGCGGCCGCCGCGAGGATCGCGAGGAGCGCGACAGCGAGTTCGTGGACAAGCTCGTCCACATCAACCGCGTCGCCAAGGTGGTCAAGGGCGGCCGTCGCTTCGGCTTCGCCGCCCTCGTCGTCGTCGGCGACCAGAAGGGCCGCGTCGGCTTCGGCCACGGCAAGGCCCGCGAGGTGCCGGAGGCCATCCGCAAGGCGACCGAGGCCGCCAAGCGCGGTCTGATCCGCGTCTCCCTCCGCGAGGGCCGGACCCTGCACCACGACGTCAACGGCCGCCACGGGGCAGGCAAGGTGATCCTCCGCGCGGCCCCGCAGGGCACCGGCATCATCGCCGGCGGCCCGATGCGCGCCGTGTTCGAGACGCTCGGCATGCAGGACGTCGTCGCCAAGTCGCTGGGTTCGTCGAACCCCTACAACCTCGTGCGCGCCACCTTCGAGGCGCTCAAGAACGAGGACAGCCCGCGCTCCGTGGCGGCCCGCCGCGGCATCAAGGTGTCGACGCTGCAGTCGCGTCGCCGCGATGCCGATCCGGCCGACCAGTCCGAAGCCGCGGTCGCGTAAGGGAGGGTCCGATGGCACAGAAGACCGTCCGCATCGAGCAGATCGGCTCGCCGATCCGCCGCGAGGCCAGCCAGCGCCAGACGCTGATCGGCCTCAAGCTCAACAAGCTCCACCGCGTGGCCGAGCTCGAGGACACCCCCTCCGTGCGCGGCATGATCCGCAAGGTTGCGCACCTCGTGCGCGTCCACGGCGACGTGGCGTGAGGAGGTCCCGATGAAGCTCAACCAGATCAGCGACAATCCCGGCGCCACCAAGGACCGGATGCGCGTGGGCCGGGGCATCGGCTCCGGCAAGGGCAAGACCGCGGGCCGCGGCGTGAAGGGTCAGAAGGCCCGGACCGGCGTGTCCATCAAGGGCTTCGAGGGCGGTCAGATGCCGCTGCATCGTCGCCTGCCGAAGCGCGGCTTCAACAACCTCTACGCCCAGGACCTGAACGAGGTGAACCTCGGCCGGATCCAGGAGGCCGTCGACGCGGGCAAGCTCGACAAGGCCGCCACCGTCACGGTGGAGAGCCTGGTCGCCGCCGGCATCATCGCCCGTCCCCGCGACGGCGTGAAGCTGCTCGGCGTCGGCGAGCTGACCGCGAAGCTCAGCTTCGAGGTCACCCGCGCCTCCAAGTCCGCCGTCGAGGCGGTCGAGAAGGCCGGCGGCTCGGTCAGCACCGTCTACGCCCAGGGTGCCTCCACCCGCGGCGGCAGCGAGGCGGCCACGGCCTGACGGGAGCGACTCCGGAACCCGTTGCACGGGCTCCGCGCACCCTTTAAGCCGATCCTTCGAGCGGCGGCCCTGCGACCACGCGGGCCGCCGTTTTTCGTTTCATCCGGGCACCCTTCGCCCGGCAACATGTCCAGGACGCGACGCTTATGGCCTCAGCCGCCGAGCAGCTTGCCGCCAATCTCAATTTCGGTGCGATCGCCAAGGCCGATGAGCTGAAGAAGCGCATCTGGTTCACGCTCGGCGCCCTCGTGGTGTTCCGGCTGGGCACGTACATCCCGATCCCCGGCATCGATCCGGAGCAGTTCGCCCGGAACTTCCAGCAGCAGGCGGGCGGCGTGCTGGGCCTGTTCAACATGTTCTCGGGCGGCGCCGTGGAGCGCATGGCGATCTTCGCCCTGAACATCATGCCCTACATCTCGGCCTCGATCATCGTGCAGCTCCTGACCTCGGTGATCCCGAGCCTGGAAGCGCTCAAGAAGGAGGGCGAGTCGGGCCGCAAGGTCATCAACCAGTACACCCGCTACCTGACGGTGGTGCTGGCGCTGGTTCAGTCCTGGGGCATCGCCATCGGCCTCCAGGGCTCCTCGGCCGCCATCGATCCGGGTCCGTTCTTCCTGGCCTCGACGGTGATCACCCTGACGGGCGGAACCCTGTTCCTGATGTGGCTCGGCGAGCAGATCACCTCGCGCGGCATCGGCAACGGCTCGTCGCTGATCATCTTCGCCGGCATCGTGGCCCACCTGCCGGTGGCAATCGCGGGCGCGCTCGAGCTCGGCCGCACTGGCGCCCTGTCCCCGGCGATCATCCTGGGCGTCGGCGTCGCCGCCGTCGCGCTCGTCTACTTCATCGTGTTCATGGAGCGCGCCCAGCGCCGGCTCCTGATCAACTACCCGAAGCGCCAGGTCGGCAACCGCATGTACGAGGGTCAGACCTCGTTCCTGCCGCTCAAGCTCAACACCTCGGGCGTGATCCCGCCGATCTTCGCCTCGTCGCTGCTGCTGCTGCCGGCGACCGCCGCGAGCTTCTCGGCCAACGGGGGCGCCACGGGCTGGCTCGGCACGGTCACGGCCTATCTCGGCCACGGCACGCCACTGTTCATGGTGCTCTACGCGGCGCTGATCATCTTCTTCACGTTCTTCTACACCGCAGTCGTCTTCAATCCGCAGGAGACGGCCGACAACCTGAAGAAGCATGGCGGCTTCATCCCGGGCATCCGGCCGGGCGAGCGCACCGCGGCCTTCATCGACAAGGTGCTGACCCGCATCACGGTGATCGGCGCCCTGTACCTGACCTTCGTGTGCCTCTGCCCGGAGATCCTGTCGTCCTACGCCGCGGCCAGCCTCGGCTTCGGCGGCACGTCCCTGCTCATCGTGGTCTCGGTCACGATGGACACGGTGGCGCAGGTGCACGGGCACCTGATGGCCCATCAGTACGAGGGCCTCGTGAAGAAGGCCAAGCTGCGTGGCGCGTCGACCACGCAACGGCGGCGCTGAGCCTGCTACAGAGGCGGCCGGACTCCGAGGACGCTCCCGCCTCTGGCCCAAAGGTCTGGATGCCTCACCGGCCCGGACCGGCTAGAAAACCCCGAACCCGGCGATGCCAGGGAGGCTTCGCCACCACGGCTTGTGCCCACTGAGAGAGTGGGCCGAACGAGGACAACGCCATGCGCATCATTCTGCTCGGGCCGCCCGGTGCGGGGAAGGGGACGCAATCCGAGCGGATCGTACAGCGCTTCGGCATCCCGCAGCTGTCGACGGGGGACATGCTGCGCGCCGCGGTGGCCGCCGGCACGCCGGTCGGCCTCGAGGCCAAGGCGGTGATGGAATCCGGCGGTCTCGTCTCCGACCGGATCGTGGTCGGCATCGTCGCCGACCGGATCGAGGAGCCGGACGCCCGCCGCGGCTTCATCCTCGACGGCTTCCCGCGCACGGTCGCGCAGGCGGAAGCGCTCAGCGAGATGCTGGCGAGCAAGGGCTTGAGCCTCTCCGCCGTCATCGAGCTGAAGGTCGACGAGAACGCCCTGGTCGGCCGCATCGAGAAGCGCGCCGCCGAGACCCTGGCCCGCGGCCAGGCCGTGCGGAAGGACGACACCCCCGAGGTGTTCAAGCAGCGGCTCGAGGCGTACCGCGCCCAGACGGCGCCCCTCTCCGCCTATTACGCGCAGAAGGGCATGCTGGAGACCATCGACGGCATGCAGCCGATCGACAAGGTCACGGCCGACCTGATGGCGACACTGGAGCCGCACGAGGAGCGCGTCGCCTCCTGAGGGCGATCGCGGCGCGCTGACCGGCCGTTTCGGCGCGCCCGTGAACCCGGCGGTGTCCCTGGGGGTTATGGGGCGGGTCCACGATCGGAAACGCCATGACCGTCCGCCTCCTCGCCACCGCCTCCCTCCTGCTCGCGGTGGCCCTCCCGCCGCTGCCGGCCTTCGCGCAGAGTCCGGCCCAGTCCTTCGTTTACGGCCAGAAGCGGTTCCGCAACGCCTGCCGGCCGCCGCTGAAGTATCTGGCGGGGACTTGCGCCCGCCGCTGCCCGGCGGGCTACCAGGACATGGGCCGCACTTGCCGGCTGCGGAATCAGGGCTTTCGCTGAGGCGCGGGCGGCCGCCCGTCGGGGGCGTGGCTCAGATCCGCCCCTCCCTGCGGAGGCTGCCGAAGAAATTGACGACGTCCATCTGGAGCGACCGGTGGCCGAACAGCCGGAGCGGGTAGCCCTCCGTGGTGCCGTCGCGCAGCTCGATCATCGCCGTCATCGTGTTGTAGCGGAACACCATGCGGCGACCGGCGAAGGTCGCCCAGAGCAGGGGCGGACCGTCATCCGCGTCCTGGAGCGCGACCGAGCCGGGCTCCGCCTCGGCGAGAACGCCGCCGATCACCGCCAGCGTCACCGGCATGACCTCCTCCAGGGTCTCCTCGGCGGCGCGCAGCACCGAATCGGCGAAGGCCCGCAGGGTCGCGCCGTCGCTCGTCAGAACCGCCATCTCCGCTCCTCGATCAGATCTAGGGCGCCCCGACGCGCGCGTGACGGGGCGAGGCCGTGCCGACCCGTCGTTGACAACGGGCCGCCCGCGCGCTAGCAGGCCCTCCTTCGTCCAACCGAACGATGGTCCGAGGTGCCCTGTCCAGGGCCGCCCGCGGGCCGCGTCGTCGTTTCACGTGCGCAGGGGCCGGCCTCCACCGGACGCGCGCGACAGCGGCCCGGATCCCCGGGCCCCATATGGAGAGTGATCGTGGCCCGTATCGCAGGCGTCAACATCCCGACCAACAAGCGCGTCGTCATCGCGCTCCAGTACATCCACGGCATCGGCGCCAAGAAGGCCGAGGAAATCACCCAGAAGGTGAACATCCCCGCCGAGCGTCGCGTCAACCAGCTGACCGACGCCGAGGTTCTGTCGATCCGCGAGACGATCGATCGCGACTACCTCGTCGAGGGCGACCTGCGCCGCGAAGTCTCGATGAACATCAAGCGCCTGATGGATCTCGGCGCCTATCGCGGTCTGCGTCACCGCAAGCAGCTGCCGGTCCGCGGCCAGCGCACCCACACCAACGCCCGCACCCGCAAGGGCAAGGCGAAGCCGATTGCCGGCAAGAAGAAGTAAGTTTTTGGAACTGGGAGGCCGTGCTCCGCTCGGCCTCCTTCCCGTCGCGCCAGGTGTCCAGCAACGGGTCCGGCGCCGGCTCGACCGCCCTGCACGGGTGCTCCGGCCAAGTCCCAAAAAGAATCCCGAGCGCCTGGTGTTACGGGCGTGCCTGAAGGAAGAGTGAGACCAGAATGGCTAAGGAACCGCAACGCGTCCGCCGCCGCGAGCGCAAGAACATCGTGTCGGGCGTCGCCCACGTGAACGCCTCGTTCAACAACACGATGATCACCATCACGGACGCGCAGGGCAACACGATCTCGTGGTCGTCCGCCGGTGCGATGGGCTTCAAGGGCTCGCGCAAGTCGACCCCGTACGCCGCCCAGGTCGCCGCCGAGGATGCTGGCCGCAAGGCCGCCGAGCACGGCATGCGCACCCTCGAGGTCGAGGTGTCCGGTCCGGGTTCGGGCCGCGAGTCGGCGCTCCGCGCCCTGCAGGCCGCGGGCTTCACGGTGACCTCGATCCGCGACGTCACCTCGATCCCGCACAACGGCTGCCGGCCGCGCAAGCGCCGCCGCGTCTGATCGAAGCCTCTTGACGGAGAAGTTCATGACGGGATCGAAGCCGCTTCCGGGCGTGCTGCGTTGGAACCTCGGGGACCTCACGGTCACCGCGCTCAATGACGGCTGGTTTCAGGCCAGCCTCGATCTCGTCACGGGCATCTCCAAGGAGGAGGCCGGGCGGCTCCAAGTGGCGTGTTTCCGCACGGAGCAGCCCAAGATCACGCTGAACGCCTTCCTGATCACGGGTCCGGGCCTCAAGCCGACCCTGATCGACACGGGCTACGGCGACCTCGCCCCGGCACCGACCCTGGGTCGCGCCGGTGCAGCGCTCGCGCTGACCGGCGTCGCGCCGGAGGAGATCGGCACGGTGCTGGTCAGCCACCTGCACCCCGACCATGTCGGCGGTCTCGTGAAGGACGGCGCGGCGCGCTACCCGAACGCCGAGATCGTGCTGCACGCCGACGAGGCGGCGCATTGGCTCCCGGACGAGGCCCTGGCCAAGGCGCCGGAGGCCGCGAAGCCCTACTTCGAGGGCGCCCGCAAGTCCCTGGCTCCCTACGCCGGCAAGGTGCGCGAGCACCGCGGCGGCGAGGTCCTTCCGGGGATCACGGCGGTCCCTCTGCCCGGCCATACGCCGGGCCATTGCGGTTTCCGCATCGTCTCCGGTGGACAGGCGCTGATGATGTGGACCGACGTGGTGCACCTGCCGGCGATCCAGTTCAAGAACCCGGAGGCCGGCGTCGGCTTCGACGTCGACGGCGACCAGGCGCGGGAGACGCGCAAGCGGATCCTGGACGAGGTGGCCCGCGAGCGCATGCTCATCGCCGGCGGCCATCTCGAGTTCCCGGCGCTCGGCTACGTGGATCGGGACGGGGCTGGATACAGCTTCGTGCCGGTGCTGTGGGTCGGCGGCGAGTAACGGCGGATACGGATTTCAGGGACCGTTCGGGGCGCCAGGGGGCGGCACCGAGTGGCCGAAGCGCGGGGACGGGCGTCGCGGATCCCGGGCAAGGACGAGAGGTAGGATCGTGGTCATTCAGAAGAATTGGCAGGAACTGATCAAGCCGAACAAGCTGCAGGTCACGACCGGCGACGACCCGAAGCGGGTCGCCACGGTCGTCGCTGAGCCGCTCGAGCGCGGCTTCGGCACGACGCTGGGCAACGCCCTGCGCCGCGTGCTCCTGTCGTCGCTCCAGGGCGCGGCCGTGACCTCGGTGCAGATCGACGGCGTGCTGCACGAGTTCTCGTCGATCCCGGGCGTGCGCGAGGACGTCACCGACATCGTCCTCAACATCAAGACCATCGCGATCCGCTCGCAGACCGACGCGCCCAAGCGCATGACCCTGCGTAAAACCGGCCCGGGCCTCGTCACCGCCGGTGACATCGGCACGGTCGGCGACATCCAGATTCTGAACCCCGACCTCGTGATCTGCACCCTCGACGACGGCGCCGAGATCCGCATGGAGTTCACGGTCGCCACCGGGAAGGGCTACGTCCCGGCCGAGCGCAACCGCCCCGAGGACGCGCCGATCGGCCTGATCCCGGTCGACTCGCTGTTCTCGCCGGTCACCAAGGTCAGCTACCGCGTCGAGACGACCCGCGAGGGCCAGGATCTCGACAAGGACAAGCTGACCATGACGGTCGAGACCAACGGCGCGGTCTCGCCGGAGGACGCGCTCGCCTACGCGGCGCGCATCATCCAGGACCAGCTGCAGGTCTTCGTGAACTTCGAGGATCCGCGCAAGGAAGAGGCCGCGCCGCTCGCGCCGCAGCTGCCCTTCAACCCGGCGCTGCTCAAGAAGGTCGACGAACTGGAGCTGTCGGTCCGCTCGGCGAACTGCCTGAAGAACGACAACATCGTCTACATCGGCGACCTCATCCAGAAGTCCGAGGGCGAGATGCTGCGGACCCCGAACTTCGGCCGCAAATCGCTCAACGAGATCAAGGAAGTGCTCGCCGGCATGGGCCTGCATCTCGGCATGGACATCCCCGGCTGGCCGCCGGAGAACATCGAGGATCTCGCCAAGCGCTTCGAGGAACACTACTGAGAGGCGAAGCTGCCTCGAGCTGAATCGGGCGGCGCCGCACCGCGCCGCCGGTTCGGCCCATCCAGACCCGGGACCCGCGGCGACGACGCCAAGTCCCCAACGAATCCCGCCGCGGGGTCACGCGGAGTGAACCGCCCCGTTCCCGGGGCACCCGGCCGTACCGTGGCACGGCGGCCGAGACGAGAAGGAAGCCAGCACCATGCGTCACGCCTACCGCGGCCGCCGTTTCAACCGCACCGCCGAGCATCGCAAGGCGATGTTCGCCAATATGTCTGCCGCGCTGATCAAGCACGAGCAGATCATCACCACCCTGCCGAAGGCGAAGGACCTGCGTCCGGTCGTCGAGAAGCTGATCACGCTGGGCCGCATCGACAGCGTGCACACCCGCCGCCTCGCCATGGCGCAGCTCCGCGACGCCGACATGGTCAAGAAACTCTTCACCGTGCTCGGCCCGCGCTACAAGGGCCGTCCGGGCGGCTACTGCCGGATCATGAAGGCGGGCTTCCGCCAGGGCGACAACGCCCCGCTCGCGGTGATCGAGTTCGTCGACCGCGACGTCGAGGCCCGCGGCAAGGATTCCGGTCCGAGCCAGGTCTCCGAAGCCGCCTGATCGGCACGGAGCGTCCCGTCGCTCCTAGTCTTTGAGAAGCCGTCCCGGACCCTCCGGGGCGGCTTCTCGCGTTTCGGCTCCTCGCCGCGATCACCATGGCGACGCGCGAATAACAAAAAAACCCGCCGGCTCGCGCCGACGGGTCTGAAGCAGGGTCCACGTCTCGGATGGTCGCGGGAGCTCGCCCTGGCGGCCCGTCTCAGACAGGCCGGGAACTCGACCGCGCCGCGCTCCGAAAACCCCTATCCCTGCCGGGACTCGTCCGGTGGACCGTCCTGGTCGAGATCGTTGTCACGCCTGCGGCGCGGGAAGATGCCGTGATTGCTCATGGTCCACCTCCTCTTCGTAACCCGGGGCCTGCGGGCCCCACGAGGAGAGAATGAGCCGGCAACCGATTGGTTGCAAGCCCCCGTCAGCCGACGGGTCCGGCTCCGCCGTCGAGCAGCGTGGCGACCCGGGCCGCGAGGTCCGCGGAGCGGAACGGCTTCGTGAGCACCGGCAGGTCGTCGGGGATCTGCATCGCCTCGGCATGTCCGGTGAGGATCAGGACCGGCAGGCGCGGATCGCGCTCGCGGATCTCGGCGGCCAGCTCGATGCCGCTCATGCCGGGCATGGCGAGGTCGGCGACGACGATGTCGTAGCGGTCCGCCTCGAGGAGCCGGAGCGCGGCCTCGCCGTCGCCGGCTTCCGTGGTGCTGTGGCCGAAGCCGGTGAGGAACGAGGCCGTCACGTGGCGCACCTGCGAATCGTCGTCGACGATCAGGACGCGGGCCCGCCGGCCGGCGACCGGGACGGTGCCGGCGGCCTCGGGCGCCTGCTCGGGCGCCTGATCGGCGAAGGGGAGGGCGAGCTCCACGCGGGTGCCCCGACCGACCACGCTGTCGATCACCAGCCGGCCCTTGGATTGCTGCGCGAGGCCGAACACCATGGCGAGGCCGAGCCCGGTGCCCTGGCCGACGGCCTTGGTGGTGAAGAACGGCTCGCAGACCCGGCGCAGGATCTCCTCCGGGATGCCGGTGCCCTCGTCGGTGACGCTGATGCCGAGATAGGTGCCGTCGGCGATCTCGGGATCGCCGCTGATCGCGAGCCGGCGCGTCGCGACCGTGATCGTCCCCCCGTCCGGCATGGCGTCGCGGGCGTTGATGCAGAGGTTGAGCACGGCGAGTTCGAGCTGGTCCGGATCGACCTGGACCGCCGGCAGGCCGTCCGCGAGGTCGGTCCGGACCGTCACGAGGCCGCCGAGGCTGCGCCCGAACAGGTCGCTCATCCCGGAGATCAGGGTGTTCACGTCGACGGCGCGCGCCTGGAGGTCGTGGGCGCGGCTGAAGCTCAGCAGGCGCTTGGTCAGGGACGCCCCGCGCTCGGCGGCGCCGCGGGCGTTCTCGATCAGGCGCTGGACCCGCGGCTGGTCGGCGACCTTCGGGCCGGCGAGCTCGAGGCTGCCGAGGATCGCGGTCAACAGGTTGTTGAAATCGTGCGCGATGCCGCCCGCGAGGGTGCCCAGCGCCTGCATCTTGTCGGACTGGCGCAGGCGCGCCTCCAGGGTCCGCTGCTCGGTCACGTCGCGCTCGATCGTCGCGAGGTGGCTGATCCCCCCGCCCGCGTCGCGGATCGGCACCCGCGTCACGTGGCTCCACTGCTCGGCGCCGGTCGGGCCGTCGCTGATCAGGCTCTCGGCCACCGCCCCGGACCGGATCGCGGCCGCGTCCGCCGCCGTCACGGGCTCGGCCTTCGGGCCGAGAAGTTCGTCCTCGCGCCGCCCGAGGCTGGCGGCGACGTCGTGGCCGAGGAGGGCGGCCTTGCGGCCGTTCAGCCGGACGAAGCGGCCCTCCGCGTCCTTGAAGCTGATCGCGTCCTGGGCGTGGTCGAGGAGGCCGCGTAGGAGAGCCCGCTCGGTGGCGAGGTCCCGGCCGAGGCGGTGGCGCTCGAAGGCCTGCCGGACGGTGGAGCGGAGCAGGCCCGCGTCCCAGGGCTTGGTGACGTAGCCGACGATGCCGCCGCGGTTGAGGGCGGCGATCACCGCGGTGATGTCGGCGTAGCCGGTCAGCAGGATCGCCTGCGCGTCGTGGAAAGTGCGGGCCTCGGCGAGGAGCGCGTCGCCGGTGAGGCCGGGCATCCGCTGGTCCGAGAGCACGACGGCGATGTCGGGCTCGGCGCGCAGGATCTCCAGCGCCTCGGCCGGGCGCGAGGTCGTCAGAACCCGGTAGGAATCCTCGAACAGGTCCTCCAGCGCGATCAGGATGTCCGGCTCGTCGTCGACGGCCAGGATCGTCCCTACACCTGCCGTACCGTCACTCATGCACTGGCCGCCTGCCGCGGAATCCCGATCACGAAGCAGGCTCCCCCACCCGGGGCCGTCTCCACGGTGAGCGAGCCGCTATGCGCTTGAACGACGCTGTAGGCAATCGCAAGACCCAGGCCCGTGCCGGATCCGACCGGTTTCGTCGTGAAGAATGGCTCGAAGATCTTCTCACGCAGCGTATCCGGGATGCCGGGCCCGGTATCGCTGATGCGAATCTCGTCGAGTTCGGGGTTCGACTGGGTCGTGATCCGGATCGTGCCGCCCTCCGGCATGGCGTCGGCGGCGTTCCCCAGGATGTTCATCACCACCTGGTTGAGGAGTGCCGGGGTGCAGTGGATCTCGGCGCGGCCCGTGAAGCTGCGCTCCACGGCGATGCGTTCGCCGAGCTTGTGCTGGATCAGCGCGAGCACCGTCTCGATCGCCTCCGGCACGTTGACCAGGGCGCGCTCGCCCTCGTCGAGGCGCGAGAACTTCCGCAGGTTCAGCACGAGATCCTGGATCCGGGTCAGCCCCATCCGCATCGAGCCGACCCGCTGCCGGGCCTTGTCGATGGCGCGGGCGGCCGCCTCCGGGGCGGCGTCCGGCAGCTCGCCGAGCAGGCGCTCGACCGTGCCCTGGTGGGCCAGGATGAAGGCGAGCGGGTTGTTGATCTCGTGGGCGATCCCCGCCACCAGCTCGCCGAGCGAGGCCATCTTGGCGGCCTGTACGAGCTTGGACTGCGCCTCGGTGAGCTGGCGGTTGGCGTCGGCGAGGTCGCGGTTGGCCCGCTCCAGGGCGTCGGCGAGGCCCGCCCGGGCCTCGGCCGCCTCGGCCTCGGCGCGGGCGCGCTCCACCGCTCGCTCGCGCTCGCCGAACTGGCCGGCGATGCGCCGGTCGTCCTCCTCCAGGAGCCGCCGCCGCACGAAGCCGCGGACCCGCAGGGCCAGGACCTCGGCGTCGGTCTTCGAGACCACGTCGTCGGCGCCGGCCGCGTAGGCTTCGACGAGGAAGTCCTTGGCGGGATCGCTGCCGGCGATGCCGACGAGGTGGAAGCCCGCGCCGGCCGCCTGTCCCGAGCGCCGCTGGCTGATCGCCCGGCACAGGGCGAGGCCGTCATAGGCGTGACCCAGGAGGTCGACCGTCACGCAGTCGAAGGCCTCGTCGCCGGCGGCCGCGTCCAGGGCGGCCAGGGCCGCCTCCGGCCCGTCGACGCTCGCCACGTGGTGGCCGTCCTGGCCCATCACGCCGGCGAGGAACGTCCGGTAGGTGGCGCTGCCGTCGATCACCAGGACCCGCCCGCGCCGGAACGCGGCGGCGCCCGGTCCCTCGCCGTCGGTCGTCGGCCGGCGCTCGCGCAGCAGGGCGCGGATGCGCAGGATCATCAGGTCGCGGTCGGCGGATTTCGGCAGGTAGGCGTCGGCGCCGCTCTCGAGGCCCTGGCGCTCGCCGCCGCTGCCGCCGGTCAGCATCAGGACCGGCAGGGCCCGGGTGCGCAGCGACAGGCGCATCTGCCGGATCAGCTCGTCGCCGTTCATGCCCGGCAGGTGGTAATCGGCCACCACGAGGTCGGGCTGGCTGCGGTTGAGATGATCGAGGGCGGTCTCGGCGGAGGCGCAGCGCTCCACCGCGAAGCCGTGCGCCTCCAGCAGCAGGCGCAGTTCCAGGGCCTGCGTCTCCGAATCCTCCACCAGCAGGATCCGGGCCGGCACCTCCGCCGGGCCGGCCTCGCTCACGGCCGCGCCCCCGCATCCACGAGACGCAGGACGTGGTCGGCGACGCGGTCGAGGGGCAGGACGGCGCGGGCGGCCCCGAGCCGCACGGCCGCCGCCGGCATGCCGTAGACCACGGCGGTGCTCTCGTGCTCGGCCACGGTCTGGGCGCCGGCCCGGTGCATGTCGGCGAGGCCCAGGGCCCCGTCCTCGCCCATGCCGGTGAGCAGCACGCCGATGCCGGAGGGTCCGGATTGCCGGGCCATGGACCGGAACAGCACGGTGGCGGCCGGGCGCTGGCCGGAGACCGGCGCGGAATCGATCACCCGCAGGATCCGGCCGGAGCCGATCTCCAGGTGGCGGTCGCCCGGGGCGACGTAGACCCGGCCGGGTTCGGCGCGCTCGCCGTCCTGGGCGAGGGAGACCGGGAGGGCGACGACGCTGTCGAGCCAGCTGGCGAACCCGTCCATGAAGGCCGCGCCCATGTGCTGGACGACCAGGACCGGCAGCGGGAAGTCCTTGGGCAGGGCGCCGATCACCCGCGCCAGCGCCGGGGGACCGCCCGTCGAGGCGGCGATGCCCAGGAGGCTCGGGGCCTGCCCGGACAGGTCGGCCAGCGGCGCCTGGGGCGCGACGGCGGAGCGGCCGGCCCACTCGGTGCCGATCGGCCGGCGGCGGATGACCGGAACCTGGGCCATGATCCGCAGCTGCGTGCAGATCTCGCCGGCCACGCCCTCGTAGCCGGCATGGGTCGTGGCCACGGGCTTCTCGACGACCGACAGGGCCCCGGCCCGGAGCGCGTTCATCGAGATGCGCAGCGAGTTATCCTCGACCGAATCCGCCACCACGACGATCGGGGTCGGGTGCTCGGCCATGATCCGGCGGGTCGTCTCCAGCCCGTCGATCCCCGGCAGGCGGATGTCCATCGAGATCACGTCCGGCCGCACGGTCCGGAGCTTGTCGAGGGCCTCCTCGCCGGAAGCGACCGCGGCCACGAGCTCGAGGCGGGGATCGCGGGAGACGATGTGGCGCAGCAGCTCGCGCACCACGAGGCTGTCCTCCACGAGCATCACACGGACGGGGGTCATAGGAGCTGCCCGATCGTATCCAGCAGCTGGCGCTGGTCGAACTTCTGCTTGGTCAGGTAGGCGTCGGCGCCGAGATCCAGGCCCCGGGCGACGTCGGCGGCGTCCCCGCGGGAGGTCATCAGGATCGCCGGGAGCCGGGCGAAGCGCTCGTCGGCCCGCAGGGCCTTCAGGAGGCCGAACCCGTCGAGGCGCGGCATCTCCACGTCGGCGAGCACCAGGTTCACGGGCTCGATCTCGGCGCGCAGCCGGTCGAGGGCGTCCTGCCCGTCGACGCAGACGACCACGCGGTAGCCGGCGGCTTCCAAGATTCCCTTCTCCAGAGTCCGGGTGGTGATCGAATCGTCGACGACCAGGATGGTCGCGCGCGCGGACGCGCCCGCCGCGGCGTGAGTCGTCGAACGTGGAGCCGGCGCCATCGTTCCGAGCGCGCCGCCCGATGTCCCGGCCTGGGCGCGCGAAGCGAGCCCCTCGGGGTCGAGGACCAGCACCGGCACGTCCCCGTGCAGCACCGCCGTGCCGGCGATCAGACCCGGATCGGCGCCGAAATCCGGCGCGGGCAGGACCAGGAACGGGCGGACGTCGTGCAGGCGGTCGACCGCCAGGGCCAGACGGCCGCCGCCGGTCCGCAGGACGACGGCGGTCAGCGTGCCGGGATCGGCCGGGTCGGCGACCTGTCCGAGGATCGCGGCGAGGTCCGTCACCGGGTGGCTCGTCGCGGCGTCCCCGTCACCGAGGCGCACGATCGTCCGGCCCATGGCGACCGGCAGGTCGTCGCGCCGCAGGCGCAGGAGGCGCTCCACGGCGCCCCCGGGGAGGGCGTAGCTGCGCCCGGCCGCCTCGACCAGCAGCAGGCTGCGCCGGGCCGCCGAGAGCGGCAGGCTGAAGATCAGGGCGGTGCCGGCCGGGTCGCGCGGCTCCAGGCGGACGCTGCCCATGAGCTGGCGGGCGGCGTCCGCGGCGACCGAGAGGCCGTAGCCGCGCCCCGACAGGGTATCGACCGCCTCGGCGGTGGAGAAGCCGGGCTCGAACACGAGGCGCAGCAGGGTGTCGGGTTCGGCCGCGGAAGCGGGGCCGAGGAGGCCGCGCTCGCGGGCCGCCGCCTCGATCCGGGCGAGGTCGGGGCCGGGCCCGTCGTCGAACACGGTGACCTGCAGGCGGGCGCCGCGCACCGCGACCTCCAGCCCGAGGCCCAGGGCCTCCGGCTTGCCGGCCGCGCGCCGCACCTCCGGCGCCTGCCAGCCGTGGCTGAGGGCGTTGCGCAGGGCGTGGAGCAGCGGATCCTTCAGCGCCTGCAGCGTGCCGCGCTCCACCGGCAGGTCGAGGCCCCGCAACGTGAGATCGACCTCGCGGCCCTGCTCCCGGGCGGTCTCGCGCAGCGACCGGGCGAGGGGAGCCAGGACGGTCTCGGCCGGGACCAGGGCGAGGCGCTCGGCGGCGGCGCGGACGCGGGTCGCGGCGCCCTCGACCGCGCTGGTCGCGGAGGCCTGGCGCCGCGACAGGTCCGCGGCCTCCCGGGCGAAGGCGCCCGCGCGCGCCGCGAGGGCGCGCCACTCGGGCCGCTCCGCGCCGGCCCCGGCCGCGAGGGCCTCGGCGCCGACGCGCAGGTCGCGGGCCAGGCGGGCAAGCCGGGCGAGGCCGTCGGCCGCGGGCGCCTGGCCGGCCAGTGTGCTGGCGAGATCGTGGCTCGCCCGGGCCAGCGCCTCGACGGCCTCCGCCGGCACCCGCAGGATCGCCGCGGAGGCCTCCGGCGGCTCGGAGCCGGGTTTCGGCGCGGGGTCGGCCTGTGTCGGCGCGGCGGTCGCGGCCGGCAGGGATGCCGGCGCGGCGGGGGGCCCCGGTGGTGGGCTCGGACTCGGATCCGGCAGCGGGGCGGGTGGTGCGGGTTGTGCCGGCGGCGGCGTCTCGCCCGGGAGCCGGAGGACGTGGCCGAGGGCCGCCAGGGCGTCGGCCGGCATGTCCGGACCGGACCCGTCCGTGAGGCTGGCGACGTAGGACTCGATCCGGTCGAGGGCGAGGTGGACGGCATTGGCCGCCTCGCGGTCGAGGGCGGTGGCGCCGGTGCGCACGCCCTCGAACAGCGTCTCGAGACGGTGGGCCACCGCCTCGACCGCCGGGAGGTCGACGGCGCGGGAGGCGCCCTTCAGGCTGTGGGCGCGGCGGAAGACGTCGTTCCAGTCCGGCGAGGCGCTGCCGAGCGCCCCGCGGATCGCCGCGACGTGCTCCCGGTGCTCGACGTCGAAGGCGGCGAGCAGGAGCTTGCGGATATCCTCGGCCAACGGGGCGCCCGCCTCAGTGCCGGTATCGTTCGGCCAGGGCCATGAGGGCCTGGGCGAGCTCGGTGAGGTTGGCGGAGGCGGCCTCGACCTGCCGCGTGCCGGCCGCGGTCTGCTGGCTGGCCTGGCGGATGTTCTGCAATGCCCCCATCACCTGCTCGATGCCCAGCTGCTGCTGGTTGGTCGAGGCCACGATCTGCTGGAACGTCTGCACGTTCTCCTCCA
>NZ_JBKFAK010000039.1:0-22702 GCF_053345595.1 Methylobacterium sp. D54C
AGGAGTGGGCGGCGCCGAAGGGGTCGTAGACGCTCTCGGAGCGCTTGGTGAAGCCGGACAGGCCGCCGCCCTGGCGGAGCGTCCGGATGCGGTCGCGGCGCTCGGTGAGGATCTTGTGGGGGTAGCATTGGTGTCCGACGTCCCAGACGATGCGGTCGTCGGGGGTGTCGAACACGTGGTGGAGCGCCACGGTCAGCTCGACCACGCCGAGCCCCGAGCCGAGATGGCCGCCGGTGATCGAGACCGCGTCGATCATCTCGGCGCGCACCGCGTCCGCCACCGCCTGCAGCTCCGACTCCGGAAGACGCCGCAGCGCCGAAGGAGACGGAACGCGGTCCAGCAACGCCGATTGCTCAGGGGAGAGTGCCAATGCTCGCATCCGTTCGTTCGAGTATGGCGACGGCTCCGTCACGGGCCCTCGGCAACCGCGACGCCAGCAGCCCGGGGACACGCGTTCATGCTAGAACCCGCCCGTCCGTCGCTGTCATGATAGTGCCAGTTACGGACGATCGGCGGCGCGATCAATGTCGGGCCGGCGTTTTTTTCAGTCACGTGCCCTTAACGCCACAAGAGGTTCGCCTTTGAATCCGGCTCGTCTGTGCACAATCCTGCTCATGTTCGCGATTACGGGTCACGGCCAAGCTTACGCCCAGCCGCGGCCGCCGGACGGCAATCTCGACTTCCTCTGCAACTTCCTCGGCGACTGCCCGGCGCGGGTCGCGCCGGGCGGTCCCGATCGCGATGCCCGCCCGTTCAGCAACAGCCTCGGCCGGCCCTGCGCGTGGCGGGACCGCCCGACCCCGGAGGGCGTCCGCCGGGTCCGCGTCTGCTGGTGATGCGGGCACCGACGCTCGCCGCCGCGGTCCTCACCCTCGCGCTGGGCCCGCTCCCGGTCCGAGCCCAGGATTCCTGTCCGGCCCTGTTCGCGGACGGGCAGACGCCCGTCCTCACGAATCCGAAGCTCGCCGTCCGCGCGGTCCCGCTGTGCTTCGAGGCCTTCGCGGTCCTGCATTCCGGCGTGACGCGCACGCCGCTCTACGCCGCCGAGCACCTCACCCGTGCCAGCGTCGCGGCGGCCCGGGCGGTGGCCCGCGACGATTCCTTCCACGATGAGGCGCGCCTGCCGGAGGATCAGCGCGCCGCGCTGGAGGATTACGTCCGCAGCGGGTTCGACCGGGGCCATCTCGCGCCGGCCGGGGACATGCCGACCCTCGCCGCCCAGGCCGAGTCGTTCAG
Source organism: Methylobacterium sp. D54C (assembly GCF_053345595.1). NCBI lineage: Bacteria > Pseudomonadati > Pseudomonadota > Alphaproteobacteria > Hyphomicrobiales > Methylobacteriaceae > Methylobacterium > Methylobacterium sp. D54C. The sequence goes on from NZ_JBKFAK010000039.1 coordinate 1,237, forward strand.
CCTCGCCAACATCGTGCCGCAGAACCGCGTCCTGAACCGGGGACTCTGGGCGGATATCGAGGAGAGCACCCGGCGCCTGGCCACCCGCCGGGGCGCGCTGTTCGTCGTCACCGGGGTGATCTTCGCGGGCGACGCGGTGCAGCAGATCAAGGGCGGCGTGCTCGTCCCGACGCAGCTGTTCAAGGCCGTCTACGACCCGTCCCGCGGCGAGGCGGGCGCCTACCTCGCCCGGAACGACGATTCGAAGGACTGGCGCGCCCTGTCGATCGACGATCTCCGCCAGGAAGCCGGCATCGACGTCTTTCCCGGCCTGCCGCCCGCGGCCCGGGCGACCGCGATGGGGCTGCCGGATCCTCAGGCCTCCGCCCGCGCGGAGGAGCGCCGGCCCCGGCACGAACAGACCTGGCAGGACTGGCTCGAGCGCGAACTCACCCGCGCCCTGCGCAAGCTCGTCCGCGACTTCCTGCGCACGTTCTTCTGAGAGGACCCGATGCCCGAGGACAAGCGACGCGCCCGGCCCAAGAGGGGGAGCCCGGACAGCGAGAGCCGGGACAGCCGGGGCTTCGCGCCGTTCGCCGACGATGCCGGCGTGCGCTCCGTCGGCGCCCTGAGCTTCGAGAACGGCAAGGACCGGATCGCCCTGCACGGGTCCCTCGACCTGACCCGCGACCGGACCGGCCTGGAGCAGGCCAGGCTGCTCCGAGAGACGCTGGACGCGATCGTGAAGGCCCTGGAAGCGTCCGACCTGCCGGACGCGGTGGCGGAGGTGCCGGACGCGCCGCCGGGAACGGTCAAGAACCCCTTCGCGTGAGCGTTCCGGCGCCCGCCGGCGGCGGGCCCGTCCTTGCCGCGTCCCGGCGGGCCTGATACTCGGAGAGGGTCATTCCTATATCGTAGGGACGCGCGTCCAGGACGGGTGCTGAGGCCCGGTGCCTGACCCGTGCCGCTGGCACGATCCGCGCGGTCCCGAACAACGCGCCGAGGACGATCCGCGATGGCTCGCGAATTCATCTACCACATGCGGGGCCTGACCAAGGCCTATACCGGCGGCAAGAAGGTCCTGGATAGCGTCAACCTGTCCTTCTACCCGGACGCCAAGATCGGCGTGCTCGGCATCAACGGCGCCGGCAAGTCGACCCTGCTGAAGATCATGGCGGGCATCGACAAGGAGTTCACCGGCGACGGCTGGGTCGCGCAGGGCGCGCGCGTCGGCTACCTGCCGCAGGAGCCTCAGCTCGACCCCAACAAGACCGTCCGCGAGAACGTGATGGAGGGCGTCGCCGAGAAGCAGGCCATGCTCGACCGCTACAACGAGCTCGCCATGAACTACTCGGAGGAGACCGCCGACGAGATGACCGAGCTCCAGGACCGGATCGAGTCGCTGGGTCTCTGGGAACTCGACTCGAAGGTCGACCAGGCCATGGAGGCCCTGGGCTGCCCGAGCGACGAGCAGCCGGTCGCCACCCTGTCGGGCGGCGAGCGCCGCCGCATCGCGCTCTGCCGCCTGCTCCTGTGGGAGCCGGAGCTGCTGCTGCTCGACGAGCCGACCAACCACCTCGACGCCGAGACGGTGAACTGGCTGGAGGGCCACCTGCGCCAGTACCCGGGCGCGATCCTGATCGTGACCCACGACCGCTACTTCCTCGACAACGTCACGAGCTGGATCCTGGAGCTCGATCGCGGCAAGGGCATCCCGTACGAGGGCAACTACTCGGCGTGGCTGGTCCAGAAGCAGAAGCGCCTGGAGCAGGAGGGCCGGGAGGACATGGCGCGGCAGCGCTCCATCGCCCGCGAGCAGGAGTGGATCGCCGCCTCGCCCAAGGCGCGCCAGTCCAAGTCGAAGGCCCGCATCACCCGGTACGAGGAGCTGGTCGCCAAGCAGAACAACAAGGTCGACGCCGCCGCGCAGATCGTCATCCCGATCGACGAGCGGCTCGGCAACAACGTCATCGAGTTCGAGCACCTCAGCAAGGCGTTCGGCGACCGGCTGCTGATCGAGGACCTGTCGTTCAAGCTGCCCCCGGGCGGCATCGTCGGGGTGATCGGCCCGAACGGGGCCGGCAAGACCACGCTGTTCAAGATGATCACCGGCCAGGAGAAGCCCGACAGCGGCAAGATCGACGTCGGCGAGACGGTGAAGCTCGGCTACGTCGACCAGTCGCGCGACGCCCTCGATCCGAACGCCACGGTCTGGCAGGAGGTCTCGGGCGGCAACGACATCATCTATTTCAACAAGCGCGAGATCAACTCGCGCGCCTACTGCGCGGCCTTCGCCTTCAAGGGACCCGACCAGCAGAAGAAGGTCGGCACCCTCTCGGGCGGCGAGCGCAACCGGGTGCACCTCGCCCGGACCCTGAAGGGCGGCGCCAACGTGCTGCTCCTCGACGAGCCGACCAACGACCTCGACATGGAGACCCTGCGCGCCCTCGAGGACGCGCTGGAGGACTATGCCGGCTGCGCGGTCATCATCAGCCACGATCGCTGGTTCCTGAACCGCATCGCCACGCACATCCTGGCCTTCGAGGGCGACAGCCACGTCGAGTGGTTCGAGGGCAACTTCTCCGACTACGAGGCCGATAAGGTCCGCCGGCTCGGGGCGGATTCGATCATGCCGAAGAAGATCAAGTACAAGCGCTTCTCGCGCTGAGACCGGTCGCCGCTCCGGAGCGCCGCCGGCGTTCCGGAGCCGCGCGCCCGTCCGAGGGCGTTGCCGTCACCTCTGCCCGGTGACGGATCACCGGAGGCGCGCCCGCGCCTCCGCCAGGATCGTCGCCAGGCTCTGCGCGAGCGGGATGGCCGGGGCCCATCCGGTGGCGGTCCCGAAGGCCGCGGGGTCGCAGCCCTCGCTGCGCACGCCCGCCGGGCGGACCCGGCCGGGCGCGACGCGCAGGTCGAACCGCGCCTCCGTCAGGCCGCGCAGCGTCTCCAGGATGTCGGAGACCGGTGTGACGACCCCCGATCCCACGTTGAAGATGCCGCCGTCCGGCAGCTCGTCGATCCGGGCGATCACGTGCAGGCACGCCGCGGTGACGTCGGCCACGTCGAGGAAGTCGCGCCCCGCCGAGAGGTCGCCGACCTCCAGGCTCGGCGGCGCCAGCCCCCGCTCGATGCGGGCGATCTGACCGGCGAAGGAGGCGACCACGAAGGTCTCGCTCTGTCCGGCCCCGATGTAGTTCGACGGCCGCAGCACGAGATGCTTGATCCGGGCATTCGCCAGCACGTCGCGGAGGATGTACTCGCAGGCGTTCTTGGTCCGGCCCGAGATCGTGTCGGGGCGCGGCGTGACGCTCTCGTCCGGGCGCGGGCAGGCGCGGAACACCTCGCCGTAGACGACCGTGGAGCTGAGGAAGACCAGCGCCGCGCGGGTCCGCGCCACCGCCTCGGCGAGGTTGAGGGTGCCGAGCAGTTCCGCCCGCCAGGCGTAGGACGGCGTCTCGCTCGACTGCGCCACCGAGGCCAGCGCCGCGAGGTGGAACACGCAGGTCGGGTCGAAGGCCGCGACCGTCTCGGCGAGCTCGCGCGCGTCGAACGGGTCCACGGCCCTCAGCGTCACGCCGTCGAGGGGCGGTGGCGGGCTCCGGTCGAGGCCGAGGATGGGGCTGCCCGGCGGCAGGTCCCGACGCAGCGCCTCGAGCAGGCGGCGGCCGAGATAGTCTCCCGCTCCGGTGACGAGGACGCGCATGCCCCTTGCCCTCAACCCTGCCACGAACCCAGCGACGCGCCCCGTGCCGGCGCGGGCGCCGGGAACCGGGATCGTCGGCCGCGTCTATACCGGGCCCCGCCGCGACGCGAGGGGGCGGCGCGGCCAACGGCCGCCGCGGCGGGCGGATCATCGGTGCGACGCCGCCGTTGTGCACATCCGAACAAAGGCGCGTGATCGGCGGGGCTTCGGGCGGCCGGCGCGCTATGGTTGCACCGCGGCCCCGGCCGCTCCGCGTCCGGACGGAGAGCGCCACGGTGACGGGCTGAGTGACGCGCCTCGACGATCTCGAACGGCCCGGCGCCGCGGAACCGCGGGCGCTCCCCCCACCGCCCGCGGAGGCACGGCCGGCGAAGCCCGCGCGCGACGCGCGGGTCGACGTGGTGCGCGGCCTCGCGCTCCTCACGATCTTCATCGACCACATCCCGCGCAACGCACCGGCCCTGCTGACGCTGCACAATTTCGGGTTCTCGGACGCGGCCGAGATCTTCGTGCTGCTGGCCGGCTACTCGTCGATGATCGCCTACGGCGGGCTGTTCCGGCGCGCCGGGATCCGGACGGCGCTCACGCGCATCGCCAAGCGCTGCCTGCGCATCTACCTGTTCCAGGCCGGGCTGCTGCTCGCGACCCTGGTCATCGTCCGGATCTGGATGGACCTCACCGGCCTGACGCCGCGATTCGGCGTCGCGCCGCTGCTGCAGATGGGTCTCCTGCCGGGCCTGCTGCGCGGCCTCGCGCTGAACGCGCTGCCGAACTACCTCGACATCCTGCCGCTCTACATCCTGCTGCTGGCGCTGTTCCCGCTGATCTATCTCGGGATGCGGCGCGGGATCTGGGGCGTGCTGGGCCTGTCGGGCGCCCTCTGGCTCGCCGCCAACGTCGATCACCAGCTGAACCTCCCGAACGCCGCGGCGGTGGATGACGGGTGGTACTTCAACCCCTTCGCGTGGCAGTTCCTGTTCGTGATCGGCGCGGCGCTCGCGGTCACGGTCCGCGCCCATGACGGCCTGCTGCCGCGGCGCGGCTGGGCCGTGGCGGCGGCCACGGCCTACCTCGCCTTCGCGTTCCTGCAGGGCGGGTCCTGGGCGGAGTGGGGGCTTCCGGACCTCCGGCCGCTGGCGATCGGGCCGCCCGACAAGAGCCACGTCGCGCCCCTGCGCCTGATCAACATGCTGGCGCTGGCCTACCTGCTGTTCAGCGCGCCCGCCGTGGCCCGCGCGAGCCGGTGGCGGCGGCTGCGCCTCGTCGACGCCTGCGGGCGCCACTCGCTGGAGATCTTCGCCGCCGGATGCCTGGCGGCGCTGATCGGCCGCATCCTCTACCGGACCTTCGACCCCACCTGGCCGCTGCAGATCGCGGTCAATGTCGGGGGGATCGCGGTCATGCTCGGCCTCGCCCACGTCCTGGACGCGCGCCTGCGCCGGGCGGCCGGGACCGGCCCCGACGCGCGCCGGCCCGGATAGGCCGGGAGGAGCCGCGATGCCGCCGATGCGCCGCAAGGGCGATCTGCCGGAGAAGATCTGCGCCCAGTGCGGCCGCCCGTTCGCGTGGCGCAAGAAGTGGGAGCGCGTCTGGGACGAGGTCCGCTACTGCTCGGACCGGTGCCGGGCCGAGGCGAAGGCCGCGCGCGGGCGCGACGCGGCGGGGCGCTAACCGCGCAGCGCGGCCAGCGCGTCCGGCGTGTCGACGTCGAGGGCGGTCGCCGGGTCGCCCGGGATCTCCAGCACGTCCGGCCGCCCCTTCAGGAGCGGCCCCGCGCCGTGGTCGCCGGCGAGGCGGGCGATGTCCGGGCCGAGGCGGCGCAGGTTGAGCAGCACCGGATTCCCGCGCCGGCCGGCCTGCACCGGCACCACGGCCGCCGGCGGCTCCGCGGCGCCCGCAGACGCCTCCGCGAAGGCCTCGGCGAGGCGGTCGAGATGCGCGGCGGTGACGCGCGGCATGTCGCCCAGCACGACGATGGCGGCCGTGCAGGTGGCGGGCAGCGCCGCGAGGCCGGCGCGCAGCGAGCTCGCGAGGCCGGAGCGGTAGTCCGGATTGTCGACGCGGACGAGGTCGAGCCCCGCCAGCGCGTCGCGGACCGCCGCCGCGTGCGCGCCGAGCACGGCGACCACCGGCCGGGGACGGGCGCCGAGGGCCGCCTCCGCGGCGTGGCGCACCAGCGGCCGCCCGTCGAGGGGTGCGAGCAGCTTCGGCGCGGCGCCGAACCGGCTGCCGAGGCCCGCGGCGAGCAGGATCGTGCCGATCTCAGGCACCCCTGTCCTCCGCCCCCGGATCCGGCTCGTCCGCCGCGGCCGCGCCGCCGGCGCGGGGCTGCGGGCGCGAGACGATCTCCATGAGCAGGCCGCCGACGCCGAGGGCGACGATGTCGGCCCGGGTCACGGTCAGGTCCGCCAGCAGGCGGTGGAGGATCCAGTCGAAGCCGTTCTCCTTGGGCGAGCGGGCGCAGCCCGGCGCGCCGATCACCGGCACGCCGCCGCGGGCGCCGACGAGGAGCAGGTTGCCGGGGTCGACCGGCATCCCGAGATGGTCGACCCGGCCGCCCGCCGCCGCGATGCCGGCCGGGATGACGTCGCGCCGGTCGGCGATCGCCGAGGCGCCGAACACCACCACGAGGTCGGCCCCGGCGCGGTCGATCATCTCCGCCAGGGACGCCGCCACGGAGGCGGCGGTGTGGGGCACCCGGGTCTCGGCCACGATCGCGGCGCCCGCGGGCGCGAGGCGGTCGGCCAGGGCCCGGAGGGTCTTGTCGATCGTCGTCTCCTTGAGGCTCGGCAGGCGCGTCGAGACCACGGCCACCCGGCGGCGGCGATACGGCACCACCGCGAGGACGTCCCCCTCGGCGGCCGCGCAGGCCCGGGCCAGCACGGCGCCCGGCACGGCGTAGGGGATGATCTTCACCGTGGCGACCATCTCGCCCTCGACCACCGGCCGGAAGCGCGGCAGCGTCGCCACCGTCACCGCCTCGTCGACGGCGTTGACCGCGTCGATCCGGGCCGGATCGAGGGTGAGCACCCCCGCCGTCTCGGCGAACAGGTTGCTGCGGCCGGTGAAGGGCGCCTCGACGCGCAGGTTCGGCCCGCGCAGGCGCGCGGCGAGCCGCGCCGCGGCGGCGTCCTCGCCGACGTCGCCGGGCTCGAGCGTGGCCGCCACGATCTCCGACAGGCCGGCCCGCGCCAGGCCGGCGGCGGCCTCCGCGGCGATGACGGCGCCCTTGCGCAGGGTGATGTCGGCCCGCCGCACCGTGTGCGCGCTGATCAGCCCGGCCGAGTCCGCGACCGGGACGGTTCCGAACCTCACGCGACCTCCGGGCGGGGCACGCGGCGCAGGGCGGCGACGAGCTCGGCGAGCACCGCCAGGGCGATCTCGGCCGGGCTCACGGCGCCGATGGGCAGGCCGATCGGCGCGCGGATCCGGCCGATCTGCGCCGGCGTGAAGCCGGCCTCGGTGAGCCGCGCGACGCGCGCCGCGTGGGTCTTCCGGGAGCCGAGGGCGCCGACGTAGAAGCACTCGGCCGTCAGCGCCGCCTTCAGCGCGGGATCGTCGATCTTCGGATCGTGGGTCAGGGCCGCGAGGGCGCAGTAGCGGTCGAGGACCGGCACGCTGGTCCCGAGGGCGGCGTCCGGCCATTCGGCGACCAGCGCGGTGCCGGGGAAGCGCTCGGGGGTCGCGAAGGCGGTGCGCGGGTCGATCACCGTGAGCGCGAGGTCGAGCCCCGCGGCCATCGGCGCCAGGGCCTGCGAGATGTGGACCGCGCCGACCACCACGAGCCGCACCGGCGGCACCTGCACGGTGAGGAACAGGGTCCGCCCGCCCGCCTCGACGAGGCCGCTCTTGCCGGAGGCGAGGTGCTTCGCCAGCACGTCGGCGAGGGGATCGGCGGCGATCGCGTCCTCGCCGACGAGGCGCTGCGCGCCGTCGGCGATGTCGGTGATGAGGATCGCGGCGCGGCGCGCGGCCCGCGCGTCGTTGAGCGCCGCCAGGACGTCGCCGCGCATCAGTCGACCCGCTCGACGAAGACCCGGATCCGGCCGCCGCAGGACAGGCCGGCGCGCCACGCGGTCTCGTCCGCGACGCCGAATTCGAGGACGCGCGGCACGCCCGCCTCGATCACCTCGATCGCCTCGGTGATCACCGCGCCCTCGACGCAGCCGCCGGAGACGGAGCCGAGGAAATTGCCCTCGCCGTCGACCACGAGGTGGCTGCCCACCGGTCGGGGCGCCGAGCCCCAGGTCTCGATCACCGTGGCGAGGGCCACGGCGCGGCCGTCGCGCCGCCAGGACTGGGCGGCGGAGAGGATGTCTGTGTCTGTGCTGAGCATGGCCTCGTGGACTTCCGGCCGGCGGGCGCCCCCCGCCCCTCACAGGTATGGCCCGCGTGCCGCGGTGCAAGAAGCCCTCATGCTGAAGGGCGCGTCAGGAAACATTGGCCGAGATCGTCGGTCGGCCATACTCTGCACCCACGATCTTTCGCGGAGACGGCGCCCCGATTAGTGTCCGGCATGTCCAAACCACAGCCTCATCCTGAGGTGCCGGAGCGCGGCGGAGGCCTCGAAGGAGCCCTCCAGCCGGCCGCGCGACCCCTGGAGCCCTCCTTCGAGGCCCGCTGGCGCGGTCACCTCAGGATGAGGGCGTGGGGTGGACGTTTCGCTGAAACCGAGGCCCCTTTCGCCCGATGGGCCCGGCCCCGGCGCCCAGCGCCATGAACGCCCCGGATCCCGCCCTCGCCCGGGCGCTCCGCAAGGAGCCGCCGCGCTCGCCCCCGCGCCGCCTGTGGAAGCGCGTCAGCCGGGCGATCGGCGACGTCCTACCGAAGGGCCTCTACGCCCGCTCGCTGATCATCATCATCGCGCCGGTGGTCCTGCTCCAGTCGGTGATCGCCTACACCTTCATGGAGCGGCACTGGCAGCTCGTGACCAAGCGCCTGTCGGCGGCGGTCACGGCGGACGTCGCCGCGCTGATCGACATCTACGAGAGCTACCCGCAGGACAAGGATGCCGAGACCCTCGCGCGCATCGCCGGGGAGCGGCTGAACCTCGACCTCGACATCCTCAAGGGCGCCAAGCTGCCGCCCCCGGGCCCGCGCCCGTTCTTCTCGATCCTCGACGAGGCCCTGTCCGACGAGATCAAGCGCCAGATCCGAAGACCGTTCTGGATCGACACGGTCGGGCGCTCGAACCTCATCGAGATCCGCGTGGCGATCCCCGACGGGGTGATGCGCATCACCGCCCGGCGCAGCCAGGCCTACGCGTCGAACTCGCACATCTTCCTCGTGTGGATGATCGGCTCGTCGCTGGTGCTGCTCGGCGTCGCGATCCTATTCCTGCGCAACCAGATCAAGCCGATCCTGCGGCTCGCGGCCGTGGCGGAGGGCTTCGGCAAGGGGCGGGAGATCGAGTTCCGGCCCCGCGGTGCCCGCGAGGTGCGTCAGGCTGGCCACGCCTTCATCGAGATGAAGCGGCGCATCGAGCGGGCGATGGAGCAGCGCACGACGATGCTGAACGGAGTCAGCCACGACCTGCGCACCATCCTGACCCGGTTCCGCCTGTCCCTGGCGCTGATCGAGCAGACCGAGGAGATCGAGGATCTCAGCCGCGACGTCGACGAGATGAGCCGGATGCTGGAGGGCTACCTCGCCTTCGCGCGGGGCGATTCGGCCGAGCCCGCGACGCCCACCGACATGCGCGCCCTGCTGGAGGACCTGCGGACCGACGTCGAGCGCCTCGGCGCCCACGTCTCCGCGGTCGATCTCGCCGGCGCGCCCGAGGTCACGGTGCGGCCCGGCGCCTTCCGGCGCTGCCTGTTCAACCTCGCCGCCAACGCCGTCCGCTACGGCGAGACGGTGGCGATCTCCGGCCGGCTGGAGGCCCGGACCTTCCTCGTCTCGATCGACGATGACGGGCCCGGCATTCCGGCGGAGAGCCGAGAGGACGTGTTCAAGCCGTTCGTGCGGCTCGACGACGCGCGCCAGGATGCCGGCGGCTCCGGGCTGGGCCTGTCGATCGCCCGGGACATCGCCCGGGCCCACGGCGGCGACATAACCCTGCACGACAGCCCGCTCGGTGGCCTGCGGGCCACCGTCCGGGTCCCGGCCTGAGCCGGATCCGGCTCAGGTATCGGCGGGCCGGCGCAGGCGCAGGAACTCGGCCTGCACGTTGCGGATCAGGTGATCCATGCTCGCCTCGTCGAGGGCGGCGCTCGTCAGCCGGGCGCGCAGGCCGGCCTCGCCGTTCCAGGCGTAGCCGGCCTCGAACGGCAGGTGGCGTCGCAGGAGCGGGCTCACGACCGACTCGCGCCGGTAGGCGGGATGTCGCAGCAGCCGCCCGATATGGAGCGCCAGCGTCTCGACGCTGGAGGATCTGGAGCCTGAACTCCCCGCTCCCTTGCCTTTCGAATCGACCGATGCCCAACGCATACGTGTCCGCCCTCCCGGAGACGCCACTGTTGCGCGAAATGATTGCGCATCCATGAGCGTTCGGGCGAGCCGGCGAAAAACTGCAGCTCGCGGGGTCCCAACCTTCGCAGCACGGTGATATGCAGGGGCGCTTTCCCAGGGCCGCGGTCAGCCGCGCGCCGGATCCCGAGTGCCGAACATGAACCCGCTCGTCCCGCTCTTCGCCCTCATCTCGCTGCCGCTAGCGGCCATCGGGCTCGTGCTCTACACCGATGAGGGCATCAACCCGGACCTGTTCTACGCCTCCGTGAAGACCTTCGTGATCCTGGGCGCGATCGCCGCGGCGATGTCGTTCGGCGCGATGAAGCTCTCGGAGCGGTCCAAGCACTGACGACCCACCACCCGGAGGGCGCGATGCTGCACGTGGTCCCGGCCTTCTCGCGCATCGGCGAGGAGAACGCCTTCGCGGTTCTGGCGCGGGCCCAGGCCCTCGCCGCGCAGGGTCGGGACGTGATCAACCTCGGCATCGGCCAGCCGGACATGCCCACGCCCGCCCACGTGGTCGAGGCGGGGATCAAGGCGCTGCGCGACGGACACCACGGCTACACGCCGGCGGTCGGCATCCCGCAGCTCCGCGAGTCGGTGGCCCGCGACATCCACCGCCGCCACGGCGTCGAGGTCTCGCCGGATTCCGTGATGATCGTGCCGGGCGGCAAGGTCACCATGTTCATGGCGATCCTGATGTTCGGCGTGCCCGGGACCGAGATCCTGTATCCGGACCCCGGCTTCCCGATCTACCGCTCGATGATCGAGTTCACCGGGGCGACGCCCGTGCCGTTGCCGATCCGCGAGGAGAACGGCTTCGCCTTCTCGGCGGCCGAGACCCTGGCGCTGATCACGCCGAAGACGCGGCTGCTGATCGTCAACTCGCCCGCCAACCCCACCGGCGGCGTGACGCCGAAGGCCGAGATCGACGCCCTGGTGAAGGGCCTCGCCGAGCACCCCGACGTCGCGGTGCTGTCGGACGAGATCTACGGCACCATGACGTACGACGGCGAGACCCACCACTCGCTGCTGAAATATCCCGAGATCCGCGACCGGCTGGTCTACCTCGACGGCGCGTCGAAGACCTACGCGATGACCGGCTGGCGGCTCGGCTGGTCGGTCTGGCCGAAGCCGCTCTACGACGCGGCGCGCAAGCTCGCGGTCAACGCGCATTCCTGCGTCAACGCGGCGACCCAGTGGGCCGGCATCGCGGCGCTCGACGGACCGCAGGCTTGCGTGGCCGAGATGGTCGCCGAGTTCGACCGGCGCCGGGCGATCGTGGTCGACGGGCTGAACGCCCTGCCGGACGTCTCCTGCATCGCGCCCAAGGGCGCGTTCTACGCCTTCCCGAACATCGCCCGGACCGGCTGGAAGGCGAAGCCCCTGGCCTCGACCCTCCTAGAGGAAGCGGGCGTGGCGGTGATCGGCGGTCCGGATTTCGGCGTCCACGGCGAGGGCTACCTCCGCCTGTCCTACGCCAATTCGGCCGAGAACATCCGGCGGGCGCTGGAGCGGATGGGCACGTTCCTCAGCACGCACAGGCCGGGCTGAGACCGCGCCCCGTCACCGACCTCGGCAGGGACGCCATCATCCGCGCCGCCGTCCTCGCGAGCGCGGCGAAGCGATCCAGTCGGCGCGACGACCGCAGAGGCCGGGCAGCCCTGGGTCACTTCGCTGCGCTCGCGATGACGGTTGTGGCGATCGAACCGTTTGAACGCACACCGGTTCGACCGGCACGCCTCAGGACTTGCCGGGCGCCCGCTTGTCGATCCAGCCGACCAGCCAGTCGGCGATGTCGAGGCTGTTCTTGTCCTGCATCAGCATGTGCGAATTGCCGTGGATGCCGATCTCGGGCAGCAGGATCAGCTCCGCCTTGCCGCCCGCGGCGTTGGCGGCCGCCACGAAGCTGCGGCATTGCTTGAGCCGCGGCGCCCAGCGGGGCGAGGCGTCGACGTAGTCGCCGAACAGGACGAGGATCGGCAGGTCCTTGTAGGGCGCGAGGTCGTCCTTGGCCGGGTCCGGGCAGGCGGCCGGCTCGATGGCCACGATGGCGCGCAGGCCGGTCCGATCGAGGGCGGCGGTCTGGAACGGGTAGATCCCCGACTGCGAGTGCGAGATCAGCACCGCGCCCTTGAGCCGCTTGGCGAGCTCCGACAGGGCCGGCACGGTCGGGTTCGGCACCGGCAGGGCGGCCGACCAGTCCGGGACCATCTGCTTCCAGAACTCGCCCTGGGCCTCCAGGGGGAACTGCATGCCGGGGAACACCTTCGGGTATTCCGGCCCGAACCGGAAGATCGCCCAGGCCGGCTCGCGCCCGGCCGAGAACACGGCCGGCAGCGTCTTGGGGTCGGCCTGCCCCGTCTTCACGGCGTTGATCTGGGCCGGGCTCGCCGCCGAGCGGCCGCGCCAGGCCTGGTCGATCACGTAGGTCGGGAAGCCGCGCCGGACGAGATACTCGTCCCAGCCCATGCGCCCGTCGGGCGTCGTCTCCCAGGTCTTGCCGGTGAGGCAGCAGCCGTGGATCAGGACCAGCGGCGGCCGTGCGGCATTCACCGGGACCTGATAGCGGACGTAGATCTGGTCGACGCTGATCGTGCCCGACGGCGCGTAGGCCGGCAGCGTCGAGAGCGTGTCGGACTGGACGTCGCGGCCGCCGACGAAGAAGCTGCCCTGCTCGGCGATCGTCAGGGGGCCGGCGGCCGGATCGGCCGCGCGCGCGGAGCCGCCGGCGATCAGCATGGCTGCGACCAGCGCGCAGGCCCGCCGGCGGGCGCGCCCGGGCGCGGGCACTGACAGTCCTGCCATGAAATGTCCCGTCCTCCCGCGCGCGGGCCGTCCTCCGGACCCGTCGTCGCGCGGGAGCCTAGCACGAAGCTCGGCCGCCGTGGGAGATCCGCCCTTCGGGCAGGTTGCCAGTCAGGCTCCGATGTCGCGCTCGACACGCTCGACCGCCTCCGCGGGCAGGTCGAGGGCCTTGGCCAGCATCTTCAGGAACTGACGCTCCTGGAGCGTGTCGGGCTCGATGGCGAGTCGCGCCGCCGCGAAGATCCGCGCCGCCGCGTCGGGATCCGCGACCCGGTCGGCGATCGCGTCGACGTTGGCCGGGTCCGCGAGCTCGCGCTCGAGCCAGGCTCGACCGTCGGGATCGATGCCCGCCTCCGCCACGGCGGCGTCGAGGCGCTGGCGCTCCGCGGCGTCGACCATCCCGTCGGCCGTCGTGGCCGCCACCATGGCCCGCAGCATCAGCTGGGCCTCGTCCTCGTCGACCTTCGTGAAGTCCGGGGCCCCGGCCTCGGGCGGGGGCGCCCCGCGCAGCGCCCGATAGGCGAGGCCGCCGATCAGCGCCAGTCCGCCGAGGGCGGCACCGGCGGCGAGCCCGCCGCGCCTCGACCGCACGAGCGCGTCGACGATCCGTCTGCTGTCAGCCATGCCGTCCTCCCGGTTTCCGATCCAGATCGGATCGGAAACCTCCCGGGAGGCGGTCAGGTTCAGCCGCGCTCAGGCGTCGGCCTCGTCCTCGTCCTCGTCGATATCCACGAGGAAGACGATGTCGGCCTCGTCCTCGTCGTCCGAATCGGACCCGGTGTGGCGCGGATCCTCGACGAAATCACCCTCGCCGTCGTCCTCGGCGAGGGCGTCCTCGAAGATCTCGACCTCGTCCTCGGTGGCGGCCCGGACCGTGAGCGCCGACGTGCCGTTCCAGACCGGCTTCCCGCCGGTCGTCATGGTCCGGATGTCTTCCTTGAAGCCGTCACAGGTGAAGAGGTCCTTGGCGGACGCCTCGTCGCTGTTGATCACCGCAACGGCGGTGCCGTCGATCTCGAGCGTGAACATGGCCGGCATCCCTCTCGTAACCGTCCTCAGGCGCGCCCGGTCCGCGGGCTGGCGCACGGGTGCGACGCGCTGCCCCGGGAAGAAACGTCTCGGTTTCGTCCGTCTGACACGAGCGTCGCGCGGGGATGCTGTAGGGGTGAAGCGGACGGCCGCCAAGCCCGTCGCGGCCCGACCCGCACGATTCGGCGCGGCACGGATCCTGCGCCCATCGGGGCGGCCACAGTCTCGAACACGAAGGATCACCCGCGCATGCGGATCAGGCTCGGCTGCGAGATGCGCTACGCCTTCCCCTACCCCGTGCCCATGGTGGTGATGCTCAACGTGCATCCCTCCGGGGCGGCCGCCCTGGAGGCGCCCGACACGCTCCGGACCGATCCGCCCGTCCCGGTGACGATCTACCGCGACGGTTTCGGCAACCTGTGCGGCCGGCTGACCGCGCCTGCCGGAAACTTCACCGTCGGGACCGACGCCGTGATCCGCGACAGCGGGAGGCCCGATCCGGCGCACCCGGAGGCCGCGCAGCACGCGATCGAGGCGCTGCCCGCCGAGACGATCGTGTTCCTGCTCCCCAGCCGCTACTGCGAGTCCGACCTGCTGGCCGACGCGGCGTGGCGCCTCTTCGGCCATACCGAGCCCGGCTGGGCCCGGGTGCAGGCGGTCTGCAACTTCGTCCACGCCCACATCGCGTTCGGCTACGAGTTCGCCCATCGCGACCGCACGGCCGCGGACGCCTACGCGGGCGGGCGCGGCGTCTGCCGGGACTTCACCCACCTGGCCGTCGCGTTCTGCCGCGCCCTGAACATCCCGACCCGGTACTGCACCGGCTACATCAGCTTCATCGGCGAGCCCGAGCCGCACCCGGCGGGCGACTTCGCGGCCTGGATGGAGGTCTACCTCGGCGGCGCCTGGCACGTGTTCGACCCGCGCAACAACAGCCCGCGGATCGGCCGGGTCATGGTCGCGTACGGCCGGGACGCCGCGGACGTGCCGCTGACCCACACGTTCGGACCGAATCCCCTGGTGGGCTTCCGGGTCTGGGCCGACCGGATCGACCACCTGGACGCCTCGGGCGACGCGCCGGTCCTGCCGGAGGAGCCCCTGCCGCCGCAGAGCATGGCGACACGGACCGGATGAGCGTCAGACGCCGGCGCCGCGGGCGATGGCGCGCTTGACCACGCCCTGGACGTCCGGGTTCGAGAGGAACAGGTCGTGGTTGATCAGGCCGCCGCCGTAATCGGAGGCGTCGGCGACGCGCACGCCGAGCGCCTCGAGCTTGGCGCGATCGGCGGCGCCGGCGCGCACGCCCCCCGCCAGCGCGGCGGAGAGCTCGAGCGCCCGGTCGTTGGTCGAGGAGATCACCGTGATCTTCGAGACGTCGGGTCCCATGCGGGCGACGCCGTTGGAGAACAGGTCGAAGTCGATGTCGGGGGCGGCCAGCACCACGGCGCCGATCCGCGACATCGCCGCCTCGCCCGCCTCGGCGCGGAGCATCCGCAGGGTCTCGAGGGTGAGGAGCGTGCCCATCGAGTGCGCGACGATGTTGATGCGGCCGCCGCTCGGCGAGGCGGCGAGCGCCTTCAGCAGGTCCTCGAAGGCGTCGCGCGACCAGAGGGCGCTCTCGCGATCGTAATTGTAGTCGAGGGTCGCGGCCGCCGACGGCCACGTGAACAGGCCGGAGACGCCGCGGAACCGGATCCCGTCCGAGAGCCGGGCGGCGCTGACCGCGGCCGATTCGAACGATTCGCGGTAGCCGTGGACGTAGATCAGCACGTCGCGTCCGAGGGCCGCCTGGGCGAAGGCCTCGGCGGCGCCCGGTCCGGATTCGGATTTCGGAACCGCGCCGATGGTCCAGTCGCCGGTGATGACGGACGAGACCTTGCCGAGCAGCGAGCGGTCGGGCGGTGACAGGCGCACCTCGGCGAAGCTCAGGCCGCGGCCGCGGTCGCTGCTGAAATACGGCGGCCGGGGCGGGTTGCCCACGGGCTTGCGGGTCGTGGCGACCAGCAGCACCGGCATGACGTCGAGGGCCGACTGCTTCTCGGGCAGCGCCGCCCCGGACCCGAGGTCGTCGGTGACGCAGGCGCCGAGCGACGGGGCGAGACCCGCGGCGCCCGCGAGCGCTCCGAAGCGAAGAAGGATGCGGCGTGAGACGATCTGGCTCGACATGATCCGGTTACGCTCGGGCGGGACGCCTTCCGTTGCCCAGGATCGTGACCATCGCGGGGCACGACCGCCGCGACGCGGCGTGAATAGCGGGCACGGCCGGGCTTGTGGTGGACGGGACACAGGCCGGCGATCCCCCGACCCCGATGCTCTCCCCCTCGACGGCGGCCGTCGCCGCGGCCATGAAGGGAGCATGACGCCGTCCATCGACATCGAGAGTCTCCGCGAGCGCCTGCTGCGCGGAGACCGCGCCGCTCTGGCCCGGGCCATCACGCTGGCCGAATCCAAGCGCGCCGATCACCGGGCGCTGGCGGCGAACCTGATCGACTCAGTGTTACCCGAGACCGGCCGGGCGATCCGCGTCGGCATCACCGGCGTCCCCGGCGTCGGCAAGTCGACCACCATCGACGCCCTCGGCTCGAACCTCACGGAGGCCGGTCACAAGGTGGCGGTGCTCGCGGTCGACCCGTCCTCCTCCAGGACCGGCGGCTCGATCCTGGGCGACAAGACCCGGATGGCGCGGCTGTCGCACGATCCCAAGGCCTTCATCCGCCCCTCCCCCTCCTCGGGCACGCTCGGCGGCGTCGCGGCCAAGACCCGCGAGACCATGCTGCTCTGCGAGGCCGCGGGCTTCGACGTGATCCTCGTCGAGACGGTCGGCGTCGGCCAGTCGGAGACGGCGGTGGCCGACCTGACCGACTTCTTCCTCGTGCTGATGCTGCCCGGGGCGGGCGACGAGCTGCAGGGCATCAAGAAGGGCATCCTCGAGCTCGCCGACATGATCGCGGTCAACAAGGCCGATGCGGGAGAGGCCGAGCAGCGCGCCAACGCGGCGGCCTCGGAATACCGGGCGGCGCTGCACATCCTGACCCCGGCCTCGGCCACCTGGACGCCGCCGGTGGTCACGATCTCGGGCTTCCACAACCTGCGCCTCGACGCGATGTGGGCGAAGATCGTCGACCACCGGGAGAAGCTCACGGCGACCGGCGAGATCCAGGCGAAGCGCCGGGCCCAGGACGTGAAGTGGATGTGGGCGCTCGTCGACGAGCGCCTGCACCAGCGCCTCGTCGGCTCCCCGGAGGTCCGCCGCCGCACGGCCGAGGCGGAGGCCGGCGTCGCCCGGGGCGAGACCTCTCCGGCCGCCGGCGCGGCGGCCATCGCCGAGCTGATCGGGCTCTGACCCGCTCCGCCGCCGCGATCGCGGGTCGAGGCGCACAATTTCGTGGCGATCGGGGGCACAAACGCCATCTCGCGCGTTCGGTGGACGACGGCGTAACGAGCGGCGCCGGTGTCGCGACGCCGCGCTCACGTCCAGGAGAGTGCCATGGTGGATACGGATCGGATCGTCGGCGGCGCCAAGGAGGCTGTCGGCAAGGTTCAGGGCGCGGCCGGCGACTTCGCGGGCTCCAACCGCGACTCGGTCGAGGGACGTTTCCGCGAGGCCCAGGGCCAGGCTCAGAACGTCTACGGCCAAGTGAAGGACAAGGCCCGCGACATCGCCGACCGGGCCGGTGACTACGCGAGCGACGCCTACGAGCGCGCCGGCGACGTCGCGGAGGACGTCTACCAGCGGGGCGGCTCGTACCTGCGCGACGGGCGCAGCGCCGGCGGCGCCCGGGTGGAGGAGAATCCCCTGGTCGCGCTGCTGATCGCGGGCGCGGTGGGCTACGGTCTCGCCCTGCTGGTCCACGGCCGCCGCTGACCGGGAGCGGCCCCGCCCGGCACGGGCGGGGCCGGCCCTCGGACGAGGCGGGCCTGTCGAGGCCGGTCGCGCTACTGCGCGGTCCAGCCCCCGTCCATGCTGATGTTGGCGCCGGTGATCTGGCTCGCCGCGTCGGAGCACAGGAACACCGCCAGAGCGGCCACTTGGTCGACGGTCACGAACTCCTTGGTCGGCTGCGCCTTCAGCATCACGTCCTCGATCACCTGCTCCTTGGTGAGGCCGCGGGCCTTCATCGTGTCGGGGATCTGCGCCTCCACGAGCGGCGTCCAGACATAGCCCGGCGAGATGCAGTTCACCGTGATCTTGTGGGGCGCGAGTTCCAGAGCCGCCGTCTTGCTCAGGCCCGCGATCCCGTGCTTGGCCGCCACGTAGGCCGACTTGAACGGCGAGGCCACCAGCGAGTGGGCCGAGGCCGTGTTGATGATCCGGCCCCAGCCCCGGGCCTTCATCCCGGGGATCGCCGCGTGCATCGTGTGGAAGGCCGAGGACAGGTTGATCGCGATGATCTGCTCCCACTTCTCGGCCGGGAACTCCTCGATCGGCGAGACGAACTGGATCCCCGCATTGTTGACCAGCACGTCGACGGCACCGAAGGTCTCCTCCGCCTCGCGCACCATGGCGGCGATCGCGTCGGGCTTGCTCATGTCGGCGGCCGAGTAACGGGCCTTGACCCCGTAGGCGCTCTCGATCCCGGCCCGCGTCTCCTCGATGGCGGTCGCGTCCCCGAACCCGTTGAGGACGACGTTGGTCCCCTCCGCCGCGAAGGCGCGCGCGATGGCGAGCCCGATGCCGCTGGTCGAGCCGGTGACGAGGGCGGTCTTGGTCTTGAGAGTCATGGAGCCTCCTGGGACGCGGGCGCCCGGCCGAACGGTCGGGGACGGCGCGCTCGCGGTGGGACAGGTCGCGACCTAAGTAGCGCGGGAAGGGGATGCCGGCACAGGGTCGCCCGGAGGCGGTGCGGGCACGATGTCACCGGCTGCCGGCTGCGGGCGCGGCGTGGCCGGGAACGCGATCTCGACCCGCAGGCCGGGCCCGTTATCGGCGAGCCGCAGGCTCCCGTGGTGCAGGCGCACGACGGCGTTGACGAGGCTGAGGCCCAGCCCGAAGCCGGGCCGCGAACGGGCGTCCTCGAGGCGCACGAACCGGTCGAGCACGCGGGCCCGTTCCGCCTCGGGAATGCCCGGGCCGTGATCGGAGACGGCGAGGCGGATCGACTCCCCGTCGCGCCACGCCTCGAGCGTCACGCTGGTCTCCGCACTCTCGGATTCGGCCCCATATTTCAGGGCGTTGTCGATGAGATTGGCGAGGGCCTGACCGATTAGCTCGCGGTTGCCCGCGATGGTGAGTGCGTCCTGCGCGTGCACGGCGAGCGTCAGCCCCTGATCCTCGGCGAGCGCCTCGTACAAGTCGCCGACGCTCCGGACCGTCTGGCCCAGATCCAGCGGCACGAGGATCTCCCGGGCAGACCCGGCCTCGAGCCGCGCGATCATCAGGAGGGCGTTGAACACTCGGATCAGCCCGTCGCCCTCCTCGATCACGGCTTCCAGCGCCGCGCGCAGCTCCTCCGGCGTGGAGGCGCGGCGCAGGGCCTCGTCGGCACGGTTGCGCAGGCGGGTCAGCGGCGTCTTGAGGTCGTGGGCGATGTTGTCGGAGACCTCGCGCATGCCGCGCATCAGCTCGCCGATGCGCTCCAGCATCTGGTTGAGGCTCGATGCGAGACGGTCGAGTTCGTCGCCGTTCCCGGCCACGTGGAGCCGGTCGTCGAGATCGCCGGCCATGATCGCGCGGGTTGTCTGAGTCATGGCATCGACGCGGCGCAGCACCCGGCTCGCCGCCAGCCAGCCCCCGATCACCCCGAGGATCACGACGGCGGCGAGCGAGGTGATGAACGCGCGCCCGATCACCGCCCGCAGCCGGTCGCGCTCCTCGGTGTCGCGCCCGACGAGCAGGCGGAACCCGCCCGGAAGGGTGAAGACCCGCACGATCGCCCGGTGCGCCTCGGCATCCGCGTCGTTGCGGCCGTAGCGCGTCTCGCTCTGGCCCGGCGTCGCCAGCACGGCGGCGGGCACGTAGCCGACATTGCCGACGACATGGTCGCCGCCGGCCGTGGTCACGAGGTAGAGCGAGGCGCCGGGCTCGCGGGAGCGCCGCTCCACCACGGTGATCAGCCGACGCAGGCCGCCGGCATTGTACTGTTCCGACAGCCCGTTGATCTCGGCGTCGATCGTGGAGACGATCTGGTCGTCGAGCACCGCGCGGGCGTTCCACGCGACGTACCCGAGCGCCAAGAAGGCGCAGAGGGCGAAGATCGCGAGGTAGGCCAGCGACAGCTTGAACGCGGTGGTGCGGAACAGCTTCTGGAAACGCGCCGCCGCGGTCTCGCGGGCGATCGGCGCGTCGGTCCAAACCTCGCTCACCCGGCCGCGCCCTCGTCGTAGCGCAGCACGTAGCCGGCGCCCCGGACCGTGTGGATGATCGGCGACGCGAAGCCCTTGTCGAGCTTGCTGCGCAGGCGCGAGACGTGGACGTCGATGACGTTGGTCTGCGGATCGAAGTGGTAGTCCCAGACATGCTCGAGCAGCATGGTGCGCGTCACGACCTGCCCGGCGTGCCGCATCAGGTACTCGAGGAGGCGGAACTCGCGCGGCTGCAGCGGGATCTCGCGGCCGGCCCGGGTCACCCGGTGCGAGAGCCGGTCGAGTTCCAGGTCACCGATCCGGTAGCGCGTCTCCTCCGCGGCGCCGGATCCGACCTGCCGCCGGGCCAGTGCCTCGGTGCGCGCCAGGAGTTCGGAGAACGCGTAGGGCTTCGGCAGGTAATCGTCGCCGCCGGCGCGCAGGCCCTTCACGCGGTCGTCGACCTGACCCAGCGCCGACAGGATCAGGGTCGGGGTGGCGACGTTCTGCTCGCGCAGCGACCGGATCAGCGACAGCCCGTCGAGCTTCGGCAGCATCCGGTCGACGATCAGCACGTCGTAGTCGCCCTCCCGGGCGAGCGCGTACCCGTCGAGGCCGTCATGCGCGCTGTCGGCGACGTGTCCGGTCTCGCGGAACGCCTTGACGAGATAGGCGGCCGCCTCGCGGTCGTCCTCGATGATCAGCAGTCGCATGGCCCCGTTCCATAGCGCGCCGCGCGAGTCGGGGGAACGTATCTCCATCAACATGGTCAAGCCGCTCCCCTCCCCCGTCGTGATGGACGGGCCGAGGCCGCGGACCTCGACCCGTCCCGAAGCGGCGCGCGGAGGACTCGGAGGGCGCGAGATCCGTCACCGGCTTCGTCCGCGTGGGCGATGGGCCACGCGCGGTTCGAGGATGATGGCGCGGGAGCGGTTACGGGACGCTCGCGGGAAGATGACTTCGCGGTAAGGCGGCCGCGGCGGGCTGGCCAACAGCGAAACGCCGACGGGCCGCTCTCGGAGAGAGCGGCCCGTCGGCGTCGCGGATCGGTGTTCGTGGTGAGGGAGTGTTTCTGATTGCGATGGGCAGGTCTGGCGGCGACCGACTCTCCCGTGTCTTGAGACACAGTACCATAGGCGCTGGCGTGTTTAACGGCCGAGTTCGAGATGGGATCGGGTTCTGGGCACGCCGCTCAGGCCACCAGACCGGCGCATC
>NZ_JBKFAK010000004.1:0-455643 GCF_053345595.1 Methylobacterium sp. D54C
TGGAGGAGAACGTGCAGACGTTCCAGCAGATCGTGGCCTCGACCAACCAGCAGCAGCTGGGCATCGAGCAGGTGATGGGGGCATTGCAGAACATCCGCCAGGCCAGCCAGCAGACCGCGGCCGGCACCCGGCAGGTCGAGGCCGCCTCCGCCAACCTCACCGAGCTCGCCCAGGCCCTCATGGCCCTGGCCGAACGATACCGGAACTGATCCGCCGCTCCGACCGTCCTCCTACGGCTACGGCCCGATCGTTCGGACCGCACTCTCCTTGTCCGGCTGGTCCGGATCGGCGGAGGCCGGAGACACTCAGCCGCGATGCGCCGGCCGGTGCGGCGCCTGTCGCCGGGACGCGGTCGCGGCGCGCGCGCGGGCTGCCCGGACGCGCACGATGTCGGCCATCCCGACCGGTCGCGGCGGTGCCTCGCCGGTGAACGGCATCCGGCTGTGAACGTCGCCGTAATAGTCCGACCCGCCCATCCCGAAGCCGCCGGCGACGACGGGTCCGTCGAGGAGCGGCTCTCCGGCCGACGCTCCGGTGGCGATGAGGACGAGGAGTGGGACGGCGAGGAGGAGGCGCATGATCACATGCGTACACCGTCCTGCGTCAGCTTCGCGGCGGCGGCGGTCACGATGGCGTGCGCGCTGCCGGCCCGCGGCGCTGCCCTCAGGTGTCCGGGTCGACGCCGCGATAGCGCGTGGGATGCGTGCGCGCCTTCTGCCAGCCGGTCCGTCCCTGAGCGAAGCCGACCTCCAGGAAGTGGACGAGCGGGTTGACGCCGGCCACGCGAACATCCGGGTTCGCGTCGAGATACCCGTCGGTGCTGAAATGCCCGCTCGGGTCACGGCCCTCGCGCCAGCCGAGATCGAGGTAGTGTCGCGCCGGACCGTGGGGATACTGGCACGTGTCGGCGTACCAGCTCCTGTAATAGGCCTCATCGAAGCCCGGGAGCGGGCGCTCCAGATAATGATCGAGACCGTACCGGTCGCGGATCTGGCCGGCGACGCGCGCGGCGACGGCCGCGTAATCCCGCAGATGCGTCCCTTCGACGAAGGCCTCGTCCTCGGCGAGACCGAAGCGCGCTCCGCGCAGCGCCGCGAACGGGTCGAAGAACGAGACCCCCCGGCGTGCGCAGACGGCGCGGAGGAGATCGGAATAGACCTCGACCGCGGCGGGATCGCGCTCGGTAACCCTCGAGGCCGGCGTGGGCGGCAGCGCCGAGACCAGCGTGTCGAGGGCGAAGGCCTGGAAGCGGTCGACGATGCGATCCGCGTGGTCGGAGAAATCGACCGTCGCCGATCGCCCGAGCGCCGACGGCGAGCGGATGTCGTTGGTCCCGACGAACAGGACCGCCAGGAAGGCCGGCAGGGGCGCACGCAGCAGATCGAGGGCCCGGCGGTAGGAGCGGGCCGTCGCACCCGCGAGCCCGGCATTCAGCACGGGACGGGAAACGACCGGCCGCGGCATGTGAGCCGCGTGCGAGTCGCCGGCGAGCACCACGCAGCCGCTCGGCGCAGCGTCGAAGACGGCCTGGATATGGCCGATCCTGTGACGGCGGAGGGCGCCGCTGCGGAGCGCCCTCACGGCCTCTGACAAACCCATACGAATCTTGAACACCGCCCCCGCGTCCCGCACCGTAGGAGGCTCAGTTTTCCCAAGTCCAGTCCCTCCCGAGCGCGAAACGGATTTTCGGCGCCGCCGGTGTTGCCGGGCGACAGTGCCGGGAATGCCGCCCGGATCATGAATGCTGGCCGGTGGCGGAACCAGATTCGCCGGTGCGCTGTTGTGGAGCCCTCCGCGATGGTGCAATGGAGCCGCCCCTGCGGGCGCCGTCGACCGCCACGAATCCCTCTCGTGCTCTCGTCCTCGATCGATCACATGGTCCGCGGCTACTTATCGTTCACGCCCTTCAAGTTGAGAGACCTTCATCCGGCACCAGTGGCGCGGCGACATGTCTTTTTCATTCACGGATTCGACGCCCGCAGCGGCATCCGCTTCCCCGCCTTCTTCAAGCGGGAGCTTCACCGTCACGCGACCCGGTTCGGGGCGATGCCGCGCGCGGTCTCGGAGATCCGGACCGATCCGGATGGTCTGACCCGGAGCTGGACCGTCGACGCGCCCGCCGACGGCGACGGTGCGGCGGTCCGCTGCGAGACCCTGATCTGGAGCGATATCGTCCATGCGGATCTCGCGCGTCCCGTGTCGCGCAAGCTGGCTCTGCTGGCGCGGAGCGTCGCGGCGGGGCTCGCACAGGGGTTGGTCTTCAAGACGTCCCGGTTCGGATGGCCCTACACGGTGCTGACGGCCTTCCCGTTCTTCGTCGCCTTCGTGGCCCCGGCGCTCCTGATCGCGGTCGGCACCGCGATCTACGCTACGTTGAGCCCGTCGGCGCCGACGGAAACGGTCGGCGTGGCGCTGCTTCTCGCGGCCGCGGCGCTCGCGCTCCTGTACGGCGCCAAGAAGGCGCTCGGGCGCCTGTTCTTCTGGCACATCCTGAGCATCCGGATCTTCTTCTGGCAGCACGCGACCGGTCGGCGGCCGGATTACGCGGACCGGGTCGCGGCCTTCCGGGACCGTGTCCTGGCCGAACTGGCCCACTGGCGCGCGAACCCCGCGGACGCGCCCGACGAGGTCATGATCGTCGGCCATTCCCTCGGCGCAGCCATGGCGGTCGAGGTCGCCGCGCAGGTCCTCGCGCGCCTCGGGACCGACGATCGAGGGCATCCGCGCCTGTCGCTCGTCACGCTCGGCTCGGGGCTGCCCTTCGTGGCGCTCCAGCACGAGGCCCGCGCGCTGCGCGACGACATCGCCACCCTCGTCTTCAGCGACCGCATCGTCTGGTGCGACTACCAGGCCCCCCAGGATTGGCTCAACTGCTACGGCTTCAATCCGATCTTCGATCTCGGATTCGGACGACCCGCCTTCCTGGCCTGCAACCCGCTCATCCGTTCCGCCGGGGTCAAGGACAGGATACCCGAGGACGACTACAAGCGCCTGCGCCTCAAGCCTTTCCACATGCACTTCCAGTTCCTGAAAGCCAATTTCAGGCCGGGGGAGTACGATTTCTTCGAGATGATCCTCGGGCGGCAATCGCTGCTCGACCGCGCCCTGCGGCCGGTCTGCCGCCGCGCGGTCCCGCCCGCGCAGGGCGCGTGATCGCGTCCGCGGGAGACGCGTCGGGACACGATCGGAGCCGCCGGTCCGAGCCGCCGGATATCAGACGGCCACATTCCGGTCGTCAGCACGCCGCCGGAATGTCTCGGCATCACGGAGTCAGGAGCGGACCGGTGGGAGCGATGGGATTGAGGACGCTGCCGGCTCTCGTTGCGCGGAAGGGCGCTCGCGTCGGGATGCTCCTGGCGGTGCTCGCCGTCCCGGTCGCGGGCGAGGCCGGCTGGAAGGGGCCGGAGGCGCAACCGCTGTTCGTCAACGAGGCCAATCCGGCCGGCTACAACTACGCGCCGAGCGTCATCACCGAGAACGGGACCACCGACATCTGGTGGTGCGGTCAGGGCAAGACGGACGTCATCTTCCATCGTTCCTACACGCCGCAGACCGGCTTCTCGCCGGCGCGGATCGTGTTCCAGCCGACGCCCAACTCCTGGAACCGGCAGTACGTCTGTGATCCCAGCGTGATCCGGGGCCGCTTCGTCAACCCGGCGGACGGGCAGACCTACGCCTACGCGATGTACTATTCGGGCGCCGACAACCTGCCCGGGAACAACAACCAGACCGGCCTCGCCTTCTCGAACGATAAGGTGACGTGGGTCGACTACCCGGAACCGGTCATCAAGCCGATCAACCCGGTCGTCGCGCAGGGCAATTACGGCACCGGCCAGCCGGCGACCTTCTCGGACGGTCGGTCCGGCCTGTTCGTCTTCACCACGGATCTCACCGGGCCGCAGGGGGTGCCGGGCTTCGGGGACCTCTACGTCCGGCACACGGCCGACGGTGTGCATTTCGGGGCGCCTGCGCGAGTCCCCAACGCCACGACCGACGGCTCGACCATCAACCCGAACTCGGATTTCGCCTACGATCCCAAGACCGGCGAGGTCTACGTCATCACCGGGTTGCCGGGCCGCGTGTGCCAGCAGGTGGCCTGCAAGGATCCGGGGCGCAATCCCGACCGGGAAACCTACCAGATGGGGCTGTTCAGGATGCCCCTGAAGGCGGTGCTGAGCGGGGCGCCGGCGGCGTGGACACCCCTGGGCTACCTGAACTCCGACGTCACGGGCTTCTACCTGAACCACAGTCCCGGCTTCCAGCGCGACGGGGCGGGGTTCCTGACGCCGTTCCTGCCGGACATCACGGTCTTCTTCTCAGGGGGTGACCCCTATCCCGGCACGTGGCGGATCGCCGAGGCGCGGCGGCCGAAGGGCGCCGACCGCCTTCCCCTGCGGCGCGCCTTCGGGCCCGGCGGCCACTGGGTGACGACCGGCTATATCGGGCCGGGCTACACGATCGAGCGCAGCCTCGGTACCGTGTTGACGCTCCCGGCGCCCGGGACCGCGATGCTGATGAGCTGCGCGGCAGGACAGGACCACTTCCTCAGCCGCGACCCGCGATGCGAGGGCCAGACACCGCTCGGGCAGACCGGCTACGTCTACGAGGCGCAGAGGCCGGGGAGCCACCTGATCTACCGTTGCATCGCCGGAGGCCGCGATCATTTCGTGTCGACCGTCCCGGACTGTGAGGGTCACGTGTCCGAAGGGATGCTCGGCTACGCGCTGGACTGAGAATTCGTCGCGCCGCGAGGCGGCAGCCGGATCGCCTGATCCGCCCGCGCCGGACGGGATGGACTCCCGCCGCTTCAAGTCTCCAATGACCTCCTGGTCGGGACGCCCCTGATCGATGCCGTCCGGGACTGGCTTGCGCGCGCGGGCCGTAAACTTTCCGGTAACGCTACCGGCGCGGCGAAAATACTCGCGCGCTTAATCCGGACTTAACCCTAACCGGTATTCTTAGTCATCCCCGAGAATCGGGTTGCTCCGGTTGGAAAGATAGCGATCCATGTCCTCCATCACCCTGTCGGCCGCGACGCGCCAGAACCTGCTCTCGCTGCAGGACACCGCCCAGCTGATGGCGACCACCCAGAACCGGCTCGCGACCGGCAAGACCGTCAACTCCGCCCTCGACAACCCGACCAACTTCTTCACCTCCCAGGCCCTCGACGGACGCTCCTCGAGCCTGAACTCGCTCCTCGACGGCATCTCCAACGGCATCCAGTCGATCCAGGCCGCCAACCAGGGCATCACCTCGATCCAGAAGCTCGTGGACCAGGCCAAGTCGATCGCCAACCAGGCGCTCTCGACCCAGCTCTCCACCACCGGCACCGCCGCCAACGCCTACAGCGCCAGCACCGCCTCCCAGACGGTGCTCCTGACCATCAACGGCAGCTCGGTCTCGGCCACGGTCGCCGCCTCCTCGAGCGTCAACGCGACGGTCGCCGCCCTCAACGCCGCGGTCAGCTCGGCCTCGACCTCGTCGAGCGGCGCCTTCGGCGCCGGCGCGATCTTCTCGGTCGACAGCACCGGCACCAAGATCGTCCTGAACGCCCAGGCGGACGTGGAATTCCAGAACTCCGGCAGCCAGACGGCGCTCGGCTTCACCGCCTCGGCCACCACCGCCTCGACCTACGGCACCGCCGCCAGCACCGTCGTGTCCAGCGACCTGTCGATCTCGGGCGTGACGCAGCGCGCCTCGCTGGCCAATCAGTACAACAACCTGCTCAACCAGATCACGCAGCTCGCCAGCGACGCCAGCTACAACGGCGTCAACCTCATTGCCGGCAAGGGCAATGACATGAACATCAAGTTCAACGACACCGGCAGCTCGAACCTGAACGTCGCCTCGGTCGACGCGACCTCCAGCGGCCTGGGCCTGTCGTCGATCACCAACTCGAACAGCTCGACCAGCCAGAACGGCCTCGGCAACTTCCTGCTGAACGCCGATGTCAACAAGACCCTGGCGGTCCTGACCACGGCCGGCGCGGCCCTGAACTCCGCGGCGAGCACGCTGGGCTCGAACCTGTCGGTGGTTCAGAACCGCCAGGACTTCTCCAAGCAGCTGATCAACGTGCTGCAGACGGGCTCGGCCAACCTGACGAACGCCGACCTAAACCAGGAGGCGGCCAACTCGCAGGCGCTGTCGACCCGCCAGTCGATGGGCATCTCGGCCCTGTCGCTGGCCAACTCCGCCCAGCAGGGCGTCCTCCAGCTCCTGCGGTAAGCGACACGCACCGCGTCGACCGAGCGGCCGGAGTCGAACTCCGGCCGTTCGCGTTCGCGGGGTCCCGAGCCCTGATCCGGCCGGAACGCGAGAGACCGGTCCCGGCGGCACGTCCGCCCGCAGCCCGCCGCTGTCCCCCGGATTCCCGTGGACGCAGCGCCGGTCATCGCGGGTCAGGAACCGGCGGACCCGCCCCCTTCCGGCATCGCAGGATCCGAACGCCCGGTGGCCGACGCCGGCACTGTCGGGACCAGAGGCCACACCCCCTTCTCGCATCCGCGTGCCGGTTGCGGTTGGACGCGGCGGCGGCTCCGGATAAGACCGGGCCATGAGCATCGAAGATCTTCGGGGGGAGGTCGAGCGGCTGCGTCGGCGCGAGCGCGCGCTGGTTGAGGAGAACGCGCGCCTGCGCGCGTCACAGGCCCCGGTCACCGCCCCGACAACCACTCTGGCCGGAGTCGGCACCGCCCGCTCCGATCTTCTGTTCACCGCCGCCGACAAGACTCGGATGGCGATGATCGTCACCGATCCGAACCTGCCCGACAACCCGATCGTCTTCGCCAACCGCGCCTTCCTGGAACTCTCCGGCTACTCGGCGGGGGAGCTGATCGGGCGCAATTGTCGCTTCCTCCAGGGGCCCGCGACGGATCCGGCCGATGTCGCCCGCATCCGCGATGCCATCGCCGCGCGGCGCGACGTGGTGGTCGAGCTGCTGAACTATCGGCGCGACGGCAGCACCTTCGTCAACGAACTCTACATCAGCCCCGTCTTCGGACCGCTCGGCGAGTTGCTGTTCTTCTTCGGCAGTCAGCTCGACCTCACCCGCTTCCGGCAGCGCGAGGCGCAGGCTGTCGAGCGGACCATCGCGCCGCGGCATGCCGGGGCGGACGACGCGGTGGGCTTCTGCATCGTCGAGCTGCGCTTCGACGGGGATGGCAGGGCCGCGGATTACCGCGTGGTGGAGACCAACGCCGCCTTCGAGGATCAGTCCGGCCTCGGCGCCGCGGCGGGACGCTGGATGAGCGCGCTCGAGCCGGACCACGCCCGACGCTGGTTCGACACCCTCGGTGACGTGGCGCGATCCGGGCACAGCGCCCGGTTCAAGGGAGCCCTGTCGCGAACGGGGCCCATCCTCGATGTCCGCGCGATGCGGACCGGTAGCGGGACGCAGTACCGCGTCGCGATCCTTCTCGAGGATCCGGCGGCCCGGCAGGCGGACGAGGAGCGGCGGGAGGCCCGGACGCGCGACCGGAAGATCGAGCATGACCTGGTCTGGCGGACGAGCCGCGATCTTCTCGTGGTCTGCGCCCTCGACGGAACCTGCCAGGCGGTCAACCCGGCCTGGACGGAGCTGCTCGGGTGGCCGGCCGGCAGCTTGGTCGGCATCCGCATCGATACCCTGATCCATCCGGACGACGGCGAGACCGCGGCCAGCGCGTTCGAGACGCTGCGGACCGGCCACACGCTGTCGGACCTCGACGTCCGGTTCCGGACCGCCGACGGCGCGTACCGTTGGATCGCCTGGAACGCCATCGCGCGCGGGGACCGGTTCCACGCGACAGGGCGCGACGTCACGGAGCGCCGCGCCCTCGAGGAGCAGCTGCGTCAGTCGCAGAAGATGGAGGCCGTCGGGCAGCTCACCGGCGGCGTGGCGCACGACTTCAACAACCTGCTGACCGTCATCAAGTCGTCGACCGATCTGTTGAAGCGACCGGGCCTCAGCGAGGATCGGCGGGGCCGCTACGTCGACGCCATCGCCGACACGGTCGACCGCGCCGCCAGATTGACCAGCCAGTTGCTGGCCTTCGCGCGCCGGCAGGCACTCCGACCGTCGATCTTCGACGTGGTGCAGTCGGTGGCCGCCATCGCCGACATGGTCGGCACATTGACCGGCGCGCGCATCCACGTCGCGACCGACACAGATGCCGGCACGGACGCGGACGGCCGCAGGCTGCGCTGCCACGTCGATGCCGACCCCAGCCAGTTCGACACGGCCCTCGTCAACCTCGTTGTGAACGCCCGCGATGCCATGCAGGGCGAGGGCCGCCTCGTGATCAAGGTGCGGCGTGCGGACCGCATCCCGGCGCTGCGGGCGCATCCGGCCGTGCCCGGCGATTTCGTGGCCGTGTCGGTTTCGGATACCGGCTCGGGCATCGAAGCGGACCTCCTCGAACGCATCTTCGAGCCGTTCTTCACGACGAAGGGCGTCGGCCACGGCACCGGCCTCGGCCTCAGCCAGGTGTTCGGCTTCGCCAAGCAGTCGGGCGGTGACGTCGCGGTCGACAGCGTCGTCGGCGTCGGGACCACCTTCACGCTGTTCCTGCCGCGGTCCCACCAGGCGGAGGTCCAGGAGGGCGTGCCGGACGAGCCGGAGCCGCTCGCCGAGGGTCACGGCACGCCCGTCCTCGTGGTGGAGGACAACGAGGAGGTCGGCGCCTTCGCCCGGCAAGCCCTCGTGGAACTCGGCTACAGGGCTGTCTGGGTGAAGGACGCGCAGGCGGCCATCGCCACGATCGAGGCGAGCGGCCAGGAGATCGAGATCGTCTTCTCCGACGTGGTGATGCCGGGCATGAACGGTGTCGATCTGGCCCGGGAGATCAGGCGCCGTCGTCCCTACCTGCCCGTCGTCCTCACCTCCGGCTACAGCCACGTGCTGGCGTCGGAGGGCACCGACGGCTTCGAGCTCCTTCACAAGCCCTACTCGGTGGCCGACCTCAGCCGGGCGCTGCGCAAGGCGCTCCGGGAACGGTCGGCGCTGACCTTCGGCTGACGAGGCCGCATCCGACCGGACCGACGCGCGTTACGTCCCCGACCGCCCGAAGATTCGGACAGGACACCGCACCATGTCGTCGGATACGCCGCGTCCCGGGGACGACCCGCTGCCTCCCATCGACGATCCGCTGCCAGAGCCCGCACCGCCCGACGGGGACCCGCCGGCCGAGCCGCCGGCGCCGCGTCCTCCCGGTCCCATCGAAGCGGGGTGAGATCGGGCGCCGGACGGCCGCCCGTCCGCAGGCGGACGAGGACTGCATCGGGGCCGCAGGAGCTTCCGGCGGAACCGAAGTGTCCACCGGATCGCGACGAGCTGTTGACGATGCCGCGCCGCTTCTCAATGCAGCGGGTAGCGGCTCAGCAGGTCGTCCGTCCTCTGGACGGTCTTGTCGTAGAGGCAGGCGGGCAGCGCCGCGTTCGCGCCGCTCCCGTTGGCCCACTCGCTGTCGGTCAGGTCGCCGCAATCAGCGTCCCGGAAGGCGATCCAGGCCCGCTGCGCCCGCTCGAGCCGCGTCTTCCAGAGCGCCCTGGCGTCGGGGTCCGGCGTGCGTTCGTCGTGATCGATCACCGACATCGCCTTCCTGTAGGCCGCGTTGAGCTTCGCGTCGGCCTCCTGCAGGGCGCGGGTCATGCACGCCGTCGTGCCCGGCGTGGAGGTCTCGGTCAGACACAGTTTCGCGGACGGCTGGTCGGCTCCGGCGGTCGTCGGCACGGCGAGGCAGGCGAGCAGCCCGGCAAGGACGGGGGCCGAGGCCTGCAGCAGGCGTGGGCGCTTGTGACTCATGGCTTTGGGATCCGGTTCGCGCGTCGCATCGACCCGGCTGCGGGGTCCTGCGCGCGGCGGGTGACGGCGGGTCGGAGCGGAACGCGGCCCGGGCCGCGACCTCAGCGTGCCTCGACGACCACGGCGGTGCCGTAGGCGACGACGCCCATCATCGACTGGTCGGTGTCCGCGGTATCGAAACGCATCATGACGACGGCGTTGGCGCCGAGTTGCGCCGCGTTCTGCGCCATGCGGTCGATCGCCTGCGACCGCGCCTGCTCGATCAGCTGGCTGTACTCGCTGATCTCGCCGCCCATGATGCTGCGCAGTCCGGCGGTGAAATTGCCCACCGCACCGCGGCTGTGCACCACGGCGCCGAAGCAGGGGCCGCGGACCTCGCGCACGTGGTAGTTCGGAATGTTCTCGGTCGTGACGATGATCATGGCAGCTCGCTCAGGCGGGTTGTTGGGAAAGACGGGAGGCAGTCAGGGCGAGCACGACAGGTCGCCGCCCGGGCACTTGATCTGGGCTGCCAGGTCCTGGATCCGCTGGCGCGTCAGCGTGATCTTGCACGCGCCCAGGAGCATCGGGGCGATGCTTCCGTTGTCGTCGGGCGTCAGCGTGTTGAAGCCTGTCCGCAGGTTGCACTCGGAATCGCGGAAGGCGATCCAGGCGCGCTCGGCGGCGACCAGATTGCGTCGGCCGTTCTCGTCGAGCTTGCTGCGCAGGGTCGCGTAGCGGCGGTTCAGCTCCGCATCGGCCCGGTCGAATTCCTGGGCCGTGCAGGTGTTGGCGTCCATCTGGTTCGCGGAGGCGCCGCAATCGACCTCCGCAGCGTATCCGGCGGTCGGGACGAGGATCACGGCAGCGAGAAAGGCGTTGCGCAGCATGGCGGACTCGGTGCGGGAGAGGGCGGACGACACGGCGGCCGATGCGCAGATCACGGGTCGTCGGACGCCGGCTGCGCGTCGCGGGCCCGGAAGCCGTAATAGCCGCGGTCGGCGTCGTAGAGGACGTCGAAGCCGTTCAGGACGTGCAGCCCCGTGTTGACGAAGGGCTGCGGGCGCATCGTGTTGAGGACGATGCGTTCGGGAGCGAGCGGCGCGGCTCGGTCGCCGACATCGATCGCGTAGCCGGCCGCGTCGCCGAACTGGAAGCCGAGACGCGTTCCCGGGCGGAGCACGGCGTGATCGCCCGCATCGGCCCGGAGGCTGTCGGCGACCTGGGACGGCGGCAGCGTCAGGAACATGCCGGTGACACCGGTATCGAGGAGCGCTCGGCCGCAGGCGGCGGGCTCACGGGCGTCGACGGTGATGCAGACGGGAACGCCGAGCCAGTCGCCCGGCACGTGCGGGTGCGGGTCGAGCTTCACGAAGCGGTAGCGGCCGCGCGTGTTGGCGCGCGTCAAGCCGACATGCACGCCGCGTCGGGTCAGCACGTAGCCGCGGTGCACCGAACCGGGTCCCGGCGGCTCCGCGTTGAGGAGCGGATTGGTGTCCGGCGTGCTCTGCGTCTGGCTGTCGTCCTCGCGGCCGAAACCGATCCCCATCATCGCCACGTGGGCCGGCGCCACCTCGGGCGTGCAGCTGCGGGCGCGCGCGGTGCAGTCGATCCGGTCGACGGCGAGGACCCGGATGGGCTGCGTGACCACGCTCGCTCCATCGCGGCCGACGATGGAAACCGGGACGCGCACCCAGCGTCCGACCATGATCCGGCCGGAACTCGAGTAGGTCAGCCGTCCGGGCTCGCTCGGCAGGCTCTCGTTGTCGGGAATCCGAGCGGCTGAGACCACGATGCCGGTCGAACCGGTATCAACGAGCACCGGACGAGGCTCGCCGCCGAACGACAGGCCGAGGCGCGGGGACTTCGTGATGGCGTCGCCGGGTCGCGGCGCGTTGAGGAAGGGCAGGAAGATGCCGCGTCGGTCATCGCCGTAGCTCGGCCCATCGTCGGCCCGCGCCGACATCACCGGGCCGAGCAAGGCCGCGCTCACGATCCCGACGCCGAGGAGAGCCGAGACCGATCGGGTGTGAGGGGCCTGAGGACGGACGGTCAGGCAAGCTGAGCGCGGAGGATGCTGAAACACCTGGCACATGTCGGCCCCGGGAGATGTCGTTTCCGAGTCGACACCGCGCGCGATCCGCATCGGCGTCGAGAACAGCTCTGCAGTCCTCGCACGGTTGCGCAGGCGTGGTGGACCGGATTCGGGCGTTCGGCGGCGAGAGACTGTCCACCCTCAGGCGGTCGGGAGCACGATCCGGTCCGCCACGCGCGCAGCCGGTGCCACCACGAGAGATTTCATGAACACCTCTCAGATGAAGAGAAGCACCTAACAGTATTCGTCGTCCATCGCATAGGCTCTCAGTGATCAGTGGACACTGTATTGACCCCTCTCCGATCCCGGGTCAACGAATCGTGAGAAATAGTGTTACCGGTTCAGTAAGCCGGGATGGCTTGCGGCGGATGATGAGCATTCGACGCCGTCGCGTCGCGTGTTCTGGGCCGAACGCAGTGCCCGCGTCGCTCTCGATCGGAGCGCGCCGACGGTCCTGTGGGTCAAGGCTGATCGGGGTGACCCTGCCGTCAATGGCGAGGGGCATCGCCGCCGTCGGGCGGTTACCGGACGACCGACGCCATTTCGGCCGCGCCTGCCGGAAGAAATTTTTCGCGGCACGCCGCGCCGTCCGCACGAAACTGCGTCTGGCCGGCCCATGCCCCTGTCGAGGCGGACGATCCACCGCCAGATCAGGGAGACCCGAGATGACCAAGACCAAGATCCTCGTCCTCACCGCCAGCCTTCTCTGCGCCGCGGGTCCCGCCCTCGCCCAGGAGGCCGCGCCGCAGCACGGGAACCAAGAGTTCCTCGGCGTCGATCTCGACAACGGCGGCGTCTATTACAACGGCCGCAACTCCGGCCGTTACTGCGTCTACCGCACGGTCGAGGTCTACAATCGCTACACCGGCTACTTCGAGGCGCGGCGCGCGCGCCGCTGCGGCCGCGGTCTCTACCTGCCGTGAGGAGCGAGACCATGCTGACCGCCCTCTCGCCGCTCCACCTCGCCGCCCTCAGCCTGATCGTCGCGTATCTCGGCTGGGGCTGAGATGCCCGCTCCCCGCACCGGCACCTGGCCCCCGATGTCATCCGCATCGTCGCGGAGCCCGCCTCGACCGGCCGCGCTCACACCGTGAGATTGTTTCCCGATCCTCCAACGGATACCCCTGTCGCGCGTGCCGACCGGGCGCGCCCCGCTCCGAGGACGATGAAACCGGGCCGCGACCCGGACAGGAGGACGCGCTTGCCGAGAGCCAACCCGGTATCCGCGCTGCGGCGGGCCGCCCGCACCGCGATCATCCTGCTCGGGATGACCTGCCTCGCCCCGCTCGCGCCGGCCAGGGCTGCCCCGGATCCGGCAGCCTTCGCCGACAATGCCGACGCCGTGGCGGTTGTGATCGGGAACCGCAGCTACAAGCAGACCGTGCCTGTCGACTACGCGCACAACGATGCCGAGGCGATCCGCGCCTACCTGATCGAGCGCCTGGGCTACCGCGAGAGCAACGTCTTCCTCCTGAAGGACGCGACCCTCAACGAGTTCAACCAGGTCTTCGGCACCGAGCGGAACCCGCAATCCGGCCGCCTCTGGCGCAGCGTGCGCGAGGGCCGCTCGAACGTCTTCGTGTACTATTCCGGCCACGGCGTCCCGGATCTCGCCACCAAGCAGCCGTTCCTGCTGCCCGAGGACGGCAACCCGAACCAGGGCGAGAGCGGGTACGCGCTGGAGACCCTGTACCGCAACCTCGAGCTCGTGAAGCGCAAGATCGGCGCCGACCACCAGCTCGTCGTGATGGTCGATGCCTGCTTCACCGGCGAGACCGGCCGCAAGGGCGAGAGCCTGCTGGCGGTGTCCGCGCCCGGCTTCGCCCCCGCCCGGCCGAAGACGGAGGGCGGCATCGTCCGGCTGGTGGCGACATCGGGCGCGACACCGGCCAACTGGGACGAGGCGAACAAGCTCGGCCTGCTGACCAGCCGGTTCCTGATGGGCGTGTCGGGCCTCGCCGACGCGCGCGACCATCAGGGCGACGGCGACGGGCTCGTGCAGTGGACGGAGCTGAAGCGCTACCTCCGCCGCGAGGTGGAGGACGCGGCCCGCCGCGCGTCGGGCCGCGAGCAGGTACCCGAGATCGACGAGGCCCCGATCGTGCTCAAGGCCTCCCTGCCGGTGGCGGCCGTCGCGAAGGGGGTCGAGGCCATCCGGGACGAGGCGGCCTGGCGGCGGGCCGAAGCGCTCGGCACCCGGGAGGGCTTCGAGGCCTATATCGGCACCTGCGGCGAGACCTGCCTGTACCGGCCTCAGGCCATGGACAGGCTCCTGGCCGGGCGGCGTCGGGACGCGGCGGCGATCGACCAGGAGAACTGGGCCAAGTTCGGGACCCAGCGGCAATATCAGGCCTATCTCGATTCCTGCGGCGAGATCTGCGCCTATCGCAGCCTCGCCGAGGGCTATCTCGGCGGCAAGAACCCGAGCGCCGATCCGCGCGTCAAGCGCTGCGACGAGCTCGCCGCCGGCACGGACGATCCCGACCGTCCGAGCGGGGTCGCGGGCGTGAAGCTCGGCCGGATCGAGCCCGCCGCCGCGATCGACGCCTGCCGCGGGGCCGCGGC
The DNA here is from genome assembly GCF_053345595.1 of Methylobacterium sp. D54C. NCBI lineage: Bacteria > Pseudomonadati > Pseudomonadota > Alphaproteobacteria > Hyphomicrobiales > Methylobacteriaceae > Methylobacterium > Methylobacterium sp. D54C. The sequence goes on from NZ_JBKFAK010000004.1 coordinate 14,421, forward strand.
CGCCTATCCGGACCTGCGCCGGCTCTCCTACCAGCTCGGCCGCGCCTACGACCGGGCCGACCGCTACAAGGAGGCCTTCGCCGCCTACGACCGCGCCGCCAAGGCCGGGAGCATCTCGGCGCTGAACAATCTCGCCGCCCTCTACGAGAACGGCCAGGGCGTGAAGCGCCAGCAGGCCGAGGCGTTCCGCCTCTACCGGCAGGCGGGCGAAGGCGGGAACGTCGTGGCGCTGGCGAACGCCGCCCGGATGCTTGAGTACGGCAACGGCATCCCGAAGGACGAGGCGCAGGCGGTCGCCCTGTATCGCCGCGCCGTGGCCGGGGGCGACGTCGCGTCGATCAGCAAGCTCGTGCCGCACTACGCGACGGGCGCCTACGGCTTCCCGAAGGACCTGAGGCAGGGCTTCGACCTCTTCCGGCAGGCGGCGGACCGGGGCGACCCGGTGGCGATGGCCACGATGGCGACGCTGATCGACAACGGCTTCGGGCGGTATTTCCCCGGCGTGCGCTCGGCCGACATGGTCCTGCGCGCGCTGAAGCACGGGGAACTCGGCGCCGCCTCCGTCTCGGCGACCGACACCGCCGCTCAGAAGCTCAAGCCCGAGACGATCCGCTCGGTGCAGCGCGCCATCAAGGACGCGGATTACTACACCGGTGCCCTGGACGGGCGGTTCAATCCGGTCTTCGTCCGCGCCCTCGATCAGTACGCCCGGGCGAACGAGACCGAATGAGGCGCCTCCTCCTCGCCGCGCTGCTGCTCGCCCCGGCGGCGGCGCGCGCCGACCCCGCGACGCAGGCGCTGGCACCGTTCCTCGACGCGGTGGCGGCCTGCGCCGGCCGGCCGGACCTGACGCTCGCGGTCGTCGGCGTCGAGCCCGGCCAGACGGCCCTGTCGCGCGAGCAGTCCGAGGAAGTGCGCCTCGCCGTCGAGACGCGGCTCCAGGCGACCGGCCGGGTCAGGCTGGCGGCGGCGGCCGACGTCGTGCGGATCAAGGCCCTGCGCGAGGGCACGACGGGCCTCTCGGGCGCGGAGGCCGAGGCGCAGATCCGGTCCGCCTTCGCGGGGGACGCGGCCGTGTTCCTGGTCGAGCCCCGCCGAGCCGGCGAGACCGCCTCCGTCCGGCTCCAGGCCGTGACGCAGAGCGCCGCCTGCAAGGCGACGAGCGACCCTCTGGTCGTGCCGATCCATGTCGGCGCCGGCGTCGCCGACGTCGACGCGGTCATGGACGGTGCGGTGAAGGCGTTCGCGCAGGCCGCACCGAATGCCGGCGCCGTCGAGGTCTGCCCGTTCGTGGCGGAAGGCGGCCATTCCACCTGCGCCGGCGCCCTCACGGACCGCCTCGTCATCGCCCTCGACGCGGAGGCCCGCTCGGCCAATCGGGTGCTCCGCGGCGCGCGCCTCGACGTGCGCCGCCGGCCGCCCGGCACCGCCTGCGCCGGCACCGTCACCGCGCGCGGCCGCTTCCGCACGGACCACGACCGGCAATCCTGGATGGAGGTCGAGTTCCGGCGCGACGGCGCCGTCCTGGCCCCGACGGGGCGACGCCGGATCGCGACGGAGGGGCTCGGCTGCGATCCCGTCCCGCGGCCGTTCCTGGACCACCTCGCCGCCACCGCGCGCACGGATGCCGGCCGCCTCTCGGTGGCGGCCGCCGCCACGCCGTTCGCGGCCGGTCAACGCCTGGAGATGCGCATCGAGTCCCGCGTCGCGCAGAACCTGTACTGCTGGGTGGTCGCGGCCGACGAGACCGCCTTCGTCGCCCTGCCGGTGCGCGACAACCCGGCCTCGCAGCTGGCCCTCAAGCCGGGAGACTCGCGGCGCTATCCGCGGGGCTACGGCCTCGACGAGATCGTCGCGGGGGAGCCCTTCGAGAACCTGTTCGCCTGCTTCGGCGTGCCGGGCGGCCTGCCGCCGGAGCTCGCCGCGCGGTGGCTGGCGGCGGCGCCGGGCGCCGACGGCGAGGCGCGTCTCCTGCAGCCCCCGGACGTGCTGGACCTCCTCGACCGGATCCGGGCCACGCCCGGGGTCACCGAGGCCGCCGCGCGCGTCGTGGTGCGCTGAGCCAGAGCGCGACGGGATCAGAACCGCGTCTGGGCCGCCCAGAGCAGACGGGTGGCGCCCGGATGGCCGCCGGAGGTCGACGGATGGCCGGTCGCGAGGTAACCATAAGGCGAATCGAACGATCACAAGGGGTTGCGTGGCAGCCCGCGACCGGGAGGCGCATGACGGGCGGATACGATGAGCGCTGCGCGGCCGACCTCGCCAATGTCGGCGACGGCCGCGATCTCTCCCGCGCCGACCGTGCCTGGCTCGCCCGCGTGGTCACGGGTGCCGTGCGCCCGAACCGCGATAAGCCCCTGTGGGACCTCGCCCACGCCCTCGCCGCGCTGGCCGAGGCGGCCGGGGCCCGCGACGGGCGCGATCTCATCACCCTCGCCCTGGACCCCGGCCTCGCGCGACCGGCCGCCCTCGCGGCCCACTTCGGCGGCGGCCCGGCCGTCGACGACCGCGGCCCCGTGCTCGGCACCGCCTGGTCCACCGGCTGGGCCGGGCTCGCCCGGCTCCTCGCGCTGGCCGAGTTCGTGCTCACCGCGGAGGACCTGGCCCAGTTCGCGACCGTCGCGGGCTGGCTCGACGAGCTCGCCGCCGCGCCCGACGCGGAAAGCGCGGCGATCCTGACCAAGCGGCTAGCCCGGCATCTCGCCGCCTACCGGAACGCCCACCTGCCGCTGGCGCCGCTGGAGCGGCGCTTCCGGGCACTCCTGGCCTTCCTGGGCGGCCGCCGGTCCGTCGCGGACGACGACATCCTCGATTTCTGGCGCGCCGAGATGGCGACAGGCGAGCGGCCGGGCTTCCGCACCGTCGCGGAGCACTTCGTGACCTTCGAGGCGGCCGGCCACCTCCTCGAAGGCCTCGACGCCCTCTCGGAGCCCGCCGCCCTCGACGCCCACGCGGGCTGGGAGGAGCGGCTGGACGCGGCCCTGGGCGATCTCGAGACCGCCGAACCCGCCGCGGCGCTGGCGACCCTGCTGGCGGACTGGCCGGAGGGCCCGAAGATCCTCACCGGCGCCGAGCGCGAGGACCTGGCCGACTTCCTGCGCCTCGAGCCCTACCACCGGACCCGCCCGCTGACGACGCTCCGCGCCGTGAGCTTCGGCCGTGTCCAGTCGGGCATCGCCAACCGCCTGCGCCGCGGCGGCGGCGGCGCCGCCATCGCCGAGCGGGCGACCTGCCTGGAGGCCGAGAGCTACGCCGAACTCCGGACGCGCGCGGGACTGCTCGCGGCCCATCTCGGCCGGATGCTGCGCATCGCGGCGGCCCTCCGGATCGCCGATCGCGACGCGCTGCCCGCGGCGGTGAGGTCCGCGCTGGAGGCCGCCGAGGCCGACCTGCGCCGCGTCCGCCGCGCCGGATTCGACGATCGGGAGGGGCTCTCGGCCGGGTTCGCCGCCGCCGAGCCGGCGCTGCTGCGCCTCGCCGAGGCGGCGGCCGACCTGGAGCGGTCGCTCGACGGACTCGCCCGGCACCGGCCGCTGGACGCGCTGTTCCCGGCGGATCGGGACATCTTCGCGGTCGCGTTCGCGGCGGCCTATGCCGGGGAGGCCGCGGCGTGAGCGACGCGGCACGGCTCCTCGCCGAGATCCACGCGGCCCGCGCCCTCGTGCGCGATGCGGCGACGACCGCCCGGCCGGACCACGCGGGGCTCTGGGCCCACGCGACCCGTGCGCCCGACGGCCCGGTCGACCTCGCGACGGTGCGGGCGATCCGCGGCGACCCCGCGACGGCCCGGCGCTACCGGACAATGCTCGGCGCCCTGGCGCTCGCCCACGCGCCGCTCGCCGCGGCCGCCTCGGACGGCGCGATTCTCCGGCGCCGGGTCGGCGCCTTCGCGCTGGAGATCCTCGAGGCCGCGGACGGCGCGCCTCCGCTCCTCGTCCTGCGCGGCGAGTCGGGGCAGATGCCGCGGGTGATCGAGGCGTGGCTCGGCGACGAGACGGTCCGGCTCGACCTCGGTCCGGCGATCGAGGGCGCGGCGGTGCTCGCCCTCGACCCGACCGTGCCGGGCGCGGCCCTCATGGGCCGGATGCTCCGCGACCCGGCCTGCGCGGTGTTCCTGCTTTGACGAGCCGTCGGACGAGCCGGCAGGCCGGTCTCGGCCCGTCCGGGAGACCGGCCCGCGCATGACGCGTCCGGCCATCCTCGTCGTGGTGCCCACGACCCGCGGACCGCTGGTGCTGCGCGGGCTCAGGCCGCGCCCCGGCCTTCCGGCCCCGGCCGCCTTCGCGGACGGCGATTATCGCCCGCTGCCGTGGTCGGCCGATTACGCCCGGCTCTGCGGGGCCGCCGGCCCGCTCGCCCGGTGGACGGGCCGGACTCCGGAGCCCCACGAGCTGCGGCTGTCGGGCTCCTTCGATGCCGGACGCTCCTGGGAGGTTCCGGTCTGCCTGGCGCACGGCCTTGCCGATGGCGGCCACCCGCTCGCCGCGGCACCGGAGGAGGCCGACCTCATCCTCTGGGCGACCGGCGCGGTCGATCTCGACCTCGCGGTGCTGCCCGGCGACTACGCGCTCCTCGACAAGATCGAGCGCTCCGCCGCGACGATCGCCGAGGCTCCGAACGCCGCGCTGGCGGTCCTCCTGCCGGACGGGCCGGAGCGCGCGCAGGCCGAGGCCGTCTTCCGCGGCATGGACCGGAACGTGCGGATCTTGCCGTCGCACAGCGTGCCCGCAGCCTTGGCCGCATTGACGGCGCCGCGGCCTCCGGAGAGGGCCGAGACGCCGCCGGCGCGGCGATGGTGGCGTCTCGCATTGCCGGCCGGCACCGTCGCGGCGGCCGGCCTCGCCGGTGTGCTCGCTCTCGGGGCCACGCGGCCCGATCCCGTCAGTGAGCCGCGCCCCGACGCGCCGGCCGGTCCCGCCACCCCTCCCCCCAGCATCGAAGTCCGAATCGCGTCGCCGATCCACGTCTCCGAGCTGCGCGCCCCGGCGGGGTCCTCCTGCCGCCGCGTCGCCTTCGGAGCCGACCCGCCCGAGCGGCGCCCGGTACCGGCGGAGTCGGGCGATCACCTGGCCGCGAGCCGCCTCACGCCGGACCTGTGCGGGCTCGCCATCGGAGCGGAGCCGGGCCTGCGCGTGCAGGTCGGGCCGGAACTGCGCGACGCCGCCCTCCCGGCCGTCCGGCTGGCGGACGGCGCGCTCGGCTATTTCCTGCGCGAGGGCGCGCGGCAGAACCTCGTCTACACGGTCCAGGCCGTTCCGGAAGCCGGAACCGGCGCGGTTGCCGGCCGCCTGGTCCACACCCTGGCGCGCTGATGAGAATCCGGCGTGTTGCGAATGCTGTCGATCGAGCCCGCGAGCGCGGGCCCGATCCGCGGACCGAGAGGAGGGAGAGGATGATCGCGATGCGCCGGAGAGGCCCTCTCCTTCTGGGAACGGCCTGCGCGCTGATCGTGCTCGGCCGCGGCGATGCCGCGCGGGCGCAGAGCGTCGGCTTCGATCCCGCCGATTACGGCCGGGCGCAGCTGCCCCTGCGCCAGACGACCGGCGACGCGGCCGCCTATGTCGACCAGAACAAGGGTGCCTTCGAGCCCGTGAGCGAGCTCGACCCGAAGGACGGCCTCGCGGCCCTCGCCCGGCCGATCGGGCGCGTCGACATCGTGCTCCAGAACGGCCGCACCGGGCAGCAGGTCGGTGCCTCCTGCACGGGGACGCTCCTGACCGGCGACTACGTGCTGACCAACCATCATTGCCTGCCGCAGTCGGGCGACCTGCGCCCGGTCAAGGCGTCGATCCTGATGGATTACCTGACTCTCGACGGGAACGGCTCCCGCCGCTTCGAGATCGACCCGAAACCCGTCGAGTTCGATGCCCTCCTCGACTTCGCCCTCGCCCGCGTGGCGGGCAATCCGACGGCGACTTACGGCGCCGCGCGGCTCTCGGGCGAGCCGGTCACGGCCAACCGCTCGATGCTGGTCATCCACCATCCCCTCGGACGTCCGAAGGTGATGAGCCGCTTCCGCTGCTTCGCCGTGAAGGACCAAGCGGAGGGCCCGGACCTGCGCCACCGCTGCGACACGCTCGGCGGCTCGTCCGGGTCGCTGATGTTCGACGCCTCCGTGGCCGGCATCGCGCTCCACAAGGAGGGCGGCCTCGATCCGAAGGATCCGACGAGCTTCAACAGCGCGACCCGGCTCTCCGCCATCCTGGGCCGGAGCCCGACGCTCGCGCGGATCGCGGCGGCCCAGGGGCGCCCGGTCGCCGCCGCCGATCCGGGGGCCAAGCCGGTCGCGCCCGCATCCGTGCCGGCACCGCAGCCCAAGCCGGCGACCGACGGACCGCTCGATCCGGCCGGGATGAACGCCATCCTGCGGGGACGCTGAGCGCCGTCGCGAGAATCGCGACGGCGGGCGACGAAAATCGCTCTGGGTCGACCAGGAACGGGGAGAGAGGGGCCGCAGCAAGGCCCGGGACACGAAGAGGGGAAGCGATGCGGACCCACGATCTACCGCGCGCCGCGCGGGCGCGCCTCGGCCGCTCCGGACTGTTGCTCGCCGTCGGCCTCGCCCTCGCGCTGGTCGCGCCCGCCCGGGCGAACCCGCTCACCGAGGTGCCGGGTGCCCGGGCAGCGCAGCCGGACGAAGCGCCCCCGCCGTGGGACCCGGCCGCGGAGCGGGTGGAGGCCGAGGAGGCGCGGGCCGCGAATCCGAGCGCCACCGCGATCATCCGGTCGCTCGCGCCGTTCGCCGACGGCAATCCGGGAGCGCCCGCGCGGCCGCTGGCGGTCAGCCCCGACGACGGCGGCCCGGCGGTCCGCGTCGTTCCCGCCCGGTCGATCGATCTTACCGTGTTCTTCGCCTACGACAGCGCGCGCCTGACCCCCGAAGCGCGCATCCAGCTCGAACCGCTCGGCGAGGCCCTGCGCGCCGAGCCGCTCGCGGGCCACGGATTCCTGATCGCCGGCCACACCGACGCCGCCGGCGGCCGCGCCTACAACCGCCGCCTCTCCCTGGCCCGGGCCCGGGCCGTGAAGGCGCATCTCGTCGAGACCTACGGCATCGCGCCGGAGCGCCTGCGCGTCCACGGCTGGGGACCCGCGCGGCCGAAGGATCCCGACGCACCCCTGTCACGGGTGAACCGCAGGGTGGAGGTCAGCCTGATCGCGCCGGCCCGCAGCGGTACCCTGCGCTTCGTCCTGCCGGTCGCGGATCGCACTTGCACCGACTTGGCCGATCCGCGCCTGCGGACAGATCTCGACCTCGACGATTTCCGCGCGGCGCCGACCCCGCGTCCCTGCACCGAATGACGCCAACTCGCCTCACCGACGGTCCGAAGACGGAGAGACCCGCGATGTCCTGGAGGATCCCGATGCCCCTCGTCCGCACCACCGCGTTCCGCACCACCGCGTTCCGCGCCACCTGCCTCGCCGTCCTGGCGCTCGGATCCGCCTACGCGGCACCGGCCCGGGCGCAGACCAAGCCCAACGTCGTCGTGATGGGCGAGGACGCCGACGAGGACGCGGTGCCCCGCGGCAACCGCATCTTCCAGCGGGTGATTCACGAACTGTCCGAGACCATGAATCTGCGCGGCTACAACGTCTACGACGAGACCGCCGTCGCGATGGGGTTCACCCAAGCCAACCGGGTGCGCCGGCGGGATGCCGAGCTGATCGAGGTCGCCCGCGCGGTCCAGAATCCGCCGCTCGACGTGGTGGCGGTGTTCCAGATCTACGCGTCGGCGTCGAAATCCGCCTACTCGGATATCGTCCGGCCGGAGATCCGTATCCCCGGCCGCCTCCTCAACGTCCGCACCGGTCAGTCGCTCGGCTCGTTCGAGGTGGCCGGGCTCCAGTTGCCGCCCCTGCCCCAGGGGTGCGACCGCGAGTGCCTGCTCGAGCGGGTCGGCGCCGAGGCGAAGACGGTGGCCGCCGACCTCGCGGCCGCGCTCACCGCGAAGCTCGACGGCGTCATCGCGCCCCGCCGCGGTGCCGATGCCGGCGCCGCGCCCCCCGACGCCGCTCCGGTCGGCGGCGCCGTGGCGGCGGCGCCCGGCGGCGAGGGCTGCGGGGGTTTGCCCAGCGCCTACGTCGTCCGTCTGAGCGGCTTCTCGGCCCAGGAGGTCCAGGCGGCCGAGGAGTACATGGCGGCCTTCCGCTGCTACGAGCACCACCGTCCGGTGCGCGCGAGCGGGGCCAGCACCGAGTACTGGTACGAGACCCGCTCGGATTCCGCCCGGCTCGGCCGGAACCTGCGCCTGATGCTGGAGCACATGAGCGCGCCGGGTCAGGTCCAGTTCTCAGGCAACACCTTCGTCATCAGCCGCGTGGCGACGCGGTAGCCGAACCTCGCCTTCCCCGCCTCGTCGTCCCACCGTTCCCTGAAGGTTGACCATGTCGGTTCGCGAGCGCCTGCGCGGCGCCCTCTCCCATCTTGTCCCGCAACGCCCGGCGCGGCGCGTCATCCTGGCCGGACTGGTCTTCGCGCCCCTGGCGATCGCGGGCCCGGCCCGCGAGGCCCGGGCCGACCCGGTCTTTCCGGGCGCCGGCGCCCTCGGCCTGACGCCGCCGGCCGGGATGAGCGTGAGCCGGCGCTTCGCCGGTTTCGAGCATCCGGCCGGCGCGTCGATCATCCTGGTGGAGATGCCGCCGGAGGCCTGGGACCAGATCAACGGCCGATTCACCCCCGAGGCGCTGGCCGCCACGGGCTTCCGGGTGAAGGGCGGGGCCGAGCCCCTGCCGGTCGCGGGCGGGGAGGGCTTCGTCCTGCGCGGCACCCAGCCGGCCAACGGCCTCACTTACGCGAAATGGGTCGCCGTCGTGCGCGGCGCCCCCGGGACCGGGCTCGTCACCGTGCAGGTCCCCGAGAAGGCGGCCCGGCAGGTGCCCGCCGCTTCCGTCGAGGCCGCCCTCCGCACGATCGCGTTCCGCGCGAAAGCGAGCCTGACCGATCAGGTCGCGGCGCTGCCCTACACGGTCGGCGACATGGCGGGCTACCGGCCGACCGCGGTCTTCGCGGGTAACAGCCTCCTCCTCACCGAGGGACCCAAGGACGTCGATCCCGAGCGCGAGCAGCCGGTGATCGTCGTCGCGCCCTCGCTCGGTCAGGCGCCGGTCCCGGCGGGCGCGGAGGTCGCGGTCGCCCGCCGGCTGTTCGCCGCGCAGAAGGACTTCGCCGACGTGAACGTCACGGACGAGGCGCGGTCCAGTCGCGGCGAGGCGGTCGTCGTGCGGCTGCGCGGCACCGGGACCGACACCAAGAGCGGCCGTGCCCTCGGCGTGACGCAGACGATGGTCTTCGACGGCCAGCGCTACTTGCGGGTGCTGGGCTTCGCCGATGCCGGTCGCCCCGACGCCCTGGACAGGGCCGACCGTGTCGCCGCCTCGGTGGCGATGCGCTGACCGACCTCTGCACCCACAACGAGAGCCTTCCCGATGCGCCCGCCGCTCCTCGCCCCGCTGCTCCTGGTCTCCGCCCTCGCCCTGCTCGCTGGCCCGGCGCGCGCGGAGGAGAACGAGTGCCGGCGGTCCCCCTCGCTCGCGTCCGGCGCGCCCCCAGCCTTCGGGCGCATCAGCGCGCCGGGGCGCACGGCCTTCGTCAAGGACGGGCTGGCCCGCGCCGGCTGCCCGGACCCGAGCGCCGCCTGCCGCGAGCGCGCCTACCTGGTGAACGCCGATCCCGTCATCCTCGGCGAGCGTCGCGGCGCCTATGTCTGCGCCCATTATCGGGGCGCGGGCGACGATATGGGCCGGACCGGCTGGCTCCCGGGCGAGGCCGTCGCCGTCGAGCCGCCCGGTGCCGTCGCGCCTGGGGACTGGCTCGGCACCTGGACCCGTGCGGAGGCGCGCATCCGCATCACCCAGGCCGACAAGCCGGGGCTGCTGACTTTCGGGGGCGACGCCACCTGGGGCGCCGGCGATCCCGAGCGGGCGCGCCGCGGCGGCGTCCATATCGGCGAATTCGCCGGCACGGTCGCCCCGCAGGGCGCCGCGGCGAGCTTCGCCGTCGGCGAGAACGGGGCGCTGCCGGTCGAGGCCGGTGACGCTTCCGACTGCAAGGTCTGGCTGCGGCGGGTCGGCCCCTGGTTGGTCGTCGACGACAACCTCGCCTGCGGAGGCGTCAACGTCACCTTCCGCGGCCTCTACCGCCGCCAGCCATGAGCGGCGCGGCGAGACGCGGCCGCCCCGGCTCCGCGCGGGGCTTGTGACCGATGGCCATCCCCACGATGGCGCGGCCGAGCCCGTCCCGGCGACGCCTGCGCGTGATCCTCATCCTGCTGCTGATCACGTGGCTGCCGGTCGTACCCTTCGCGCTCGGCCTCGCGCTGACGAACCTGACCGGCTGCACCGTCAACGAGGCGGGGACGCACCCCTGCCCGGTGGCCGGACACGATATCGGCGGCCTGCTCTACACGCTGACGATGACGGGCTGGCTGCTGATCCCGTTCCTGCCCTTCATGGCCCTGACACTGCTGCTCACCGTCGTGCAGGGCCTGCTGATGATCCTTCGAGCGTGGTTGCGGCGATGATGCGGTTCACCTTCCGGCGCGCGGCCGCGCTGCTCGGCCTCGGCGTGGCAGCCGTCCCGCTGTCGAGCCTGGCGATCCCGGTGTCGGCGACCCCGGCACGGGCCCAGGCGACCGAGGTGGAGGGACCGGCCCTCCCCTACGCCTCGACGCCCGACCTGCGGGCCGCCACGGTGGCGCGGGCGGTGCGCGACCAGCGCGCCACGAACCCGATCGCCGCGGCCGAGACGGCGCGAGAGCTGGCCCGGCACGATTACGACACCATCTTCCGCGGCTTCCTCGACGGGTCGCCGCTGCGGCCGGACGATGCGGGCGACGTGCTCACCGCCTTCATCGCCCTGCAATGGATGGTCGCCAACGACGCGACGGTCGAGCCGAGCGCGGCGGCCCTGCGGGCGATCCGGACCCGGTTCGTGGCGCCGATGGCGGAACGGCCGCCCCTGTCCCAGCCGGCCACGCGGGCGGCCTTCGCCGAGCAGGTCAAGCTGCGCGCCGTTCTCCACCATGCCGGCTGGCAGGCGGCCAAGCGGCTCGGCGTGCTGCCGCGTTTCCTGGCGGGCCTGTCCAACGAGTTCATCCCGGTCGCCACGCTGCGGAATCTGGCGCTGACCGAGGACGGGCTGGTGCCGAAGGGCCGGGCCAAACGCGCGGCCCCGAAGCCGCCGCCGGTCGCGGAGAGCCCGCCCGTGCCGGACGCGCGGCCGGCTCCCTCGCCGGCTCCCTCCGCCCCGGACGCGGCCGGTCCCCCGCGCCACGCCGCCAACTGGGATCAGGTCGAGGGCGTGTACTTCCGGTCGACCACTGGGTTCGGCGTCGGCGGTCTCATGACCATCGATTTCGAGCCGCTGATCTTCCTGCGCGACGGAACCTACTACGAGATCGCCGACACCGCGCTCGAAGACGTGGACCTCGCCGCCGAGCGGGCCGCACGGCCCAAGCGATTCGGGCGCTGGAGTGCCAAGGGCGCCGGCTTCGTCCTGACGGACGCGCGCGGCCGCGCGAACGACTACGCCCTCGGCGACGGCAGCTTCTTCCGGGCCTTCCCGGCCGACTCTGGCGAGCGGGTGGCGCGGGCCTACCGGCGGCTGTCGGGCGGCGGCAACACCGCCCTGGGCGGCGACGTCGCGATCGCCGTCGAGAGCCGCTACGACTTCCACGCGGACGGAAGTTACGGCCGCGGCGGCTCGGTCGGCGCGACGAATTCGGGGGCGAGCACCGGCGTCGGCACGGCGATCGCCCGTCGGCGCGCGCCGGAGGGCGGGCGCTACGCCCTCGATCGCCACACGCTGACGCTGACCGCGGCGGATGGCCGGACCCGGCGCCTGTTCTTCGCCTACGGCTCGCAGAAGGATCCCCCCGAGATCGACCGCGAGATGATCTTCGTGGGCGACGACGTCTTCAGCCCGGCGGACTGATCGGGATGCCGAGGGCGGCCCCTCGATCGGCGCGGATCTCAGGACGCGGGGCATCGGCGGATTCCGGGCCGAGCAGACCGCCGCCGAACCGCGCCCAGTCCTCCAGCGAGCGTCCGGGGGCGGCCTGCGGGCCCTGCTTGACCGGTCGCGGCGTCTGCGGCGCGCCGAAGCGCCCGTAGCGCCGGTACCAGGATCGCGCCCTCTGCACCGGCCGTCCCAACGCCTTCCGCATGCCGTCCCCATGTGCAGCGCGCGCGAATGTCCACGGCCAAGCTAGTCCAGACCCGTCGCCCGGGCATGTCGGGCCGACCCTGACACGATTGCCGATCTCTCCGACTGCTGATCGGCGCCGGGCAACACAGATGAGCCTGCGGGACAGCGGCCGGCGGTCTCCCGCCGTCCGCGCGTCCCGGGGAGTGCGCGGTGGCCCGCGATGGCGGCCGGCATCGCCGTTCCGACAGACCGCGCCGCGCGGTCGGATCCGGCATCGGGTCCGATCCGTGCGGACGTCCTTCAACGTCTCTGGAGCTCAGCCCATGAAACGTCTCGCGATCGCCCTCACGGCGCTGTCGAGCCTCGTCCTGTTCGCCCCGTCGAGCGAGGCGCGACCCCACGGCCGCGGCTTCCATCATGGGCCCCACCATCTGGGCCACGGCGTCTGGAGGGGGCGGCGCCACGGTCTCCACCGGTACCGCCATCACCGTCTCCACCGGCACTATCGGCGGCACCGGGGCTACCGCGGATATCGCGGCGTCCACTTCCGCCCCGCCGGCTACGGCTTCCGGCCCCACGCGTATCGCTCGGGTGGCTGGGGCGGCTATCGCGGGGTCGACTTCGCGACCGGCGCCGGCCTGGGCCTCGCGGCCGCTGCACCGCCCGGTCTCTACGGCGCGGCCTACGGGCGGCCCTACGGGTACGGCTACGCGCCGGTCGGCTACGGCTGCGCCTACTAGGCGGCGCATCCGGACCGAGAGGCCGGGCCGTCACGGCCTCCCGGTCGACTTTCCACGCCACGCCCACGTCGGCGGGGCACTCGTGATCCTCGCGTCCGACGACGCGAGGATCTCGTGTCCCTCCGCGCATCATTCGGACGGATCGGGGCGATCTCCGAAAGATCCGGTGCCGCTTTCGTGCAATGGTCAATCGATCCTCGCACGCACGGCCTGTCGGGATATTCCCGACAGGCGTCGGTGTGAGCGGTATCCCGGCTCGAAACAGCTTGCTTGGCCGTTCGAACTCGGCGCTTCTGACCCGGCGGGACAGGCTCCCGAGCGGCCGGAGAGATCAGCGCCCATGCTCATGGACATCGTCAAACAGGGCGCCCGCGCGCGCGCCGTCGGTCGGCCCCGCGACGCCTGCCCCTATCCCGGGGAGTCGCGCGAGCGCCGGGCCTGGTACGAGGGCTACGACGGCTCCTCATGGGCGGTCGCGACGCGGATGCCGCACCCCGCCCGGATGCTGCCCGGATCGGCCCTTTCCGACGCCGGTGCCGCGACCGACCCCGCCTCCCCGGCCTGACGGCGGCCCGACTTTCCCGTAGGAGAGCTGTGAGCTTACGGGCCGATGCGGGGATACGGGAGGCGGGCGACGGTGCGCGCGGGACGGCGAGACAGAGGCGTCGGGCCGTCCGAGCGATGGGCGCCGGGTCCGGACCGGCGCGAAGCGTGTCCACGCACGGCCGCATGAATGCTCGCGCCCGCGACACCGCGATCCGGAGGCCCGAGCTCCAGCTGAGCCGCGGCAGCCGCCGCACCTTCGTCGCCCTCGCCCTCGCGGCCGCGATCCCGGTCCTGCTGCTCAGCGGCTGGGTCGCGACGCTGATGGCGCAGCAGCAGCGCGACCTCGCCCGGAGCGCCGCCGTCGCCAGCGCGACCCGGGTGGCCGAGCGCGTCGCCTCGGACATCGCCGCCCAGATCACGGTCCTCGAGGCCGAGGCCGCCTCCGCGACCCTCGACCGGCCCGACCTCGCGGCCTTCTACGCCGAGGCCGTGCGCCTCCGGCAGGCGCACCCGCTCTGGGAGACGGTGGAGCTCGCGCGACCGGACGGCGCCCAGATCGTCAATCTGCTCCGCTCCCTCGAGGAGGAACTCGGACCGACCTCGAACCGGACGAGCTTCGACGCGGTGGTGCGCACGCGGCAGCCGGTGATCGGCGGCATCGGCCCGGCCGGCTCGATCTCGGGCAAGCGCCTCGTCGCGCTGCGCGTGCCGGTCATCCGGGACGGCACGCTGCGCTACGTCCTCTCGATCCGGCTCGCCACGAACGCGGTGAGCTCGATCCTGCGCGACGCCGGCGCCCCCGAGGGCTGGGTCGGCACCATCGTGGACGCGGAGGGCAACACGATCGCCCGGACCCGGGCCGAGGTGGAGGAGCTCGGCCACCCGGCGAACCCGGCGCTCCAGGCGGCGATCCGGAACGCCCCGAACGGCTTCTACACCGGACCGACGCTGGAAGGCGCCGATGTCGAGGTGGTCTACCGGACCCTGCAGCATACCGGCGGCTGGTCGGTGCATTTCGGGATGCCGGTCGCGACGCTCAACGCGCCGGTCTCGCGGTCCTACGCCGTCCTGGGTGGGGGCAGCTTCGTCAGCATCGGGCTCGCCCTGGCGCTGGTCGGTCTCGTCGGCCGCGACATGGCGCAGCGCCGGGCGGGCGAGCAGGCCCGGTTCTCCCTCGCGCTCCGCTCCAGCGAGGAACAGGGCGCCGTCGCCGCCGAGGCCGCGGAACTCGGCACGCTGCGCTGGGACACCGTCGCGCACCGGGTCACCGGCTCGCCCCGCGCGGCCGATCTCCTCGGTTGGACGGCCGCCGCCGAGGGGCGCGACAGCGCCGTTGACGCCGACACCGTCCTGCAGGCGGTCGATCCCGAGGATCGCGGGCGCCTGAGCGAGGCCCTGCACCGGAGCCTCGCCGAGGGCACGCCGCTCGACGTCGAGTTCCGCGTGACCCAGGAGGGTCGGGAGCCGCGCTGGGTCCGGGTCGCCGGCCGCGTGCCGCAGCTCCACGAGCATACCCCGGCCGGACTGATCTACGGCGTGGTGTCGGACATCGAGCCGCGCAAGCGCGCGGAGGCCGAGCGCTTCGCGCTGCTGCGCCGCCTCGGCGAGGCCCAGGAGAACGAGCAGCGCCGGATCGCCCGCGAACTCCACGACCAGGTCGGCCAGACGGTGACCGGTCTGTCGCTGGGCCTCAAGAGCATGGAGCGGCTCCTGGCACGCGGGGCCACGGCGGAGGCCGGCCGGCAGGTGGAGTGGCTGCAATCGCTCGCCGGGGAGATCGGCCGCGACATCCACCGGGCCGCCGTCGACCTCCGGCCGACCGCCCTCGACGATCTCGGGCTGCGCGAGGCCCTGGCCACCCTGCTGCGCGACTGGAGCCAGCGGCACGGGATCCGCGCCGACCTGGAGTTCCTGAGCGAGGCGACCCGGCTGCCGGCCGCGATCGAGACGGCCGTCTACAGGATCGTGCAGGAGGCCCTCACCAACGTCCTCAAGCACGCCCGGGCCGCGAGCGTCAGCGTCTCGGTGGAGAAGCGCGCGGGCGAGATGCGGGTCGTCATCGAGGATGACGGCACCGGCTTCAACGCCGACGAGCAGCGTGAGCGCGCCGGCGGCGAGGCGCCGGCCAAGCTGCGGCTCGGCCTGTCGGGCATCCGCGAGCGGCTGTCGCTCCTGAGCGGGACTCTCACGCTGGAATCGTCCCCGGGCATCGGTACGACGCTGTTCGTCACCATCCCGATTCCGGAACATCCCGAGACCTGAGGAGAAGCGCATGACGGACCGCATCCGCGTCGCCCTGGCCGACGACCATCCCATCGTCCTCGCGGGGATCCGGACGCTCCTGAACGCCGACCCGGAGATCGAGCTGGTCGGCGAGGCCACCAGCGGCAGCGAGGCGCTGCCGATGATCCACGCCGCCGACCCAGACGTCGCCGTCGTCGACGTCTCGATGCCGGGCCTCAACGGCCTGGAGCTGACCGAGCGCGTCGCCGGGTCGTGCCCGCGGACGCGGGTGCTGGTGCTGACGGTTCACGAGGACGCGGCCTACGTTCAGCCGCTGCTCAAGGCGGGCGCCCGGGGCTACCTCCTCAAGCGCTCGGCCGCGGAGGACCTGCTCCGCGCGGTCCGCGCCGTCGCGGCGGGCGGGATCTACCTCGACCCCTCGGTGGCGAGCCACGCCATGTCGCATCCCGGGGCCCCGGCGCAGGGCGCGGAGTCCGAGCCGTCGGCCGAAGCGCTGAGCCCGCGCGAGACCGACGTGCTCCGGCTGATCGCGCAGGGCTTCAGCAACAAGGAGATCGCGCGGCGCTTCGATCTCAGCGTGAAGTCCATCGAGACCTACAAGGCGCGGGCCGCCGAGAAGCTGGGCCTGCGCACGCGCGCGGAGATCATCCGCTACGCCGCCGCGCACGGCTGGCTCGACGCCCTGGCGCTGCGCTAGGCGCGAGCGAGCGGGGGCAGCCAGTCCCGGGCGACGGCCGGGTCCGCCGATTTTTCGCCGGTCAGGGATCAAATCCTGCCGCGGATCGTCTGTCTGGCGGACCGGTCAGGGACGAGGGGGGACGGGTGAGCGTCGGATTGATCGCCCTGTTGGACGATGTCGCCTTCATGGTGAGGGCCGCGGCGGCCTCGCTCGACGACGTGGCCGGCCAGGCGGCGCGCGCCGGCACCAAGGCCGCCGGCGTCGTCATCGACGACGCGGCCGTGACGCCGCGCTACGTCGTCGGCTTCGCCGCGGAGCGCGAATTGCCGATCGTCGGCAGGATCGCCCTCGGATCGCTGCGCAACAAGATCCTCTTCCTGCTGCCGGGTGCCCTGGCGCTGAGCGCCTTCGCCCCCTGGGCGATCACGCCGCTCCTCATGCTGGGCGGCGCGTACCTGTGCTTCGAGGGCGCCGAGAAGGTCTACGAAGCCGTGTTCGCCCAGCACGGCCACGGCGACGAGGCGGACCAGGAGGGTGGCGCCGGCGGCGATCAGGCCCGGGAAGACCGGCGCGTGGCGAGCGCCATCAAGACGGACTTCATCCTGTCGGCCGAGATCATGGCCATCACGCTGGCGGCGCTGCCGGAGGGCAGCTTCTGGATGCGGGCGGCGGTGCTGGCCATCGTCGCAATCGGCATCACCGCGGGCGTCTACGGCGTGGTCGCGCTGATCGTGAAGGCCGACGATGCCGGTCTGGCCCTCGCCCGCAGCACCGCGGGCCCGCCGCTCGGAAGCCTGATCCGCGGGCTCGGCCGCGGCGTCGTCAGGGGAATGCCGATCCTGCTCAAGATCCTGGCCGTCATCGGGACGGCGGCGATGATCTGGGTCGGCGGCGGGATCCTGATGCACGGTCTCGAGACCTACGGGTTCTCGGCCCCGGCGCACGCCGCCCACGCGATGGCGGAGGCCGCGGCGGCGCGCGTGCCGTTCGCCGCGGGCCTCGTCGAGTGGCTCGTCACCGCGACCGTGTCGGGCCTCATCGGGCTGGTCGTCGGCGGGGCGCTGATCCCGCTGACGAACGTCGTGCTGGCGCCGGCGTGGCGCGCCCTGTCAGGCCTGTGGCAGCGGCGCGGCTGACGGGATCCCGTGATCGGCCGGCGCGGAGCCGGGCACAGCGACTGGCGCCGGGACCGGCGCGGCGGCGCCGTGATGCTTCAGGGGCCTGTTGCCGCTCAGGCGACGCAGCAGCACGTAGAAGACCGGGGTCAGGAACAGGCCGAAGGCGGTCACGCCGATCATGCCCGAGAACACCGCGACGCCCATCGCGCGGCGCATCTCCGATCCGGCGCCGGTGGCTGTCACCAGCGGCAGCACGCCCATGATGAAGGCCATCGACGTCATCAGGATCGGCCGCAGCCGGAGGCGGCTCGCCTCGATCGCCGCCTGGAGCGGGCTCCGACCGGCGAATTCGAGCTCACGGGCGAATTCGACGATCAGGATGGCGTTCTTGGCCGAGAGCCCGACGAGCACGATCAGCCCGATCTGCGTGAAGACGTTGTTGTCGCCGGCCGACAGCCACACGCCGAACATCGCGGCGAGCAGCCCCATCGGCACGATCAGCAGGATCGCCAGCGGCAGGGCGAGGCTCTCGTACTGCGCGGCGAGCACGAGGAAGACTAGGAGCAGCGCGAGGGGAAAGACCCAGATCCCGGAATTGCCCGCGATGAATTCCTGGTACGTCAGGTCCGTCCACTCGAAGGCGAAGCCCCGCGGCAGCGTCTCCGCCGCGATCCGCGTGGCCGCCGCCTGGGCCTGACCCGACGAGTAGCCGGGCGCCGCGCCGGCGTTGATGTCGGCCGACAGGAAGCCGTTGTAGCGCATGGCCCGCTCCGGTCCGGCGGTCTGGCGGACGCGCAGCAGGGCGGAGAGCGGGACCATCTCGCCGGAACCGGCCCGGACCTTCAGCAGACCGACATCGTCCGATCGCGCCCGGAACGGGGCGTCGGCCTGGACGCGCACCGAGTAGGTGCGGCCGAACTTGTTGAAGTCGTTGACGTAGAGCGAGCCGAGATAGATCTGCAGCGTGTCGAAGACGTCCGTCACCGGGATGTTGAGCTGACGGGCCTTCGTCCGGTCGATGTCCGCGAAGAGCTGCGGCACGTTCATCTGGAAGCTCGAGAACAGCCCGACGAGTTCCGGCGCCTGGGCGGCCTTCGCCATGAACGCCTTCGTGGCGTCGTTCAGCGCCTCGTAGCCGAGGCCGGCCCGATCCTCGATCTGCAGCTTGAAGCCGCCGATCGTCCCCAGCCCGTTCACCGGCGGCGGCGGGAACATCGCGATGAAGGCCTCCGGGATCGCGGCGTACTTCTTGTTCAGCGACTGCGCGATCGCCGCCCCGTTGAGGGACGGGTCCCTGCGCTCGTCGAACGGCTTGAGCGTCGAGAACACGATCCCTGAGTTGGAGCTGTTGGTGAAGCCGTTGATCGAGAGGCCCGGAAAGGCGACGGCGCTCTCGACGCCGGGCTCCTTGAGGGCGATCTCGCTCATGCGGCGGATGACCTCCTCCGTCCGGTCGAGGGTCGCGCCGTCGGGCAGCTGCGCGAAGCCCACGAGGTACTGCTTGTCCTGGCCCGGCACGAAGCCGCCCGGAATCTGGCGGAACAGGCCGACGGTCAGCCCGACGAGCAGGACGTAGAGGGTCATCATCGCGGCCTTGCGCGATACCGCGAAGCCGACGCCGCGACCGTAGCCGTTCGAGGCCCGCCCGAAGGCGCGGTTGAAGCGGCGGAAGAACCAGCCGAGCAGCCGGTCGAGGATGCGGGTGAGACGATCCTTCGGCGCGTGGTGATCCTTCAGCAGCAGCGCCGAGAGGGCCGGCGAGAGGGTCAGCGAGTTGATCGCCGAGATCACCGTCGAGATCGCGATGGTCAGGGCGAACTGCTTGTAGAACTGGCCCGTCAGGCCGCTGATGAAGGCCAGGGGCACGAAGACCGCGACCAGCACGAGGGCGATGGCGATGATCGGGCCCGAGACCTCGCGCATGGCCTGGTAGCTGGCGTCGCGCGGGGACAGGCCGCTCTCGATGTTGCGCTCGACGTTCTCGACGACCACGATCGCGTCGTCGACGACGATGCCGATGGCCAGCACGAGGCCGAACAGGCTCAGCGCGTTGATCGAGAATCCGAAGACGTGCATCACCGCGAAGGTGCCGACGATCGAGACCGGCACGGCGAGCAGCGGGATGATCGAGGCCCGCCACGTCTGCAGGAACAGGATCACCACGAGCACGACGAGGGCGATCGCCTCCAGCAGCGTGTGGATGACCGCCTCGATGGAGGCGCGCACGAACTGCGTCGGGTCGTAGACGATCTGGTAGTCGACGCCCTCCGGCATGGTCCGCTTGATCTCCGCCATGGTGCGGCGGACCTCGTCGGAGATCTGGATCGCGTTCGAGCCGGGCGACTGCGAGATCGGGATCGCCACCGCCGACTTGTTGTCGAGGAGCGAGCGCAGGGCGTAGTCGGAAGCGCCGAGCTCGATGCGCGCGACGTCGCGCAGGCGCGTGATCGCCCCGTCGGCGCCGGTCTTGACCACGATGTCGCCGAACTGCTCCTCGCTGCTCAGGCGCCCCTCGGCGTTGAGCGAGAGCTGCAGGTCGAGTCCCGGAACGGCCGGCGACGCGCCGATCACGCCGGCCGCGGCCTCGACGTTCTGGGCCTGGATCTCGCGCACGACGTCGCCCGCGGACAGGCCGTGCTCGGCCACCTTCTGCGGGTCGAGCCAGATCCGCATCGCGTAGTCGCCGGAGCCGAAGAGCTGGACCTGGCCGACGCCGTCGAGCCGCGCCAGGCGGTCCTTGATGTTCAGCACCGCGTAGTTGCGCAGGTAGGTCATGTCGTAGCGCCCGTTGGGCGAGACGAGATGCACGACCATGGTGAGGTCGGGGGAGCTCTTCACCGTGACGATGCCGAGCTGGCGCACCACCGCCGGTAGCCGCGGCTCGGCCTGCGAGACGCGATTCTGGACGAGCTGCTGCGCCTTGTCGGGGTCGGTGCCCAGCCGGAAGGTGACGGTCAGCGTCATGATGCCGTCCGTCGTGGCCTGGCTCGACATGTAGAGCATGCCCTCGACGCCGTTGATCTGCTCCTCGATCGGCGTCGCCACGGTCTCGACGATGACCTTGGGGTTGGCGCCCGGGAAGGTCGCGCGGACGACGACGGAGGGCGGCACCACGTCCGGGTACTCGGAGATCGGCATCGCGAAGAGCGACAGCAGACCGCCGATGAAGATGAGCATCGAGAGCACGCCCGCGAAGATCGGGCGGTCGATGAAGAACTTGGAGAGATTCATGCCGCCCTCCGAGGGCGTGAGGCAGGGGCGTCCGGGCGGCCGCGTGCGGCCGCCGTCTCGAAGGCGTCGGGGATTTGGATCGGGCGGACGGGCGCGGCGCGCCGGCCGTCAGCGCTGGGCGAGCTTGCGCGGCCCGGGGGCGGCGTCCTGCGGGCGCGCGCCCATCGCCACCGGTTCGGGGCGCAGGAGGGTCCCGGGACGGACGCGCTGCAGGCCGTTGACCACGATGCGCTCGCCGCCCGACAGGCCGGAAGTCACGACGCGCAGACCGTCGACTGCCCGGCCGAGGGTGACGGCCCGGAACTCGGCCCGGTTGTCCGACCCCACGAGGAGCACGAACTTCTTGTCCTGATCGGTGCCGACGGCCCGCTCGTCGACGAGGACGAGACGTTCCGGCGCGGCCTGGCCAAGGCGCATCCGGGCGAACTGGCCCGGGATCAGGCGGCCGTCGCCGTTGGAGAAGGTCGCGCGCACCCGGACCGTGCCGCTGCGCGCGTCGACCTTGTTGTCGATGAACTGGAGATGCCCGGCCGCGCGGGCGCCGTCGGCGGTCGCCATCTCCACGGGGATGCGGTCGAGCTTGCCGCGCCGGCCGCCCGGCTCGGCGACCGAGGCCAGCGCCTTCAGGACCACGCCCTCGTCGGCATCGAAGCTGGCGTAGACCGGATCGACCGAGACGAGCGTGGTCAGCACGGCGGCCCCGGCGCCCGTGGCCACGAGGTTGCCCGGCGTGATCTCGCGGCGGCCGACGCGGCCGCCAACGGCCGTCCGGACCTGCGTGTAGCCGAGGTTCAGGCGCGCCGCCTCCAGGGCCGCCTTCGCCGCGTCGAGGCTCGCCTTGGCCTCCTTGAACGCGTTGGCGCGGACGTCGAGGTCGCGCGCCGTGACGATGCGCTGGTCCGACAGCTTCTGCCCGCGCTCGAGGTCGCTCGCCGTCATGCCGACCCGCGCCTCGGCGCCCGCGACCTGGGCTTCCAACCGCTGGACCTCGGCCGCGTAGGGCGCGGGATCGATGGTCACCAGCAGGTCGCCGGCCTTGACCACCTCGCCTTCCGCGAAATGCGTGGCCAGGATCGCGCCGCCCACCCGGGCACGGACGTCGATGCGGTCGACGGCCTCCAGACGACCCGAGAACTCGTCCCAGAGGATGACGTCGCGCGGCTCGACGGTCGCGACCGAGGCCGGCATCGCCACCTCGGTCGGCGGCGTCGCGGCGACGGCCACGGTTCCCCGGACCAGGGCGCCGGGTATGAAGGTGTAGGAGACGCCTGCGAGAAGGGCGACCGCGAGGCTTCCGGCCGCGAGGCGCCGGGCACGGAGAGGATTGCGCGGGAGATGACGCTGAGGTTCCACGAGCGACTCCAACATCTGTATAGGTCGCTACACATGTCGGCATGGACGCGGGGCGTCAAGTGACTTATCTACCACTCGATATAAAAGTTGGAGTCCGCAGGCAATGGTGATGGGGCGCCCCCGGTCCTTCGACACGGACAAGGCCCTCGACGAGGCGATGGAGGTGTTCTGGCGCCACGGCTACGACGGCGCGAGCCTCGCGATGCTCACGAAGGCGATGGGCATCAAGCCGCCGAGTCTCTACGCGGCCTTCGGCAGCAAGGAGGGGCTGCTCAAGGCCGCCCTCGACCGGTACGCGCAGCGGCGCTCGGAGCACATGCGCTTCGTCCTGGCGGGCGAGACCGCGCGCGACGTGGCCGAGCGCTTCCTGAGCAGCATCGCCGAGAGCCACACGGATCCGGCGAACCCGCCCGGCTGCCTCCTCGTTCAGGGCGGTCTCGCCTGCGGCGCGGGCTCGGAGAACATCCCGTTCGAGCTGGCGTCCCGGCGGGCGCAGGGCGAGATGGAACTCCGCGAGCGCTTCATCCAGGCCCGACAGGACGGTGACCTGCCGGCGGATTCCGACCCGGTCGCGCTGGCGCGGTTCCTGTCCACCGTCGCCTCCGGCATGGGCGTGCTGGCCTCCTCGGGCGCCGACCGGGAGGCGCTGCGGGAGGTCGCCCGGGTCTCGCTGCGGGCCTTCGCGAGGGAACACGACGCCTGAGCCGGGCTGACCGGGCGCGATCCCGCGCCTCGGTCCACCCGGACGCCGTTCGCCACCCCGCGACCGGCCGTTCGCCGAGGTCCAGAAACGACAAAGGCCGCAGAGCTGCGGCCTTGTACGTCGTTCGTATGGTTGGGAAAACTGGAGCGGGCGAAGGGATTCGAACCCTCGACCCCAACCTTGGCAAGGTTGTGCTCTACCCCTGAGCTACACCCGCTCACTGTGCCGCGCCGCCCGGACTTTCGTGCCGGCGGCCCCCGGCGCGGCTCTCTAAACACCATTCCGCCGGGCGACGCAAGCGCCCTTTTCGCGAACCGTCACGATTTACCAGTTCGGCTCCGGCGGGAGGCCGTCGCGGATCTCCCGGAGCCGGGCGCGGGTCCCGCGCGTGGTCCCCTCGGGGAGCGCGTCCACCGGGAAGAAGGCGCACTCGGCGACCTCCCGGTCCGGCGCCTTCGGGCGCAGGACCGTGAAGGCCGGCAGGACGAACAGGGCCACGTGGTCGCGGGGCGCGGCGACCACGTTCCGATAGAGGCCGTGCAGGCGCGGCTCTCCTTCGGCGACGATCTCCGCCTCCTCGCGGAACTCCCGCACGATCGCGTCGCGCGCGGTCTCGCCGCGCTCGACGCCGCCGCCGGGGAGGTGCCAGCCACTCACGTAGGTGTGGCGCACCAGGGCGACGCGCCCGGCCCCGTCGAGGGCGACGCCGCGCACGCCGAGGGTCATGCCCCGGGACGCGAGCGCCCCGAGGTGGAACAGGCGCCGCAGCAGCGGCCGATCGAGGAGCATGCGGCCGCGCGGCTCAGACGACGTCGAGGGTGATGGCGCCGAGACCGTCGATCGCCGCGACCATGCGCTGGCCGCGCTGGACCGGGCCGACGCCGGAGGGTGTGCCGGTGAAGATCAGGTCGCCGGGCTGCAGGGCGAAGTAGCTCGACAGGTAGGCGATCTGCTCGGCGACGGACCAGATCATGTCGCCGAGGTCGCCCTTCTGGCGGATCTCGCCGTCGACCGACAGGGTGATGGCGCCCTTGGCCGGGTGGCCGATGGCGGAGACCGGGTGGAGCGCGCCGATCGGCCCCGACCCGTCGGCCGCCTTGGCGGTGTCCCAGGGCCGCGACATCTTCTTGGCCTCGTCCTGGACGTCGCGCCGGGTCATGTCGAGGCCGATGGCGTAGCCGTAGACGTGCTCCAGGGCGGTCTCGGCCGGGATGTCGCTGCCGCCGCTCGCGAGGGCCGCGACCATCTCCACCTCGAAATGGTAGTTGGCGGTCTTCGGCGGGTAGGCGTGGGCCGTCGGCTCCGGCCCGACGATCTGCAGGGCGTCGGCGGGCTTCATGAAGAAGAACGGCGGCTCGCGGTCCGGGTCCGCGCCCATCTCGCGGGCGTGGGCGGCGTAGTTGCGCCCGACGCAGTAGACGCGGCGGACGGGATAGAAGTCGCTGCTGCCGACGATGGGGAGCGCGATGCGGGGCGGGTTCTGGATGACGGAGAGCATCTCTGCCTCTGCGGTGGATCGTCCGGGTGGACCGGCGCGACGACGCCCGGGCCCTACATCATCGTTGTAAGGTCCGCATCGGCGCGCGCCATACCGGCGCTTGCCTCCGGCCTGCTCCGGCCTACAGAATCCGCGCGATGACGCCGACAGCCGCCCTCGACACCCTGCTGACCGCGCTCCGGGACGGGCTCGGCGCGCGGCACGTGCTCACGGATCCCGACGCCCTCGCGCCCTACCTGACGGAGAGCCGCCGCCTGTTCACCGGGTCGGCCCTGGCCGTACTTCGGCCGGGGAGCACCGAGGAGGTCGCCTTCGCGGTCCGCGCCTGCACGCAGGCCGGGATCGCCGTCGTGCCGCTCGGGGGCAATACCGGCCTCACCGGCGCCGGCGTGCCGCAGGGCGGCGTCGTCCTGTCCCTGGAACGCATGAACCGCCTGCGCGCGGTCGACCCGGTGGACGCCACCATCACGGTCGAGGCCGGGATGATCCTGCAGGAGGTGCAGGAGGCGGCCGAGGCCGCCGGCATGCTGTTCCCGCTCTCCTACGCGTCGCGCGGCTCCGCCCGGATCGGCGGCGGCGTCAGCACCAATGCCGGCGGGATCGCGGTCCTCGCCTACGGCAACGCCCGCGACCTCGTCCTCGGGCTGGAGGTCGTGCTCGCCGACGGGCGCGTCTGGAACGGGCTGAGGGCCCTGCGCAAGGACAATGCCGGCTACGACCTGAAGCAGCTCTTCATCGGCTCGGAGGGCACGCTGGGCATCGTCACGGCGGCGGTGCTGAAGCTGTTCCCGCGGCCGCGCTCGACGAGCGTCGCCTTCGTCGGCCTCGCCTCGGCGAAGGCGGCCCTGGACCTGTTCGTCTTCCTGCGGACGCGGATGGACCGCGACCTCACGGCGTTCGAGTACCTGCCGCCCTTCGCCCTGGAGATCGTGCTGCGCCACGTCCCGGGGACGGTGCGGCCGCTGGACGGCGCGCACGGCGCCTACGCGCTGATCGAGGTCGCGTCCGCGCGCCCGGACGCCGACACGGGGGCCGAACTGGAATCGGCCCTCGGGCAGGCCCTGGAGGACGGGCTGATCGCCGACGCCACCATCGCGACCAGCGGGGCCCAGAACGCCGCGCTCTGGCGCCTGCGCGAGGGCGTTCCCGAAGCGCAGACCCGCGAGGGCGCCTCGATCAAGCACGACGTGTCGGTGCCGCTCTCCCGCCTGCCCGAGTTCCTGGAGCGGGCGGGGGCGGCCTGCCTCGCCGAGATGCCGGGCCTGAGGCCCTGCGGCTTCGGCCATTTCGGCGACGGCAACATCCATTTCAACCTGTCACAGCCGCCCGGCATGGAGCCCGCGGCGTTCCTGTCCGCCTGGGGCCGGTTCAACCGGATCGTTCACGACCTCGTGCACGCCCTGGGCGGCTCCATCGCGGCCGAGCACGGCGTCGGCCTCATCAAGCGCGAGGAACTCGCGCGCTACGGCGACCCGGTCGGGCTCGACCTCATGCGGCGCCTGAAGGCCGCGCTCGATCCGGACGACCTGCTCAACCCCGGCAAGGTGCTCGTCCCGACCGATCGCGGCCCGCCGTCGGCCTGACCGAATTTGTGCATCGCGCCATAATTCGGCGCGGAGACGGGTGCAGGACAGCCACGCCGCGCCGCGAACCGCCGGGGCGGCCCGTCGCGTTAAGCCGCTGCTAACGCTTCGGACACACGCTCAACACAGACGGCGGAGACGGATCCGTCGGCGCCAGGCATGGCAATTGCTCTGAGGCCCTCCTATCTCGCACGTGCGAGATCGAACGACGAACCGTCACCGATAGGCTGTTTTCACATCCATCTGGAGACCGACGGAATGCCCACCTCCCAGGCCCGCGTGCAGACCACCGAGGCGAGCCGCTACCTGCAGCAGCTCTGCCGGCACTGGAGCCACAAGTTCAAGGTCGAGGCGACCCCCGTTCACGGCACCGTGCCCTTCGGCGAGGACCGCGTCTGCACCTTCGATGCCGAGCCCGACGCCTTGGTGATGCGCATCGACAGCTCCGACCCGGTCAACCTCACCCGGCTGGAGAACGTCGTGGCCGACCATCTCGCCCGCTTCGCCTTCCGCGAGAGCCTCGGCGACATCCGCTGGTCGCGCGCCGCCTGAGGGCCCGCGCAGCGCGATCACGGGCGACCCGTCCGGCTACCGGCCCGGGCGGGTTCTGAGATCCTGATCGAAGCGCGGCAGTGGCGCACCACTTGCACGCGAACCCGGCTTGCGGCCAGATCGGACGCCGCCGTGACCGGGATCGATTCATGAAGCGACGCAGCCTGCTGACCGGCGCCGGAGCCCTGATGGCCGGGGCTCTCGCCCGGCCGGCCCTGGTCCGGGCGGCCTCCGCGACGACCCTGCGGTTCGTCCCCTACGCGGACCTCGCGCTCCTCGACCCGATCATCACCACCAATTACGTCACGCGCACCCACGCGCTGATGGTGTTCGACACGCTCTACAGCCTCGACACCGCCTACCGCGCTCAGCCGCAGATGGTGGCGGACCACGAGGTCGCGTCCGACGGCCTCACGTGGCGCCTGACCCTGCGGGACGGCCTGCGCTTCCACGACGGGACGCCCGTCCTCGGCCGCGACGTGGTGGCGAGCCTGAAGCGCTGGGCGCAGCGCGATGCCTATGGCGGGGCCCTGTTCGCGACGGTGGACGAGCTCTCGGCGCCCTCCGACACGGTGGTGCAGTTCCGCCTGAAACGGCCCTTCCCGCTCCTGCCCGACGCCCTGGCCAAGCCGACGTCCTACGTCCCGGTGATCATGCCGGAGCGCCTGAGCGCGACGCCCGCGACGCAGGCGGTGCCGGAGATCGTCGGCAGCGGTCCGTTCCGCTTCGCCGCCGACGAGCGTGTTCCGGGGTCGCTCAACGTCTACCGCCGGTTCGAGGCCTACCGACCGCGCCCCGACGGCACGCCGAGCTTCACGGCGGGACCGCGGATCGCGCATTTCGACCGCGTCGAGTGGCGCACGATCCCCGACGGCGCGACCGCGGCCGGCGCCCTGCGCTCGGGCGAGATCGACTGGTGGGAGCAGCCCCTCGTCGATCTCGTGCCGGACCTGAACCGCCAGCCCGCCGTGCGGGTGGATCTGGTGGAGACCGCCGGGCTGATCGGCCAGATCCGCCTCAACCACACCCTGCCACCCTTCGACAATCCCGCGATCAGCCGGGCGCTGCTCGCGGCCGTCGACCAGACCGAGATGATGGACGCCGTCGCCGGCAGCGACCCGGCGATCCGGCGCGGGCCCGTCGGCATCTTCACGGCCGGCGGGCCGATGGCGTCCTCGGCCGGCATGGAGGCGCTGACTGCCCCCCGCGATCTCGCCGCCGCGAAGCGGGCGCTGGCGGCGGCGGGCTACAAGGGCGAGCGCGTCGTGCTGCTCTCCGGGACCGACGTGACGCGGATCAACGCGATCTGCGAGGTGATGGCCGATGCCTGCCGCAAGATCGGGATGAACCTCGACGTCGTCGCCACCGACTGGGGGACGGTCAACCAGCGGATCCTGAACGCCAAGCCCCTGGACCAGGGGGGCTGGTCGATGTTCGGCATCTTCTCCGGCGGGCTCGACCACCTCTCGCCGGCCTACCATCTGGCCGCCCGCGGGAACGGCCGGGCCGGCGTGCCGAGCTGGCTGACGGACGCGCCCCTGGAGGAACTGCGCGGCGCGTGGTTCGACGCGCCTGACCTCGACGCCCAGAAGGCCCTGGCGGCGCGGATCCAGGCGCGAGCGCTGGAGGTCGGCGCCTACCTGCCCTGCGGCCAGTATTTCCAGCCGACCGCCTACCGGCGCGACCTCGAAGGCATGCTGACCGGGCTGCCGCTGTTCTGGAACCTGCGCCGGTCGGCCTGACCGGGCAGATGCGAGCTCACCCGACGCTCATCAGGCTGGCATTGCCGCCGGCCGCCGCGGTGTTGATCGTGGTGGTGACCTCCTCCACCAGGCCGGCCGGGTCGTAGAGATCGCCGGCCGCCAGCGCCTCCGGGCAGCGGGCCTGGATCGGCAGGATCGCGCCCTCGCGGGCCGCGACGGCCCTGTTCAGGGCCAGCAGGTCGTCGGCGTCGCCCGCGAACAGGATTCCGGCGATCGCGCCCGCGCGGTCGAGGTCCGGCGCCCGGGCAACCCGCGCCGCGCACGCTTCCGGCAGACTGTCCAGGACCGGATCGCGCCCGTCCGGCCCGATGACGACGGCCGCGTTGCCCGTGCCGAGGATCGCGCCGAGCTGGAGCAGGAGCGCCGTCTCGGTGGCCGCGACGGCCGCGACGCGCCTACGGGGACGCAGCGCGTACAGGTTGCTCTCACCCACGGGACCGGCCAGCGCGATCGCGGCGCGGCCGGGATAGCGGACGGCTTCGAGCCTGTCCGCGAGGTCGTGGCGGTGCCGCGAGCGCAGCCACGCCGTGTAGGGACGGAGTGCCGAATCGTCGGCGGCCAGCCCGTCGCGGGCGGCGGCGGGCGCGCGTCGCAGCAGGCGGCCGAGGGCCAGCGGGCCGCCGGCCTTCGGGCCCGTCCCCGACAGCCCGGAGCCGCCGAAGGGCTGCACGCCGACCACCGCGCCGATGATGTTGCGATTGACGTAGCGGTTGCCGGCCCGCACGCGGTCGAGGACCCGGTCGATGGTCTCGTCGATGCGGCTGTGCAGCCCGAAGGTGAGCCCGTAGCCGGTCGCGTCGATCGCCGCGAGGAGCGCGTCGAGGCCGTCGCGGCGGTAGCGCAGCACGTGCATCACGGGACCGAACACCTCCTGCTCGACATCGGCGACGGCCCCGATCTCGATCAGGGTCGGCGGCACGAAGGTCCCGGCTCCGGCCTCGGGCGGCAGGGGGAACTGCTCCACCGGGAAGCCCCGCGCGCGCATCCGCGCCACGTGTCCGACGATCCGGTCGGCGGCCTCGGCGGTGATGACCGGCCCGACATCGACGGCGAGGCGCCGCGGGTCGCCCACCCGCAGCTCCCGCAGGGCGCCCTTCAGCATGTGCAGCGTCCGGTCGGCGATCTCCTCCTGCAGGCACAGGATGCGGAGCGCCGAGCAGCGCTGCCCGGCGGAATCGAAGGCCGAGGCGATGACATCGGCCACCACCTGCTCGGCGAGCGCGGAGGAATCGACCACGAGGGCGTTCTGGCCGCCGGTCTCGGCCACGAACGGCACCGGCTCGCCGAAACGGTTCAGCCGCTCCGCCAGAGCCCGCTGGATGCCCTTGGCCACCGCCGTCGATCCGGTGAACATCACGCCCTGCACGCGCGGATCTTCGACCAGGGCGGCGCCGACCCGGCCGTCGCCCGGCAGGAGGTGCAGCGCCTCGGCGGGAATCCCCGCCGCGTGCAGCACGCGGACGGCAGCGGCCGCGATCAGTGGGGTCTCCTCGGCAGGTTTCGCCAGGACCGTGTTGCCCGCCGCCAGGGCGGCCGCGACCTGACCGACGAAGATCGCCAGCGGGAAATTCCACGGCGCGATGCAGGCGACCGGACCGAGCGGCGCGTGCGCGTCCCCGAGGGTCCGCTCGGCCTCGGCGGCGGCGTAGCGGAGGAAGTCGACCGCCTCGCGGATCTCCGCGACGGCGCTCGCGCAGGTCTTGCCCGCCTCCCGTACGACGAGGCCGATCAGCGGCGGCATCTGCGCCTCGAGGGCGTCGGCGGCCCGCCGCAGGCAGGCGGCGCGCGCGGTCGCCGGCGTCGCCGCCCAGCCGGCCGCGCCCGCCTGCGCGCGCGCCACGGCGACCGCCACGGCCTCCACCGTCGCCGCCTGGTAGAATCCGACGACGTCCCGGCGGTCGGCGGGATTGTGGACGGGTTCGTCGGCCGCCGCGTCGTCCGCGCCCGAGGGTGCCGCCCGCCACGCGGTGCGGCCGCTCGCCGCCAACCCGTCCGACAGCCGGGCGAGTTCCGCCTCGTCGGCGAGGTCGAGCCCGGCCGCGTTGGCGCGGGCCGGGCCGTAGAGCGCCCGGGGGGCCGCGATCCGCGGGTGCGGCGCGCCGGGATCCGGCGCGGCCTCGACGGCGGCGACGGGGTCGGCGATCAGGTCCGCCACCGGCACGGCCGCGTCGGCGACCCGGTTGACGAAGGACGTGTTGGCCCCGTTCTCCAGGAGGCGCCGCACCAGGTAGGCGAGCAGGGTCTCGTGCGTGCCCACGGGCGCGTAGATGCGGCAGGGCCGCTGGAGGACGGGATCGGCCATCACGGCCTCGTAGAGCGGCTCGCCCATGCCGTGCAGGCACTGGAACTCGTACTGACCGAGCCGGAAATCCGGGCCGGCCATCGCGACGATGCTCGCGAGGGTCTGGGCGTTGTGGGTGGCGAATTGCGGGAAGACCGCGTCGGGCGCCGCGAGCAGCCGGCGCGCGCAGGCGATGTACGAGACGTCGGTGTGGACCTTCCGGGTGAAGACGGGGAAGTCAGCGAGGCCGTCGACCTGCGCCCGCTTGATCTCGCTGTCCCAGTAGGCGCCCTTCACGAGGCGCACCATCAGCCGCCGACGGCACCGCCGCGCGAGGTCGATCAGCACGTCGATGACGAAGGGGCAGCGCTTGCCGTAGGCCTGGACCACGAAGCCGAGCCCGTCCCAGCCGGCGAGATCCGGGTCGGCGGCGAGACGCTCCAGGATGTCGAGCGACAGGTCGAGGCGGTCGGCCTCCTCGGCGTCGACGTTGAGGCCGATGCCGTGCCCCCGCGCGAGGCGGGCGAGGTCCCGCACGCGGGGATAGAGTTCGGCCAGGACCCGGTCGCGCTGCGCGCGGGCGTAGCGGGGATGGAGCGCCGAGAGCTTGATCGAGATTCCGGGGCCGCGGAGCACGCCGCGCCCGGCCGAGGCCGCGCCGATCGCCGCGATCGCGTCCGCGTAGGCGCGCCGGTAGCGCTCGGCGTCCTCGGCGGTCACGGCGGCCTCGCCGAGCATGTCGTACGAGTAGGTGAAGCCCTTCGCCTCGAGCCGCGCCGCGTGCCGCAGGGCCTCGGCGATGGTCCGCCCCGCCACGAACTGCTCGCCCATCATCCGCATGGCGAGATCGACGCCGGTCCGGATCACGGGCTCGCCGCCGCGGGCGATCAGCCGGGTGAGCGCGGCCGACAGGCCGGTTTCGTCCCGGGTCGCCGCCAGCTTGCCGGTCACGAGCAGGCCCCAGGTCGCCGCGTTGACGAAGGGCGACGGGCTGTGCCCGAGATGGGCGGCCCAGTCGCCGCCCGCGATCTTGTCGCGGATCAGCGCGTCCCGCGTCGCCGCGTCGGGGATGCGCAGCAGCGCCTCGGCGAGGCACATCAGCGCCACGCCCTCCTGGCTGGACAGCGCGTACTCGTGGATCAGCCCCTCGACGCCGCCGCGGATGCCCTGGCGCCGCAGGGACTCGACGAGGCGCCGCGCGTCCTCGGCGACGCGCCGAGCCGCTTCGGGCGGCAGGCGCGCTTCTTCGAGGAGCGGGAGCACGCAGTCCCGCTCGGGCCGCCGGCAGGCCGCGACCACCGCCCGCCGCAGGGGCGACAGGTCCGCCAGGCCGGCCGCGAACGCGCCGAAAGGCTCGCTCGCCGCCGTGGCCGCCTCGTCGACAACGCCGGATCCGGACATGGGCCGCCCCTCGGACACGGCGCGCTGGCATCGCGCCGTCGCGGACTCACGCTACACCGTCGGGGGCCCGCGTCGAGGCCGAACACGCTGTGGCCGATCGCGTCACTTCGCGGCCTGCGCGTGGGCGGATTCCAGCGCGACGGCCAGGAGCGGCTGCGCGCCCTCCCGGCGCAGCGTCGCCACGGGAATCACCACCGGGTCGGCACAGGCCTGGACGACGTGCGCGAGGTCGAACTGCACCGCGAGGCCGCCGGCCTTGGCGTCGAGCCACGCCATCATGGCCGGCGGCTGCCCGTCATAGGTCTCGGCGACGGCCTCGCGGCACTCCTTGTCGGCGTCGTCCGCCTTCGGATCGCCCGTCTTCGGACGATAGCCCGCGAGGTAGAGGGCGTGCAGCCTCTTCGACGCGAGCGTCACCATCTTGGTCCCGCCCGGGCCCTCCGCCAGGGCGAGCTTCCCGGTCAGCGAGGGGGGCAGCAGGGTCGTCCAGTCGACCGGGGCGCCGGTGGTGAGATCGTAGACGATCGACATCGTGCCGCTGTTCGGGTGCGCGCCGCCGCAGAACCCGCTGTCGAAGATGGCGAAGCTCAGGAAGCGCGGGCCGCGCATCGGGGCCTGGACGGTGCGCTCCCAGGAGCTGTTCTTCCCGCCCTGATCCTTGCACGCCTGCTCGGCCTTGAGGGCCCGCGCGTCGAGGCGCTTCAGCGCCGCGTTGATCCGACGCTCGGCCTCGTCGGCCGGCGCGGCGATCTGCGGCATGGCGGCGATGCCGGGGCTCGCGTCGGACGGCGCCTTCAGGACCACCGGCCCGTCACCGGCCTGGGCGGGCGCGGCCAGGCCCAGGAGGACGGCGCCAAGGCAGCCGATCCTGCGGCTGGCGCGGCGCGCGCGCGGCGGGAGGTTACGCTCGTACATCGTGCCTCGGCTCCTGTTCGGGCGGGGACGGAGGGTGTCAGATCCCCGCCACGGGACGATTGGATCGGCGCAGCCCTAGCATCCGGGACGGCGACGCGGCGCGCGCTTTGACACCGGCGGAAGCGGTGTCAGAACGCCGGGATGACCGCGATCCTGATCTACGGCGCCACCGGCTATACCGGGCAGCTCCTGGCCGCGCACGCCGTCGGGCAGGGGTTGCGCCCGATCCTGGCAGGGCGCGATCCCGAGAAGCTGCGGCCGCTGGCGGCCCGGCTGAACCTCGAGATGCGGGCCGCGCGGCTCGACGATGCCGCGGGCCTGCGGTCCGCCCTCGTTGGCTTGGCGGCGGTGATCCACGCGGCCGGCCCGTTCTCGCGGACGGCGTTGCCGATGGCCGAGGCCTGCCTCGCGGCCGGCGCGCACTACGTCGACATCACCGGCGAGATCGCCGTGCTGGAGGCCCTCGCGGCCAAGGATGCCGAGGCGAAGGCGGCCGGCATCGTCCTCCTGCCGGCGGCGGGCTTCGACGTGGTGCCGAGCGACTGCCTCGCCGCCCACGTGGCCGGCCGCGTTCCCGGCGCGACGCATCTGCGCATCTCCATCGGCGGGTTCGGCGGCTTCAGCCGCGGCACGGCCCGCACCATGGTGGAGGGCATCGCCTGGGGCACGCGGGTGCGCCGGGACGGGCGCATCGTCGAGTTGCCGAGCCCGCCGCGCGCCACCGCGGATTTCGGAACAGGACCGCGCCGGACCGTCGGGCTCGGCTGGGGCGACGTGTCGAGCGCGTGGTACTCGACCGGCGTCCCGAACATCGACGTCTACTTCGAGGCCTTCCCCGCCATGGCGGCGGCCGCCGGACTGCCCGCCGGCATCCGGCGGATCATCGCGGGCGGCACCGCCCAGCGCCTGATCAACCGCGGCATCGGCCGGCTGCCGGAGGGCCCCTCGGCCGCCGCGCGCGCGAAGGCCCGCAGCACCTTCCTGGCGGAGGCCTGGGACGGCGCCGGCCGCCGCGCGGCGAGCCGGATGGAGACGCCTGAGGGCTACACGCTCACCGTCTGGACCGCCTTGGAGGCGGCCCGCCGCGTCGCCGCCGGCACCGTCGCGCCCGGCTTCCACACGCCGGTCACGGCCTTCGGCCCCGACTTCATCCTGAGCTTCCCGCACGTGGTCCGGACCGACCTCTGAGACGAGGCCTGCACGGCGGTCGGAATGGCCGTCTCTGCGAGCGCAGCGAAGCAATCCAGGGCTGCGTCACACTCACCGAAGTTCCGCCTCCCCGGATCGCCGCACTGCGCTCGCGATGACGGCGGAGCGCGCGCCCCGCTGCCTCACACGGTCGCGCCGATCTGCCAGGGCGCGAATTCCGACGCGCCGAAATCGAACTGCTCGCTCTTCGTCCGCTCGCCGCCGGCGACCCGCAGGATGAGGTCGAAGATCCGGTGGCCGGCCTGCTCCACGCTCTCCGCGCCGTCGAGGATCGTGCCGCAATTGACGTCCATGTCCTCCTCGAGCCGCCGGTACATGGCCGAGTTGGTGGCGATCTTGATCGAGGGCGACGGCTTGCAGCCGAACACTGAGCCACGGCCGGTGGTGAAGCAGACGAGGTTCGCGCCGCCCGCGACCTGCCCGGTCGCCGAGACCGGGTCGTAGCCGGGCGTGTCCATGAAGACGAAGCCCTTGGCGGTGACGGGGTCGGCGTAGCGCAGCACGTCGACCAAGTTGGTGCTGCCGGCCTTCGCCATGGCGCCGAGGGACTTCTCCAAGATCGTGGTCAGGCCGCCGGCCTTGTTGCCCGGCGACGGGTTGGCGTCGATCTCCGAGCCCTCCTTGCGGGTGTACTCCTCCCACCAGTGCATCAGGTCGACGAGCTTCTGGCCGACCTCCGGGCTGATAGCGCGGCGGGTGAACAGGTGCTCGGCGCCGTAGGTCTCGGTGGTCTCCGACAGGATCACCGTGCCGCCGTTCCGCACCACGAGGTCGCTGGCGATCCCCAGCGCCGGGTTGGCTGACACGCCGGAATACCCGTCCGAGCCGCCGCACTGCAGGGCGACGATCAGCTCGCTCGCCGGCACCGGCTCGCGGTGGACCACGTTCGCCTCGGCCAGGATGCCGGTCACGAACTCGATCCCGGCCTCGACGGTCTTCCGGGTGCCGCCGAGGCTCTGGATGTTCATGCTGCGGATCCGGCCGCCGAGCCCCTGCTCCTCCAGGAAGGCGCCGATCTGGTTCACCTCGCAGCCGAGCCCGATCATGACGATGTGGGAGAAGTTGACGTGCCGCGCGTAGCCCGCGAGCGTCCGCCGCAGGAGCCGGAGCGGCTCGCCCATCGCCATGCCGCAGCCGGTCTTGTGGGTCAGCGCCACGACACCGTCGACGTTGGGATAGGGGGCGAGCGGGTCGAGGCCGAGGATCGGGTGCCGCCGGAACGCGTCGGCGATCAGGTCGGCGACGTGCGCGCTGCAATTCACCGAGGTGAGGATGCCGACGTAGTTGCGCGTCGCCACGCGCCCGTCGGGGCGGCGGATGCCCTGGAAGGTCGCGGGCGGCGTCACCAGCCGGGTCGGCCTCGCATCGACCCCGAACGCGTAGTCCCGGGCGAACTCGCCCATCCCGAGATTGTGGACGTGGACGTGGCGGCCGGCCGCGATGTCCTCCTTGGCGAAGCCGATGATCTGCCCGTACTTGGTTACCGGCTCGCCGCTCCGGTGGGCCCGGACCGCGACCTTGTGGCCGGCCGGGATCCGCTCCGCCGCCGCGACGCCGTCGGCGACCGGCGTTCCCGGCTCGATGGCGCCGCGGGCCACGGCCACGCCGTCAGCGGGGCGGAGGGTAATCACGGGATACGTGGACATCGGTCTCTCCTCGGATGCCGTCGCGCCAGTCGCCGTCACCGCGCCGTCACCGCGCCGCTTCGGGGCGCAGGGCCGGGGCGCGGGCGTCGCGGACCGGCAGCGGCGCGATCTCGCCGACCACGAACAGGTAGATGAAGGCGCCCAGCAGGCAGAACCCGCCGGCCACGATCAGGGGGATCACGAACGAGCCCTGGGTGACCGTCAGCATGACGCCCGTGAAGGTCGTCGTCACGATCCCGGCGACGTTCGACGCGAAGTTCTGGATGCCGCCGATCGAGGCCACGTGGGCCGGGGTCGGCGCCACGTCGCCGGGCAGCGCCCAGATCGAGGCCGCCGTGAAGGCGAGGCTGCCGTAGGCGATCGCGAAGCACAGCAGCGCCACGTAGATGTTCGGGGCGATGATCGACAGGGTGATCACCGACGACATCAGCATGCCGCCGACGAGGCAAGTCTTGCGGGCCGCGGTGAGGCTCCAGCCGCGGCGGTAGAGCGCGTCCGACGCGAAGCCGCCGAGCCAGCCCGCGGGGATCGACGCCAGGGCCGGCAGACTGCCGAGCGTGCCGAGTTCCGCCAGCGAGAAGCCCCGCGCCTTGACCAGGTAGGTCGGGAACCACGTGATGAAGAAGTAGATCACGAAGTTCAGGCAGAAGAACCCGGCCATCATGCCCCAGACCGTGCGGTAGCGGAACAGCGACAGCCACGGCACCTGGTTCTGGGCGTCCGCCGCATCGACGGTCCTCGGCCGCTCCTGCGTGGCCCGGAGCCGGGCGAGCTCCTCCGGCGACACCTTCGGGTGGTTCTCGGGCTCGCGGTAGAGCCACATCCAGAACACCGCCCAGACGAATCCCAGCACGCCGGTGACGACGTAGGACTCTCGCCAGCCCAGCGTCGCGATGACCCAGGAGACCAGCGGGATCGCCAAAGCCGAGCCCACCCGGGAGCCGCTGTCGAAGATGCTGCTGGCGAAGCTGCGCTCGCTGCGCGGGAACCACGAGGCCGCGACCTTGGCGAAGGACGGGTAGGCCCCGGCCTCACCGATGCCGAGCAGCATGCGCAGGCCGAGCAGGGACAGGAACCCCCGTCCGACCGCGGTCAGCGCCGTGCAGGCCGACCACCAGACCACCGCGACCACGAGAGAGAGCCGCGCGCCGACCCGGTCGGCCACGTAGCCGAAGGGCAGCTGCATGATCGCGTAGGTCCAGAAGAAGCCCGACAGGATCAGGCCCATGTCGGTGGCGTCGAGCCCGAGTTCCTTGGTCATGGAGGGCGCGGCGACCGCGAGGTTGGCGCGGTCGATGTAGTTGATGGCGTTGGCGGCCATGCAGAGGCCGATCATAAGCCAGCGCAACCGAGGCATCGTGGGCTCCTCCCGTCTTCCGGGTATGGCGTCCCCGGTCCGTGCGGCGCCCCCGTTGAGGCCGGGGGTCGCCGCCGAGCGTGGTGTCGTGCCGGGTCGTTCCCGGCTCAGGTGCGATAGGCCTTGCCGTCGAGGCCGTGCGGCCGGCCGGCGGCGAGCAGGGTCTCCCAGACGGGTTCGGGCAGCGGCACGCCCTCGGCGAGGCGCTCGGCGCGCATCCGCCGCTCCGGCTCGCCGGGCAGCAGGACCTCGGCACCCGGCATCGGCTTGGCGCTCTTGAAGAACTCGAGATAGGCCCGCGTCTCGGCGGCGAGGGCGTCCTCGGTGCCGAGGGCCGACGGCGTGACGTAGATCGACAGCATGCCGTTGCAGATCCGCCGCTGCCCGGGACCGGCCGTGCCCGAGCCGGTGAGCGCGCCGGCCAATAGCTCGCACATCAGCGCGAGGCCGGAGCCCTTGTGCTCGCCGAAGGCCCGGATCGCACCCGCCCCGCGCTGGTTGTCGCGCTCGACGCCCTCCAGCGGGCCGAACAGGGTCGCCGGGTCGGCGCTGAGGCGGCCGTCGGGCTCGATCAGCGCGCCCTCGGGCAGCGGCTTGCCGCCCCTCGAGGCGACGAGCACCTTGCCCTCGGCGACCAGCGACGTGGCGAAGTCGAGGATGATCGGGTCGCCTCCTGGAACCGGGAAGCCGGCCGCGAAGGGCGCCGTCGAGAAGCGGCGCTCCACGGAGCCGAACGGCGCCACGAGGAGGCTCCCCGCCACGTTGACGAAATGGACCGAGACGAGCCCCGCCGCCGCCGCCCGCTCGGCCCACTCGCCGATCCGGCCGATATGCCCGGCATGCCGCAGGGCGATGATCGCGACGCCGTTCGCCCGCGCCTTGGCGATCCCGAGATCGACGGCGACGGGGCCGGCCGTCTGCCCGAACCCGTAATGGGCGTCGACGAGGGCGAAGTTCGGCGCGTCGGTCACGATCTCGGGCGTGCGGCCGGCCTCGACCTCGCCGGCGCGCAGCCACTCGACGTAGCGGGTGACGCGGACCACGCCGTGGCTGTCGTGGCCGGTGAGGTTCGCCGCAACGAGGAAGCGGCCGATGCGCTCGGCCTCCGGCTCGGCGCAGCCCTCGCGCACGAAGATGTCCCGCACGTAGGCGGTCAGCCTGTCGGCCGGAATCCGCATCCCGTCTCTCCCTCGCCGCGCCTCATCGAGCGCGTGCGGGATGAACCTAGCGCCCTCGCACGTGCGGGGCGAGCACCGGCGGGTGACGGCGGCCGCCACCTGTCGTCCCCGCCGGACCGGTCACGGGTCGGACGGGACGGGCCCGGGCGGGTCGCCGTACGGGAAGAAGTCGGCGGCCCGCATCTGCGCGTAGGCGAGGTGATCGAGGCGCACCGTGCCGAGGAACGGCTCCGGCGGCTCCACCAGCAGGATCGTGCGGGCGTAGCCGCTGTCGTCGAAGCCGCGCCGGAAATGCACCCGCGACTTGATCGCCACGACGTCGAAATCCGCCGGGTCCAGGCCGAGCCGCCACACCTCGTCGGGCTCGACGATCTGCGCGAGCTGCGGGCTCAGCACCAGGACATTGCCGGCCCCGAACGCGACGCAGATCCAGGTGCCGCCGCCGCCGCTGCCGGCGACGCCGGGCTCCGGCGCGGCGACGACGCGCAGCACGGTCCCGGTGATGCGCACCGGGTCGCCTGCGGACGGGTCGCCGCCACCGCCGACCGGCGCGTCGAACGGGTCGCCGGCCGCGAGGGACCCCGCCGCGATGTCGGGCGACGCCACCGTGGCGACCAGGGTGCGGGCGAGGCCCTGCCGCAGGATCTCGCGCAGCAGCCAGGTCGCCCGGCCCGACCGGTCGCTGTGGTCGGCGAGGACCACCGGGGCGGCGCCCTCCGCCACCGCCGCCCGGGCGAGGCGCACGCCGTCGGCGATCGTGTGGATCCGCGTCGTCTCGAGCAGCGCGCGCCGCTGCCGCCACGCGAAATCCGCGACGTCCCGCGTCACCCGCTCGGCGAGGGCCGGGTCGTCGTCGGTGATCGCCTGCACGGTCATCCCGCCGTCCGGGGCGTCGCCCCACGGGAAGCCGAAGAAGACGTTGACGTACACGTCCGGCTCGCGCGCCTCCCAGACGAGGGCCCGCTGCACGAGGTCGGACCACGGTGCGGCGCCGGTCCACTGCACGACGGTCGGCGAGAGGATCGGCACCTTGAGGGTCCGGTGCGCCGGCCGGAAGTCGCCGCGCACGGCGCGCACCAGCATCCGGGCGGCCCGCTGCCCCTGCAGGTGGCCGTCGTAGTGCGGGAAGTACTTCACCGCGAAAGCCATGTCGGCGTGGTCGAGGAAGGCGGCGTCCTCGTTGCCGTGCAGGTCGAAGGTCCCGACCAGGATCGCCCCCTCGCCCACCGCGGCGCGCACCTGGCGGGCGATGTCGGCCTCCGGCCTGGGGACGCCGCGAACCGCCATCGCGCCGTGCAGGGCGAGGTAGACCCCGTCGAACGGGCCCTGGGCCCGCAGCTCCGCCACCATCTGCCCGAGGAAATGCGCGTAGGCGTCGGCGGTGATCCAGCCCGAGGCGGTGCCGGTGCGCGGCCAGAGCGGCGAGGTGATCCCGACCAACTCGACGGCGTCGTACTCCCGCGCCACCTGCACGAAGCCGCCCATGTAGCCCTTGGGATCGGTGGCGAGCAGCGCGGCCCCGGCGGCCGGCGAGCCGGGATAGACGAAGTCGTCCCGGGTCGTGTCGTTCGGGAGGAACGTGACGGTCTCGTGCGTGAACTGGAGGACGGCAAGGCGCATCGATGGTCGGTCCTCTGGGATCCGGGTGACGGTCAGGAGATCTCGCGCACGAGCTTCGCGATGAGCGAGCGGCCGAAGGCCGCGAAGCTCTCGGCGGTCATCACGAAGGCGCCCTCCCCGCCGATCACGACGCTCCGGTAATACGCGGCCAGGCCGCCCGCCGGATTGGTATGCTCTTTCAGGAAGGCCGGCATCCCCTCCGGTTCGGTGAGGATGACGATGCCGTTGACCGTGATGCCGGCCGCGACGGCGGCGTCCCGGGCCTCGGCGATGGGCCGCCCGGCATTGCCGGTGCCGTCGCCGGAGATGTCGATCACCCGGCGCTCGGCGCGGAACGGCGCGCGGGCCAGAAGGTCGGCGGCGAAACCGATCGCCGAGCCGATTGCGGTGCGTCCGTAGAACGGCCGCGGCACCGCGCGGAGGCGCGCCGCGAAGGCGGCCGCGTCCTGCGCCGAGGCGATCACCATCCAGTCGACCGCCACCTGCTGCTCGCCGGGTCCGGCCCAGTCGAACAGGGCGACGCCGATGCGCCCGGTCGGGCCGTCGCCGATGGCGCGCAGCACGCGCGGGTCGCCGAAGGCCTCGGCGTAGCCGCGGCGCTCGAGGTCGAACCGGGCCTCGCTGATGCTGAGCGACACGTCCACCGCGAGGACGAGGAGGAGGTCGACGCTCGCATCCGCCGCGCGGGCGGGACGGCCGACCACCGACAGGGCGGCGAACATCCCGGACAGGAACGGGCGTCGCCGCATGGCCGACCCTCGATCTGGGGCGCCCGCGCGGGACGGCGGGCGGCTCACCCATGCAACGAGCCTGCCGACCCGCCGGTTCGCGCGCTCCGGCCGCGCCGCGCGAAGGTTCCGCTCCCGCGGCGCGGACCCGCGCCGCTTTCGGCCGCATCACGGGCCGGGGCGGCCGCCCTACCTGCCGCGGATCGGGGCGCCGCCGGCGCCGCCCACACAGAGACAGTCGTCATGCAGCGTGTTCGCCGAATCGGTCGTGTCATCGAGAACGGGATCGTCGGAGCCGTGACCGGGACGGTCGCAGGCGTCAGCCGGATGATCGACGGGCTGATCGGGCTGGTGGGCCGCCTGTCCGAGCGCCTCGACGCTCGCCTGTCGTCGCTCGCCGACGCGTCCCGGGCGCGCCACCGGCGCGAGGGCCGCCGGCAGATCGACCCGATCTCGCTGGAGTAGCAGCGCGCGACCCTGCGCCTAGAGCCCCGGTCCCTTGGCGGCCCCGAAGATGCGGCCCGGCTTGCCGTCGGCCGCCCCCTGGAGCAGGACGACCCAGCTGTCCGCGTCGGCGACGCGGGCCTGGGTGTCGGGCACCTCGAAGCGGGTCGGCTGGCCCGTCCAGGTACCGAGCCGCTGCATGCCGCGGACGACATTGACGTAGGTCGCCGTCCGGCCGCCGTTCTCCCCGGACTGGATCGCGATGGCGCGGCTGCGGAGCACGGGCACCAGCCAGACGTCGCCGCGGATCTCGGTCTTGGCCTCCGGGGCCGCGCCGACCTCCACCAGGATCCGGTCGCCGTTGGTCTCGCCGCGCACCGGCACCGGCAGCCCGCCGTGCTGGCAGGCATCGCGGATCAGGCGCTCCAGGGCCGGCCGGTCGGACCCGACGGCGAAGCCGTTGCCGTCGACCACGACCTGGGGCGTGAACACCTGTCGGGCCCCGCGGCCCCGCGCGTAGGCGCGCTGGCGCTCGGTCAGCGGCCGCAGCGCGAGCGTGTCCTTCCAGCCGAGATAGTCCCAGTAGGTCACCGGCAGGGTCAGGGCGATGACGCCGGGCTTGTGGGCGAGGTCGCGCAGCACAGGGTCGGCGGAGCGGCAGGCACCGCAGCCCTGGCTGGTGAAGAGCTCGACCACGGCGCGGACGGGCTCGGCCCGCGCCGGCATCGCGGCCAGCGTCGCGCAGGCAAGCAGCGCGGCGCGCAGCGCGCGGCGGTCGCGGGTCGGGGCGCGGTGCCGGGGCGTCATCGATCCATCAGACCGTCTGCGAGGCCGAAGGTGAAATCACGTTGGCTTGAGAGAACTCTACTGTCGGTTGAAGTGGCGCCGGCGCCACTCTCGGCTTGGGCAGCATGTCGGGCCGCCAGCGGCGATGCATCCACAGCCACTGGCCGGGATTCTCCCGCACCCAGCCCTCGACCACGGCCGTCATCGCCTGCATGGCGCCGGCGACGTCGATGGTCCCGTCGGCCGCTCTGGGCAGGTCCAGGGGCGGCGTCAGCTCGAGGCGGAAGCGGCCCTCCGGCAGGCGCACGACGCGCACGCCGTGCACCGGGCAGTCGTAGTGGCGGGCGAGCTTGGCCAAGAGGGGGTTGGCGAGGCACGGCCGGCCGAGGAACTCCACCACGACGCCGCGGGTGAAGTGCTGGTCGATCAGTTGACCCAGGTGGCCGCCGGTCTCGACCACGTCGCGCATGGCGAAGACGGCGCCCGGCGTGGAGGCGGCGAGCCCGCCCATCGTCCGGCGGCGGACCTCCTGGACGAGGCGCGCGGCGGCGGGGTTGTTCGGCGGCCGGAACACCGCGGTGGCGTCCAGGCCGAAACGGGCCGCGCAGATCGCCGGCAATTCCCAGTTAGCCAGATGCGCCGAGAAGATCAGACCGGGCCGGCCGTCGTCCCGCAGGGCGTAGAAGTGCTCGATCCCGGCGACCTCCGTCCGCAAGTCGCCGGTGGCGGCGGGATCGTAATCGAACAGGCTGTCGAGATGGGCGTACTCGGCCCCCGTCCGGCCGAGATTGTCCCAGGCCTCCAGGGCGATCCGCTTCCGCTCCGCCTCCGACATTTCGGGGAAGGCCGCCCGGAGGTTCGCCATCGCCGTGCGGTGCGCCGGCAGGAGCGGTCCGAGGGTTCGCAGGAGCGCGGCGCCGAGTGCCGTGGACCGGACCGGCCCGAGGATCCGGGCCAGCAGCACCAGGGCGCGGATCACCGGGATCATCGCGAAGCCCGCGAGGCGCGGGTACGACCGTTTGAGCAGGAGGGCGAGACGCAGCACAGTCGATTCCAGGATACGGTCCGGGCGGCCCCCCAGCGCACCCGTACAGCGACGTTTACGACAAGTCTCCCGCAGCGCGAAATGCGGATCACCGCACCCGGTGACGGTGCGGCGCCGGGCGGGTGCGCCGCTGCCGGCGCTACAGGCTGACGAGGATCTTGCCGAACACCCGGCGCGATTCGAGGCGCTCCAGACCCTGCGCGAAATCCGCCAGCGGGTACACGGTATCCACCACCGGTCGAATGCCCGCTTCCATCTTGGCGAGGGCCTGCCCGATATTCGCGAGCGAGCAGCCGAACGAGCCGGTGATGCGGTACTGCTGCTGGAACAGCTGCATCAGGTTCATGGTCGCCGAGACGCCCGAGGTCGATCCGCAGGTCACGAGTCGGCCGCCGCGCTTCAGGCAGAGCAGGGAGCCGTTCCAGGTATCGGCGCCGACATGCTCGAACACCACGTCGACGCCCTTGCGCTT
Organism: Methylobacterium sp. D54C; assembly: GCF_053345595.1. Taxonomy (NCBI): domain Bacteria; kingdom Pseudomonadati; phylum Pseudomonadota; class Alphaproteobacteria; order Hyphomicrobiales; family Methylobacteriaceae; genus Methylobacterium; species Methylobacterium sp. D54C. The sequence continues at coordinate 57,658 of NZ_JBKFAK010000004.1, forward strand.
CGTGAGCCGGCGAACCTCGCCCTCGAAACGCTCGGTGCGGTAGTTGATGACGTGGTCGGCGCCGAGCTCGGCGGCCTTGCGGCCCTTCTCGTCGTCGCCGACCGTCGTGTAGACGGTGCAGCCGATCGCCTTGGCCATGCGGATCGCCGCGGTCCCGATCCCGGAGCCGCCGGCATGGACCAGCACGCTCTCGCCGGGCTCCAGGCGCGCATTGTCGAACAGCATGTGCTGGACCGTGCCGAAGGCGATGCCCGCGCAGGCGGCGTCGGTGTCGCTGACGCCGTCCGGCACCTTCACGGCGAGGCGGGCCGGCATGGTCACCAGCTCCCGGGCGAAGCCGTCGAGATGGAAGCCCATCACGCCGGACACGTCCTCGCAGAGGTTGTCGCGCCCCTCGCGGCAGGCCTTGCACTTGCCGCAGGTCATGGCGCCGTACGGCACGACCCGGTCGCCCGCGACGAGGCCGGTGACGCCCGCCCCGACCGACTCGACGGTCCCGGCCGCCTCCGCGCCGACGATCAGCGGCATCTTCCGCTTGGCGAAGGCCATGCCGCGGAAGCCCCAGACGTCGATGAAGTTGAGGCCGACCGCGCGGATGCGGATCCGGACTTCGTCAGCGCCAGGCGCGGGCGGCGGCTCGATCTCGGTGAGGCGCAGGTCGCGGTCACCGAACAGCTGGAGGGCTCGCATCGTGTCTCTCGTCACTCCGGCGCCAGGTAGCGCCGCCGCGCCCATCCGAGGGCGCGTCCGGCCTTCACCCGGCACCACGTGGTGCGGCTCGGCGTGTCGTTGGTGCAGCCGAAGACCAGGGCGCGGCTGCGGATCTCGCCGATCTGCTCGGCGGACGGGTCCGGCTCGGCGCGGATGCTGAGCGGCTCGCCCGGCGGCAGGCCGGAGATGCGGTAGACCTGCGGCTCCGCCCGGGCGTCGCCCGGGGCCAGGAGAGCCGCGCCGCAGAGGGCGGCGGTGAGGGCGAGGCTGGCGCGCATCGGCAGAATCGTCCGGTTCGGTGGCGCCACCGTCAGGTCCGGTGGACACCCATCATGGCGGTCAGGCCGCCATCGACGGGCAGCACGGTCCCGGTGATGTAGGATGCCCCCTCGCCCATCAGGAAGGCCGCAAGCGCCGCGACATCCTCGGGCCGCCCGAAGCGGCCGGCGGGAATCTGGCGCTCCATCCCGTCGCGGTAGGCGGCGTAGCGCTCCATCATGGCGGTGTCGACGAAGCCCGGGGCGATGACGTTGACGGTCACGCCGCGCTTGGCCGTCTCGATCGCCAGGGTGCGGCAATAGGCGATGAGCGCGCCCTTGGTCGCCGCGTAGGCGGCGTTGCCGGCATTGGCCCGCAGGGCGGCGACCGAGCCGATCGCCACGATCCGGCCCGCGCGCGCCCGGGTCATCTCCCGCACCAGCGCCTTGGCGAGGCGCGTCAGCGAGAAGAAGTTGACCTGCATGGCGGCCTCGGCGCGCTCCTGATCGAGCATCGCCGCGAGGGCGTCGCAGGACTGGCCGGCATTGTGGACGAGGCCGTAATAGCCGGCGGCCTCGGCGGTCTCGCAGAAGGTGTCCAGCGCGGCCCGGTCGGCGAGGTCGACGGGATGGGCCGCGAAAGACCGGTCCGGGTAGGTCGTCCGCAGCTCGGCCAGCAGCGCCTGCGCGGCCTCGGCCGAGGCGCGGTAGGTGAAGTCGACGCCGAGGCCGGATCCCGCCAGCGCGCGGACGATCGCGGCGCCGATGCCGGACGCGCCGCCGGTCACGAGGACCCGGCGCGGGGTGGCGGCGGCGCTCACGCGGGCTCCGCGCCGAGGACTAGGCAGGTGTTCTGGCCGCCGAAGCCGAACGAGTTCGACAGCACAGTCCGCACCGGCAGGTCGCGGGCGGTCTCCACGATGTCGAGGGCGATGGTCGGGTCCGGCACACGGTGGTTGATGGTCGGCGGGATGCGGCCGTGGCGGATGGTCAGCAGCGAGACCGCCGCCTCGATGGCGCCGGCCGCCGTGAGGGTGTGGCCGATCATCGACTTGTTGGAGGTGACCGGCAGGGCGGCCGCGCGGTCGCCGAACACGGCCGCGAGGCCCAGGGCCTCCATCTTGTCGTTCTCCGGCGTCGAGGTGCCGTGCGCGTTCACCGTGTCGATCGCCTCGGCCGCCACACCGGCATCGTCCAGGCTCGCCCGGATCGCCGCGATGATCGGCGCGCCGTCGGGGCTGGACCGGGTGCGGTGGAAGCCGTCGCCCTTCTCGCCGCAGCCGAGGACGTAGCCGAGGATCGCGGCGCCGCGCGCGACGGCGGCCTCGGCGTCCTCGAGCACCAGGGCGGCTGCGCCCTCGCCCATGACGAACCCGTCCCGGTCCTTCGAGAACGGCTTCGAGGCGGTCGCGGGGTCGTCGTTGCGGGTCGAGAGCGCCGACAGCAGCGAGAAGCGGATCAGCGATTCCGGGTTCACCGAGCCGTCCGTGCCGATGCAGAGCGCCGCGGCGGTCTCGCCGCGCCGGATCGCCTCGACGCCGAGCTGGATCGCCGTGGCCCCCGACGAGCAGGCGGTCGAGAGCGAGATCGGCGAGCCCTTCGTGCCGAAGCGGTCGGCGATGCGGTCGGCGACCGTGCCGAAGATGAACAGGTCGTGCCAGGGATCGAAGCGGCGCGTCGCCGCCGCCCGCAGGAGGCCGGCGTAGTCGACCGGACCGTCGCCGCCCGCGGCCTCGGCCAGGGCCTGCCGCTGCGGCCACTCCATCTCGACCGGCGGGACCGCGATGAACAGGGCGCCCGGGAAATCGCCCCTGGCGCCGATCCCGGCCTGCGCCACCGCCTCCTCGGCGGCGACGGCGGCGAAGCGCTCGGACAGGAGCGGCGCGACGAGCGGATCGGTGTCGAGGAAGTCCACCGTCCCGGCGATGCGGGTTCGCAGCGTGTCGGTCGGGAACCGCGCGATCGCGTGGATGCCCGACCGGCCCTCGGTCATGGCCGCCCACGTGTCGGCCTGTCCCTGACCGAGGGAGGAGACGACGCCGATGCCGGTGACCGCGACGAGCGGCCGGCCCCTGGCGTCGCGGTAGGATCGCGCGCTCATGGAGCGGTCCTTACGGGATTTTCCGCCGCGGTACACCTCCGCGCGGGCGGTGCGGCGCGCCCGGCGCCGGGACGACGGGCGCCGTCCCGGCGGGAAGCCTCAGGCGCGCGGCGCGTTGGCGAGGCGGAGCACCGTCTGCAGCAGGACGTCGGCGCCGGCGGCGCAGTCGGCCTGCGTGGCGGATTCCGACTCGTTGTGGCTGACCCCGTCCTTGCACGGCACGAAGATCATCGCCGCCGGGACCTTCGCGGCGAGGTTGCAGGCGTCGTGGCCGGCGCCCGAGATGATCCGGCGGCGCGGATGCCCCAGGCTCTCGGCGGACGCATCGATCGCCGCCACGATCGCGGGGTCGAACGGCACCGGCTCCTTCCGCCAGATCCGGGTCAGCGCGATCTCCAGATGGCGCCGCGCCGCTATCTCGGTGGCCGCCTCGCCGAGCGCCGCCTCCATCGCGTCGAGGGTCTCGGAGCGCGGATCGCGCACGTCCACCGTGAAGGCGACCCGGCCCGGCACGACGTTGCGGGAGGGCGCCAGGATCGCGGCCTCGCCGATCGTCGCCACCGCGGTGGGCGCGTGGCCCAGCGCGATCCGCTCGGCGGCCAGGGCGAATTCCGAGAGGGCGAGCAGCGCGTCGCGGCGGCGCGGCATCGGCGTCGTCCCGGCGTGGCTCTCGAAGCCGGTGATCACGCCGTCGAACCACATGATGCCCTGGCCGCCCTCGACCACGCCGATGGTCTTGCCCTCGGCCTCCAGGATCGGCCCCTGCTCGATGTGCAGTTCGACGAAGGCGCCGATCTCCCGCGTGCCGACGGCCTCCACCCCGCGGTAGCCGATCGCGTCGAGGGCCTCCGCCACCGTAGTGCCGGCGGCGTCGCGCTTCCCCAGGATCTCGTCCGTGGTGAAGTCGCCCGCGTAGGCCGCCGAGGCCATCATGGCGGGGGCGAAGCGCGAGCCCTCCTCGTTGGTCCAGTTGACCACGAGGAGCGGCGCCTCGGTCTCGATGCCGGCATCGTTCAGGCTGCGCATCACCTCGAGCCCCGCCAGCACGCCGAGGACCCCATCGAACTTGCCGCCGGTCGGCTGGGTGTCGAGGTGCGAGCCGAAGGCGATCGCCTTGCGGCCCATGTCGCGGCCCGGCCGCAGGGCGTACTGCGTGCCGAGCGCGTCGACCGACACGGTGAGCCCGGCCGCCTCGCAGGCCTCCCGGAACCAGTCGCGGACCCGGCCGTCCTCGGCCGAGAGCGTCAGGCGGTTGATGCCGCCGGCCGGCGTGCCGCCGAATTCCGCGGTCTCCAGGATCGTCGCCCAGAGGCGCGCACTGTTGGCGCGCAGGTTGTGGGTCTTGCTGAGGCTCATCTCGGCCATGCCGGTTCCTTTCACGGCGGGTCGCCGTGCGACGCTGACGTTATAGGCGGGTGCGGCCGACTTGGCAGCGCTCCCACCAGGCGCACCCGAGAGCAACCGCGGTGCCAACCGGGCCGGTCAGGCCAGCGGGCGCCGCACCGGGTTGGCGCGCAGGAGCGCGATCGCGTCGACCCGGAGGGCGACGGCGATCTCGCCGAGGGCGCCCGCCTCGATGTTGCTGATCCCGTCCTGGTCGGCGACGTCCGCGGCGATCAGGAAGACGTTCTCGCGCTGGGTCGCGGGCCGCTCGGCGACCGCCGCGACGTGGCGCAGGTTCTCGGCCCGGCCGAGGCGGGTGCGGGCCCGGGCGATGCCCTCGTAGAGCTCCGTCTCCAGCATCAGCGCGTCGTAGCCCTTCATCAGGACCGGGTCGGCCTTCAGGCCGTGCAGGGCGGCGTCGAATTCGGGGCCCGCGACCTCGCCGTCGGCCACGATGACGTTGGCGGCGGCCGAGACCGCCGCGAGCATCAAGGCCTTGTCGCCGGCATAGGCCGTCACGGTACGGCCGACATGGCCGAAGAGGTCGCGCAGGAGGCTCATTCCGGAGGGTCGGCCGCGGAGTCGGGGTGGCTGCTGGAACGCGAGGGATAGCAGAGGACGGCACGGAGGGAACCCGTCGCCGCGCGACCGGCCATAAAGGCGCGCGGTACCGGCGGCCAGACATCCTTCGGCAACATGGCCATGCGACTCATACGGCCGACCGCGTCCTCGAGCGCGGCCGACGGAACGCGGCCTCGACGATCCCCCCTCAGCCGGTTCCGCGCCCGTCGTCACGCCGCCGGAGCGATGTTCGGGTGCCCCCCAGGCCCGGACCTCGAGCCGGCGGCGGTCTCCGCCGCGAGATGATCGACCACCGCCGACAGCGCCGCGCGCTCCCGCGCGCCCGACCGGCGCGCCGCCGCGAACACGCCCATCTGCCGGTCGGCGCTGGTCCCCTCCGCCACGATCCGCGCCGTGTGCCCGCAGGCGGCGGCGCAGCCCAGCGCCTCGGCATCCTCGGCGATGTCGGCGAGGAGGGTCTCGACCAGCGCGGAGACCGGCACCGTCCGGACCTGCGCCTCGTCGATGAGCGTCGCGCGCACGCCGTCGCACTCGGCCCGCCAGAGATTCTCCATGACGAAGCCGCGGGAGGCGGCGGTCAGGCCGGCATTGAGCCGCTTGTCCCGGACCACCCGGCGCACGAGGCAGCGGAACAGCGCGGCGATGCACAGCGCGTCGTCGAGGCGCGTGCAGCTGTCGGCGACCCGCAGTTCCAGGGTCGGGTACTTCAGCGACGCGCGCACGTGCCACCAGAGATAGCTGGCATCCGCGATGGCGCCCGAGCGGGTCATCACGTCGACGTAGCGGGCGTAGTCGTCGGCATCGGCGAATAGCTCGGGCACGCCCGTGCGCGGCAGCTCGGCGTAGGCGCGCATCCGGTAGCCGGCGAGGCCGGTCAGCTGCCCCTGCCAGAACGGCGAGCCGGTGGAGAGCGCGAGCAGCACCGGCAGGTAGGGCAGCAGCCGGTTGATCAGCCCGATCCGCGCCTCGGGGTCCGGGACCTCCACGTGGACGTGAAGGCCGCAGACGAGGTTGCGGCGGCCGAGCATCCGAAGGTCGGCCATGATCCCGTGGTAACGGGCCTTGTCGGTGGGGCGCTGGTCGCGCCACCGGGCGGTCGGATGCGTGCCCGCGGCGAAGGTCAGGATGCCGCGCTCGGCGCCGATCTCCGCGAGGCTGCCGCGCAGATCCGCGAGATGCCCCCGCGCCTCGGCGAGATCGGCGGTCGGCGGCGAGGCCACCTCAACCTGGCACTGGAGCTGCTCGCGCTCGGCGTCGTCGAGGCGGGCCCGCACGGCGGCGTGGAAGGCCCGGAGGCCGGCCCGCGGCGTGCCGCGCGTGCGCGCATCGGCCAGGAAGAACTCCTCCTCGATGCCGAACCTGTAGGCGTGGGCCATCCGCGCTCCCTGCCCCGGACGGGCCGATCCGCGTCCGGCGAACGCCGCCGCACCGACCGGGTTCCGACCGGGCCGGCGGCGCGAGAAGCCTCAGCGCCAGAAGGGCTTGACGTCGAGGAGCTCGGACCGTGCGTCCGCGGCCGCGTCGAGCAATTTCTGTGCCCCCGGATCGTCGGGACCCGGCATCGGCGGTCCCGACAGGCTCTCGGTCATCGACCGGGCCGTCTCCAGGTCGTTGAGCGCGCCGAGGTGGTCCTGCAGGTCGGAGAGCGCGGCGCCGAACTTCTCCTGCCGGCGGACCGCCTTCTTCTTCCGGTAGAGACCGGCGAAGAACTCCGCGCCGTAGCGGAGCTTCTTGGCGGCGATCCGCGCCCGGTGCCGCGTGTGCGGATCGAGGTGCCGGAGGCCGCGCCCGCGCTTCTTGAGGCGCGCGCGCGCCTTGTCGAGCACCTGCGCGGCGAAGTGGCGCCCGTCGACGGCCGCGTCGGGGCCGGCGGCCCAGGAGCCCGCCTCGACCCAGCCGGCGAAGTCGATGACGAGCGCGCGCCATTGCGGGCTCTCGAGGGTCTCCGAGACCGCGTCGTACGCGGTGGCGCGCTCCGCCTCGGCGCGCGCGCGCAGGGCGTCCAGGCCGGGCTCGTCGGGGCGCTGTTCCGCGAGATCCGGCAGCGTGTCGCTCAGGAACACGTCGAGGTTGCGGGCGTGGCCGAAGGGCTCGGTGACGCGCTTGATCTCGTCGTTGAAGCCGGCCGCCCGGGGATCGCTCTCCAGCATGGGCCCGAACAGCGACAGCGCCGAGCGCAGGCGGCGCAGGGAGACGCGGATCTGGTGGAGCGCCTCGGGCGGGCGGCCGCCTTCCAGGAAGGCGGTCTCGTTGAGACGCATGTGGCGCAGGCAGGCGCGCGCCACCCGGCGGAAGACCTCCCCGGCGCTCGCGCCCTCGGGCAGTTCCACCGCCTCGGCCTTCACGACGCCGGGCTCGATCCCGTCGAGGAGCGCGTAGCCGACCGCGCTCTTGGCTTTCACGCCGAGGCGCAGCGGCACGGTCTCGGCCAGCTCCCGCGCCAGCGCGAACAGGTCGGCCGGATCGCCGGACTGGAGTTCCAGCTCGACCTCGCAGAGCGGCGCGACGCCCGAGTCGGTCTCGACACGGCCCTCGTCGAGGGTCACGAGCACGCGGGACTCGCCCTGCGCGACCGGGACCTCCCGGCGCTGCACCACGGTGGCGAACAGCCGCTCCAGCGGCGCATCGGCCTCGCGCAGGACCGGCCCGGCGGCCGTGTCGGCCCAGGCCGCGGGCTCCGGCGCCTGCCCGGCGATCTCGCTCTCCCACTCGGCCCGGTCGAACAGGCCGACGCCGCCGCTCCCGGCCTTCACGGTCTGGATATGGCGGTCGCCCTTGGCGCGGACGCGCAGGGTCAGGCCGTTCTTCCGGAGCGCGCGATCGGGCGTGTCGTAGTAGGTCGTCACCAGGGATTCGGGCTCGGTCGCCGACGCGTCCTTCAACCGGGGATGGGACGCGAGCGCCGTCAGATCCGGCCCGGCGCAGTCAAGCTTCAGCTCGACCTCGCGGGGCTCCGCCGCGGCGTGGCTATCGGTGTCGCTCATACGCTCCTCTTCGTCGCCTGCCCCGGCTAACGAGCCAGGGATGGGCTCCGGTTGCATCGCATCCTGCGTCGCATCTCGCGGAACCGGCATCGGGGCGTGACCGTCCGACGCACCCGCGGCAGCAAAGGCGGCGGCGCCGCCGTCGTCAAGCTGGGACGAGACCGGTCGCCCGCGGCGGATGGATGCTGCGCTGCGTTAAAATCGCGCTTTCCCAAAACGGCACGGCGTGGCAAGACAAATTGTCCACAATCCATCTGCCTCGCAGCCCCGGCCCCGACCGCCCGGAGGCGCACACGGCGCCGCGACGCGCCGGCGCGGCGGATTCCCCTTCGAGCGAGCGGTGCGCCCCTTGTGGACGGCGGCACCGCGGAGAAGATGCGGTCGGTGGCTGCTTTGAAGACACTCCTCGTCGGCGTGATCGGGCACGTCGATCACGGCAAGACGGCGCTCGTCCGCGCGCTCACCGGCGTCGAGACCGACCGGCTCAAGGAAGAGCGCGCCCGCGGCGTGTCCATCGTGCCGGGCTTCGCGCTGCTGACCGCCGCGCAGGGCGAGATCGACCTCGTCGACCTGCCGGGCCACGAGCGGTTCGTCCGCGCCATGATCTCCGGCGCCACCGGCATGCGGGCCGTTCTTCTGGCGGTCGACGCCCACGAGGGAATCAAGCCGCAGACGGTGGAGCATCTCGAGATCGCCGCCCTCATCGGCGTGCGCCGCGGTGTCCTGGCGCTGACCAAGGCGGACCTCGCGACGCCCGAGACCGTGGCCGCGCGCGCCGCCGAGATCGCCGCAGCGGCCGCCCGGGCCGGGATCGAGGCCGGCCCGGTCATCGCCACCTCGACCGTGACGGGCGACGGCCTGCCGGAGCTCGCCGCCGCCCTCTCGGCGCTGGTGGCGGAGACGAAACCGGTCCGCGACGACGGCTTCGCCTACCTTCCGGTCGACCGGGTCTTCTCCCGGCCGGGCTTCGGCACCGTCGTGACCGGGACGCTGCGACGCGGGCCGCTCGCGGTCGGCGAGACCGTCGAGATCGCTCCCGGCGGTCGCACCGCCACGGTGCGCGGCCTGCAGATCCACGGGCGCGCGGTCGAGCGCGCCGAGCCGGGGCGCCGCACGGCGGTCGCCCTGCGCGGCATCGACCTCGACCAGATCGCCCGCGGGCAGGCGCTGTCGCTGCCGGGCCTGCTCGCGCTGAGCCCGTGGCTCGACGTGGCGATCACCGCGGCGGCGAGCCTGCCGGACCCCCTGGCGGGCGGCACGGCCTGCCGCCTGCTCTTCGGCACCACCGAGGTCGAGGCGCGGCTGCGGCTGCTCGACCGCGACGCCCTGGAGCCGGGCGCCAGTACCCAGGCGCAGCTCCACCTCGGCGAGCCGGTGGCGGTGCCGGCGCGGGAGCCCTTCGTGCTGCGGCTCGATTCGCCCTCCGTCACGGTGGCGGGCGGCCGGCTCCTCGACCCGGCGAGCCGCCGCCGCCGGCGCCACGATCCCCGGGTCATGGCCGACCTCGCCGCCCTTGCGGCGGGCGGTCCCGCCGAGGCGATCACGGTCCGCCTCGGGCAGCTCGGCGCGGCCGGGGCACCGCTCAACGAACTCGCCCGGATCGCCGGTATCGCGCCGGACCGCGCCCGGCAGGCGCTCTCCGAAGACGGCGCCCGCGCGATCGGCGACCGCTTCGTCGGGGCCGCGGCCTTCGAGGCGCTGCGCACCGGCACGCTGGCCGCCCTGGCACACCATCACCGCGACTATCCGATGGAGCACGGCATCGCCCTGGAGCGCCTGTCCCGCGCCCTGGCGCTGCCCGAGGCGGTGACCGGCGCGGTCCTGCGCGACCTCGCGGCCGCCGGCGGCGTCGCCCAGGCGGGCGCCCTGTGGCGGCGGGCCGAGTTCGACCCCGCGCGGAACGAGAGCGAGGCCGCCCGCCGGCTGGAGCAGGTCTTCCGCCGCGCCGGCCTCAGCCCGCCCGACGAGGCCGAGGCCATCGGCCGGGACGTGCGCCGCCGCGAGGCACTGACCTACCTCGTGGGAGCCGGCACGGTGATCCGCGCCGTCGACCGGGTGCAGCGCCGCGCCGTGCTGTTCCACCGGGAAGCGGTGGCCACCGCCAAGAGCCGCCTGATCGACGCCTTCCCGACGGCGCGGACGGCGGAGACCGGATTCCTGGCCCGCGAGGCCGGCGCGACCCTGGGAATCTCGCGCAAGTTCTCGATCCCGCTGCTGGAGCACCTCGACGCCACGGGCTTCACCCGCCGGGCCGGGGATCGTCGGGTGATCGTCGCCCTCGAACCCGGTCGGGCGGTCCCGGACGCCGGCTGACGCGGCGCGCTCGCTGCGCCGGCGTCCCGCACTTCACCCCCCTCTTCCACGCTCGAGAAACGCGGCAGCGCGATCGGGAACGGTGCTAGTCGTCCACACCCAACCAGTCGCCGCGTCCGGGCTCGTAGCAGGTGTACCCGATCAGGCAGTTCGGGTTGTCGCGGGTCGGCCGAAAGGCGCGCCGCGCGATCTCGGTGGGCTCGCAGAACGAGCGGTCACGGACGAACCGATCGTAGGTCATGCCGCCGGTCCCGAGGACGAGCGCTCCGCGGGCCTGGATGAGGCGGATCGTCTGCTCGCAGGTCATCGCCGTGGTGGACGGCCGCGTGTGCGCCGCCGCGGGTGACGCGGCCAGCACCAGCACTGCCGCAATCCGGGTCATCATCGCCTGGGCCTCCGCGCGCCGTGGGTCCTGCGGACAACCCGGAGCGCCGCCGGTCCGCGCCGCGTCGCCTCGCCGCACGGCGATCCCGCGGGCCCTTATCAGTCCTCGAAGGCCTCGACGTGGACCGTCCCGGGCTCCTGCCGGCGGGCGCCCTCCTCGATCCGGGCGAGCTGCGCCTGCGCGCGGCCGCACGGGAACCCGTAGCGGGCGCGGACGCGCTCGCTGGCGATGCCCAGGGCCAGCCGGGTCAGGACGACGAACTCGTCGAGCGGGTAGTCCTGTCCGACCGCGAGGTGGTCCTTGATCACCAGCGACGGCGAGTAGCAGGCCTCGCGGGTCCCGTCGGGCCACCGGATATGGAAGCGCATCTCAGGCATCGCGCGGGACCCGCAGCGTGTTCCAGGCCGCAGCCCCCGTGGCCGCGGCCATCAACGGCGCGTCCCCGGGTGCGAGTTCCGCGTAGGTCGGCAGGTGGCGCGCCGCGCAGGCGTCCCAGACATGCGCCCGGGCGACCTCTCGGCCGGCATTGCGCAGCCGCGCCCGCCGGCTCGGCTCCAGGCTCGCCCGCATGGCCGACGCGATGGCGTCGGTGTCGTCCGGGTTCACCGACAGGGCTTCGCCGGGGGCGATGTACTCGGTGAAGGGCGGCCGGCCCGACACGATCACCGGCGTTCCGCAGGCCATCGCCTCCAGAACGCACAGGCCGTAGCTCTCCGCGAGCGAGGGAGAGACCAGGGTGTCGGCCAGCCGGTAGAGGCCCGGCATGTCCGCCTGCGCCAAGGTGCCGGTTCGGATCACCGGCCGGCCGGGCCCGACCTCGAGCCCCTCGCGCTCGAGCGTGGCGCAGCACCGGGCCTCGTAGCCGGCCTGATCAAGAGGCGGCGCGCCGCCGGCCACGACGAGCTGCGCGTCGGGGCAGGTCCGGCGCAGGGCCGCGAAGGCCTCGATGATCGCCAGCGTGTTCCTGCGCGCCTCGAAGCCGCCGACGCTGAGGAAGACAGGGCCGCCGCCGAGGCCGAGGCGGCGGCGGAGCGCGTCGTCCTCCGGCCCGGGATCGGGCGTGAAGGCCGCCCCTTCGACGCCCGTGCCGACCACGTCGGCCCGGGCGCCGTACTCGGCCGCCAGCGTCGCCGCCCAGGTCCGGCTGACGCAGAGCAGGCGCCCGGCATCGAGGATCGCCCGCTCCTCCCACTGCGCGAGCCGCGGATCCGTGAACGTGTCGATCCGGTGGACCGTGCGCACGAAGCCCGGGATGAGGCGGCGCCGGGTCAGGGTGGCGAGCGCGTTGCCGCTGATCCGGCACTGGGCGTGGAAGACGTCGAAGTCGCAGGCGGCGGGCGTCGAAAAGTGCGCGAGGTAGTCGGCGATCCGGGCGCCGACCAAGGCGGCGGCCGGTCCCGCGACCGGCTTGGCCGCGACCGAGATCACCGGACACTGCGCCGCGCGGAAGAAGCCGCCGCCGGTCGGGTCGGGCGCGTGGACCACCGCCTCGTGGCCGAGCCTGCCCAGGGCCTCCCCGAGAGCCAGAGCGTGGACCACGCCGCCGCGCGGGTCGGTCGAGTGCGTGAGGATCGCGATGCGCAAGCGGTCGACCATGGGACGGCTCACGGAGCCCCGCGGCCGGTCGGGGGACGCGCCGCGGCCCCGACCGCGCGCTCCGCCGCCCTGTCGGAGACGCGTCGGAGCGTGTTCTGCATGGTTCGTGCCGACTCGGCGTCGGGCGTGCGGGTGCCGCGACGCCAACGTCGCTGGGGTCGACCCGCCGCACCGATGTTGCCGGGAATCCTCGGGCAAGGGCGCGCCTCCCCACTCATGCCTAATTTTGCGTTACGAATTCAGTGCGTTTTCAAACTCTGCCCGGAACCGCTCTTTTCAGGGCCCTGTGTCAGATTGTATCTACCGCTCACGAGAGCCGGAGCCGTCGGTCCCGTGTCCAAGACGCTGAAACCTGTCTTCCCCGCCCGCAGGATGCTGCGCCGCCTGGGCTTGTTGGGCGCCCTCTTGGTCCTTCCGACGGCGGTCCTCGCCTACGCGGACCTGCTGCCCGAATCCCTGGACATGCTGGGCTTCGACCTGGGCGACAGCCCGGACCTGCCCCACGTCGCCCGCCAGATCGCCATCGGCGCCCCGCTCAAGATCGTGGCCTTCGGGTCGTCCTCAACGGAGGGCGTGGGCGCGTCGACCCCGGCCAACGCCTACCCGGCCCGCCTGCAGATCGACCTACGCAAGAAGCTGCACGGGATGGACGTGGCGGTCATCAACCGCGGCATCGGCGGCGAGCACGTCGACGACATGCTGGCGCGCCTCGACCGCGACGTGATCGCGGCCGAGCCCCAGCTCGTCATCTGGCAGACGGGCAGCAACGACCCGCTGCGCGGCGTGTCGCTCGACCATTTCCGCGAGGCCACCGTGTCGGCGATCCGCCGGATCCGGGAGGCCGGCATCGACGTGGTGCTGATGGAGCCGCAATGGTGCCCGAAGCTCGAATCCACGCCGGGCGCCTCGCGCTTCCGCGACGCGGTGCGCAGCATCGGCGACGAGCTCGACGTGCCGGTGATCCGCCGGGCCGACCTGATGCACGGCTGGGTGCGCGAGGGTAAGCTGACGACCAAGCAGCTCTTCGCCGCCGACGGCCTGCACATGGCCGACCGCGGCTACGCGCTCCTGGCCGAGGCCGCCGCGCAGTCGATCCTGCAGGATGCCGGCCCGGTGCGCAGCCCCGAGGCGGTCGCCGAGTAGGCGCGCGATCCCGGCACCGGCTGGACTCGGCCGGCGAAGCTCCCCATCTCGGCGCGATCGAGAGCGGAGCCGAATCTTGAGCCAGGACGCATTCAGGTACGACGACCGGGGCGCCGTCCCCCAGATGCACGCGACCACGATCCTGATGGTCCGCAAGGGCGGCCGCGTCGTCATCGGCGGCGACGGTCAGGTCAGCCTCGGCCAGACCATCGTGAAGGGGAACGCCCGCAAGGTCCGGCGCCTCGCCAAGGGCGCGGTGATCGGCGGCTTCGCCGGCGCCACCGCGGACGCGTTCACGCTGTTCGAGCGCCTCGAAGCCAAGCTGGAGCAGTATCCCGGTCAGCTGACCCGGGCCTGCGTGGAACTCACGAAAGATTGGCGGACGGACCGCTACCTTCGCCGGCTCGAGGCGATGATGCTCGTCGCCGACCGCGAGGTCAGCCTGCTCCTGTCGGGCTCGGGCGACGTGCTGGAGCCGGAGAGCGGCGTCATGGCCATCGGGTCTGGCGGCAACTACGCTCTGGCGGCCGCCCGCGCGCTGGAGGACGGCGACCTCGACGCCGAGGCGATCGTGCGGCGGGCCATGACGATCGCCGCCGAGATCTGCGTCTACACCAACGGAAACCTCGTCATCGAAGCGCTGGATACCTGAGACCCGGCCGGGCGCAGCCGGGTTCGCCGGCTCCGCCGCCGTCGCTGCGCGCTCGATCGCACACGGTGTGCCCGCGTCACCCGGATCCCGTCGCGGGCGCTCGCGCATCGGCGCGGGGTCTGCCCGGCTGAACGCGGGTCATCACAGCTTCCGCGCGAACCGCACCGCGCGCGAATACGCTCCGGCGCCGGTCTTCGCGTCCTGAAGAGCTTCCTCGAAACCGCGCCCGGATCGCCGCGTCGCTACAAAATCCGGCCCGGCGCCTCTTATCTCAGGTTGTAGTCACCGACGACAGCAGTGCGCGAGACGATCACTAACGTTTGATTGCTGGCAGCAGATCCTCAACCGTCGTTAAACCGGATTCATCCGGGCGATACAGCCCGCTGTAAGACAAAATTTACAGCGTATAATTTATCACAACCGCCAGGGAACCAAATCCGAATTCCAGAATGGGGCCCTGGGGACTGACTATGCGCTCGATCAACGATGTCCGGATCGTAACGAAGCTGACTGCCGCATTCGGCAGCCTGGCGGCGGTCACGGTGGGGATCAGCGCCATCGGATACAGTCACCTGTCTTCGATCGAGCGCGTCAATCACCTCACGGAGCACTCGTATCAGGTCATCTCCGCCCTCGACGGCCTCACGCAGGCGATGGTCAATCAGGAGACCGGCCTGCGCGGTTACCTGATCGCGGGCGATCCGAAATTCCTGGAGCCGCTCCGCGCCGGCCAGAAGTCCTTCAAGGTGTCCCTGGAAAGCGCCAAGTCGCTCACCGCCGACAACGCCGCCCAACAGGCGCGCCTGGAGGCCGTGCGCGGCTCGGCGGAGACGTGGTCGAGCGACATCGCCGCCAAGGAGATCGCCCTCGTCGAGGCCGGCAATCTCGACAAGGCCCGGCAGATCGAGGCGAGCGGCGCCGGCAAGGCGTCCATGGACGCCCTGCGCGCCAAGATCGGCGAGGCCGAGAAAGCGGAGCGCGACCTCCTCGCCGCCCGAAGCGACGAGCAGGCGCGCTCCTTCGGCGCCGCCTACCTCGCGAGCCTGCTCGGCAGCGTCGCCAGCGTCGTCATCGCGGGGCTGCTGGCCTTCCTCGTCTTCGCCATGCTGACCCGCCCCCTCGGCCGCCTCGTGGCCGTGCTGCAGCGCATGGCCCGCGGCGAGATCGAGGCCGAGATCAAGGAGGCCGCCCGCGGCGACGAGATCGGCGCGGTCGGGCGCGCCGTGGACGGGATCAAGGCGATGGTCGCCAAGAAGGCCGCCGAGGAGGCCGAGATGAAGCGGATCGCCGACGCGGCCGCCGCGGCCGAGCGGCGCCGGACCATGATCGAACTCGCCGACAGCTTCGATCGCGCGGTCGGCGGCATCGTCGGCATGGTCTCGTCCTCGGCCACCGAGCTGCAGGCGACCGCCCGGACCATGTCGGCGACGGCGACCCAGACCTCGAGCCAGTCGAACACGGTCGCGGCGGCCGCCGAGGAGGCCGCCTCCAACGTCAACACCGTCGCGGCCGCGGCCGAGGAGCTCGGCTCCTCGGTGCAGGAGATCGGCCGGCAGGTGGACGGCTCGGCGCATCTGGCGCAGCGGGCCGTCTCCGACGCCGATCAGACCGGCGCGCTCGTCCAGGAACTGAGCAATTCCGTGTCGCGGATCGGCGACGTGGTCGGGTTGATCTCCAACATCGCCGGCCAGACCAACCTGCTGGCCCTCAACGCCACCATCGAGGCGGCCCGCGCCGGGGCCGCCGGCAAGGGCTTCGCGGTCGTCGCCTCCGAGGTGAAGGCCCTGGCCGAGCAGACTGCCAAGGCGACGCACGAGATCTCCGGCCAGATCGCGCAGATCCAGGCCTCGACCGGGCAGGCGGTGACGTCGATCGCCGGCATCACCGACCGGATCCGCGAGATCAGCGGCGTCGCCACCTCGATCGCCGCCGCGGTCGAGGAGCAGGGTGCGGCGACCCAGGAGATCGTCCGCAACGTCTCGCAGGCGGCCGTCGGCGCCGGCGAGGTCACGAGCAACATCTCCGGCGTCGCCGGCGCTGCCGAGGAGACCGGCGTCGCCGCCGGCCAGGTCCTCGACGCGGCCTCGGAGCTGTCCCGGCAATCCGAGCACCTGACTGCGGAGGTCAGCCGCTTCCTCGACACCGTCCGGGCGGCCTGATCGGGTCGGGCGCGGCGCCCGCCGCGCCCCTTCCTCATCAGGACCCTGCTCAGAGGCGAGACAAATAATTCCGGATCAGCTCAGTTTACGACGTCTTGACGAATAACCGGCATTTTGACGCCAATCGCGCCTCGACGGTCGGATAGCAATGAAAATCGGCGGAAAACTCCTGAGCTTCGTCGGCGCCTGCAGCCTGACGACGCTGGTCGTGGCAGGGGTCAGCGTCGCGACGCTGAAGAGCTTCGAGCGCTCGCTGACGAGCGTCGAGAGCGCGTCGATCCGGGCGCTCGACGCCGCGAACTTCAACCGCCTCGCCGCCGAAGTCACCATGGACTCGCGCGGCGTCTACGCCTCCGCCGACCGCGCGGAAGCGGCGAAGTACACCGCCGGGATCCGCAGGGGTCTCGCCGAGATGGACGCGCTGCGGGCCGACTGGGCACCGCGGGTGACCGAGGCCGAGCGGCCGCTCTTCGAGACGATGGTGCGCAACGCCGACGCGTTCCGCGCCCTCCGCAGCGCCCTCGCGGACGCGGGCGACACGACCGGCCCCAAGGCGGCCGCGGAGCTCGGGTTCAACGACGCCAACCGGGCAAACCGCAAGGCCTTCCAGGCCAGCATCGACGCCCTGGTGAAGCAGGGCCGGGGCGAGATGGCGGCGATCAAGGCCGACACCCAGGCCCTGTTCGAGACGCGCACCCTCCTCCTGCTCGGCCTTGCCCTGATCGGCACCGTGATCTGCTGCGCCCTCGGCCTGCTCATCGGTCAGCGGCAGATCGCCCGGCCGCTGCGGGCGGTCTCGGACGCGATCCAGCGCCTCTCGCGCGGCGACCACACCCTGCCCGCCATCAAGCCGGGACGCGACGAGATCGGCGCGATCTGGACGAGCATGCAGGTCTTCAGCGACACGATGCGGGAGGCCGAGGGCCTGCGGCACGAACATCAGCGGCTGGAGGCCGACACGGCGACGCGCAAGCGCGCCGAGATGGCCGGGCTCGCCGAGCGGTTCCAGGGCAGCATCGGCGGACTCGTCGAGCACCTCGCCGGGGCCGCCGCCGGGCTGGAGCGTGCCGCCGCGACCATGGCGGGCAACGCCGAGCACGCCGGCACACAGTCGCAGGCGGTCACCCGCGCCGCCGAGACGACGGCCCACAACGTCGAGGCCGTCGCCGCCGCCACCGAGGAACTCGCCGCCACCGCCAGCGAGATCGGCGTCCAGGTAACCCAGACCTCGACGGCCGCCGAGAGCGCCGTCGAGGCGACGCGGCGGACCCGGGCGAGCGTCCAGGCCCTCGCCCGCAGCGCCGACGGGATCGGGCAGGTCGTCTCCCTCATCTCCACCATCGCCGGGCAGACCAACCTGCTGGCGCTCAACGCCACGATCGAGGCGGCGCGGGCCGGCGAGGCCGGGCGCGGCTTCGCGGTCGTCGCCACCGAGGTGAAGGATCTCGCGACGCAGACCGCCAAGGCCACCGAGGAGATCGCCGGACAGATCGCCGCGATGCGGACCGCGACCCACGACGCCGTCGCGGCGATCGAGGAGATCGGCGGCACGATCGAGCAGGTCCACGGGATCGCCCTCGGCGTGGCCGCCGCCGTCGAGGAGCAGCAGCTGGCGACCCAGGAGATCGCCCGCAGCGTCTCCGAGGCCGCCAGCGGCACCCGCGCCGTCACGGACAC
The DNA here is from genome assembly GCF_053345595.1 of Methylobacterium sp. D54C. Lineage (NCBI taxonomy): Bacteria > Pseudomonadati > Pseudomonadota > Alphaproteobacteria > Hyphomicrobiales > Methylobacteriaceae > Methylobacterium > Methylobacterium sp. D54C. The sequence continues at coordinate 75,601 of NZ_JBKFAK010000004.1, forward strand.
GATGGCGCTGGTCCTGGGCGCGGCCCGCGAGACGGGCGCCAGCGCCGCGGAAGTCCTCGACGCCGCCGCCGACATCGCGCGCCGCTCGAACGGGCTCGGCGGCGAGGTCGCGGGCTTCGTGACCCAGGTCCGCGCGGCCTGAGGCGGCCGGACCGACGCGCCCGTCATTTCGGAATCGCGGAGCCGGACCCGCGATGACGGAAGCGTCGCCGAGCGTTTCCCGCCAGGTTGTTGCATTGCAGCGCGCGCGCCCCTAGGGTCGGCGCATTCGCAAGGACCCGGTGAAAGCCCGGGTGGCTCTTCCGGCCGCCGATCCGCCGGACCACGCATTCGAGACGCGCTCTGACCCGCCAGCGACGCGGGCACGCCGCTCGTGCGGATTCATCGATGTCAACACACGCAGCCCGGAACGCCGGATATCTCCGGTCGTGGACCTCCAACCTGCGCGGCGACACCCTGTCGGGGATCGTCGTCGCCCTCGCGCTGATCCCAGAGGCCATCGGCTTCTCGGTCATCGCCGGGGTCGACCCGAAGGTCGGCCTCTACGCCTCGGTCGTCATCGCCTGCACCATCGCCTTCGCCGGCGGTCGCCCGGCCATGGTCTCGGCCGCCACCGCCGCCACCGCGGTGGTGATGGTCGACCTCGTGCGCGAGCACGGCGTCCAGTACCTCTTCGCCGCCACGATCCTGATGGGCGTCATCCAGATCCTGGCCGGGTTGCTCAGGCTGGGCCGGCTGATGCGGTTCGTCTCGCAATCTGTGATGACCGGTTTCGTCAACGCGCTGGCGATCCTGATCTTCCTGGCGCAGTTGCCCGAGCTCACCGGCGTCACGCCGGCGACCTACGGGCTGATCGCCCTCGGTCTGGCGATCATCTACGGATTCCCGCGGATCACCCGCGCAATCCCGTCGCCGCTCGTGGCCATCGCCGTCCTGACGGCGATCACCGCGATCTTCCACCTCGACGTGCGCACGGTCGCCCATCTCGGCGCCCTACCCTCGACGCTGCCGAGCTTCGCCCTGCCGGACGTGCCCCTCACCCTCGAGACCCTGCGGATCCTCCTGCCCTACGCGGCGACGCTCGCCGCGGTCGGCCTGCTGGAGAGCCTGCTCACGGCGCAGATCGTCGACGACATGACCGACACGGGCAGCGACAAGAATCGCGAGTGCATGGGCCAGGGCGTGGCCAACATGACCTCGGCCCTGTTCGGCGGCATGGGCGGCTGCGCGATGATCGGCCAGTCGGTGATCAACGTCTCGTCGGGTGCCCGCGGGCGCCTCTCGACGCTCGTGGCCGGCGCGTTCCTGCTGGTGCTCCTCGTGGCGCTGCAGGACCTGCTGGCCGTCGTGCCGGTGGCGGCGCTGACGGCCGTGATGATCATGGTCTCGATCAACACCTTCTCGTGGCGCTCGCTGCTGCGGCTGCGCACCAACCCGCTGCCCTCCTCGGCGGTGATGCTGGCGACCGTCCTGGTCGTGGTCGCCACCAAGGATCTCGCGATCGGCGTGCTGGTCGGCGTGCTGCTGTCCGGCGTGTTCTTCGCCGGCAAGGTCGCCCGGCTCAACCGGATCACGTCCGCCCTCTCGGCCGACGGCGGCACCCGGACCTACACCGTCGCCGGGCAGGTGTTCTTCGCCTCGGCCGGCACCTTCTCGGACGCGATCAACGTGCTGGAGCCGGTCGAGCGCCTCGTGATCGACGTCCACGCGGCGCATTTCTGGGACATCTCGGCCATCGCGGCCCTCGACCGGGTGGTCCTCAAGGCCCGCGCCCGGGGCCGCGACGTCACGGTCATCGGCCTCAACGAGGCCAGCGCGACCCTGGTGGAGCGGTTCGGCCGGCACGACAAGGGCGACGCCGCGGCGGTCCCGGCGGCGCACTGAGGCGGCGACCGGCCGACGCGTGGCCCCTTGCGCGGGGCCGCGCGCGACCCCATTCCCGGCGCGGGGCCGTTTTCGGGCCGGGAACAGGGATGGCAAAGCGGTGACGACGTTCTCTCCCCGCGAGATCGTGTCCGAACTCGATCGGTTCATCGTCGGGCAACACGACGCCAAGCGCGCCGTGGCGATCGCGCTGCGCAACCGCTGGCGGCGCCAGCAGCTGACCGGTCCGCTCCGCGAGGAGGTCGCGCCCAAGAACATCCTGATGATCGGGCCGACCGGCTGCGGCAAGACCGAGATCGCGCGCCGCCTCGCCCGGCTCGCCAACGCGCCGTTCCTGAAGGTCGAGGCCACCAAGTTCACCGAGGTCGGGTACGTCGGGCGCGACGTCGAGCAGATCGTCCGCGACCTCGTCGAGGTGGCGATCGGCCTGACGCGGCAGGTGAAGCGCGAGGGCGTCAAGGCCAAGGCCGAGGCGGCCGCCGAGAACCGTATCCTCGACGCGCTGGTCGGCCCGACGGCGAGCCAGGCTACCCGCGACAGCTTCCGGCGCAAGCTCCGCAACAGCGAGCTCGACGACAAGGAAGTGGAGCTGGAACTGACCTCCGGCGCGCCCGCAGGCATGCCGATGTTCGAGATTCCCGGCGTTCCGGGCGCCTCGATGGGCGCGATCAATATCGGCGACATGCTCGGCAAGGCGCTCGGCGGCCAGCGCGGCAAGCCGCGCCGTGTGCTGGTGCGGGACGCCTACGCGCCGCTGATGGCCGAGGAATCCGACAAGCTGGTCGACGACGAGGCGCTCGTCCGCGAGGCGATCCGCGAGGTCGAGAACAACGGCATCGTCTTCCTCGACGAGATCGACAAGATCTGCGCCCGCGAGGGCCGCTCGTCCGGCGACGTCTCGCGCGAGGGCGTGCAGCGCGACCTGCTGCCGCTGATCGAGGGGACGACCGTCGCGACCAAGCACGGGCCGGTGAAGACCGACCACGTGCTGTTCATCGCCTCGGGCGCCTTCCACGTCTCGAAGCCGGCGGACCTCCTCCCCGAACTGCAGGGCCGCCTGCCGATCCGGGTGGAATTGCAGCCGCTGACGGTGGACGATTTCAAGCAGATCCTGACCGCCACCGAGGCGAGCCTTCTCAAGCAGACGGTCGCGCTGATGGAGACGGAGGGCGTCACCCTCACCTTCTCCGACGACGCTGTGGACGCCCTCGCGCGGGTCGCCGTGGAGGTGAACTCCTCGGTGGAGAATATCGGCGCGCGCCGGCTCCAGACGGTGCTGGAGCGGGTGATCGACGAGATCTCCTTCACCGCCACCGATCGGTCCGGCGAGACGGTGCCGATCGACGCGGCCTACGTGCGCGACCGGGTGCAGGATCTGGCCTCGAACGCGGATCTGAGCCGCTTCATCCTGTAAGGGCCGGTCACGGATCACGCCGGGCCGGCGGACGCCCCGCTGGCCCGGGACGGCGAGCCGTGCGCGAGGATGGCGTGTGCCATGAGGCCGAGCGTGGGCCGCGGCGGCCCCGGCATCTGCTATGCCCGCGCCGGATCCCGGTCCTCAGGAATGTCGCCCCCGTGTCACGCAACAGGTTCGGCCTCGGCGATACGGTGCTGTCCGTGGCGGCGCTGGTCACCGGCATGGTGTCGCTCCAGTGCGGCGCGACCTTCGCCAAGAGCCTGTTCCCAGCGCTCGGCGCGGCGGGGACCTCGGCCCTCCGGGTCGGCTTCTCGGCGCTGATCCTGATCGCCGTCTGGCGGCCCTGGCGGCGCAGCCTCCCGGCACGCGAGGCCGGCTGGATCGCCCTCTACGGGACGGCCCTCGGGCTGATGAACCTCCTGTTCTACCTCGCGCTGGCACGGCTGCCGCTCGGACCGGCCGTGGCCATCGAGTTCGTCGGGCCGCTGGCGGTCGCGCTGATCGCGTCGCGCCGCCGCTCGGATTTCCTGTGGATTGGCGTGGCGGTGGCGGGGCTCGCGCTGCTGCTGCCGATCGCCGGCGCGGACGGCCTCGACCCGGTCGGAGTCGCCCTCGATCTCGGCGCGGCCCTGTGCTGGGCGCTCTACATCCTGTTCGGACAGCGCGCGGGGCGGATCGACGGCGGCCAGGCCGTGTCCCTGGGCATGCTGACGGCGGCCCTCGTCGTGGCGCCGTTCGGCGTGGCGGAGGCCGGACCGGCCCTGCTCGCGCCCGGACTCCTCATCGCCGGCTTCGCGGTGGCGCTGCTGTCGAGCGCCCTGCCCTACTCGCTGGAGATGGTCGCCCTGCGCCGCCTGGACCGGAAGAGCTTCGGCGTTCTGATGAGCCTGGAGCCCGCCGTGGCGGCCTGCGCGGGTCTGGTCCTGCTGGGAGAGCGAATCAGCGCCGTCCAATGGCTGGCGATCGCGCTGGTGATCGCGGCATCGGTGGGAATCACCGTGAGCGCGCGGCGCGCGGCTCCGCCGGCGGCCGTCCTGGAAGCGTGATCCCGGAGAACTACTTGCCCGCCAGGACGCGCGAAGCGACGTTGATGTATTTGCGGCCGGCTTCCTGCGCGTGCAGCACAGCGTCGCCGAGCTTCTCCTCGTCGCGGACGCTGGCCAGCTTGATCAGCATCGGCAGGTTGATCCCCGCCACGACCTCCACCGATCCGCCGTTCATGCAGGACAGCGCGAGGTTCGACGGCGTGCCCCCGAACATGTCGGTCAGCACCACCACACCGTCCCCGGTATTCACGCGACAGACCGCGGACATGATGTCCCGGCGTCGCAGCTCCATATCGTCCTCCGGCCCGATCGTGATCGTTTCGATCTGATCCTGTGGACCGACCACGTGCTCCAGCGCGGCCTTGAACTCGGTCGCCAGGAGTCCGTGGGTGACGAGCACCATGCCAATCATCGACACGTGTTCCAACGTCCTGTGTGTGCCGCCATGTTGTGCATCGCACAGCCCCCCACAAGGCGATCGCGACTTTTTTGCCCGGACATTGGTGCGATCATGCCACGGCCGCCGCGTGTGCGCCATGGGGGATACCAGTCTTGGGCGAATCGAGGCGCCTGTGCGGCTGCGAAGTCACGGCCGCGGCTTTCGCAGCGCCGCACGAACCAGGAGCGGTGCGAGGCCGGCCGCCCGCGCACCCTGATCGAGGACGAGGCGCGGAACGGCGAGGCCGAGGATGTCGGCGGGTTCCGGCGGCTCGGGCAGGCGCGGTGCCGTCTCCACCAGGTCGACGGCGAGATGCAGCACCGCCTCCGGCCGCACCGCCAGGCCGAGATCGGCCGCCGACAGGATCCCCTGGCCGCGGACCTCGACACGTCCGGCGAGCGCGGGATGGGGACCGGCCGTGATTCGCCCGTCGCGAATCGTGCAGACGACCCGGTCGTCCGCCACGAAGGACCCGTCCGGCGCGGCTGCGAGCAGGAGCGCGAGGCTAGACTTGCCCGCACCCGAGGGACCGCGAATCAGGATCCCGGCCCCGCACAGCGCGACGCAGGCGCCGTGCAGGGTGACCATCAGGCGTGGAGCTGCCGCGGCGCCGCCGGCAGGCGCACGATGAAGCGGGCGCCGCGCACCGTCGGCTCGCCGTCCTCGTCGGGGGCGCCGGGCCGGTTCTCGGCGCGGATCGTGCCGCGATGGGCCTGGACGATCTGGCGGGAGATCGACAGGCCGAGGCCGGAGTTCTGGCCGAAACCCTGCTCCGGCCGGTCGGTGTAGAAGCGCTCGAAGATCCGCTCCAGGGCGTGCTCCGGGATGCCAGGTCCCTCGTCCTCGCAGATCATCTCGACCTCGCCGCGCACGCGGCGCAGCACGACCCGGACCTTCGCGTCGGTCGGCGAGAACGAGCGGGCGTTGTCGAGGAGGTTGTTGACCACCTGCCCGAGCCGGCTGTCGTGGCCGATGATCGTGAACGGCGCGTCCTGCTCCGAGCCCGTCGCCTCGACGTCGAGCTGGATCAGGCAATCCTTCGGGCGCCGGCGCTCGTTGGCGACCGACACGACGGTGGTGAGCAGCCGCCGGAGATCGACGCGCCGGGCCTCGGCGCGGGCGAGCTCCGCGTCGAGGCGCGAGGCGTCGGCGATGTCGCTGATCAGACGGTCGAGGCGCTTCACGTCGTGCTGGATGATCGCCATCAGCCGGCCACGGGACTCGTCGGTCTTGGCGAGCGGCAGTGTCTCGACCGCGCTGCGGAGCGAGGTCAGCGGGTTCTTCAACTCGTGGCTGACATCCGCCGCAAAACTCTCGATAGCGTCGATCCGCCGGTACAGGGCCTGAGTCATGTCGCGCAGGGCGCCCGACAGGTGGCCGATCTCGTCCGTGCGTTCGGTGAAGTCCGGGATCTCCTCACGGGTCTTGATACCCATGCGGACCTTCTCGGCGGCCTCCGCGAGGCGGCGGACCGGTCCCGCGATCGCACCCGCCAGCAGGAACGAGAGCACCACCATCACCGCCGAGGCGACGAGGAAGACCTGCAGCAGACCGAACCGCTCCGAAGCGATGACCCGGTCGATGGCGTCACCCTGAGTCGAGATCAGGAGGGCGCCGCGGACCGAGCCCGCCCGGTGGATCGGCACCGCCACCGAGACGGTGGTCTCACCGAGCTTGTTCCGGCGCACGAGGCTGCCGCGATTGCCGCCGAGCGCCGCCTGGACCTCCCGGAGCGAGTGCCCGTTCACCGGCCCCGTCTCCTCGGTGGTCTCGGACCGGCTGCGGAACAGGCCGCCGAGCTTGGACTGGACCGCCTCGAAGGCGGATTCGAGGATGCCGGGCTTGTGGGGCTTCGGCTCGAGCGGGTCGGGCCGGCTGGCATCGCCGCGCTTGAACAGGGTGCGGGTGTCGAACAGGAGGCCGCCCTCCTGGTCGTAGACCCGGGCGCGGTTGCCCGTCGGCGTCACGAGGCGCGACAGCAGCGGCGCCACCTTCTCGGGGTTCAGCGAGAAGGCGAGCGGCTGCGATTCCTCCTCCGCCGCCTCGCCGGCTTGCTGCTGGAGCAGCTTGTCGGGATCGATGCGGATCGTGTCGGTGTCCACCGAGGCCGAGGCGGCGATCGCCCCCGCGATGATCTCGCCCTGGATGGCGAGGCTCTGGATCCGGGCCTGGATCAGGCCCTGGCGGAACTGGTTGAGGTAGAGGAACCCGACGAGGAGCGCGATCAGCCCGACGAGGTTGAGGACGACAATGCGGCGCGTCAGGCTCGACGAGGCGCGCTGGCCGACCGCCTCCCACACGGCGCGGGGCCAGCCGAGCGGTCGGGACAGGGTCTGGGCCAGGGAGGCGCGGGGCGGGGCATCCTCGGTCTGGGTCTGGGTACGTGCGGCCACGGGGCTGATCCTGGAGATCACGCCTCCTTGAAGCGGTAGCCGACGCCGTAGAGCGTCTCGATCATGTCGAAGCTCTGGTCGGTGACCTTGAACTTCTTCCGCAACCGCTTGATGTGGCTGTCGATGGTCCGGTCATCGACGTAGACTTGGTCGTCGTAGGCCGCGTCCATGAGCGCGTTGCGGCTCTTCACGACGCCGGGGCGCTGGGCGAGCGCCTGGAGGATCAGGAACTCCGTGACCGTCAGCGTCACCGGCTCGCCCTTCCACGTGCAGGTGTGCCGCTCGGGATCCATCATCAGCGCGCCGCGCTCGAGCGACCGGGCCGCGACCTCGGCCTCGCCGCGCGGCGTGCTGCCGGGGGCCTCCTTGGCGAAGCGCCGGAGCACCGCCTTCACCCGCTCCACCAGCAGGCGCTGCGAGAACGGCTTATGGATGAAGTCGTCCGCGCCCATTTTGAGGCCGAACAGCTCGTCGATCTCCTCGTCCTTCGACGTCAGAAAGATCACGGGAAGGTCAGATTTCTGCCGCAGGCGTCGGAGAAGCTCCATCCCGTCCATGCGCGGCATCTTGATGTCGAAGATCGCGAGATCGGGCGGGGAGTGGCGCAGACCGTCCAGCGCAGAGGCCCCGTCCGTGTAGGTCTGGATGCGGTAGCCTTCGGTCTCCAGCGCGATCGACACAGAGGTTAGGATGTTCCGGTCGTCGTCGACGAGGGCGATGGTCGGCATGCGCGGTCCCTGACTGAACGGGCTCAGGCGCGGTCCCGGCTCTTCGCACAGGCCGCGCCACGTCCCGGCCCCGAGGGGGCAGACAAAAACGCGAACCGGGCAGTTTGGGCGCAGCCCGGCACACGCAAAGGGACAGGTGCTTTAGTACGGCCGATCGGAAAAAGCGAGCGGCGGTCATAGCTTGGCCGTAACACGGGCGCGCACCGGTCCTTCCGCGGCCCATCTGACGCGGTCGCGGTGCCTCGCGCCGCCGACGCTGCGCCGCTAACGTGGCGGCGGAACCGGGCGACTGTCCGGAGGGGAGGAACCGCGCATGGGCGAGACGATCGACACGGGTCAGGGCGCGGGCGGACCGGCCCGTCCGTTGCCGGCCGAGGCGGCGCCGTTCGACGCGATCGGCCTGGCGCGCACGCTCCTGCGCAGCGTCCGGTCCGGGGCGCTCGCGACCCTGGAGCCGGACGGCACGCCCTTCGCCTCCCTCGTCACCATCGCCACCGATGCGGACGGCACGCCGCTGATGCTGCTGTCGCGGCTGTCGGCCCACACCCGCAACCTGCTGGCCGACCCGCGCTGCTCGCTGCTGTTCTCGCAGGGCGGCAAGGGCGACCCGCTCGCCCATCCCCGCCTGACCGTGGTCGGACGCGCTCTGCAGACCGCCGAGGCGCGGGCCCGGGAGCGGTTCCTGGCCCGGCACCCGAAGGCCAAGCTCTACGCCGATTTCCCGGATTTCGGCTTCTTCGCCCTGGCGCCGGAGGCCGGCCATCTCAATGGCGGCTTCGCCAAGGCCGCGACCCTGACCCGCGACCAGCTCCTCCTCGACCTCTCGGACGCGCAGGCGATCGTGGCGGGCGAGCGGGGCGCCGTCGAGCACATGAACGCCGACCACGCCGACGCGCTGGCGCTCTACGCTGCCGGCGCCGGCGGCGCGGCCGACCTGCCCTGGCGACTCACCGGCCTCGACCCCGAGGGCATGGACCTGATGGCGGCCGACCGAACGGTGCGCGTCCCCTATCCGGAGCGCGTCACCGACATGGGTGCGCTGCGCAAAAGCCTCGTTGCCATGGCCGCGCGGGCGCGCGCGACCGGTGCGGACGCGTAAACGCGCAAGGACTTGGCGATCAGGCATGGCGAAAGGTCGCTGACCGCCCCATATCGGCCCCATGAGCGATACCCAGACAGATACCTACCCCTTCAGCCTCGACGTGGAGCCGGTCGGCGAGAGCGGCTCCCTGTTCCAGTGGAGCATCCGCAAGCACGGCAAGCTGCACCAGCGCTCGGACCGGAAGCATCCGACCGAGGCCAAGGCGCGCTCCCACGGCGAGGCCGAGATCGAGCGACTGATCCGCGACCGCGGTCGCTGAGCCGGATCGCTCCTCGGCGCCAGACACGATCGTGACCCGGGGGCCGGCTCGTTCCGGCCCCCGTTCGCTTGCGTGCGATCACCGACCGGGCCCGCTCTCCCCCCGGGCGCTCAGGCCGCGCTTGGCGCCTTCCCGCCGCGCTGCTATCTCGCGCGGGAGCCGCTCCATCCGAACACGTCCCGACGTCAGACGGTGCGCGCCGGCGCGCGCCCGAACGGAATGCCGATGACAGCCCCGATCGACACCATCCGCAACTTCTCGATCGTCGCGCATATCGACCACGGCAAATCGACCTTGGCCGACCGGCTGATCCAGGCCACCGGCACGGTCGCGCTCCGCGACATGAGCGAGCAGATGCTCGACTCGATGGACATCGAGAAGGAGCGCGGCATCACCATCAAGGCGCAGACCGTGCGCCTGGAGTACAAGGCCCAGGACGGCAAGGACTACGTCCTGAACCTGATGGACACGCCCGGCCACGTGGACTTCGCCTACGAGGTCTCGCGCTCGCTCGCCGCCTGCGAGGGCTCGCTCCTGGTGGTCGACGCCTCGCAGGGCGTCGAGGCGCAGACGCTCGCCAACGTCTACCAGGCGCTCGACGCCAACCACGAGATCGTCCCGGTCCTCAACAAGGTCGACCTGCCCGCCGCCGAGCCGGACCGGGTCAAGGAGCAGATCGAGGAGGTGATCGGCCTCGACGCCTCCGATGCCGTGCCGATCTCGGCCAAGACCGGCCTCAACATCGAGGCGGTGCTGGAGGCGATCGTCACCCGCCTGCCGCCGCCGAAGGGCAGGAGCGACGCGCCCCTGAAGGCGCTGCTCGTGGACAGCTGGTACGACGCCTATCTCGGCGTCGTCGTGCTGGTGCGGATCATCGACGGCACACTCAAGAAGGGCATGACCATCCGCATGATGGGCGCCGACGCCGTCTACGGCGTCGACCGGATCGGTGTGTTCCGGCCGAAGATGGCCGACATCGACGCGCTGGGCCCGGGCGAGGTCGGCTTCTTCACCGGTTCGATCAAGGAGGTGGCCGACACCCGCGTCGGCGACACGATCACCGAGGACAAGCGCCAGACCACCGAGATGCTGCCGGGCTTCAAGGAGGTCCAGGCGGTGGTGTTCTGCGGCCTGTTCCCGGTAGACGCGGCCGAGTTCGAGAACCTGCGCTCCGCCATGGGCAAGCTCCGGCTCAACGACGCCTCGTTCTCCTACGAGATGGAGACGTCGGCGGCGCTGGGCTTCGGGTTCCGCTGCGGCTTCCTCGGGCTCCTGCACCTGGAGATCATCCAGGAGCGGCTGGAGCGCGAGTTCAACCTCGACCTGATCTCCACGGCGCCCTCGGTGGTCTACCACCTGAAGATGCGCGACGGCGAGACCAAGGAGCTCCACAACCCGGCCGACATGCCGGACATCATGAAGATCGAGACGATCGAGGAGCCGTGGATCCGCGCCACGATCCTGACGCCCGACGAGTATCTCGGCGGCGTGCTGAAGCTCTGCCAGGACCGCCGCGGCGTGCAGATCGACCTCAACTACGTCGGCAAGCGCGCCATGGTGGTCTACGACCTGCCGCTGAACGAGGTCGTGTTCGACTTCTACGACCGGCTGAAGTCGATCTCGAAGGGCTACGCCTCGTTCGACTACCACGTGTCGGATTACCGCGAGGGCGACCTCGTGAAGATGTCGATCCTGGTGAATGCCGAGCCGGTGGACGCCCTCTCGATGCTGGTCCACCGCACCCGCGCCGAGTCGCGCGGCCGGGCCATGTGCGAGAAGCTGAAGGACCTGATCCCCCGCCACCTGTTCCAGATCCCCGTCCAGGCGGCGATCGGCGGCAAGATCATCGCCCGCGAGACCATCCGGGCGCTGTCGAAGGACGTCACCGCCAAGTGCTACGGCGGCGACATCTCGCGCAAGCGCAAGCTTCTCGACAAGCAGAAGGAAGGCAAGAAGAAGATGCGCCAGTTCGGGCGCGTCGAGATCCCCCAGGAGGCGTTCATCGCCGCACTGAAGATGGACGATTGATCCTCCGCGTCATTGCGAGCGGAGCGAAGCAAACCAGGTGCGCGACGCTCGTCAATGGCCCGCCGCCCTGGATTGCTTCGCTCCGCTCGCAATGACGGTGGTGCCGCTTACCCCGGCGGCAGCACGTCGATCTGGATGCCCGCGTAGTACGCCGCCAGATTGGCGATGTCGGCGTCCGACAGTTCCTTCGCCACGACGTTCATGATCTCGTTCTGCCGCTTGCCGTCGCGGTACTCGGTGAGCGCCTTCACGAGGTAGGGCTCGACCTGCCCGGCGAGGTTCGGCGCCTCCGGCAGCTTCGAGAGCCCGTCCATGCCGTGGCAGGTCTGGCAGGCGGTCGCGCGCTTCTTGCCTGCGGCCGCGTCGCCGGCCTGCGCCGAGAGCGGGACGAGGGTGGCGGCGAGGACGAGAAGCGGGCGGATCATCGGGCGGGCTCGAACTCTGAGATCAGTGAAGACTTGCCCGCTCGCGTCGGAACGGGAGGCGCGCGCCCTCTCCTGCACGTCAGAGAGGGCGCGTTGCGGCTTTCCGCGACCTGGCGCCTCACGAGCGGAGAGGCGCCAGGTGACAAGAGACTACTTCTCGTAGGAGATCCGGTAGATCGCCCCGGCGGAATCGTCCGAGACCAGCAGCGAGCCGTCGAGCATCACCGCGACGTCCACCGGGCGGCCGAGATACTCGCCGTCGCCGGTGAGCCACCCTTCCGCGAACGGCTTGACCGACTCGACCTTGCCGTCGGCCCCGAGCTTGGCGAACATCACCCGGGCGCCCACCGGCTCAGTGCGGTTCCACGAGCCGTGCTCGGCGATGAAGATCCCGCCCTTGTAGGCGGCCGGGAACTGCTTGCCGTTGTAGAAGGTCATGCCGAGATCGGCCGCGTGCGGCGGCAGCTCGGCCTGCGGGGCGACGGCGTCGGCCGGCGGGGCCTGGTCCTTGTACTCGACCGTGCGGACCGAGCCGCCACCGAACCACGGGAAGCCGAAATTCTCGCCCGCCTTGGTGGAGCGGTTCAGTTCGCCCGGCGGCTTGTCGTCGCCCATGCCGTCGACCTGGTTGTCGGTGAACCACAGCGACTTGTCGGTATTGAAATCCATCCCGACCGAGTTGCGGATGCCGGTCGCGTAGACCTCGCGGTTCTTGCCGTCGGCGTCGATGCGGATGATGCCGCCGATGCCGGTCTTCTTGTAGAGGTCCGCCTTCTCGGCGGGCGGCACGTTGTAGGGCTGGCCGAGCGCGATGTAGGTCTTGCCGTCCGGCCCGACCCGGCAGACGCGGGCCGTGTGGTTGAAGCTCTCCTCGGAGGCCGGGATCAGCTGTCCCTGCTTGACCAGCACGCCGGCGGCGACGTCCGGGTTCTCGTAGAAGAACTCGGCGGCCGGGAAGGCCAGGACGCGGTTCTGCTCGACCACGGTGAGCACGCCGTCCTTCGAGAAGCAGACGCCGTTCGGGATCTTGAACGTGATGCCCGGCGCGAAGGGACGGACCTCGTCGGCAACCCGGTCCTTGTCGCGGTCGGTGACCGTGTAGATCTTGCTCTTGCGCGTGCCGACGAACAGCACACCGGCGTTGGGACCGACCGCGATGGCGCGGGCATCCGGCACCACCGCGTACAGGTCGATCTTGAAGCCGTCCGGCAGCTTGACCTTCGACAGGTTCTTACGGATCGCGTCGGCGCGGCGGCCGGTCTGCGGGATCTCGGCGGCGGCCTGCGTGTCCGTGCTGTGGAAGCCCTGGAGCTTCTCGAGGTCGTCGGTCTTGGCCTTGGTCTCGGCAGGGGCCGCACCCTGCGCCAGGGCGGGGAGCACCGCCGCCGGCATGGCCACGCCCGCGAAGAGCGCGGCGAGAAGCAGAGATCGCATCGATAGAATCCTCCCGGCGGCCCTTGGACCAGGGCATTACCGGGAGAGAACGATAGGGGCGCCGCAGAGACCGGCAAGCCGCGCCGGTGACGCGGCCCGGGCCCTGTCGCCGACCGCGGGGTTTCCGATCGTCACCTCAGTGGGGTCGCACACGCCGTCATCGCGAGCGAAGCGAAGCGACCCGGGGCAGCGCGACTTCTAGGCGCTCAGCGCCGCCCTGGATTGCTTCGCTTCGCTCGCAAAGACGGGAGGCCGATTGGAACTGGCCTCAGGCGACCTTGCGCGGGACGAGGCGCTCGCTGCCCAGGGCGACGTCGGCCCCCGACACCCCGGACTCGGTGTACTCGGCGTCCTCGTTCACCCGCCAGACGTCGTGCCGGCGCCGGCCGCAGAGGATGTTCTCCACGGTCAGCATCGCGGTCATCATCGCGTGGTCCTGATTGTTGTACTTGTGCATGCCGTTGCGGCCCACGAGGTGCAGGCTCGGGAAATCCCGCTCCAGCTCCCGCCGCACGGTGACGACGTGGCCGGCATACTCCTCGTCGTAGACCGGGTAGGCCTTCGGCTGGCGGACCACGCAGGCATCGACGACGTCGGCCGGGTCGATCAGGCCGATCTGACCGATCTCGCGCTTGGCGAGTTCCACCAGCTCCGAATCGTCGGCGTTCCAGAGGCCGTCGCCCTCGAAGCAGAAATACTCCAGACCCAGGCAGGTGTGGTCCGCGTCCGGCACCATCTCGGGCGACCAGGAGCGGAAATTCTGCACCCGACCGACCTTCACCGACGGGTCGTGGATGTAGATCCAGTTGTCCGGGAAGTTCTTGTCCGACTTGGCGATGAGCGCCACCGTCAGGAAGTCGCGGTACTTCAGCGCCCGGGCGTTGAAGGTGCTGAGCGGCCGCGGGCGGATGGCGTCGACGAGCTCGCGGACCGGCGCGGACGAGACGACGTTGCGGGCCGTGAAGGTCTCGCGGCTGCCGTCCGAGCGGCGGGCCGCCACCGTCCAGATGCCGGTGCCGGCATCGTAGCTGAGGGAGTCGACGCCGCGGTCGAGCTTCAGCTGCCCGCCCTGGGCGCGGATCTTGGCGGCTGCCGCCTCCCACATCATACCGGGGCCGCGGCGGGGATAGCGGAACGACTCGATCAGAGTCTTGATGACGGGGCCGCCGGCCTTCGGCGCCTTGCGCAGGCCCAGCGACCGCTTGATGCCGTCGCGGATCGCCGCGCCGAGGTCGAGCCCCTTGATGCGCTGCGCCGCCCAGTCGGCCGAGATCGCGTCGCACGACATACCCCACACCTTCTCGGTGTAGGTCTTGAAGAAGATCGAGAACAGGCGCTCGCCGAACTGGTTGCGGACCCAGGCATGGAAGGTCTTGGGCTCCGCCACCGGCCGCAGGCGGGCGTAGAGGTAGGAGGCGACGCAGGCCGCGCTGGTGAGGATCCCGAGGTTGCGCAGAGCCTCGAAGGCCTTCAGCGGGTAGGCGTAGTAGCGCCCGCGATAGTAGATCCGCGACAGGCGCGGGCGCTCGATGAAGTCGTCTGGGAGGATCTCGTCCCAGAGATCGACCACGGCCTGGGACTTCGAGAAGAACCGGTGGCCGCCGATGTCGAACAGGTAGCCGTTGTGCGAGACAGTGCGCGAGATCCCGCCGACCTGCGCCGGATCCCGCTCCAGAACGGTGACGGAGCGGCCCTTCTTCGACAGCAGGTAGGCGGCAGTCAGACCCGCGGGCCCGGCGCCGATCACCAGCGTCTCGGTGTGGTGGCTCATCCCATGCTCCGGCGATTGGTGCGGCGCGCGACGCGCAGGACGCCGACCGGTCGCCAGGATGCCCGGTCGTGGTTAAGGAATCGCTGGCGCCGCGGGGCCGGCTCGACGTCCGGACCGCGCGTCCGGTGCCCTTTGACCGCGCGTTAAGCGGAACCGCGCGAGCATGCCGGCGAGGGCATCGACCGCCCGCCCGGGTGATCCACCAACCATGCCGGCTCCGGCGCTACCCCTCTCCCGACCGCGCGGGCGGATCGAGGCCCGCACGCTGCTGTGGATCCTCGCCGCCCTCTGCATCGCGACGATGAACGCGCCCCACGCGGTTTGGGAAACCGTCCAGCACCTGCGCGTCCCGGATACCGACGACGCGATGCGCCTCGTGGAAGTGCGCGACCTGGTGGCCGGCCAGGGCTGGTACGATAACGTCCAGTACCGATTCCTGCCCCCGGGCGGCGTGCCGAGCCACTGGTCGCGCCTCGTCGACGCGCCGATCGCCGGCCTGATCCTGGCGCTCACGCCCCTGACGGGCCCCGCGCTCGCCGAGGGCCTGACGGCGGCACTCTGGCCCGTGCTGCTCTTCGGGCTCTACGCCTGGCTCCTGTATCGCGGTGTCCGACACAGCTTCGGCAGCCGTGCCGCGGTCCTGGCCCTGATCGCGGCCACGCAGACCTTCGGTGTGACGATCCAGTTCCAGGCGGGGCGGGTGGACCACCACAATCTGCAGATTCTCTCGATCCTCGGTCTCGCCTTCTGCATGATCCGCGGCGGCCTGCGACCCGGCCTGATCGGCGGGATCCTGGCGGCCGTGTCGCTGGCGATCGGGCTCGAGGGCTTGCCCTTCGTCGCGCTGGCGGCCCTCTTCCTCACGGGCGACTGGTGCCTGCGCGGACAGCCCGCGCTGGCGTCGCTCGCGGGCTTCGGCCTGGGTCTAGGCCTCGCCGCCCCCGCGCTGTTCGCCATCCAGACGGCCCCCTCGCTCTGGGGTGTCTCCCACTGCGACGCGCTCTCGCCACCCTGGCTCTGGCTCACCCTGGGCGGCCTCACCCTCGCCGCGATCGCCGCCGCCGCGGGCGAGCGCCTCGCGACGGTCCCGGCGCGCCTCGCCCTGGCCGGCCTCGCGGGCAGCGTTCTGCTGGCCGGGTTCGCCGCCGCCTTCCCGTCCTGCCTCGGCGGCCCGTTCCCCGACATGCCGCCGCTGGTGCGGATCCACTGGCTGCTCACGGTCAACGAGATGGCGCCGCTGGCGAAGTTCGTGGCCCGCGGCCAGTGGGAGGCGCTGGTCTTCTACCCGGTCGTGATCCTCGCGAGTCTCACGGCCGCCGGGATGGTGTGGCGCGGCCCCGAACGCCGGGCCTGGTCGGTGGTCGCGCTGTTCCTGTGGCCGGGGCTGATCCTCGGCGTCGCGCAGTTCCGCGGACTCTACATCGTCTCCGGCTTCGTGCCGCTGGTGGCGGGCGTAGTCCTCGACCGCGCGCTGGCACGGGCAGCCCTGCCGGCCGGGGCGCGGCGCTGGCCCGTCGCGCTCCTCGGCGCCGCGATGGTCAGCAGCCTCTGGATGATCCCGGCGCTCCTGGCGGAGACCCTCGCGCCCGGCCTGCGCAACGCGCCCGACGCGGCCGAGACCAATGCCTGCCTCGGCGACGCCGCGGTCCGCCCCCTGGCGCACCTGTCGGAAGGCACCGTGCTCGCCCCGATCTTCATGGGGCCGTCGATCCTCCTCCGCACCCCGCACAGCATCATCGCCGCGCCCTATCACCGGGCCATTCCCGGCCTCACGGCGGCGATCGAGGGGCTGGGCGGCACCGAGGCCGACCTCGACCGGGTGCTGACGGCGTTCGACGTCCGCTACATCGTCGCCTGCCCGGCCCGGCCGGCCGAGAACCTTCAGGCGGAGACGGCGTTCGCCACGCGGCTCGCCGCGGGCGCGGCCCGGAGCGCGCGCCTCGTGCCGCTGGACGTGCCCGGTCCCCTCAAGGTCTGGCGCGTCGCGCCCTGACGATCAGAGCAGGCGCCGATCGAGGCGGATGATCCGGCAGGGATCGCCGGCGCGCGCGGCCGGCGCGTGCGGGGCGCGGATCAGCAGGGCTTCGGACCGTCCGAGGACGGCGAGCATCGACGAGTCCTGACGCCGCTCGGCAGTCGCGACCGGCAGACGGTCGGGCTCGAGGGCGAGGCTCGCGCGCATGTAGTCGGCCCGGCCGTCATTCTCCGGCATGTCGCGGCCGAGCGTCGCCGGCTCGCTCCGGTCGGCACCGGCCCGCGGATCACCCTGGAACGCGCGGATGGCCGGCACCACGAACAGGAGCCCGCACACGATGGACGAGACCGGGTTGCCCGGCAGGCCGATGACCAGCATGTCGCCGAGGCGGCCGTGCATCAGCGGCTTGCCCGGCCGGAGGGCGACCCGCCAGAAGCCGAGCTCCAACCCCTCCTTGGCGAGCGCGGCCTGAACCAGATCGTGGTCGCCGACGGAGGCGCCGCCGAGGGTGATCAGCAGGTCGGCCCGCGCCGCGCGGGCGCGACGGAACGCGTCCGCCAGGGCGTCGTGGTCGTCCCCCGCGATGCCGAGATCGACGATGTCGGCGCCCGCCTCGGCGGCGAGGGCACCGAGCGCGAGGCTGTTGGAGGCGACGATCTGGTCCCAGCCGGGCGTCGCGCCCGCCTCCACCAGCTCGTCACCGGTGGCGAGGATCGCGACGCGCGGTCGGCGGCGGACCGGGAGGCGCGGATGACCGGCCGCCGCGGCGAGCGCCAGCCGCCGCGCATCGAGGCTCATGCCGGCCGGGATCAGGGTCTCGCCGGCGGTGAAGTCGAGGCCGGCCCGGCGGATGAACCGCGCCGGCTCCACGGGCTCCAGGACGCGCACCGCGCCCGCCTCGGCGGCGGCGTTCTCCTGGATCAGGATCGCGTCCGCGCCCTCCGGCACCGGCGCCCCGGTGAAGATCCGGACCGCCTCGCCCGGGCCGATGCGGCCGGAGAAGCCGTGACCGGCCGCGCTGGCGCCGATCAGCCGCAGGATCGCCCCGACCTCCCCGGCGTCGGCGCCGCGCACGGCGTAGCCGTCCATGGCGGAGGCCGGGAACGGCGGCTGGGTCCGTGAGGCGACGACGTCCGCGGCGAGCGTCCGGCCGCAGGCCTGCGCCAGCGGGACGGTCTCCGGCTCGACCGGCGCGGCGACGCTCGCGAGCACCCGCGCCAGCGCCTCGGCGACCGGGATCAAGCCGCTCATTCCGCCGGGGCCCGGTAGGTGCCCGAGCGGCCCCCGTCCTTGGCGGTCAGCCGGATCCCCTCGATCCGCATGCCGCGATCGACCGCCTTCACCATGTCGTAGACCGTGAGACACGCCACCGAGACGGCGGTCAGCGCCTCCATCTCGACGCCGGTCGGGCCCTGGACCCGGACCTCGGCGGCGATGCGCAGGCCCGGGAGCGCGTCGTCGGGCTCGCACTCGACCCGCACCTTCGACAGCAGCAGCGGGTGGCAGAGCGGGATCAGCTCGTGGGTGCGCTTGGCCGCCATGATGCCGGCGAGCCGGGCCGTGCCGATCACGTCGCCCTTCTTGGCGTCGCCCTCGCGGATCAGGGCCAGGGTCTCGGGCTTCATCACGATCTGGCCTTCCGCCCGGGCCGTCCGGTCGGTGGCGGGCTTGTCGGTGACGTCGACCATGTTGGCCGCGCCGCTGGTGTCGAGATGGGTCAGCGTCGAGCCCGGCCGCATGCCTTACGCCTTCTTCCGCGGCTTGCCGCCCTTGGCCTCCGCGGCGCCGAACAGCAGGGCGCGGGCCGCCTCCGCGACGTCCGGCTGCCGCATCAGGCTCTCGCCGACCAGCACCACGCCGAGGCCGTTGTCGCGCAGCCGGACCACGTCCGCGTGGTCGCCGATCCCGCTCTCGGCCACGGCGATCCGGTCCGCCGGGATCCCCGGCGCCAGCCGGATCGCGGTCTCGAACGAGACCTCGAAGGTCTTGAGGTTGCGGTTGTTGATGCCGATCAGCGCTGTGCCGAGGGGGATGGCCCGCGCCAGCTCGGCCTCGTCGTGCACCTCGACCAGGACGTCCATCCCGAGGAGGTGTGCCGTCTCGACCAGGGCGACGGCCTCGTCGTCGTCGAGGCAGGCCATGATGACGAGGATGCAGTCGGCGCCCCAGGCCCGGGCCTCGTAGACCTGATAGGGCTCGAACAGGAAATCCTTGCGCAGGACGGGCAGCCCGCAGGCCGCGCGCGCCGCCGTCAGGTACTCCGGCCGCCCCTGGAACGAGGGCTCGTCGGTCAGCACCGACAGGCAGGTGGCGCCGCCGGCCTCGTAGGCGGCGGCGAGGCTTGCCGGGTCGAAATCGGCGCGGATCAGGCCCTTCGAGGGCGAGGCCTTCTTCACCTCGGCGATGAGCGCCGGGCGGTCCGCGGCGAGGTGGCTCCGGATCGCCGCCGCGAAGCCGCGCACCGGCTCCGCCTGCGCGACCTTCCGCTCCAGCTTGGCGAGCGGCACGCGCAGCTTCGCCTCGGCGATCTCGCGGCGCTTGTAGGCCTCGATGCGGGCGAGGACGTTCGGCCGCTCGGTCGGCGTCCCGGCGCCGGTCTCCGGGGTCGCCTCGTGCGTCAGCGAGCTCATCGGCCCTCCTGCCCGTTGGAGTGGTCGTTCGAGGCCCGGACGAGGCGGGCGAGCGTCGCCCGGGCGGCCCCGGAATCGACGGCATCCTGCGCCTGCGCGACGCCGTCCGCCAGGGCCTGCGCGGCCCCCGCGACGACGAGCGCCGCCCCCGCGTTGAGGACCGCGATGTCCCGGTAGGCGTTCCGCGCCCCCGCCAGGACGGCCTCGAGGGACCGCGCGTTGTCGGCCGGGTCGCCGCCGCGCAGCTCCTCGGGCGCGCGCAGCGCCAGACCGAAGTCGCGCGGGTCGATGGTGAAGTGGGACAGCCGCCCCTCGTCGAGGGCGACCACCCGCGTCGAACCGGTGACGGTGATCTCGTCGAGCCCGTCGGACCCGTGGACGGTCCAGACCCGGCGGCTGCCGAGCTCGGCCAGGACCCGCGTCAGCGGCTCCGCGAGGGCCTCCTGGGCGACGCCGAAGAGCTGGTAGCCGACGCCGGCCGGGTTGCTCAGCGGCCCCAGCAGGTTGAAGATCGTCCGCACGGGCAGTTCGGACCGGACCGCCGCCACGTGGCGCATCGCCGGGTGGTGGGCCTGCGCGAACAGGAAGCAGAGGCCCGCCTCGGCGAGGCAGCGGGCCTGCGCGGCGGGATCGAGCCCGAGCCGCACGCCCAGGGCCGCGAGCACGTCGGCGGCGCCGGAGCGCGAGGTCGCCGCCCGGTTCCCGTGCTTGGCCACCGGCACGCCGCAGGCGGCCACGACGATCGCCGCCAGGGTCGAGACGTTGACGCTGCCGGAATGGTCGCCGCCGGTGCCGACGACGTCGACGGCGTTCGCGGGCGCCGCGACGCGGGTCATGCGCGCCCGCATGGCCTCGGCGGCGCCGACGATCTCCTCGACGGTCTCGCCGCGCACCTTGAGGGCGGTCAGGAAGGCGCCGGCCTGGACCGGCGTGACCTCGCCCGACAGCAGGTCGTCGAAGGCGGCGCGGGCCTCGGCGCGGTCGAGGGCGAGGCCCCCGGCGACCTTCGCGAGATGGGGTCTGAAGCTGTCCATGGGTTCTTACGGAGGGCCGCCCCGGCCCCCGGCGTCAATGCACGTCGGCACGCGTCCTGTCACGCGCCGTGTTCCAGGCGGCGGCGAGATCGAGGAAGTTCTTCACGATCTCCGTGCCGTGCTGCGACCGGATGCTCTCGGGATGGAATTGGACGCCGTGGAGCGGCCGGTCGGCGTGCTCCAGGCCCATGATCAGGCCGTCGGCCTCGGCGGTGACCCTCAGGGCCGTCGGGCAGGTCGCGCGGTCGACCACCAGGGAGTGGTAGCGCGTCGCCTCGAAACTGTCGTTCAGGCCGCGGAACAGGCCGCGCGCGCCGTGCCGGATGGTCGAGACCTTGCCGTGGAGCGGCAGCGGCGCGCGCACGACGTCGCCGCCGAAGGCCTGGCCGATCGCCTGGAGGCCGAGGCACACGCCGAAGATCGGGATCTCCTCGGACAGGTCGCGGACCACGTCGAGGCAGATCCCCGCCTCCGTGGGCGTGCACGGCCCGGGCGACAGCACGATCGCGTCGGGCGCCTTGGCGCGGATGTCGGCGATCGTGAGCGCGTCGTTGCGCGCGACCTCGACCGCGCCGCAGAGCGGCCCGATCAGATGCACGAGATTCCACGTGAAGGAATCGTAGTTGTCGATGACGAGGACGTTGGGCATCGCGGCGGCACGCTCGGGCATGCAGGCGATGTGACCGCTCGCACCCGCGCGGTCAACCGTCGGCGTCGGACGGCGGCGCAGCCGCGCGTCCGCCCTACTGCCCGCGCTTGGCCTGCGCGGCGAAGCGCACCGCCTCCTCGGCGGCCCGGAACAGTGCCTTGGCCTTGTTGACGCATTCCTGCTGCTCGGAGGCGGGATCGGAATCGTAGACGATCCCGGCCCCCGCCTGGACGTGCATGGTCCCGTCCTTCACCACCGCGGTGCGCAGGACGATGCAGGTATCCATCTCGCCCCGCGCGCCGAAATAGCCGATGCAGCCCGCGTACGGCCCGCGCTTCTCGCGCTCCAGCTCGTCGATGATCTCCATGGCCCGCACCTTCGGGGCGCCCGAGACCGTGCCGGCCGGGAATCCCGCCGCCAGGGCGTCCAGGGGATCGTGGCGCGGGTCGAGGTCGCCCTCGACGTTCGACACGATGTGCATGACCTGGCTGTAGCGCTCGATGAAGAACGAGTCGGTCACGCGGACGCTGCCGATCCGCGAGACCCGGCCGGCGTCGTTGCGGCCGAGGTCGAGCAGCATCAGGTGCTCGGCCCGCTCCTTCGGGTCGGCGAGCAGCTCCTCGGCGAGGGCGGTATCCTCGGCCGGGGTCGCGCCGCGGCGGCGCGTGCCCGCGATCGGGCGGACCGTGACCACGCCGTCGCGCACCCGCACCAGGATCTCCGGCGAGGAGCAGACGATCTGGAAGCCCTCGAAATCGAGGTAGCAGAGGAACGGCGCCGGGTTGGTCCGCCGGAGCGAGCGGTACAGGCTGAAGGCCGGCAGCGTGAACGGCGCCGAGAACCGCTGGGACAGCACCACCTGGAAGACGTCGCCCGCGACGATGTACTCCTTGGCGCGCGCCACCATGGCGAAGAAATCGTCCGGCGGCGTGTTCGAGACCGGCTCGGGCGGGGCGACCGCCGACAGGTCCACCCGCGCCTCGATCGGCAGTGACCCTTCCAGAGCGGCGGCGACCCGGTCGACGCGCTGCAGCGCGTCCTCGTAGGCGGCCCGGGCCGCGGTGCCGGGGGCGGGCCGGATCGGCGAGACGACCGTGATGACGTCGCGGATCGAATCGAACACCACCATCACCCGGGGGCGCACCAGGATCGCGTCCGGCACGCCCAGCGGATCCGGGTTCGGCTCCGGCAGCCGCTCCATGGCGCGGACCATGTCGTAGCCGAGGTAACCGAACAGGCCGGCGGCCATCGGCGGCAGGTCCTGGCCGTCCGACTCGCCGATGGCGCTCTCGGCGATCAGGGCCCGCAGGCTCGCCAGCGGCGCCCGCGAATCCGGCTCGAACCGCGTGAGATCGGCCCCGCGCGCGATCGCGGGCGCGCCCGCCCGGCAGCGCCAGATCAGGTCCGGATCGAGGCCGATCATCGAGTACCGGCCGCGGACGGCGCCGCCCTCGACCGATTCGAGCAGGAAGGCCGGCCCGGCATGGCCGGCGCGCAGCTTGAGGAACGCCGCCACCGGCGTCTCGAGATCGGCGACGAGGCTCACCGCCACGAGGCTCGGCTGCCCGGCCTCGTAGCGCGCCGCGAAGGCCGCGTAATCGGGCGCGTCGGCCATGCCTCAATACTCGCCGCCGATGGCGCGCCGCAGGGCGGCCGGATCGACCTTCACGCCGGCGTTCTTCTGGACCTCGCTGATGTACTCGGACAGCACGTCGTCGGCGAGCGCCGCCTGGAAGCTCTGCGTGATCTGCTTGTCGCTCGGGCTGTCGGCCACGAAGGCCGGCACCGTGGCCGCCGTGACCTTGAAGACCGCCCGCGAATCGCCGGCAGCCGCCGTGCCGGCCTTGCCCACCGGTGTCGCGAAGATCAGGTTCACGACGTCGGCCGTGAGCATGTCCTTGGCCTGGTTGCGGGCGAGATCCTGCGCCTCCTGCACGTTGACGCCGACCTCCTGGGCGGCGGCCTCCATGGTCTCGCCCTTGTTGATCTTCTCGACGAGCTCGCGGCCCTTGGCCTGGAGGCGCTTGGCGATCTCGGTCGCGGTCCAGCCGGCCTTCACGCCGTCCATGACCTCGTCGAGGGGCTTGTCGTGGGCGGCGTCGATCCCCGTGACGTCGTACCAGACGTAGCCGCCGGTTTTGGTCCGCAGGGGCTCGTTGTCGCCGCCGATCTCGGCGCGGAACAGGGCCGGCAGGGTGGTCTCCGGGTCCGGGATGTCGGTGATCCGCTGCCCGTCCGGTCCCTTGCCGTTCACGTCCACCGCCTTCACGGCGACGACCTTGAGGCCACGCTCGGCCGCGATGTCGGCCAGCGGCTTGGCGCCGGCCCGCTGGTCCTCGATCGCGTCGCGGGTGGTCTCCATGGCGTCGCGGGCGCGGGCCAGGGCGAGGGCCTTGCGGATCTCGCCGTCCACCGCCTCGAACGGCTTCACCGTCCCGGCCTCGATCTTGGTCACGCGCAGCAGCACGGTGCCGAACCGGCCCTGGACCGGCTGGCTCACGCCGCCCTCGGGCAGCGCGAAGGCGGCGTCGGCGACGGCCTTGTCGAACAGCTCGCTCTTGGCCAGCGTGCCGAGGGTCAGGTCCTTCTCGTCGGTGCCGCGTTCGGCCGCCACCGCGTCGAAGGTCTTGGAGCCGTCCGTGATCGCCTTGCGGGCCGCCTCGGCGGCGGCCGCGTCGGGGAACACGATCTGCTGGATCGTGCGCTTCTCGGGCGTGCCGTAGCGGTCCTTGTTCAGCGCGTAGGCGGCGCGGGCGTCGGCCTCGGTGATCGCGTCGGGCTTCGCCATCGCCTCGGGCTCGACCACGAGGAGGTTGGCCGCCCGGAACTCCGGCGCCCGGAAACCGGACTTGTTGGCCTCGTACCAGGTCTTCAGCTCGTCGTCCGTCGGCTCGGGGATCTGGCCGGCCACCGAGGGCGTCAGCATCAGGTAGGCGGCCGCGCGGCGCTCGGTGGTGTAGCGATGGACGGCCTCCCGCATGGCGAGCGGCACGTGCAGATCCGACGACACCGCCTCGGCCAGCTGGAGGCGGGCGATCACCGAGCGCTGCTCGCGCACGAACAGGGCCTCGTTGAGGCCGGCGCGCTGCAGGGTCTGGTAGAAGAGCTGCGGCTCGAACTGACCCTGCTGGTTCTGGAAGCTCTTCTCCTCGTGGATCGCCTTGATCACTGAGGAATCCGGCACCGTGAGGCCGAGATCGTGGGTCTTCTGATCGAGGGCGGCCTCGGTGATCAGCTGGGACATCACCTGCCGGTCCAGGCCGAGCATCCGCGCCTGGTCGGGCGTCAGCGGACGCTTCAGCTGGGTCTGATAGCGCTGCAGCTGGTTCTGGTAGGCTTGGCGCACCTGCTCGGCCGTGATCGGCGTGCTGCCGACCGTGGCCACCTTGTTGCTCGCGCCGCCGCGGAAGAACTCCTCCACCCCGAAGATGCCGACACCGGCGATCAGCAGCGTGAAGATGATCGTCAAGACGATCTTGCCGAGCCAGTGCTGGCTGGCGTTGCGGATGCCCTGAAGCATGGTCTGTGATCGAGTACCTTCGGCAGCCGCCCCGTCACCGGGCCGGCGCTGTCCCTGAGAGCCGACCGCGATAGACCATTCGCGTCCACAGGCAAAGGCTCGGGCGGTCCCGGCCGTTTGCACGCTCAAGCTGGCTCTGGTAGGCCCCGGCGACTTCGAGAAAGCCGCGGCGGAGCGAGGGCAGGAATGACGCAGTCTGGGCGCAAGCCGCTTGTCGCCGGCAACTGGAAGATGAACGGGACCCGGGCATCCATCCAGGTTGTCGAGGCGATTCGCGACGGGCTCTCGCCGGACCTCGCGTCGCGCATCGACGTGCTGATCTGCCCGCCTGCGACGCTGATCGGATCCTGCGTGGCGGCGGCGGCCGGATCGCCGATCGCGATCGGCGGCCAGAACCTGCACGCCCGGCCGAGCGGCGCCTTCACGGGCTCGATCTCGGCCGAGATGCTCGCCGATCTCGGCGCCAAGTACGTGATCGTCGGCCATTCCGAGCGCCGGGCCTACCATCACGAGACCGACGACGGGGTCCACGCCAAGGCGCTGGGCGCCCGCCGCGCCGGCCTGTGCGGCATCGTCTGCGTCGGCGAGACCATCGAGGAGCGCGAGCAGGGCCGCGCCCTCGACATCGTCCGCGCCCAGCTCGCCATCGGCCTGCCGAAGGGCGCGACGGCGGCCGACACGGTGATCGCCTACGAGCCGGTCTGGGCGATCGGCTCCGGGCGGACGCCGACGCCGCGCGACATCGCCGAGGTCCACGCCTCCCTGCGGGAGATGCTCGACAAGCTCGTCGGCGACGAGGCGCAGAAGATCCGCATCCTCTACGGCGGCTCGGTGAAGCCCGGGAACGCCAAGGAACTCCTGTCGGTGGACAATGTCGACGGCGCGCTCGTGGGCGGCGCGAGCCTCGTGGCGGAAGACTTCCTGGGGATCTGCGCCGCCTACGCCTGAGCGCGGGCCCGCGAAGCCTGGCTGGGCGCGGCGCGACAGACGCGCCGCGCGACCGTCAGATCTTGAAGGCCTGCCGGGCGAGCAGCCGCCAGCGGCCGCCGTCGCTGTGCCAGACCTGCATCACGCCGATATGGACCGGCGACGTCTTGCCGCCCGAGACCACCTCGCCGGTGAAAACGTGGCGCGCGATGGCGTCGTCGCCGACCACCGAGACGGAGCGGTCCGACAGGGTGATGCTCGGGAAGGTCGAGCGCTTGCTGGTCAGCGTCTCGATGAAGGCCGCCTTGTCCTGCACCTGACCGCTGGAATGGCCGTAGCTCAGCCCGTCGAGGGTCAGGGCGTCGAGGGCCGGACCGTCGGCGGCGAGGAGAGCCTCGGTGAGGGCGTCGACCGCCTGCTCGACCGCGGCGCCCCGGGTGGAGGGATCGGTTCCGGCCGCGGAGCCGGAGCCCGGGCGGATCAGGACGGGTGCGGCGATGGCGGCTGCGAGCGCCGCACGGCGTGACACGGACATGGCTTGCCTCCCGGACCGGGCGGCGCGTTCGGTCGGCCGCCCTGCCCCGGCAGAGAGCACGGTGCGCCGACGAAGGCGAGGGTCGGAGCGGACAGTCGGCCGCGCGCGTCAGGTTGGCGGCGGGCGACCGGTGGTGTATGCCGTCGCCGAATTCCGGCCGGTCCGCCCGAAGCGTCCCCCGAAGCCCCCGCCGCACGCCCGTGCGTCGGGGCGGTTCGTGGACGATCGCGGGCCCCGGCCCTCGTGCGTTCGTCTTCCGGTGCCCGCTGCCGGCGCGCGGCGCTGAAGAAGATCCCGGAACACCGATGCAGACCGTCCTGATCGTCGTCCACCTCATCATCGTGCTCGCGCTGATCGGCGTCGTGCTGCTCCAGCGCTCCGAGGGCGGACTCGGGCTCGGCGGCGGTGGCGGCGGTGGCGGCGTCGGCGGGTTCATGACCGGCCGCGGCCAGGCCAACGCCCTGACGCGGGCCACCGCGATCCTGGCGGCCCTGTTCTTCGCCACCAGCCTGACCCTCGCGATCCTGTCGCACCGCTCGGCGGCGCCGAAGTCGATCCTCGACACCGGCGCGCCGCAGACCTCCGGCCAGCCCGCCAAGCAGCCGACCGGTGCCGACAACCTGCTCGACACGCTGCGCCAGCAGCAGGACCGGGCGCCCGCGAACGCCCCGGCCCAGCCGGCTCCCGCGCAGCCGGCCCCCGCCCAGCCGGCGGTTCCGGACGCGCCGCAGTCGCGCTGACGGCGCGCGCCGCGAGCGGCGCAGCGTCCGACCCTTGTCCCGACGGACCGGCGCTCGGCCGGTCCACGCCATGCGTTCCGCGATCCCCAGCCCATGCGCGGGCCGGGGCCTCCGTCGTTTGGCAAATGCCAGCAGCTTCTTTATGGACCGAGGCCCATGACGCGGTACGTTTTCATCACCGGCGGCGTGGTCTCCTCCCTCGGCAAGGGCCTCGCCTCGGCGGCCCTGGCGGCGGTCCTCCAGGCCCGCGGCTACCGGGTCCGGATGCGCAAGCTCGACCCCTACCTGAACGTCGATCCGGGCACGATGAGCCCGACGCAGCACGGCGAGGTGTTCGTCACCGACGACGGCGCCGAGACCGACCTCGACCTCGGGCATTACGAGCGCTTCACCGGCGTTCCGGCGAGCCGGGCCGACAACATCACGACGGGCCGGATCTACCAGGACATCATCGCCAAGGAGCGCCGCGGCGACTACCTCGGCGCCACGATCCAGGTGATCCCGCACGTCACCAACGCGATCAAGGACTTCGTCCTCGACGGCAACGACAGCTTCGACTTCGTGCTGGTGGAGATCGGCGGCACGGTCGGCGACATCGAGGGCCTGCCGTTCTTCGAGGCGATCCGGCAGCTCGGGCAGGAGCTGCCGCGGGGCACCTGCTGCTACGTCCACCTGACGCTGCTGCCCTACATCCCGTCCGCCGGCGAGCTGAAGACCAAGCCGACCCAGCACTCCGTGAAGGAGCTGCGCTCCATCGGCATCCAGCCCGACATCCTGCTCTGCCGGTGCGACCGGCCGATCCCGATGGACGAGCGGCGCAAGCTCGCGCTGTTCTGCAACGTCCGCCAGACCGCGGTCATCGAGGCCCTCGACGTGGCCTCGATCTACGAGGTGCCGCTCTCCTATCGGACCGCGGGCCTCGACCGGGAGGTGCTCGGCCATTTCGGCCTGGAGCACGGCGAGGAGCCGGATCTCGGCCGCTGGCAGACCATCGCCGAGCGCGTGCGCAATCCCGAGGGCGAGGTCTCGATCGCCATCGTGGGTAAGTACACGGGGCTGAAGGACGCCTACAAGTCGCTGACCGAGGCGCTGACCCACGGGGGCATCAGCCACCGGGTGAAGGTCAATCTCGAGTGGATCGAGGCCGAGGTGTTCGAGCGCGAGGATCCGGCGCCCTTCCTCGAAGGCCTCAACGGGATCCTCGTGCCGGGCGGCTTCGGTCAGCGCGGGGCCGAGGGCAAGATCCGCGCGGCCCGGTACGCCCGCGAGAAGCGCATCCCCTATCTCGGCATCTGCTTCGGCATGCAGATGGCGGTGATCGAGGCGGCCCGCTCGCTGGCCGGGATGCCGGAGGCCAACTCCACGGAGTTCGGCGACACCGCCGAGCCGGTGGTCGGCCTGCTCACCGAGTGGCTGCGCGGCAACGAGCTGGAGCGGCGCGCGGCGGCCGGCGATCTCGGCGGCACGATGCGGCTCGGCGCCTACGAGGCGAAGCTCGACCCCGAGTCCAAGATCGCCCAGATCTACGGGTCCGAGCAGATCTCGGAGCGCCACCGCCACCGCTATGAGGTCAACATGGCCTATCGCGAGCGGCTGGAGGCCAAGGGCCTGCGCTTCTCGGGCGTGTCCCCCGACGGCCTCCTGCCCGAGACGGTGGAGCATGTCGGGCACCCATGGTTCATCGGCGTGCAGTTCCACCCGGAGCTGAAGTCGCGTCCGTTCGAGCCGCACCCGCTGTTCAAGGGCTTCGTCGGCGCCGCGATCGAGCAGAGCCGCCTGGTCTGAGGCCGCGGCGGCGCGCCGCTGCTCGCGCGGCGGCCCGCGGCCCTATATCCTCGGTGCCGTGACCGAGATCCTCTTCTACCACATGCAGCGGCAGCCCCTGGAGAAGGTGCTGCCGAACCTCGTCGAGCGCTCGCTGGACCGCGGCTGGCAGGCCGCGATCCAGGCGGCGAGCGAGGAGCGCCTGCAGGCGCTCGATGACCACCTCTGGACTTATTCCGACGAGAGCTTCCTGCCGCACGGCACCGACCGCGAGCCCGACGCCGCGAGCCAGCCGGTGGTGCTCACGCTCCGGGACGTGAATCCCAACACCGCCTCGATCCGCTTCCTGGTGGAGGGCGCCGACCTGCCGCCCGACGCCGGGCAGTACGAGCGGATCTGCATCCTGTTCGACGGGACTGACCAGGACGCGCTGCTGCGCGCCCGCGAGCAGTGGAAGCAGGCCAAGGACGCCGGCCACGCGGTGGCCTACTGGCAGCAGGACGAGTCCGGACGCTGGAACAAGAAGGCTTGATAATGGCCCCCCACGCACGTCTCGGGCGCGCCGCGCTCGCCCTCGCCCTGGCCCTCGCAGCGCCCACAGTGGCCCTCGCCCAGGACGCGCCGCACGGCCATCCCGCGGAGAGCAAACCGGCGCAGCGCGGCCCGGAGGGGCGCCGCCTGCCGCCCGATTCGACGACCAAGCAGAGCGTGACGCTGCCGGACGGCCGGACCCTCGACTTCACCGCCACCGCCGGCAGCCTGCCCCTCGTCGACGAGGCGGGCAAGCTGCAGGCCGAGATCGCCTACGTCGCCTACACGATGGCGCCGCAGGCCGGCCGGGAGCGTCCCGTCACTTTCGCGGTCAATGGCGGCCCGGGCGCCGCCTCGGCCTATCTCAATATCGGGGCGATCGGGCCCTGGCGGCTGCCGGTCGGCGGCGACAGCATCAGCCCGTCGCAGCCGGTGACGCTGACGCCCAACGACGGGACGTGGCTCGGCTTCACCGACCTCATCTTCCTCGATCCCGTGGGGACCGGGTACAGCCGGGCCGCGGACGGGAACGGCAAGGCCTACTGGTCGATCGATTCCGACGCCTCGACTCTGGCGGCGACCATCGCGCGCTACCTGCGCGTCAACGACCGCATGGCGAGCCCGAAATTCTTCGTCGGCGAGAGCTACGGCGGCTTCCGCGGCCCGCTGATCGCCGAGAAGCTCCAGGAGGAGATCGGCGTCGGCCTGTCCGGCATGGTGCTGCTCTCGCCGGTGCTCGATTTCGCGTGGCTGGAGACGCCGCGGGCCAACCCGTGGGGCTACGTGCTGAAGCTGCCCTCGCTGGCGGCGGGCGCGCTCGAGCGGGCCGGCACGGTGCCGACGCCAACCCTGCTCGGCGACGCGGAGGCCTACGCCTCGGGCCCGTACCTGAGCGACCTGCTCAAGGGGCCGAGCGACACGGCCGCCGTCGCCCGGATGACCGAGAAGGTCGCGCCCCTCGTCGGTCTCGACCCCGCCCTGGTGCGTGCCCAGGCGGCGCGCCTCTCGACCCGGAGCGTCCAGCGCGAGATCGACCGCGCCGAGGGCCGCGTGACCAGCGCCTACGACACCGGCATCACCGGCTGGGACCCGAACCCGGACGCCGCCCAGTCGAGCTTCGAGGATCCCCAGCTCACCGCCCTCCAGGCACCGCTGACGAGCGCGATGCTCGACCTCTACGCGCGGACGCTGAAATGGCCGGTGACCAACATGCGCTACGAGCTCCTGAACAACGCCGTCAATCGCGGCTGGAACTGGGGCTCGGGCCGGCAGGCACCCGAGGTCCTGTCGAACCTGAAGGGCGATCTGGCGCTCGACGGGCACATGCGCGTCCTCGTGGCGCACGGCTTCACCGACCTGGTGACGCCCTACTTCGCCTCGAAGCTCCTGCTGGCGCAGGTCCCCGCCTACGCCGCCGGCCGCCTGAGCCTCGCGGTCTATCCGGGCGGGCACATGTTCTACACGCGACCGGACTCGCGCGCCGCCTTCCGGACGGACGTGGAGCGGATGTACACGGACGCCCTGAAGGTGCGCGACGCCGGCTCGACCCGTCCGGCCGGAGCCCCCGCCGAGCATCTCCGGACGGCGCCGTAGCGCCTCCGGCCCGCCAAGCCGGTCACGCGTCGTCGAAGGCGAGGGCCTCGGCCGGGTAATCCACCATCGTCCGGCGCTGCGCGTCGGTGTTCTGCCACTCGCCGACCTTCATGTAGCGGCCCTCGAGATCGCGGACCTCGACCACCTTCCCGATGGTGGGGATCGACTGGAAGCCCTGCGGCCAGTTCGACGCGAAGTAGAAGACCTGCTCGACGTGGTCCGAGAGGTGGCAGATCCCCGGCCCGAAGGTCCCCAGCCCGAAGACGAGGTAGCGGCCGTTCACGAGCGCCGCGACGTCGGAGATCAGCGACTCGCTCTGGATCTCCACCGGCAACCCGCGCCGCTCGGCGTACGCCTCCACCTCGGCGATGACCGGGTTCAGTCTGTTCTCGAAGACGAGCTTGACCGAGCGGATCCGACGCTCGGCCATGAGCCGGTCGATGACCATCCGGTAGAACGCGAAGGGCGGCTGCGGATAGTGCGGATCGACCCAGGTGCTGAAGATGTCGCCCGACCGGATGTGGATCAGGAGTTGGTCGTGGGGCTTCACCGGGAAGCTCTTCGGCAGGCCGTTGAACAGCGGCCGGATCACGCTCTGCACGATCGCGCGCGAATCCGTCGGCCCCCGCAGCGCGGTCACGCGCTCGAACTGCGTCGGGTCGAAATACAGGCCCGACAGGAAGTAGCCGTCCGCCGGCAGCGGCTCGTCCGGCGGGATGAAGGTGATGCCGTCGCAGGTCAGCCGCTCGGTCAGGAAGATCACCTTGCTGCGGTCGACCTTGGGCACCTTGATGTATTTCAGGTTGAGCGACTTCGCGATGGACACCGCGATGATGTACTGGACGAGGCAGTTGCCGAAGGCGCCGTTCTCGAACAGCGACAGGCCGACCAGGGCATGGCTGGCGCGGTCGGGCGCCGACTGGAGCGCGTAGGTGACGTAGACGTTGGCGCCGGGCTTCTCGTTCAGGAGCGTCACGTCGAGGCCGAGCATCGCCCGCAGCGCGATCAGGTCGACCGCGGCCTCGTCGGCTCGGATGCCGATGCCGGCGATCCGGGCCGGTTCGGGCGCGGCGATCCGGACCGCGCGCGCCCAGGCCCGCTCGTCGGGGACGATCGCGGCGACGAGGGCGTCCGAGGTCGCGGTCCAGCCGGCGAGGTCCGGCTCGGCCCACGTCACGCCGTCCTGCGAGACCGCCACCGCGACGTCGCCGGGCTCCGCGGGAACCGCCCCCTCCCCCGGCCGCAGGGCGACGGAATGGATCGGGAAGCGGCCGCCGAGGTCGACCTCGAGCCACGTCGTTCCCGTGCCCGCATCGGAGACGATCCGCGGCTCACGGCCGGCCGCGAGATCGACGAGGACCGGGGTCGGATCGTCTGTCGGGGCCATCGGGTCTCCGGGAGTTCAGCGCCCGCGCCGGGGCCGGGCGGGTATCGGGTGCGGCGGTGCCCGCTCCGGGGCGCGGCCGTCAAGCCCGCCCCGATCGCGGGGCGGGCGCGGGAAACGGCCGCGATCCGGCGCCGCTCCGTTGTGTCCCGGCGGTCATGCGTCTACAACGGCCGGGCGACGGTGCCCCGGAGACGGGGTGAAAAGGGAATGCGGTGAGGGGTTTGAAGCCCCGATTCCGCGGCTGCCCCCGCAACTGTGAGCGGCGAGCGCCCGCCAAGCGCCACCGGAGCGATCCGGGAAGGCGGTGGGCGCGCCGAGCCGCGAGCCAGGAGACCTGCCGTCGCGACAGGATCCCGCAATGCCGCCGGTGGGGCGGCTGGAGACGCTTCTGATGACGACGCAAACCCTCGCCCCCGTCGCCGCCGGCACCCGCGCCGCGGAGCGCCCGATCGCCGTCGCACTCGCGGCCGTGCTGGGCCTCGGCCTGCTGTTCATGGCGGGCTTCTCGCCGGCGATCGCGCTCCACAACGCGGCGCACGATTTCCGGCACACCCAGAACTTCCCCTGCCACTGACGTCCCCGGACCAGGGATGATCATCCGGCTCCTGTCGGCGGCCCTCGCCGCCGGCTTCTTCGCGGCTGCCATCGTGACGGGCCTCGAACTCACGCTGACCTCGCCGCTGATCGTCGCGGCCGAGCGCTACGAGCAGCAGGAGGCGCCGAACCGGGCTGCCAAGGCGCTCCCGGTCAGGGCGTTCCCGATCGTGCTGGCCCATGCCGGGCACGACCACGCCGCGCCCGACGCCGCGCCGGAATGGCAGCCCGCGCCCGGCCTGCCGCGGATGGCCTTCACCGGGCTCGCGACCCTCGTGGGCGGCGTCGGCTACGCGCTGCTGCTCGGCGCGGTGATGCTCGCCTGCGGCCGCGAGCCCACGCCGCAGGTCGGCCTCGCCTTCGCGGTGGCCGCCTTCGCCAGCGTCGCCCTCGCGCCGGGCCTCGGCCTGCCGCCGGAACTGCCCGGCAGCGCGGCGGCCCCGCTCGCGACACGGCAGGCGTGGTGGGTGATGACCGCCGCGGCGACCGGGATGGGGCTCTACCTGATCACCATCCGCCGCGCGCTGATCACGATCCTCGGGGGGCTCGTCCTGATCATCGCGCCGCACGTCGTCGGTGCCCCGCAGGCGCCCGAGGCCGCGTCCGAACTTCCGGCCGCGCTCGCCGCGCAATTCGCCGCGCGGTCGCTCGCGATCAGCTTCGTGTTCTGGATCCTGATCGGGCTGGGGCTCGGCTGGGCGTGGCAGGCCTTCGCCCGCGGCGCGGATCGGGGAGCGGCCCGTGCCTGAGACCGTTCTCTACGTCTGCACCACCTGCCGCCGGCCGGACGACGACCCCGACGGCCCCCGCGCCGGGGCCCGCCTGCTGGAGGCGCTCCGGGCGCGGAGCGGCGCCACGCCGGACCTGCGGGTCGAGGCGGTGGAGTGCCTGTCGGTCTGCAAGCGGCCCTGCACCGTGGCGGTCGCCGCGGCCGACCGCTGGACCTACGTCTACGGCGACATGGATCCGGCCGCCTCGGCCGAGATCATCCTCGGCGGGCTCGCCGCCTACGCGGCGACCCCGGACGGCATCGTGCCCTGGCGCGAGCGTCCGGAGGCGTTCCGCAAGGGCGTGATCGCCCGCATCCCCCCTTTCCCAGAACCCCGCCCGGTCCCCGCCGGCACCCTGGAGCCCGCGGAATGACCCTCGTGAACAAGATCCCCTGCACCATCGTCACCGGCTTCCTTGGGGCCGGCAAGACGACCCTCGTCCGCCACGTGGTGGAGAACGCCAAGGGGCGCCGCCTCGCGATCCTGGTGAACGAGTTCGGCGACATCGGCTTCGACAAGTCCTTCCTGGCCGCCTGCGGCGTCGAGGGCTGCACCGAGGACGCCATCGTCGAGCTGCCGAACGGCTGCATCTGCTGCACGGTCGCGGACGATTTCGTGCCGGCGCTAGAGACCCTTCTCGGTCGCGCCGAGCCGCCGGAGCACATCCTGATCGAGACCTCCGGCCTCGCCCTGCCGAAGCCGCTGGTCCAGGCGTTCCAGTGGCCGGCGATCCGCTCGCGGGTGACCGTCGACGGCGTGGTCGCGGTGGTCGACGGCCCGGCGGTGGCCTCGGGCGCCTTCGCGGAGGATCCGGAGGCCCTGGCGGCCCAGCGGGCCGCCGACCAGTCGGTCGACCACGACAACCCCCTGGAGGAGGTGTTCGAGGACCAGCTCCTCTGCGCCGACCTCGTGGTCGTCAACAAGGCCGACCTGATCGACGCCGCGACGCGGGCGCGGGTCCGCGCCGAGGTCGAGGGGCACCTGCCCCGCGCCGTGAAGGTGGTCGAGACCGAGAACGGCGCGATCGACCCGCGGGTGCTGCTCGGCCTCGGCGCGGCCGCCGAGGACGATCTCGACGCCCGACCCTCGCATCACGGCGAGGGCGAGGACCATGACCACGACGATTTCGAGACCGTGGCGCTGCCGGTGCGCCCGGCGGTGACCGCGGGGGATCTCGCGGCACGGGTCGAGGCGGCGGCCGAGGCCGCCGGCGTCCTGCGCATCAAGGGCTTCGCCGAGGTCGAGGGCAAGCCGATGCGCCTCGTGGTGCAGGGTGTCGGCCGACGCGTGACCCATCATTTCGACCGCCCCTGGCGGGCCGGGGAAGCCCGCGACGGGACGCTGGTGGTGATCGGCCTCAAAGGCTTCGACAAGGACGCCGTCGCGGCGGCCATCGCGGGATGAGGCCGGTCGCGCACGCCCGCCCGGACTCGCTCTAGGGGCCGCCGCGGTGCACCTCGTGCGCATCGATGCCATCTCCCTCGACGAGGGCGAGGCGGCCGTGGATCTCGGGCAGGAGCCCGGCGACCTCGTGGTGCTGTCCTTCACCGACAGCGACCTCGCGTCGGTCGGGCAGGCCCACGCCGCGGAGCCCGGCCTGCCGAGCCTGCGGCTCGCGAAGCTCGCCAGGCTGCGGCACCCGCTCTCGGTCGACCTCTACGTCGAGCGCGTCGTGGCGCGCGCCAAGGTCGTGGTGATCCGCTGCCTGGGCGGCCTCGATTACTGGCGCTACGGGATCGAGCGCTGCGCCGAGGCCGCGCGGGCGCACGGCGTCGTCCTCGCGGTCCTGCCGGGCGACGACCGGCCGGATCCGCGCCTCGCCGCCTTCTCCACCGATCCCGACCTCGCCGGGCAGCTCGACGCCTATTTCCGGGCCGGCGGCCCCGACAACCTGAGGCGGATGCTGCGGCGCCTCGCGATCCGCCTGGGCGCCGACGGCCCGGTCGAGCCGCCGCAGCCGCTCCCGCGCGGGTTTCCCTGGTGCCCCGGCTGCGGGGTCCTGTCCCTTGAAGCAGCCCTCGCCGCGGCCGCGACCGCGGTCCCGCTCGCCGGAGCGCGCAGCGCGGCGGAGCCCGTCGCGCTCCTGCTGATCTACCGCTCCGCCGTGCTCGGCGGCGACACCGGCCCGTTCGTCGCCCTCGCCGCCGCCCTGCGGGCGCGCGGGATCGGCGTGCTGCCGATGGCCGTGTCGAGCCTGAAGGAGCCGCAGGCCGCCGCCGCGGTCGCCGCGGCCGTGCGCGCGCGCAGGCCCGATCTCGTGATCGCCGCCACCGCCTTCTCGGCCCGCGAGGACGAGACCGGCTTCGTGCTCGACGGCGGCGACTGCCCGGTTCTCCAGGCCTTCACGGTGGGGTCACCCCGCGCGGCCTGGGAGGCCTCCGCCCGCGGTCTCGGCGCGGCCGATCTCGCCATGCAGGTCGCGCTGCCGGAATTCGACGGCCGGCTCTCGGGCTTCCCGATCTCGTTCAAGGAGGAGAGCGCCGAGATCGCCGGCTTCGCCGAGCGGCGCGCCGTGCCCTACGAGGCCGGAATCGCCGCGCTGGCCGACCGGGCCGCGGGATGGCTGCGGCTGGCCTCCCTGCCCCCGGCGGCGCGGCGCGTCGCCCTGGTCCTGTCGGACTATCCCGCCCGCGGCGGCCGGGCCGGCTTCGCGGTCGGCCTCGACACGCCCGCGAGCGCCCGCGCGATCGCCGCCGACCTCGCGGCCGCGGGCTACGCGGCCGGCGCGCTGCCGGAGGCCGGAGCGCTGATGGCGGCGCTCACGGAGGGGCCGCCCGCGTTCCGGGTGCCGCTCGCGGCCTACGCGACGTGGTGGCGCACGCTCTCCGAGGACGTCCGCGCCGCCGTCACCGGCAGCTGGGGCGAGGCCGAGGCGGACCCCGCCTGCGTCGACGGCGCGTTCCGGTTCCGGATGGTCCGGGACGGCGGCCTCGCGGTCTTTCTCCAGCCCGACCGCGGCCGCGACCCTGATCGCAAGACCGGCTACCACGATCTCGACCGCGCCCCGACCCACGCCTACCTGGCCTTCCATCTCGGCCTGCGGCAGCAATTCGACGCCCTGGTGCAGCTCGGCACGCACGGCACCGCGGAGTGGCTGCCGGGCAAGGCCGTGGCCCTGTCACCCGCCTGCTTCCCGGCGCTGTGCGTCGGCGGGCTGCCCGTGATCTACCCGTTCATCGTCGACGACCCGGGCGAGGCCGCGCCGCTCAAGCGCCGCCTGGGCGGGGTCGCGCTCGGGCATCTGACGCCCGACACCGCCGTCCACGCGCTGACGCCAGAGGCGGCCCGCCTCCGCGAGCTGGTGGAGGAGTATTCCGCCGCCAGCGTGCTCGATCCCCGCCGGGCCGACCTCATCGCCCGTGCCATCCTGGAGGAGGCCGGAGCGGCCGGACTGCTGGACGGGGCCGGGATCGGCGCGGACACGCCGATGGACGAGGCGCTGACGCGACTCGACGCGCATCTCTGCGATCTCGGCGAGACCGTCTTCCGCGACGGCCTGCACGTCTTCGCCCGCGCCCCGGACCGGGCCGCGGACGCCGTCGCGGCGAGCGCGGACTCCGAGCGGGCCGGCCTGCTCGCGGCCCTCGACGGGCGGTTCGTCCGGCCGGGCCCCTCGGGCTCGCCGTCGCGTGGGCGGGCCGACGTGCTCCCGACCGGGCGCAACCTCGCGACCCTCGACCCGCGGGCCATCCCGAGCCGCGCCGCCGCGCTCCTCGGCGAGAAGGCGGCCGCCGCCGTGGTGACCCGCTACCTCCAGGACGAGGGCGCCTATCCGGCCCGGATCGTCATGGATCTCTGGGCCTCGCCGACCCTGCGCACCGGCGGCGAGGACGTGGCCCACGCCCTCGCCCTGATGGGCGTGCGGCCGGTCTGGGACCATGCCAGCACCCGCGTCACCGGCTTCGAGATCCTGCCCCTCGCCATGCTGGACCGGCCGCGGATCGACGTCACCGTCCGCGTCTCCGGCGCGTTCCGCGACACCTTCCCCGACACGCTGGCGCTGCTCGACCGCGCCGCCCGCGCCGTGGCGGACCGGGACGAGACCGACGACGAGAATCCCCTCGCGGCGGCGCGCCGGCGGGGCGACGCGTCGGTGCGCGTCTACGGGGCCGCGCCCGGCCGCTACGGCGCCGGCACCGCCGCCACGGCCCTCGACGGCGCCTGGGACGGCCGCGCCGACCTCGGCCGCGCCTACCTGGCCGCGAGCGGCCACGCCTACGGCGACCGCGACGGGCCCGACGCCGATTTCGCCGCCCGCGTCGCGGCGGCCGACGCCTATCTCCACGCCTTCGACGTGGCCGAGCGCGACCTGTTCGACGGCGACGCCGCCGTCGACGCGATGGGCGGTTTCGCGGCGGCCGCCGCCCTGGAGGGGGCGAGCCCCGCCCTCTACAGCCTCGACGTGTCGGTCCCGGAACGGCCGAAGGCGCGGACGGCCCGCGAGGACGCGGCCCGCCTGATCCGCGGGCGCCTCGCCGATCCCCGCTGGATCGCGGCCCAGCTGCGCCACGGTTACCGGGGGGCGCAGGAACTCGCCCAGGGGCTCGACGCGGTCTTCGTCCTGGCCGCCGCGAGCGACGCGGTGACGGATGCAGGCTTCGAGGCGCTCTACGCGGCCTGGATCGCCGACGCCGAGGTGTTCGAGCGCCTGCGCGCCGCCAACCCTGCCGCGGCCCGCGCGATCCTGGAGCGGTTCGACGAGGCCCGGGACCGCGGCCTCTGGCACAGCCGACGCAACGCCCTCCCGGCCGACGCCCTGATGCGCGAGGCCGCCGAGTGAGCACCACCCCGCATCGGCGCGTCCTGTCCGAAGCGCCTGCCCGCCGGGGCTGGTGCCCCGGTCTGACGCGTCCCATGCCGACGGGTGACGGCCTGCTCGCGCGCGTCCACCCGCCGCTCGGGATCCTGACCCTCGATCAGGCCCGCGCCGTGGCGAAGGGCGCGCGGCTCTTCGGGAACGGGCACCTAGATCTGACCGCACGGGCGAATCTCCAGATTCGCGGCGTCTCCGAGGCGACGCGCGCGCCGCTGGCCACCTGGCTCGCGGCCCGGGGCCTCGGCGACGTGCGCGCCGACGGCGGCCCCCAGCGCCTGACGCTCACGAGCCCCCTGGCCGGCCACGACCCGGACGAGACGATCGACGTGCCGGCCCTCGCCCGGGCGATCGAGACCGCGGGGCTCGCGATCCCGGGGTTGCCGGCCAAGACCCTGGTCGCCGTCGAGGGCCGCCCCGGCCGGGCGCTGCCGGAGGCGGATCTCTGCGTCGCCGCCGAGGAGCCGGGCCGCGTCGCGATCACGATCGCGCACGGTGAGACCCAGCGGACGCTCCTGACCTGCGCGGAGGACGCGGCGCCGGGCCACGTGGCGGCCCTGCTCGGCGCCTTCGCGCGGACCGGCCGGCGCCGGATGCGCGACCTGTCGGACGACGAACTGGCGGCACTGGCCGTGGCGCTTCCGTCAGGAGATACCCGCGCCGGACCGGCGCAGGCGTACCAGGGCTTCGCTCCGGAACAGGAGCCGGCGCGTCCGGCGGGCGGACACGACCTTCGGAGCGTCGCCGTCGACGCGCCCTTCGGTCGCTGCACTGCCGACGCCCTCGACCGGATCGCGGCAACGGCAGCGGCGATCGGCTCCGACGAGATCCGCCTCTCCCCCACGCGCGGCTTCGTGATGCTGGCGCCGGCCGCTGCCGAAGCGGCGGCTGCGACGGCGGCGCTCACGGCGGAGTTCATCGTCGTGCCCGACGATCCGCGGCGCGCGATCGCGGCCTGCACGGGGGCGCCGGGCTGCGCCTCCGGATCGACTCCCACGCTCGCGGACGCGGCCCGCCTCGCGGGGGCGTTCGGCCCCCTGGCGGCCACGGGCCGCGCCGCGCACGTCTCGGGCTGCGCCAAGGGCTGCGCACGGCCGGGCCCGGCCGACCTGACCCTCGTCGGCCGGGACGGGCTCTACGGCGTGGTGATCGGGGGTGCGCCCGGCGATGAGCCGGCGATGGATCTCCCTATCGAGGCCGTGCTGGAGCGGCTAGGAAGGGCCGAGATCGACGGGCTCTCCGCCGCCTTCGCGCCGGAGACAGCCCCTTCAGAATGCGGGAGGACCAGGAGACCGGCATGAGCGCGAGCCAGAACGCCCTGCGCCAGACAGGATCGGAGCCGGCCGCGGCCCACGAGTCCCCGTCCCGCTACGACTACATCCGCGACGGCGGCGCTATCTACGCGCGCTCCTTCGCGATGATCCGCGCCGAGTCCGATCTCGGGCGCTGGTCGGGCGCCGCCGAGCGCGTCGTCGTCCGCATGATCCATGCCTGCGGCATGACCGACCTGCCGGCCGACGTGGAGATGGCGCCCGGTTTCGCCGAGGCCGGCGTCGCGGCCTTGAAGGCCGGCGCGCCGATCCTGTGCGACGTCCGCATGGTCGCCGACGGCGTCACCAGGGCCCGCCTGCCCGCCGACAACAGGGTGATCTGCACCCTGGGCGACCCGCGCGTGCCGGATCTCGCCCAGAGCCTCGGCACGACCCGGTCCGCGGCCGCCATGGAGCTGTGGCGGGAGCATCTCCCGGGCAGCGTCGTGGCGGTGGGCAACGCCCCGACCGCCTTGTTCCGCCTCCTGGAGCTGCTCGATGCCGGCGTGGCACCGCCCGCCGCGGTGGTCGGCATCCCGGTGGGCTTCGTCGGCGCGGCGGAGTCCAAGGAGGCCCTGGCGCGGGACGGCCGCGTGCCGTTCGTGGTCGTGCACGGGCGGCGCGGCGGCAGCGCCATGACGGCCGCGGCGGTCAACGCGCTCGCCAGCGAGGTCGAGTGATGGACGGTTTCGAGCGCCTCGACGGCCCGACCGAGGAGATCCCCGCGGCCGCGGTGACGGGCACGCTCTACGGCGTCGGGATGGGCCCGGGCGATCCGGAGCTGCTGACCGTGAAGGCGCAGCGCATCCTGATGCGCGCGCCCGTGCTGGTGCATTTCTGCAAGCGCGGCCGGCGGGGCAATGCCCGCACCATCGCGGACGCGATCCTGCGCGACCCGGCCCGCGAGATGGCCCTCGCCTATCCCTACACGACCGAGATCCACCCCGAGCACCCGGACTACGTGGCGGCGCTGGCCGGCTTCTACGACGACGCGGCCGGGCAGCTTGCCGATCACCTGGGCGCCGGGCGGGACGTCGCGATCCTGTCGGAGGGCGACCCGTTCTTCTACGGCTCGTTCATGCACCTGTGGCGGCGCCTGAAGGACCGCTTCCCCGTGGAGGTGGTTCCAGGCGTCACCGGCATGTCAGGCTGCTGGACCCGGGCCGGCACGCCGATCACCTGGGGCGACGACGTCCTCACCGTCCTGCCGGCGACCCTGTCGCTCGACGCGCTGACCGAGCGCCTGCGCGGCACCGACGCGGCCGTGGTGATGAAGCTCGGGCGCCACCTGCCGAAGGTGCGGGCCGCCCTGTCGGCCGCCGGGCTGCTGGCGCGCGCCGTCTACGTGGAGCGCGGCACGATGGCGGGCGAGCGGGTCGTGATGCTGGCCGACAAGGCCGACGACGACGCGCCCTACTTCTCGATGGTGCTCCTGCCCGGAGAGGGCCGCCGACCGTGAGCGGAAGCCTCACCGTCGTCGGCCTCGGGCCGGGCGACGCGGCCCTGCTGACCGAGTCGGCCCGCCGGGCGCTGGACGCGGCGGAGGACGTCGTCGGCTATTTCCCCTACGTGGCCCGCGTTCCCGAGCGGCCCGGCCTCGTCCGGCACGCCAGCGACAACCGGGTGGAGGTCGACCGGGCGCGCCACGCGCTGCAGCTCGCCGCCTCCGGGCGCAGGGTCGCGGTCGTCTCCGGCGGCGATCCCGGCGTCTTCGCCATGGCGGCGGCGGTGTTCGAGGCGGTCGAGTACGGCGAGCCCGGCTGGCGCGACCTCGCCATCACGGTGGAGCCGGGCATCACCGCGATGCTCGCCGCCGCGGCCCGGCTCGGGGCACCGCTCGGCGGCGACTTCTGCGCGCTCTCGCTCTCGGACAACCTGAAACCCTGGCCGGTCGTGACCGCGCGGCTGGAGGCGGTGCTGCGCGCGGATTTCGTGGTGGCGCTCTACAACCCGATCTCCACCGCCCGGCCCTGGCAGCTCGGGGCGGCGCTGGAGATCGCGGCCGGGATCCGCGCGCCCGAGACGCCGGTGATGTTCGCCCGCGCCGTCAGCCGGCCGGACGAGGCGATCCGCGTCGCGACCCTCGCCGAGGCGCCCGCGGTGCCGGCCGACATGGCCACGATGGTGATCCTGGGCGCCTCGACGACGCGGCTGATCCCGCGCGCGGGCCGGGCGCCCTTCGTCTACACCGCCCGCAAGGTCGAGGGATCGGCGTGATCGCCCGCGTCCAACCAGCGGCGCGCGCCCGCGGCGTCCGCGACGCTCGTCACGTCGGGCTTGCCCGGCCGCCGCACCATCACGACCGGGATGCCGAGGCCGCGCGCCGCCGCGATCTTGCCGTAGGTCGCCGCGCCGCCCGCGTTCTTGCTGACCACGATCTCGATCCGGCTGGCCCGCATCAGGGCCGTCTCGGACGCGGCGTCGAACGGTCCGCGCGCCTCCAGGGCGGTCAGATGCGGCACCGGAAGGATCCCGCCCAGCGGCTCGACCGTCCGCGCGAGATAGCTGTGCTGCGGCGCCGCCGCGAAGACCCCGGCCTCCTGCCGGCCGATCGTCAGGAACACGCGCCGGGGCTCAGGGCCGAGGGCGGCGACCGCCTCCTCCATCCGGTCGACCTCGACCCAGTCGTCGCCGGGCTCCCGGCTCCAGGCCGGCCTGCGGATCGCGAGGAGCGGCACGCCCGTCAGGGCCGCCGCGCGCGCGGCGTTGGCCGAGATCCGCGCGGCGAATGGGTGGGTCGCGTCGATCAGGCGGGTGATCGCCTCGGCCTCCAGGTAGTGGGCGAGGCCCTCCGCGCCGCCGAACCCGCCGATCCGGGTCGGGACCGGCTCGGGCTTCGGCGCCGCCGTCCGGCCCGCCAGCGAGAGGGTCACGGCGCGCTCCGCCTGCCCCGCGAGCGATCGCACCAGGGCGCTCGCCTCGCCGGTCCCGCCGAGGATCAGGATCCGCATCGTGCCGGTGATCGGGGGCGGCGTGTTCATGGGCGCCTTGTCCATGAGCGATGACTCGCTGTCGAGCGCCCCGTGGCTGTCGATCGTCGGGATCGGCGAGGACGGTCGGGCCGGGCTGACGCCGTCCGCCGCCGCCGCGCTCGACGCCGCTAAAGTGGTCTATGGCGGCCGGCGCCACCTCGCCCTCGCCGGGCCGCTCGACGCGGAGACGCGGCCCTGGCCGAGCCCGATCCACGAGGCCTATCCAGAGATCCTGGCGCGGCGCGGCCGGCCGACCTGCATCCTCGCCACGGGCGACCCGTTCCACTACGGCATCGGCGCCGAGATCGCCCGGCTGGTGCCGGCGGACGAGATCCGCGCCTTCCCGCAGCCCTCGGCCTTCAGCCTCGCCTGTGCCCGGCTCGGCTGGCCGCTCGCCGAGTGCGCACTGGTCACGCTCCACGGTCGCGCGCTGACCCGGATCGTCCCGCATCTCCAGCCGGGGGCGCGGCTGCTCGTCCTGTCGTGGGACGGAACGACGCCCGGCGCTCTCGCCGCCCTGCTGCGCGACCGGGGCTTCGGCGCGTCGACGCTGACGGTGCTGGAGGCGATGGGCGGGCCGCGCGAGCGCGTCCGCACGCTCCGCGCCGACGCGTCCGACGGCGCCGACTTCGATCCGCTGAACACGGTGGCGCTCGCGGTGGCGGGTGCCGGCCGCGCCCTGCCCCTCGCGCCAGGCCTCGACGACGACCTGTTCGAGAATGACGGGCAGCTGACCAAATCCGAGATCCGGGCCCTGACCCTGTCGGCGCTGCGCCCGCATCCGGGACAGCATCTCTGGGATGTCGGTGCGGGCGCCGGCTCGATCGCGATCGAGTGGATGCTGCGCCACGCGAGCCTGCGCGCCACCGCGATCGAGGGAAGGCCGGACCGCGTCGAGCGGATCCGCCGCAACGCCGTCGCGCTCGGCGCCCCGGACCTCGCCGTCGTCGCCGGCGCGGCACCGGGCGCGCTCGCCGGCCTGCCCGCGCCGGACGCGGTGTTCATCGGCGGCGGCGTCTCGGAGCCGGGGGTCCTCGCGACCGTGCTGGCGGCGCTGCGGGGCGGCGGTCGCTGCGTCGCCAACGCCGTGACCCTCGAGGGCGAGGCCGCGCTGCTCGCGGCCTTCGCGGCGCACGGCGGGAGCCTGCGCCGCTACGGCGTGGAGCGGGCGAGCCCGGTCGGGGGAATGCACGGCTGGCGCCCGGCCATGACGGTGATCCAGTGGGCCTGGACCAAGCCGTGACCGGAGCGCTGGTCGCCGGCATCGGGTTCCGCCGGGGCACCGAGGCCGAGGAGATCGCGGAGCTGATCGAGCGCG
Organism: Methylobacterium sp. D54C; assembly: GCF_053345595.1. NCBI lineage: Bacteria > Pseudomonadati > Pseudomonadota > Alphaproteobacteria > Hyphomicrobiales > Methylobacteriaceae > Methylobacterium > Methylobacterium sp. D54C. Next base: position 119,589 of record NZ_JBKFAK010000004.1, read on the forward strand.
CCCTCGCCCTGGTCGGCGTCGCGCGGTCGAGCCTCGCGGCCGTGGCCACGGCGGACGACCGGGCGTCGGACCCGGCGATCCGCGCGGCGACGGCCCGGTTCGGCCTGGCACCGCATCCCATCGCCGCCGCCGCGCTGGAGGCGCGCGACGCCGAGATCGTCACCCGCTCGGCGCGGATCGAGCGCCTGCGCGGCGTCGGCTCGCTGGCCGAGGCGGCGGCCCTCGCCGGCGCCGGGCCCCGGAGCCGCCTCGCCCTGTCCCGGATCGCGAGCGACCGCGCCACTTGCGCCCTGGCCGTCCGATACGACACGACACAGGAACCATGACCGTCCATTTCATCGGCGCCGGCCCCGGCGCGGCCGACCTGATCACGGTGCGCGGGCGCGACCGCATCGCCGCCTGTCCCGTCTGCCTCTACGCCGGGTCGCTCGTCGCCCCCGAGATCCTGGGATGGTGCCCGCCCGGCGCGCGGATCGTCGACACCGCGCCCCTCGACCTCGACGCCATCCTGGCGGAGATCCGTTCGGCGCACGCGGCCGGCCAGGACGTGGCGCGCCTGCATTCCGGCGACCTGTCGATCTGGAGCGCCCTGGCCGAGCAGATGCGCCGGCTCGACGCGCTGGCCATTCCCTACACGGTGACGCCGGGTGTCCCCGCCTTCGCGGCCGCGGCCGCGCTGCTGCGTCGGGAGTTGACGGTCCCGGGCGTGGCCCAGACCGTGGTCCTGACCCGCACCTCCGGGCGGGCGAGCGCCATGCCCGAGCGGGAGACGCTGGCGGCCTACGCGGCCACCGGCGCGACCCTGGCGATTCACCTGTCGATCCACGTCGTCGAGGCCGTCGCCGCCGAGCTGATCCCCTTCTACGGCCCGTCCTGCCCGGCGGCGGCGGTGTTCCGAGCCTCCTGGCCGGACGAGCGGGCGCTCGTAGGCGATCTCGCCGCGCTGCCCGGGCTCGTCGCGGAGGCCGGTCTGGAGCGCACCGCCCTGATCCTGGTCGGACCGGCGCTGGGCGCCGCGGAGTTCCGCGAGAGCGCCCTCTACGCGCCCGACTACGACCGGCGCTACCGGCCCGGCGGCACGGTGGGGTCGCGGTCGTGAGCGCCCCCGGCCTCCTCGTCGCAGCGCCGCGCTCCAGCTCCGGCAAGACGACCGTCGCCCTCGCGCTCATGCGCGCCCTCACCCGGCGCGGCCTGCGGGTGCGCGGCGCGAAGTGCGGCCCGGACTACATCGATCCGGCCTTCCACCACGCCGCGACCGGCCATCCGAGCTTCAACCTCGACAGCTTCGCCATGGCGCCGCCGCTCCTCGACGCGCTGGCGGGCGCGACGGCGGCGGCGGCCGATCTGCTGATCGCCGAGGGGTCCATGGGCCTGTTCGACGGCGTCCGGGCGGCCGAGAACCGCACCGGGGCGAATGCCGACATCGCCGCGCGCTACGGCTGGCCGGTGGTGCTCGTGGTGGACGTGTCGGGCGCGGCGCAATCGGCGGCCGCCGTGGCGCTCGGCTGCAAGCTCTACGATCCCCGCATCCGGATCGCCGGCGTGATCCTCAACAAGGTGGCGAGCGCCCGTCACCGGCGCCTCGTCGAAGCCGGCATGGAGCGCGCGGGGCTGCCGGTGCTCGGCGCGCTGATGCGCGACGCGCAGCTCGTCCTGCCCGAGCGCCACCTGGGGCTCGTCCAGGCCGGCGAGACCGCGGATCTCGCAGCGCGCCTCGACAGGCTCGCCGACCTCGCGGAGGCGGGCATCGACCTCGACGCCGTGGCGACCTGCGCGAGCGGCACCGTACCGCCCTCCGGTGGCCGCCTGCCCCGGCCGCCCGGACAGCGCGTAGCGGTCGCCCGGGACGCGGCGTTCAGTTTCCTCTACCCGCATCTCGAGACCGGGTGGCGGATGGCCGGCGCCGAGCTCGTGCCATTCTCGCCCTTGGCCGACGAGGGACCGCCCGAGGATTGCGACGTCTGCTGGCTGCCGGGCGGCTATCCGGAACTGCACGCGGGCCCGATCGCCGGCGCGACCCGCTTCCTGGACAGGCTGCGCCGCTTCGCGCGGACCCGGCCGGTCCACGGGGAGTGCGGCGGCTACATGGTCCTGGGCGAGACGTTGCAGGATGCCGACGGAGCGACCCATGCCATGGCCGGACTGCTACCGGTCGCGACCTCGTATCACCGGCGCAAGCTGCATCTCGGCTATCGCGTCGCGCGGCTCTGCGAATCCGGCCTGCTCGGCGCCGCGGGCACGCGCCTCGTCGGCCACGAATTCCACTACGCCAGCGAGCTCTCGCCGATCGCGCCGGAGGAAACGGCGCTCGCCCGCGTGACGGATGCCGAAGGTGTCGATCTGGGACTGGCCGGCCACCGGGTCGGACCCGTCACCGGCAGCTTCTTCCACCTGATCGCGACCGATCCGCCGTGACGCCGGGCTCGGCGCAGCCGCTTCGAAGGTCCCCGAGGTGAAGCCTGTTTCGCGCGCCGGTCAGGCCGGATCCGTCGTCGGCGCGGTTGCGCCGCGGTTCTGCGCGAGTCGCGCGGCGCTGCGGACCAGCGCGAGCACGTCGCGGCGCATCTGCTCGTCCTCGATCTGGGCGTAGGCGCGCAGCAGCTCGATGGCGCCGTGGGCGCTGAGGAAGCCGAACACGTCCTCCTGCGCGTTCTCGCGCGGCTCGCTCTCCTCGAAGAACGCGGAGACCGGAACCTCGAGGAGGCGCGCGATCTCGCGCAGCCGGCCGGCCCCGACCCGGTTTTGGCCCTTCTCGTATTTCTGAACCTGCTGGAAGGTCACGCCGACCGCGTTGCCCAGCGCGGTCTGGCTCATGCCGCGAGCCTTGCGCAGCGCTGTGATCCGGATGCCGACGAGGCGATCGACGTCCGTCGTCTGCTTCGGCATTGTCTGGCCGGAGGAATCCTTGTCCATGGCGTGGGCTGCATCCTCCTGCGGACGGGGTGTCTTCGCCTCGCTGTCGCGCCGCTTCACCGTCCGCCCCTTAGTCGCATGTCCTGCACGCCAGGTTGCCGGTACTCTGTGCCGATATCCGGCTATAGCCCTGATCCCGACACAGGTGAACCGCGGCGCAGTAGGACACCAAGTTGTCAAGCTTCGCAAGTCAAAGGTTACATCTTCTAGTTTAAGCCCACACATCTTTGCAACATTGTTGCTCAAATGTCGACGTGGAGGTCAGGGCTGCTTTCGAGGTGCGCCTTGTCGCCGCGCGGCGGTACCCCTTAGGAGCACAGGGGCATGTAGGTTCGGTACCGCGCAGGAGGCACGCATGTTCATCGCGATGAATCGCTTCAAGGTCGTTAAGGACGCGACGGCGGATTTCGAGGCCGTCTGGCTCGGGCGCGACAGCCATCTCGGCGAGATGCCGGGCTTCGTCGAGTTTCACCTGCTGCGCGGCCCGGAGCACGAGGACCACGTGCTCTACGCCTCGCACACGATCTGGCGATCGCGGGCCGATTTCGAGGCCTGGACCCGGTCCGAGCAGTTCCGCAAGGCGCACGGACGCGTGCCCTCGACCAAGCCCCTGTATCTCGGCCACCCCCAATTCGAGGGTTTCGAGACGATCCAGACGGTCGGCGGGACGGCCGATGCGCGCCAGGACGCGGACGCCGTCTGAACGCGGCGGACCCCGGCCGCCCTTCGGTCGGGGTCATTCGAGGCGCCCATCCGGTTGAAACCGCGATGAAAGAAACCCGCGTGAATTGAAATAGCTCCGGCGAAAACGGTCCCCCGTCAAACCTCGCGACGGCCGGCTGCGCCGAACAGTCACTCAGCATTAACTATGTATTGCCTCCTCCGGAAGCAGGCCCTAAGTCGCAGCGCTCATCCGTGACTGCGATCGTGAACCCGCCGGGCCCGCGGCTTGCTCCGTGACCGTCACCAGGCGGCGCTGAAACCTTTCGTGTCTCAGACTGGTACAGAGTCCGACTAAGACGGGACGTTGCGGGTCAGATGTTTCACGATCGGCTTCCGGAGACGTTTCAGGCGCTGCCGACCTCGGCGGAGCGCCGCCGCAATGTGTGGTCGGCCCTGCTGCCGCGCCGCGGCCGTGCGCTGGCACGCATCGCCCTCTCCATGACTCTCGCCGCCACCGACATCGCGACGATCGTGGCGGTCACGCTGGGCCTCGAATGCGCCTACCAAGTCCTCGCGCAGGACGGCACGGTGTGGGCGGGTCTCGTCCGCGGCTCGCGGCTGTCGGCGCTGCTGGCGCTGGTGATCGTCGCCACGAACGTCCTGCGCGAGGAGTACAGCCTCGAGAACGTGATGGCGCAGAAGCCGGGCGTCCAGCGGGTGGCCTCGCTCTGGCTGATCGCCTGGGCCGCCGTGCTCGTCGTCAGCTTCATGACGAAGACGACCAACGATTACTCGCGGCTCGTCTCGCTCGGGATCTTCGCCGCCGGCCTGCCGCTGCTCATCGCGGCGCGGGCCGCGGTGCGCCGGCTCGTGCGCGAGCGGCTGAGCGCCGGATCGGCCACCGCCAGCCGGATCCACCTCGTGGGCTACGAGGAGGACATCGCGCGCTTCTACGCCGGCAAGGAGGTCGACCAGCTCGGCTCGCGGATCATCGGGACGAGCTACCTGCGGCGGGTCGATCCCGGCGCCGACGCGGCCACGCGCCACGACCAGTTGCAGGAGGATCTCGACCTCGCCGTCTCCGTCGTCCGCTTCCTGCGGCCGGACGACGTCTTCGTGCTGGTGCCCTGGGCCGACACCGCGGAGGTCGAGCGCTGCATCGACGCCTTCCTGCGGGTGCCCTCGGCCCTCCACCTGCGTCCCGGCGCGGTCCTCGACCGGTTCCCGGACCTGCAGGTCGCCCGGGTCGGCGGCGTCTCGGGGATCAACATCGGCCGCCGTCCGCTCAACGTCGGCGAGGTCATGCTGAAGCGCGCCCTCGACCTGACGGTGGCGACCATCGCCCTCGTGTCGCTGTCGCCGCTGCTCGCCGCGATCGCGGTGGCGATCAAGCTCGACAGCCCCGGCCCGGTCTTCTTCCGGCAGAAGCGCTACGGCTTCAACCAGCAGCCGTTCGGCGTCTTCAAGTTCCGGTCGATGCGGGCGGATCCGAACGCCGCCTTCCGGCAGGCGACCCGCAACGACAGCCGCATTACCCGGATCGGCGCGATCCTGCGCCGGACGAACCTCGACGAGCTGCCCCAGCTGATCAACGTCCTGCGCGGAGAGATGTCGCTGGTCGGCCCCCGTCCGCACGCGCTGGCGCACGATCGGAGCTTCGAGCGCCGGATCGCCCTCTACGCCCGCCGGCACAATGTGAAGCCCGGGATCACCGGCTGGGCCCAAGTCAACGGCTACCGCGGCGAGACGCAGACCGACCTCGCCATGGAGCGGCGCGTCGCCTGCGACCTGCACTACATCGACAACTGGTCGATCTGGTTCGACATCCAGATCATGATCCAGACGGTCGTCTCGCGCCGCGCCTACCAGAACGCCTTCTGACCGGCACCCGGCGCCCGTCCGCCCTGGAAGTGGCGCCTCAGGGGGCCTGCTTCCGCTCCCGGCAGGCGCCGCAATCGCCCTCGACCTCCAGAATGCTGTGGGTCGGGGTGAAGCCGGCCCGTTCCAGCGTGCGCCCCAGGCTGCCCTCGACTTCCTCCGACGAGGCCTCGTCGACCCCGCCGCAGGTGCGGCAGATCAGGAAGATGACCCCCTCCCCGGGGGCGTGGCCGTGCGCGCAGGGGATGAAGGCGTTGCGGCTCGCGATCCGGTGGACCAGCCCCTGCTCCATGAGGAAGTCGAGGGCGCGGTAGACCGAGACCGGGGCCACGCGCTTGCCCGGCGCGCTCAGCCGCTCGGCGATGTCGTAGGCGCCCTGAGCCTTGGCGGACTCGGCCACCGCCTCGAGGACCTCCCGGCGCAGGGGCGTGAACTGAAGACCGCGCTCGCGACACAGGGCCTCGGCCCGCGCGAGCATGTCACCGGTGCCGGCGTGGCACGCGTCGTGACCCTCGTGACGGTGCATGATCGCTCCAGACGTGATCCGCAGGTTGTCCCACGGGTTTGTTACAGTGTATCACCGCCGCCCAGCAGCGCACCAGTAGCCCCGCGCGGTGCCCGCGCCGGCGTGAGCGCGCGACGAGGACCCCGTGCCGACCATTCCCAGCCCGAGACACGCGGCGCGGCGATCGCTGTTCCAGAGCGGGATCGGCCTGCGGCTGGCGCTCGCCGCGCTGCTCTCGGCGCTGGTCTGGCTGACCATCGCCTGGGCGCTGGCGACATGAGCGGCGCGCGCCCGGATCCGATCCGCCTCGTCGGTCTCACCCTCGGTTACGACCGGCATCCGGCGGTCCACCACCTCGACGGGTCCGTGCGGGCCGGCGACCTGCTCGCCCTCGTCGGCCCGAACGGGGCCGGCAAGTCGACGCTCCTCAAGGGCATGGCCGGGGAAATCCGCTGCCTGGACGGGCGCATCGAGCGCGCCGGCGCCCTCGCCTACATGCCGCAGGTCGACGAGATCGACCGGAGCTTCCCGCTCACCGTCATGGATCTCGCCGGCATGGGCCTCTGGCGGCGCGCGGGGGCGTGGCGCAGCCTCACCCGGCGGCGCCCGGCGATCGAGGCGGCGCTGGCCGCGGTCGGCCTCGACGGCTTCGCGGCGCGGCCGATCGGCACCCTGTCGGGCGGACAGTTCCGGCGCGCCCTGTTCGCCCGTCTGATCCTGCAGGACTGCCCGGTCGTGCTCCTCGACGAGCCGTTCACCGGCATCGACGCGCGGACGGTCGACGATCTCCTGGCACTCATCCGCACGTGGCACGCCGAGGGGCGGACCGTGGTCGCGGCCCTCCACGACCTCCAGCAGGTCCGCGCGGATTTCCCGACGACGCTGCTGCTCGCCCGAGAGCCCGTGGCCTGGGGTCCGACCGCGCGGGTCCTGACGGCCGAGAACCTCGCGCGCGCCCGCAACCTGTCCGAGGCCTGGGACGAGGGCGCGGCGATCTGCGCCGGGCCGCGAGCCGTCGCGGCGGCGCACGACCACGGCGGCGCGGACCATCACCACCACGAGGACGCCGCGTGACCGATCCGCTCGGATCCCTGTTCGCGCCGTTCGTGGAGTTCGGCTTCATGCGCCGGGCCCTGGCGGGCTGCCTCGCCCTGTCGGTCTCGGCGCCGCCCATCGGCGTGTTCCTGACGCTGCGCCGCATGAGCCTGATGAGCGACGCGATGAGCCACGCGATCCTGCCCGGCGCCGCGGTCGGCTTCTTGGTCGCCGGCCTGTCGCTGCCGGCGATGACGCTGGGCGGCCTCGTGGCCGGCCTCGCGGTCGCTCTCCTCGCGGGCGCCGTCACCCGCGCGACGGTCGTCCGTGAGGACGCGAATCTCGCGGCCTTCTACCTCATCTCGCTCGCGGCCGGCGTGCTGCTGGTCTCCCTGCGCGGCTCGCAGATCGACCTCATGCATTTCCTGTTCGGCTCGGTCCTGGCGCTCGACGACGACGCGCTGTGGCTGCTCGGCGGCATCAGCACGCTGACCCTGCTGGCCCTGGCCCTGATCTACCGGCCGCTCGTGATGGAATGCGTCGATCCCCTGTTCCTGCGGAGCGTCAGCCGCAGCGGCGGCCCGGTTCACCTCGCCTTCCTGGCGCTGGTGGTGGTGAACCTCGTCGGCGGGTTCCAGGCCCTCGGCACGCTGCTGGCAGTGGGGCTGATGCTGCTGCCGGCGGTGGCGGCCCGATTCTGGGCCCGCGACCTGGCCGGGCTGATCCCGGTCTCGATGCTGATCGCGGCCCTGGCGAGCGTGTCGGGGCTCAGCCTGTCGTACCGGTACGACGTGCCGAGCGGGCCGGCCATCGTGCTGGCGGCCGGCGCGCTCTACGTCGCCTCGATGATGGTCGGCCCGCGCGACGGCCTGCTCCGCCGCCTCGTCCGGCCGCGCCACCTCGAGGCCTGATCAGGGCTGGTCCTTGAGCGCGGCGAGTCCCTCGCGATAGGTCGGGTAGGCGAGCGCGACGCCCAGCTCGTCGCGGATCAGCCGGTTCCGGACGCGCTTGTTCTCGCCGTAGAAGCTGCGCGCCATCGGCGACAGGTCGGCGGTCTCGAAATCGATCTCGGGCGGCAGCGGCAGGCCTGTGAGGGCCGCGGCGTGCTCGGTCACGGTCTGGGGCGCGGTCGGCTCGTCGTCGGTGACGTTGTAGATCGCCCCCGGCCGCGGCCGGTCGATGGAGGCGAGCAGCGTCGTGGCGATGTCGTCGACGTGGATGCGGTTGAAGACCTGCCCGGCCTTCACGATGCGCTGCGAGCGGCCCTCCCGCAGCTTCACGATCGGGTTGCGCCCGGGTCCGTAGATGCCCGAGAGCCGGAAGACCTGAACGGCCTTGCCGGTCGCGGCGCCGAGCGCCAGCCACGCCGCCTCGGCGTCGACGCGCACCTTGGACCGGGCGCTGCGCGGGGTCGCCGGCGTGGTCTCGTCGATCCAGGCGCCGCCCTGGTCGCCGTAGACACCGATAGTCGACAGGTAGCCGATCCACCGGATCCGGCTCGCCGCGACGGCGTCGGCGTAGCGGGCCAGCACCGGGTCGCCGGCCTCGCCGGGGGGCGCCGAGACCAGGAGCACGTCCGTGTCGGCGAGGTCCGCCGCGATCCGGGGATCGTCGGCCTCCGGCCCGAAGGCGCGCAACGCGAAACCGGTCTCCGCCGCGATGCGGTCGGCGGCCGCAGGGTCGGTGACGGTGGCGCGGACGCTCCCGAAGCGCGACCGTGCCCGCTCGGCGAAGTGGCGGCCGGTGAAGCCGAGCCCGAAGACGAAGAGGTTCATGCCGCGGATGTCTCGTCCGTCCGCGGTTCCGTCAAGCTGGTGGCGGCCCGCCACTCGTCCCGCACGTGGGCGTCGGTCTCGGAATCGCTGTGCTGGCGCCCGAGCGCGCGCACGGCCTCGGGCGCCAGCAGCCGGCCGCAGGCCCAGACCGCCATGCCGCGCACCAGGGGCGACGGGTCGCGCAGGCGCGCGACGGCCGCCTCCGCGAGCGACGGGTCATCGGAATTTCCGATCGCGATCATGACGTTGCGGAGGAAGCGGTCGCGCCCGGTGCGCTTCACCGGCGTGCCGGCGAAGAAGGTGCGGAACGCCGCGTCGTCGAGGCCCGCGAGATCCGCGAGCGCCGGGGCCGCCAGGTCCGCCCGCGCGGCGAGCCGGCTCTCCGCCGCGGTGCGGGCGAACTTGTTCCAGGGGCAGACGGCCAGGCAATCGTCGCAGCCGAACACCCGGTTGCCGATCGCCGTCCGGAAAGCCTCCGGGATCGGCCCGGCATGCTCGATCGTCAGGTACGAGATGCAGCGGCGGGCGTCGAGCCGGTAGGGCGCCGGGAAGGCGTCGGTGGGGCAGACGTCCAGGCAGGCGCGGCACGAGCCGCAACGGTCGGGCTCCGGCGGGTCGGGCTCGAATTCCGCGCTCGTGTAGATCGCGCCGAGGAGCAGCCAGTTGCCGTGCCCGCGGGAGATCAGCACCGTGTGCTTGCCCTGCCAGCCGAGGCCGGCCGCCTCCGCCAGGGTCTTCTCCATGACGGGGGCGGTGTCGCAGAAGACCTTCACCCGCACGTCGCCCTTGGCCGACAGATACCCACCCAATTCTTTCAGGCGGCCCTTCAAAACCTCGTGATAGTCCCGCCGCTGCGCGTAGGCGGCGATGGCACCGCGGTCGCGACGCGCCACGAGGTCGAGGGGATCGTGCTCCGGCCGGTAGCTCATCGCCAGGACCAGGATGCTGCGCAGACCGGGCCACAGCGCGATCGGGCTGGCGCGCTGGTCGGCCCGCTCCGCCATCCAGTCCATGGTGCCCTGCGCGCCCTCGGCGAGCCAGGCGGACAGGCGGCCGGGCAGGTCGGGCAGCCGGTCGGGTCGGGTCACGCGCAGGCCGCAGAACCCGAGCGTCCGCGCCCGGGTTTCGACGAGGCGGCGCAGGTCGGCGCCGTGGTAGGTCCGTCTGGCGTTCAGAAATCCAGATCCGCGTAGTGGGCGGCCGGTGCCATCCCGGCCACTCGATCGGCGAGCAGGGCGCGGAACGAGGGCCGCGACTTGACCCGCGCGTACCAGTTCCGCGCCATCTCGTCCTCGTCCCAGGGCACGTCGCCCAGGTAGTCGACGCAGGAGAGATGGGCGGCCGCCGCGAGATCGGCATAGGTCAGGTTGTCGCCGGCGATCCAGCGCCGCCGCGCGATGAGGTAGCCGATGTATTTGAGGTGGTAGCGCACGTTGGACCGCGCCGCGCGGATCGCGTTCATGTCGGGCGGGCCGCCGCCCTCGTTGGCCGACATGAAGCGCTTCGAGATCTTCTCGTTGACGAGGTAGGCGGTCACCTCGGACTCGAACTTGACCAGGAACCAGTCCAGCAGGCGACGCACCTCCACGCGCTCGACGGTGTCCTCCGGCAGCATCCGCCGCCCCGAGAGCCCGAGGCCGCGGGTCTCGTCGAGGTACTCGGCGATGGCGCCGGCGCCGGGAACCACGAGGCCGTTCTGCTCCAGCAGCACGGGCGTGACGCCCGCCGGGTTGATCAGCAGGAAGTCGTCGCGCCGCTCCCAGGGCCGTTCTTCGAACAGCGTCGGCTCCATGCCCATCTCGGCGAGCACGAGACGGATGAAACGGGAATTCGCGCAGAAGGGGAAATGGTAGAGGGTTGCCATCGAGGCCGTGCGGGACGTTCGGTCTGCCAGCGCGGCCGGTCCCGCGCTCGTCGTGGGTCCTGAAGCGCGGGTCTTCGGCGCAGAGGACTTCGGACCGAGCGTTATTGCCCGACCGTTGCCGAGCCCTTAACACGCGCGGCCCGGCCCGGTAACTGCCCGTCAACCCTGATCGGCGAAGCCTCGGGTACAACCATTTCGCGTGGCAGGCGGTGGCCCGACGGGGGCCTCCGCGCGCGCGGCACAGGGCGTCACGATGGATCCGGCAAGCATCGGCAAGGCAGTGCTGCTCGCCCTGGTGGAGGGGGCGACCGAATTCATCCCGGTCTCCTCCACCGGCCACCAGCTGCTGGTGGGGCACTTCATCGGCTTCCACTCGCCCAACAACACCTTCGAGGTGCTGATCCAGCTCGGCGCGATCCTGGCGATCCTGCTGGTGTATTTCCGCCGCCTCCTGGGGATCGCCACCGCGTTGCCGTCAGATCCGAAGGCGCGCCGCTTCGTCCTCGGCATCCTGGTGGCGTTCCTGCCGGCGGCGATCATCGGCGGCCTCTTCTCGAAGCTGATCAAGGCCTACCTGTTCAACCCGTGGATCGTCTGCGCGACCCTAGTGGCCGGCGGCCTCGTGCTCCTCGTCATCGACGACACCGACCTCGAGGTGAAGAAGACGGACGTCTACGACTTCTCGATGCCGATGGACCTGAAGATCGGCATCTTCCAGTGCCTGGCGATGATCCCCGGCGTCTCGCGCTCGGGCGCCACGATCGTGGGCGCGATGCTGATGGGCGCCGACAAGCGCTCGGCCACCGAGTTCTCGTTCTACCTCGCGATGCCGACCATGGCGGGCGCTTTCGCCAAGGACCTGCTCGACAACTACAAATACCTCTCGAGCAACGATGTCGGGCTGATCGCGATCGGCTTCATCGTGTCGTTCGTCTCGGCGCTGTTCGTGGTGCGGTTTCTCCTCGACTACGTCTCCCGCCACGGTTTCTGGCTGTTCGCGTGGTGGCGGATCATCGTCGGCGCCCTCGGCTTCGCCGGCCTGATCATCCTCGGCTGACGCGGGCGGGATCGCGCCCCGTTCGGTCGGCCCGGGCTCGCCGGCAGCGGCTCGGGATCGCGATCCGGATCGGCAGGTGCCCCTCACCGCACCTGCGCCGCATCACTCAAAAATCGGTGATCCGCGGCTTGAGCTTTCCTCAACCATCGGGCGATTGCCAGCGGCGGAGCGGCGTGCGAGGCAAACGCATGAAAGCGGTGCAGAAGACGCCGCGCCCTGGAACGTACCGATGGAAGACAGACCGCTCGCCGACCTCTTCGAGCCCGCAGACCGGGCGCGCTGGCTCGGCCTCGTCGAAGGCGTCCTGAAGGGCGCCGATTTCGAGAAGCGGCTGGTGACGCGGACGGCCGACGGACTGCGGATCGAACCCCTCTACGGACCGGCCGAGCCGGCGGCGCAGCCGGTGCGCGAGCCGGGACCCTGGCGGATCGCCCAGCGGGTCGACCATCCCGACCTCGGAACCGCGAACACGCAGGCGCTCACCGACCTCGAGGGCGGGGCCGATGCCCTCGTGCTCGCCGTCGCGGGTGCGCCGGGCGCCCGCGGCTACGGTCTCACCGCGGCGAGCGTCGAGGAGCTCGACGCCGCCCTGAAGGGCGTGATGTTGCCGCTGATCGCCCTGCGGATCGATGCCGGCGGCCGCGGCCTGGAGGTGGCCCAGCTAATTAAGGCGCTGGCGGAGCGCCGCGGCGAGGATCTCTCGACCTACGACGTCGATCTGGGGCTCGATCCCATCGGTGTCCTGGCGGCCACCGGCAGCCTCGGAGCCGTCTGGACCGACATCGCGCCCCGCCTCGCCGAGGTCGTGGCCGGCCTGGAGGCGGCGGGTTTCCGCGGCCGGGCCTTCCTGGCCGACGGCCGGCCCTACCACGAGGGCGGCGCCGGCGAGGCGGCGGAACTCGGCGCGGTGCTCGCCACCGCCGTCGCCTACCTGCGCGCCCTGGAAGCGGCCGGTCACGATCTCGCGAGCGCGCGCGACCGCGTCGCCGTGCTGCTCGCGGCCGATGCCGACGAGTTCGTCACCGTCGCGAAGTTCCGCGCGATGCGGCGCCTCTGGGCGCGCGTCGAGCAGGCCTGCGGCCTTGAGCCGAAGCCGCTGCGCCTCCATGCCGAGACCGCGTGGCGGATGATGACCAAGCGCGACCCGTTCGTGAACATCCTCCGGACCGGCATGGCGGCGGCCTCGGCTGGCATGGGCGGCGCCGACAGCGTCGCGGTCCTGCCGTACACGCAGGCCCTCGGCCTGCCCGACGCCTTCGCCCGGCGCGTGGGGCGCAACAGCCAGATCGTGCTCATCGAGGAATCGCACCTCGCGCGGGTCAGCGACCCCGCGGCCGGGGCCGGCGGATTCGAGGCCCTGACGGCCGAGCTCGCCGAGGCGGGCTGGGCGGCGTTCCAGGCGATCGAGGCCGAGGGCGGGATCGTCGCCTCGCTCAGCGTCGGCAAGCTCCAGCGGCGGATCGAGCTGACCCGCGAGGCCCGCGCCAAGGCGGTGGCCACCCGCCGCGAGCCGCTCACCGGGGCGAGCGAGTTCCCGAACCTCCCCGAGAAGCCGGTCACGGTCCTCGACGTGCCGCCGGTGGCAGCGATGCGCGGATCCAACTTCGGCGCGGGCTCGGCGGTCGCCTGCGACGCGCTGCCGTCCCAGCGCCTCGCGGAGCCCTACGAGGCCCTGCGGGACGCCTCGGACGCCTTCCTCGCCAAGACCGGTCGCAGGCCGGTCGTGTTCCTGGCCAATCTCGGCCCGGTGGCGGCCTTCAACGCCCGGGCGACCTTCGCCGCCAACGCCTTCGCGGCCGGCGGGCTCGAGGCTCTGTCGAACGAGGGCTTCCCCGATGCCGAGGCGGCGGCGGCGGCGTTCCGGGAATCCGGCGCGAGCCTCGCCTGCATCTGCTCCACCGACGGGATCTACGCCGAGCGCGCGGTCGCGACCGCGGAGGCGCTGACCGGGGCCGGCGCCGGACCGGTCTACCTCGCCGGGAAGCCGACGGACCTGGCCGAGCCGCTGAAGCAGGCGGGCGTGGCCGCCTTCCTGCACGTCGGCTGCGACCTCCTCGCCCTCCTCAACGCGGCACTCCGTGCGGCCATGCGGACGCCCGCGCCGCAGGCCCCGCGCTGACGGGGCGCCGATCTCCTCAAAGCTCCCGGCACTCCGGATCCGCATGACGCCCCGCATCGCCGTCGCCCTGCTCCTCGCCGGCACGCTGCCCGCCGCGTCCGCCCCCCGCGCCGCCCTGCCCGATCGGTTCGACGGCACCTGGAGCGTCGAGATCATCACCGAGACGGGGAACTGCGACCGTACCTACCGCTACCCGGTGCGGATCGAGCGCGGGCGGGCGCGCTTCATCGGGACTGCCTTCATGGTCGAGGGTGGCGTCGCGCGGAACGGGGCGATCCGCGGCTCGATCTCCAACGGCGCCGCCACCGCCGACGTGCGGGGACGCCTGGGCTCGGACGGCTTCGGTGCCGGAACCTGGGTCTCGACCGGGGCCCTCGCCTGCCGGGGACACTGGAACGCGGAGCGGCGCGGCTGAGCGCGGCTGTGGCCGTCGCGAAACAGCCCGGATCTTGCCCGGAATCGGGCACCCGGACCGAACCGCCAGCCCCGATCCCGACGCAATCATGAGCGAGAGCTGAACGCGGTTAGGACACCCGACGAGGCCGCCCGTATGAAGACTTCGATCCTCGCCACCTTCGCCGTCCTCGCGCTCGTCTCGGCCGCCGAGGCGCGGCCTCACCGGCACCCGGCCGCCCCGAAGGTGAACGCGGCGGAGGCCGAGAAGGTGTTGGCGCCGCTGCGGCAGGCCGCCACCGCGTGCTTCGCCGAGACGGTGCTGTCGAACCCGAAGGCGACGGCAGAGGCGCGCGCCGGCCGCTGGTACGAGGCCGTCGGCATCACGGGCTTCCTGTGCCGCCCGGAGGTCGCCGCGATGATCCGGACCCACGACAACCTCTACGGCGCGAAAACCGGTGAGCGCTACTTCAAGGGCGCGTACGTCAAGCATCTGGACCAGCAGCTCGCCGAGCGCCTTCAGCCGATGTTCGCCCGCAAGGCCGTCGCCAGCGCCGAGCCGCCGCTCGAGAAGGCCTCGGTGGAGGAGCCGGCCGAGAACAACTGAGCGGGAACCGTCCGGGGTCGCTGCGCCTTCCCCGACCCGGAGGCGGCGATGCCCTACGAGCTCCATTACTGGCCGATGATCCAGGGGCGCGGCGAGTTCGTCCGCCTCGCCCTCGAGGAGGCCGGCGCCGACTACGTCGACGTGGCCCGCCAGGACGACGATTCCGGCGGCATCGGACCGATGCTCGACCGCCTGTCCGACCCCGCGGATCCCCGGCCGCCGCTGGCCCCCCCCTTCCTGCGCGACGGCGACGTCGTCGTCGGGCAGAGCGCCGCGATCCTGCTCTATCTCGGACCGCGCCTCGGGCTCGTGGGCCCGTCGGAGCGCGACCGGATCTGGACCCATCAGCTCCAGCTCACCGTCGCCGACGCGGTCGACGAGGCGCACGACACCCACCATCCCGTCGGCGTCGGCCTGTACTACGCGGATCAGAAGGCCGAGGCGTTGCGCCGGGCGGCCGAGTTCCGGGACGAGCGCGTCCCGAAATATCTCGGCTATTTCGAGCGCGTGCTGGCGGCCAACGGCGGCCGTCGCCTCGTCGGCGCGGATCTCTGCTACGCCGACCTGTCGCTGTTCCAGCTCGTCGACGGCCTGCTCTACGCCTTCCCCAAGGCGACCGCTGCGGCCCTCCGGAGAACCCCGCAGGTGGCGCGGCTCCACGAGACCGTGGCGCGGCGCCCGCGGCTCGCCGCCTACCTCGCCAGCGCGCGCCGGATCCCGTTCAACGAGGACGGCATCTTCCGCCGCTATCCGGAGCTGGATCCCTGAGGCGCGAGCCGGGGCTCACCGACGCGGGCCGGCGATCAGGATCGCCGCGAGCACCAGCGCGACGAGCCCGAGCACCAGCGACAGCAGGCGCCAAAACAGCAGCGGGTCGCGCTCCAGGAGCGACGCCCGCCGGCCATCCGTGAAAGCCGGGTTGGGGTGGCGCAGGTCGTGGACGAAGGCCGACACGGTCGCGTAGCGCCGCTGCGGATCGGGATGGACGGCCCTGCGCAGCGCGCCGTCGACCCAGACCGGCAGCAGCGGGCGCACGGTCAGCGCCGACGCGTAGCGCAGCCGCCGCTGCGCCGCGCGCGTCCGGGCCCGGGGCACCGCGTCGCCGTAGGGCAGCCGCCCCGTGAGCATCTGGTAAGTCATCACGCCGACCGCGAAGACGTCCGACTGGGCGGTCCCTGGGGCGCCGAGGAAGCACTCCGGCGCCGTGTACTGCACCGTGCCCAGGATCTCCGCCGGGTCGATCCGCGGGTCGCCCTCGACGACGCCGGCGACCTGGGTCGCGCCGAAATCGATGATCTGGACGGTGCCGGCCGCGTCGATCAGGACGTTGTCGGGCCGCAGGTC
The DNA here is from genome assembly GCF_053345595.1 of Methylobacterium sp. D54C. NCBI lineage: Bacteria > Pseudomonadati > Pseudomonadota > Alphaproteobacteria > Hyphomicrobiales > Methylobacteriaceae > Methylobacterium > Methylobacterium sp. D54C. The sequence continues at coordinate 135,742 of NZ_JBKFAK010000004.1, forward strand.
CTGGTGGACCATCTCCCGCCGATGGAAGGCCTGCACGCCCCGGGCGAGCTGCTCGACGAGCCCCCGCACCGCCTCCAGCTCGGGCGCCGCGTGGTCGCGCATCCACTGGGTCAGGGTCTGGCCCTCGACGTAGCGCATCACCGTGTAGAGGTGGCTGCGGCGGCCGGCCTGGGGATGGGCCTTCAGCACGTGCGGATTGTCGATCCGCCGCGCGATCCACTCCTCCATGACGAAGCGCTTCCGCTGGGCGGGATCGTCCCGCAGGTCCAGGGACAGCACCTTCAGGGCGACCTGGGCGCCGGTCTCCGCCTCGACCGCCAGGTAGACGCGGCTCCGGGGACCGGAGTGGAGGATCCGCAGCAGGCGGAAGCCGTCGAGCTCCGCAGGCGGGTCGAGGAGCGGCGCCGGGTCCAGCCCCTCGGCCTCGCCGAGGAGGTCGGCCGGCTCGCCCTCCGGCACGGTCTCGACCCGCACGATCTGGATCGTCAGGTTGTCCGGGCTGCCGGCCGCCAGGGCCATCTCGACGATCGCCCGCGCGGCCGCGTCCAGGGTCTCGGCCGCAGCGATCTCCGCGACCATGTCGCGGGGCCGGACATGCTCGTGGATGCCGTCCGTCGTCAGCACGAAGGTGTCGCCGGCCTCGACGCCCACGGCGTGGTAGTCGATCTCGACGCGGCCCTGCGCTCCGAGGGCGCGGCCGAGATACGATTCCGCCGCGGAGACGACGACCCGGTGGTCCTCGGTGAGTTGCTCGAGCGACCGGCCGGACACCCGCCAGATCCGGGCATCGCCCACGTGGAAGAGGTGGGCCACGCGGGATTTCAGCACGAGGGCGTCGAAGGTCGTGACGTGGCCCCGGTCGGCATCGTTCGGATCGGCGCCGCGCCGCGTCTCGGCGTAGAGCCAGGAATTCGTGGCCGCGATCACGCGCTGCGCCGAGGTCTTCACCGACCACGTGTCCGGCGTGGCGTAGTAGTCGCTGAGGAAGCTCTTGACCGCGGTCTCGCTCGCCGCCGCGCCCGCCGCGCTGCTGCTGATCCCGTCGGCGAGGGCGACCGCGATCCCCTTCAGGCCCAGCGCCGGCTGGACCGGAACCAGCGCGCCGTTGAAATCCTGGTTGGCGGCCTTGCGGCCGGCGCTGCTGTGCTGGCCGATCGTGACCGTCAGGTCGACCGGGCCGCGCGGTCCGGCGCTCAAGCGGCGGCCGCCGCGCTGTCGCCCCGGCCGCGGTACGACAGCGCCTCGGCGAGGTGGAGCCGGCGGACCTGCGCCTCGCCGTCGAGGTCGGCCAGGGTCCTGGCGACGCGCAGCGTCCGGTGGAAGCCGCGGGCGGAGAGGCGCATGCTCTCGGCCGCCTGGCGGATCAGCGCCGTCCCGTCGGCGTCGGGGCTCGCGACGTCCGAGATCAGCGTCGCGGGACAGGTCGCGTTGGTGGTGGATTCCGGCAGGCCGCGCGCGGCGTAGCGCGCGCCCTGGAGCGCGCGGGCCGCCGACACCCGGTCGGCCGCCTCGCGGGAGCCCTCGGCCGGCGCGGGCAGGATCAGGTCGGCGGCCGTCACCGCCGCCACCTCGACGCGCAGGTCGATGCGGTCGAGGATCGGGCCTGAGATCCGCGCCTGATACTGCGCCATGCAGCGCGCGTTCGGCCCGCGCCGGCAGGCGTAGCCCGGTTCGAGACCGTGGCCGCAGCGGCACGGGTTCATCGCCGCGACCAGCTGGAACCGCGCCGGGTAGGTGATTCGGTGGTTGGCCCGGGCAATCATCACCGCCCCGGATTCCATCGGCTGGCGCAGGCTGTCGAGCACCTGCGGGGAAAATTCGGGGAGCTCGTCCAGGAACAGCACGCCGCCATGGGCCAGGGAGACCTCACCGGGCCGCGCCCCGAGGCCGCCCCCCACCAGGGCCGCCATCGAGGCGGAATGGTGCGGCTGCCGGAACGGCCGGCGGTTCGAGAGCGCCCCGTCCTTCAGCGCGCCCGCCACCGACTGGATCATGGAGATGTCGAGCAGCTCGCGCGGCGTGAGCGGCGGCAGGATCGAGGGAAGACGCGCCGCCAGCATCGACTTGCCCGAGCCGGGCGGCCCGTTCATCAACAGGTTGTGGCCCCCGGCGGCCGCGATCTCCAGGGCGCGCTTGGCGCCCTCCTGCCCCTTGATGTCGGCGAGGTCCGGCAGCGGCCCGGCCGGCGCGGCGACGGCGGGCTCCGGCCGCGCCATCACCTGGCTGCCCTTGAAGTGGTTGGCGAGCTGGATCAGCGAGCGCGGCGCGAGCACGTCGAGGTCGCCCCCCGCCCAGGCCGCCTCCGGCCCAGTGGACGCCGGGCAGATGAGCCCGAGCCCCCGATCGGCCGCCGCCATCGCGGCTGGCAGCACGCCGCTCACCGCCGTGATGCTGCCGTCGAGGGCGAGCTCGCCCAGGACGCAGTAGCCGGCGAGCGCGTCCGCCGGGATCGCGCCGATGGCCGCCATGACGCCCAGCGCGATCGGCAGGTCGAAATGCGAGCCTTCCTTGGGAAGATCCGCCGGGGCGAGGTTCACCGTGATGCGCTTGGCCGGCAGCGCCAGCCCCGAGGCGATCAGCGCTCCGCGGACCCGCTCGCGCGATTCCGCCACCGCCTTGTCGGGCAGACCGACGACGGTGAACACCACCGAGCCCGGCACGATCTGGACCTGCACGTCCACCGCCCGCGCCTCGATGCCCTCGAAGGCCACGGTGGCGACGCGGGTGACCATTCGTGCAGTGTCCTCGCCGCCGCGTTCCGGTACGGCCAAGATGTGCGGCAGATTCGGGGGCGGCTCAAGGGGATCGCCGCCATGGAACTCCGCCGCGGCACGCCTGTTCACAGCCGGAAACAATTGCCGGATCGGAGACAGCCATGCGCCTGACCACGTCCCTTCTCACCCTGACCTTGATCGCGGGCACCGGCCTCGCCGCCCGCGCCGACGAGAAGCTTCCGCCCGATCAGCAGGCCAAGGTCGAGGCCATGCTCAAGCAGGAGGGCTTCACCAAGTGGAAGGAGATCGAGCTCGACGACGGCATGATCGAGGTCGACGACGCGATCGACGCGAGCGGCAAGCAGTTCGACCTGAAGCTCGATCCGAAGACCCTGGCCATCGTGAAGCGCAAGGCCGAGTGAGGCAGCGCTTCGGCTGCGCTTCGACTCGGCTTCAGCAGCGCTTGCGTTCGGGCCGAGGCCCGGCCATATAGCCGGCGGGGGGTTGGCGAGGGACGTTTCACTCGCCAACCGGGTCAGGTCCGGAAGGAAGCAGCCCTAACGAGACCGAGCGGGTCTTCGTCCAGCCTCCCACCTCGTTCCACGGCGCGCGGCAGTCTGACCCAGATACGGCATGGACGCTACGACCGGCACGCCTGACGACGAGCCGGGCCTGCCCGGGTTTCCAGCGCCCCCCGCTGCGGCGACGCCCTACCGGGTGCTCGCGCGCAAGTACCGCCCCACCAATTTCGGCGACCTGATCGGCCAGGACGCGATGGTGCGGACCCTCGCCAACGGGTTCGCCGCCAACCGCATCCCGCAGGCCTGGATGCTCACCGGCGTCCGCGGAGTCGGCAAGACCACGACGGCCCGCATCCTGGCGCGCGGCCTCAACTACGCCCGCGCCGGACACCCCGACACCGGCCCGACCGTGTCGATGCCGGAACTCGGCCTCCACTGCGCGGCGATCATGGAATCCCGGCACATGGACGTGCTGGAGATGGACGCCGCCTCGCATACCGGCATCGACGATGTCCGGGCGATCATCGACGGCATCCGCTACGGGCCGGTCTCGGCGCGCTACAAGGTCTACATCGTGGACGAGGTCCACATGCTCTCCGAGAAGGCGTTCAACGCCTTCCTGAAGACGCTGGAGGAGCCGCCGCCGCACGCGAAATTCGTGTTCGCCACCACGGAGATCCGCAAGGTCCCGGTGACGATCCTGTCTCGCTGCCAGCGATTCGACCTGCGCCGGGTCGAGGCGCCGACCCTGCACGCGCATCTCGCGAAGGTCTGCGCGGCCGAGGGCGTATCGGTCGAGGACGAGGCTCTGGGCGCCATCGTGCGAGCCGCGGAAGGGTCGGTGCGCGACGCGCTCTCGCTGCTCGACCAGGCGATCGCCCACGGCGCCGGCACGATCACGGCGCAGAGCGTGCGCGACATGCTGGGCCTCGCTGACCGCGCCCGGATCCTCGACCTGTTCGAGGCGGTGATGCGCGGCGCGGTGCCGGCCGCCTTCGCGGAGCTGCGGGCGCAGTACGATTCCGGCGCGGACCCGTCGGTCGTGCTCTCTGATCTCGCGGCCTTCACGCACCTCGTCACCCGGCTCAAGGTGGTGCCGGAAGCCGCCGCCGACCCAACGCTCAGCGAGACCGAGCGCGTCCGCGGCGCCGCGTTCGCCGAGAAGCTCTCGATCCGCGCCCTGTCGCGGGCGTGGCAGATCCTGCTGAAGGCGATTCCCGAGGTCCAGGCGGCGCCCCGGCCCCTCGCGGCCGCCGAGATGGCGATCGTGCGCCTCGCCTACGCGGCCGACCTGCCCACACCCGACGAGGCCCTGCGCCAGCTCCGGGCCGAGGCCGCCGCCGCGCCCGCGGACGAGGCTCCGGCCGCGTCGGCCCGGCCGCCCCTCCCGCCGATTCCCGACCTGCGCGGCGGCGGTTCCGCGGCGCTCGCCGCGGCACCCCGCACGGTCGCGCCGGAGCCCGCCCCGGTCGCGGCGCCCCTGGCCGCGCCCGTCGCGGTGAACGCGCCGGCGAGCGTCCCGATCAGCGCGCCCGCAAGTGCGCCCGTCGGTGCGCCGGCGCCGAGGCCGGCGCCCGCGGCACCGCCGACGCCGCGTCTCGGGCGGTTCGAGGACCTGATCGCGCTGGCCGACGCCAACCGGGACATCCTGCTGCGAACCGCGCTGGAGCGCGACGTCCACCTGGTGCGCTTCGAGGAGGGCCGGATCGAGTTCCGCCTCGCCTCCGGCGGCCGGTCGAGCCTCGCCAACGACATCGCCGCCGCCATCGAGCGCTGGACCGGGCGGCGCTGGGTGGTGGCCCTGTCGAAGGACGAGGGCGCCCCGACCCTCGACGCGGCCGCCCGTGCCGCGACCGAGACACGCCGGGAGAACGCCGCCGCCGACCCGTTCGTGCGCGAGGTCCTGACGCGCTTCCCCGGGGCCGAGATCGTCGACGTGCGCGAGACAATCTCCGAGGCCCTCCCCTCCGCCGAGCAGGAGATCCTCGGGGAAGGCGATGCCGCGCGGGTCGGCGAGGTCGAGGACGACGACGCCTGACGCATGGTGGCGCCCGGGCCGCGCCATACCCAGATCAGACGAAGAATCGGAAAGAGAGCCGCATGCGCGACCTGATGGGCATCATGAAGCAGGCTCAGGCCATGCAGGAGAAAATGGCCAACCTGCAGTCCGAGATGGACGAGATCGAAGTGACCGGCGCCTCCGGCGGCGGCTCCGTCCGGGTCACCATGAGCGCCAAGGGCCAGATGAAGGGGGTCAGCATCGACCCCTCGCTCATGGTCGCGGACGAGCGCGAGATCCTTGAGGACCTGATCGTCGCGGCCTGCAACGACGCTCGCGGGAAGGCCGAGGCGACCATGCAGGAGCGCATGGCCGAGCTGACCAAGGGCCTGCCCCTGCCGCCGGGCATGAAGCTGCCGTTCTAGGACGCATCCCGGACAGGACGTCCGAACCGTCTTCACGAGCGCAGCGAAGCGATCCAGTCGCGCTACGCTCGCAGATGTCGCGCTGCCCTGGATAGCTTCGCTGCGCTCGCTAAGACGAACGGGACGGGCGGCCCCAGGGGCCGCCCGCTCTCGGTTTACGCCGCGATCGCCTGCGCGGTCGGCCCGGCGGCGCGCACGTCGGCGTCGACATGGGCCTCGAACCGCTTGAAGTTATCGTCGAACATCTTTACGAGCCGCGCCGCCGTCTCCACGAAGGCGCCCTTGTTGGCCCAGGTCTTCACCGGCGTCAGGATGTGCGGCTCGACGCCCGGAACCGAGACAGGCACCGCGAAGCCGAAATACGGGTCGCGGCGGAACTCGGCCTGCGCCAGCGAGCCGTCGAGGGCGGCGCTCAGCAGGCGGCGCGTCACGCGGATCGGCATCCGCCGGCCGGTGCCGACGCCGCCGCCGGTCCAGCCCGTGTTGACCAGCCAGCAATCGACGCTGTGCTTGGCGATGAGGTCGCGCAGCAGGTTGCCGTAGGTGCTCGGATGCCGCGGCATGAACGGCGCGCCGAAGCAGGTCGAGAAGGTCGCCTCGGGCCCGGTCAGGCCGCGCTCGGTGCCGGCCACCTTGGCGGTGTAGCCCGAGAGGAAGTGGTACATCGCCTCGGCGCCGGTGAGCTTGGCGATCGGCGGCATCACCCCGAAGGCGTCGCAGGTCAGCATGACGATGTTCTTCGGATGCCCGGCCCGGCCGGAGGCGCTGGCGTTGGCGATGAAGTCCAGCGGGTAGGCACAGCGGGTGTTCTCGGTGAGCGACGCGTCATCGAAATCCGGTGCGCGGGTGACCGGATCGATGATCACGTTCTCCATCACCGTGCCGAAGCGCTCGGTGGTGGCGTAGATCTCCGGCTCGGCGTTGCGCGAGAGGCGGATGGTCTTGGCGTAGCAGCCGCCCTCGAAGTTGAAGATGCCCTCGTTCGACCAGCCATGCTCGTCGTCGCCCAGCAGCTGGCGGGAGCTGTCGTTCGACAGCGTCGTCTTTCCGGTGCCCGAGAGGCCGAAGAAGATCGCCGAGCCGCCCTCGGCATCGAGCGCCGCGTTGGCCGAGCAGTGCATCGGCATCACGCCCTGGCCGGGCAGGATGTAGTTCAGGTAGGTGAAGACCGACTTCTTCATCTCGCCCGCGTAGGCCGAGCCGCCGATCAGCACGAGCTTCTTCGAGAAGTCGATGGCGATCACGGTCTTCGACCGGCAGCCGTGTCGGGCGGGATCGGCCTGGAAGCTCGGCAGGTCGATGATCGTCATGTCCGGCACGTAGGACGCGATCTCGGAGCGGTCCGGACGGATCAGCAGGTTGCGGATGAACAGCGAGTGCCACGCGAACTCGGTGAAGACCCGGGCCTTGACCCGGTAGGCCGGATCGGCGCCGCCGTAGAGGTCCTGGGCGAACAGCTCCTTGCCCTCGGCGTGCTTCAGGAAGTCCTGGCGCAGGGTCTCGAACTGCTCGGGCGTGATGGCGCCGTTGTTGTCCCACCAGACCTCGTTCTCGGTGCCGGCGTCGCGCACCACGAACTTGTCCTTGGGCGAACGGCCGGTATGGCTGCCGGTGGTGGCGACGAGGGCGCCGCCGCGGGCGAGCTGCGCCTCCTTGCGGGACAGGGCCTCCTCGTAGAGGCGCGGGGCCTCGAAATTCCAGTGGACGGCCTTGAGGTCGCGGAAGCCCGCCGCCTCGACGCCGTGGGCCGCGTTGTGATCACCGATGTTGGTCATGATCGTATCTCCCGGGCCCCTGTTCGACCGTCGACGCGACTGAGCCGGACGGCACCGCCGTCCGGGTTTGCCCGGGAGACGTCCGTGCGGTCGTACAGGACCGCCGCACGCAGGTTCTCCGTTCCCGGCCGCTCGCCATCCCACGCTCGCGTAGGCGGCGAAGCTTCGCTGTCATAATGGGCTCCGTAGGGAGCCCGCAACGTGTACAAACAGGTTAGACCACAGTCGTGGACTCAGGAACCGAGGTCTGTAAGCAGTTCCGTCCGTCGTGCAGCATAATGCCACCGGCGCAGCGACGTCGGAATACCCATATACCACATACGATGGACCGCATCGGCGCGCGGACCCTTGCGCGGCGCCCGGCGCCGTCTATGCCCGTCCCGATCCGCAGCCCCTTCCTCGCCCCAGAGGCACGATGCCCCAAGCCGTCGCCGGCCCCGAGATCGAGCGCCTGATCCAGCTCCTCGCCCGCATGCCGGGCCTCGGACCGCGCTCGGCGCGGCGGGCCGCCCTGCAGCTCATCAAGAAGCGCGACACGCTGCTCGGGCCCCTCGCCGACGCGATGCGGGTGGCGGCCGACCGCATCATCGTGTGCACGAGCTGCGGGAACGTCGACACCTCCGACCCGTGCACGATCTGCCGCGACGCCGAGCGCGATCCGACGACGCTCGTGGTGGTGGAGGACGTGTCCGACCTCTGGGCGCTGGAGCGGTCCGGGGCCGTGAAGGCGCGCTACCACGTGCTCGGCGGCGTCCTCTCGGCGCTCGATGGCGTCCGTCCGGAGCACCTGAACCTCGCGAGCCTCGTGGAGCGCGTGGCCCGGCCCGAGGTGACCGAGGTCATCCTGGCGCTCAACGCCACCGTCGACGGCCAGACCACCGCCCACTACGTCACGGAATCGATCCGACACTGCGACGTGAAGGTCACGCGCCTCGCCCACGGCGTGCCGGTCGGCGGCGAGCTCGACTACCTCGACGAGGGCACGCTCTCGGCGGCGATCCGCAGCCGGACGGTGTTCTGAGGGTCGGCGACAGGTCGCGAACCGGTATTTGACCGGTCCTCGGCCGCATCCTATTCGACGGTGAGCCCGGACCCGTCCCGGCGCCTTCCCTGCCGGTTCCCGCCATGACCATCCGCCCGCTCGTCATCCTTCCCGATCCCGTCCTGCGCCTGGGCTCCGAACCGGTCGGGCCGATCACCGCCGAGATCCGGACCCTCGTCGCCGACATGTTCGAGACGATGTACGACGCTCCCGGCGTCGGGCTGGCGGCGATCCAGATCGGCGTGGCGAAGCGCGTCGTGACGATCGACACGTCGAAGGAGGAAGGCGTCCGCGACGCGCGGGTCTTCATCGATCCCGAGATCGTCTGGTCGTCCGAGGAGAAGCGGGTCTACGACGAGGGCTGCCTGTCGATCCCGGACTACTACGCCGAGGTCGAGCGCCCGGACCGGGTACGCGTGAAGTTCCGAGACCTCGACGGCAAGGAGCAGGAGATCGAGGCCGACGGCCTGCTCTCGACCTGCATCCAGCACGAGATCGACCACCTGAACGGCGTGCTGTTCATCGATCACCTGTCGAAGCTGAAGCGCGACCGGGTGATCAAGAAGTTCACCAAGGCGGCCAAGCGCGACGCGGCCTGAGCCGGCCATGCGCGTCGTCTTCATGGGAACGCCGGACTTCGCGGTGCCGACGCTCGCGCGGCTCGCGCAGGACGGGCACGACATCGCGGCGGTCTACACCCGCGCGCCCGCCAGGGCCGGCCGCGGCATGAGCCTGCGCCCCTCACCGGTCCACGCGCTGGCCGACACGCTCGGCGCGCCGGTGCTGACGCCCGCGACGCTCCGCACGCCCGAAGCCGCCGAGACCTTCGCGGCGCACCGGGCGGACGTCGCGGTGGTCGTGGCCTACGGGATGCTGCTGCCGCAGGCGATCCTCGACGCGCCGCGGCACGGCTGCCTCAACCTGCACGGATCCCTGCTGCCGCGCTGGCGCGGCGCGGCGCCGATCCAGCGCGCCGTCATGGCGGGCGACGCCGAGAGCGGCGTCGGCGTCATGCGGATGGAGGCAGGACTCGACACCGGCCCGGTCGCCCTCGAGGCGCGTCTGCCGATCACCCCGGGCATGACGGCGGGGGCCCTGCACGACGCGCTCATGCCCCTCGGCGCCGACCTGATGGCGCGGGCCCTCGCGGCGCTCGACGCGGGCACGCTGACCTTCGCGCCGCAGCCGGAGGACGGAATCGTCTACGCCCACAAGATCACCAACGACGAGGCGCGGATCGACTGGTCCCGCCCGGCGGCCGAGGTCGCCAACCGGATCAACGGGCTGTCGCCGTTCCCCGGCGCCTTCTTCGAGGTCGATCTCGGCAAGGGCTCCGAGCGCGTGAAGGTGCTCCGCGCCGCCCCGGCGGAGGGTTCGGGCGCGCCGGGCACGCTGCGCGATTCCGAAGGCACCGTCGCCTGCGGGGACGGCGCCGTCCGGCTGCTGGAGCTGCGCCGCGCCGGGAAGGGCGGCAGCGCCAGCGGGGCCGAGTTCGTCCGCGGCGCCCGCCTGACGCCCGGCGCCCGCCTCGGCTGATGCGCGTCGCCCGTTCACGGCATTCGGCGCGCGGCCCGACCCGTCATCGCGAGCGCAGCGAAGCGACCCAGGGCAGCGCACCCTGGCGAGGCTCGGCGCGACACCGGATCGCTTCGCCACGCTCGCAGAGACGATCGCGCGCGCAGCTTTCCGAAGCTCTGTGCCGTATCGCGAGATCGGACTTCAGAGCGCTATCGAGAGACCTGGAGGGGGCCGGCTGATGCCCCGCTACAAGCTCGTCATCGAGTACGACGGCGGTCCGTTCTGCGGCTGGCAGCGGCAGGCGGACGATCCCACGGTCCAGGGCGCGATCGAGGCGGCGGTCACGCGCTTCTCCGGCGAGGAGGCCCGGCTCACCTGCGCGGGCCGAACCGATGCCGGCGTGCACGCGATCCATCAGGTCGCCCATCTCGACCTCGCCAAGGACTGGCGGACCGACACGGTGCGGGACGCCCTGAACGCCCATCTGCGGCCGCAGCCGGTGGCGATCCTGTCCGCCGAGACCGTGCCGGAAAACTTCGACGCCCGCCACTCGGCGATCCGCCGGCACTACCGCTACCGCATCCTCAACCGGCGCAGCCCCGCAGCGCTGACGCGCGCCCATGTCTGGCACGTGCCGTGGACCCTCGACGCGGACCTCATGCACGAAGCCGCCCAGCGCCTCGTCGGCCGCCACGACTTCTCGGCCTTCCGGGCCGCCGAGTGCCAGGCGAACAGCCCGATCCGAACGCTGGAGCAGCTCGACGTCGCCCGCGCGCCGATGGCGCTCCACGACGAGATCGTGGTGGCGACGTCGGCGCGCTCGTTCCTGCACCATCAGGTGCGGGCGATGGTCGGCACGCTGATGCTCGCCGGCTGCCGCCGCCTCTCGGCGGACGAGGTCGCCGCCATCCTGGCCTCGGGCGACAAGCGCCGGTGCGGGCCGCTGGCCCCGGCCGCGGGGCTGACCTTCGTGGGCGTCGACTACGAACCGGGGAAGTAGGCGTCGAGCACGCGCCCGTAGATCGCCGTCAGCCGCTCCAGGTCGGCGACCGCCACGCACTCGTCGACCTGGTGCATGGTCTCGCCGACGAGGCCGAACTCGATCACCGGGCAGGCATCCTTGATGAAGCGGGCATCCGACGTGCCGCCCGTCGTGGAGAGCGTCGGGGTCAGGCCGGTCTCGGCCCGGATCGCCTCCGCGACCAGCGTCACGAAGGCGTCCGGCCGCGTCAGGAAGGCCGGCGCGTTCGAGGGCTGCAGATCCAGGCTGAAGCGCACCGCGTTCCCGGCCGCCTGTTCCAGGCGCCGGCGGATCTCTTCGCCCAGGCTCTCGGCCGTCCAGTCGTCGTTGAAGCGGACATTGAAGGTCGCCCGGGCGGTCGCCGGGATCACGTTGGTGGCCGGATTGCCGACGTCGATCGTGGTGAATTCGAGGTTTGAGGCGTCGAAATGCGCCGTCCCGCGATCCAGCGGCTCGGCGACCAGCGCCGAGGCGAGGCGCAGCAGGCCCGGGATCGGGTTCTCGGCCTTGTGCGGGTAGGCGACGTGGCCCTGCCGGCCGAGAACGGTGAGCTTGCCGGTCAGCGACCCGCGCCGGCCGATCTTGATCATCTCGCCGAGCCGGCCCGGATTGGTCGGCTCCCCGAGGACACAGTGGTCGAACCGCTCGCCCCGGCGCCGCGCCCAGTCGAGGAGCTTCACGGTGCCGTTGACCGCCGGTCCCTCCTCGTCGCCGGTGATCAGGAACGCGATGGAGCCGCCGAAATCGGCGCCGCGCCGGTCGAGGAAGGCGAGGGTCGCCGCGAGCATGCAGGCGACGCCGCCCTTCATGTCGGCCGCTCCCCGGCCGTACAGCATCCCGTCGGCCACGGCGCCCGCGAAGGGATCGTGGCGCCACGCGCCCTCGCCCTCCGGCACGACGTCGGTGTGGCCGGCGAAGACGAGGCACGGACCGTCCCGCCCGACGCGGGCGTAGAGGTTCGGCGTGTCGGGGTAGCCCGGCTCCGAGAAGACCGGCCGCTCGACCGCGAAGCCGGCCGGCCGGAGCGCGTCGGCGACGACGTCGAGGGCGCCCCGATCCTCCGGCGTCACGGACGGGCACCGGATCAGGTCCTGCGCGAGGCGCAGGGCCGCGTCGGGGGCGTGATGATCTGCCGGCATGAACCCGTCCTCGGCGGCGCGACATGCCGCGCGGCCCGCTTAACCCGAAGCGGGCCGCCCCGGAACTCCCGTCCCGGGCCCTACTTGGTGACCACGACCTGCACGTCACCGTGGCGGCGCTGCACCGACACGGTGACGTCGTCGTCGTAGCGCTGGAACCGGATGTCCAGGCGCGAGCCGCCGAGCTTGACGTTGTAGAGCGTCACCCCGTCGAGGAAGCCGGGCAGGATCGGGTTCTTGAGCCGGACGCGGTTGCGCTCGTGGTCCAGTTCGAGGCCGAGGCAGGCCGCCAGGAACGCGAACGGCGCCGCCGCCGCCCAGGCCTGCGGGCTGCAGGCGACCGGGTACGAGACGGGGCCGCGCTGCTTGCGGCGCATGAAGCCGCAGAACAGCTCCGGCAGCCGCTTCTGGTCCTGGTACAGCGAGGTGTCGAACATCCCCTGGAAGATGCGCGCGGCCTCGTGCTTGCGGTCGTAGCGCGCCAGACCCATCGCGATCAGCGCGTTGTCGTGCGGCCAGATCGAGCCGTTGTGGTAGGACATCGGGTTGTAGCGCGCCTCGCCCTTGGCGATCGTGCGCACGCCCCAGCCGTTGAAGCCATCCTTGCACAGCAGCGTCTCGGCGACCCGCGCCGCCCGCTCCGGCTTGGCAATGCCGGTGAACAGGGCGTGGCCGGCATTGGAGGAGCGCACCGCGCACTGCTTCTTGGCGCCGTCGAGCGCCAGCGCGTAGGTGCCGATCTCCTCGTTCCAGAACGCCGCGTCGAACCGCTCGCGCAGGCTCGCCGCCTCCTGGGTGAGTCGCTCCGCCATCGGGTCGTGGCCGAGGAGCGCCGCGAGCTTCGCCATGCCGTTCTTGGCGGCGTAGACGTAGCCCTGCACCTCGCAGAGGGCGATCGGGCCCTTGGCCAGGTGACCGTCGGTGTGGAAGATCGAGTCGTGGCTGTCCTTCCAGCCCTGGTTCTCCAGACCCTTGTCGGTGTCGCGGGCGTACTCGACGAAGCCGTCGCCGTCGCGGTCGCCGTAGCGGTCCATCCATTCGAGCGCGAGTTCGAGGGCCGGCCAGATCGCCCGCACGGTCTCGAGGTCGCCCGTGACCGCGTAGTACTCCCAGGCCAGCATCACGAAGAGCGGCGTGCCGTCGATGGTGCCGTAATAGTGCCGGAACGGCACCTCGCCGAGCATCGCCATCTCGCCGCGCCGGGTCTCGTGGAGGACCTTGCCGGGCTGCGCGTCGGCGGCCGGATCGACCGCCTTGGCCTGGGTCAAGGCGAGGTAGCGCAGCACGCCCCGGGCGAATTTCGGGTCGATCCAGAGCGCCATCATCGCGGTGATGATGCCGTCGCGCCCGAACACCGTGGAGTACCAGGGGATGCCGGCGAAGGGGTAGATGCCCTCCGGGGTTCGGCTCGCGAGCATGTAGAGGTCGGCGGTCGCCCGGCACAGCCCCTCGTTGAACTGGTCGTTCGACGAGATGATCGTGGTGATGCCCGCCGTCAGCGCCCGCAGGTCGCGCCGCGAATCGCGGTAGGCGCGGGCGAAGATCGTCCCCTCGCCGAGATCCTTCGGCTCGCGCCGGGCACCGCCGGCATTGGCGGCGAGCGTCAGCTTGGCGGCCGCGTCCTCGCCGACCATCGTGTCGGTCGGGGGCTTGGTGAAGGCCCGGTGCGCCTCGAAGGTGACGCGGATGAACAGGGAGGTCCGGCCCTCCGGCGGGAGCGACACGTCGAACACCACCTTGCCGGGCTCAATCGAATCGGGCTTCGGGCCGAAATGCAGGGAGGTCGTCCGGACGATCTCGTCCAGGCCGACGTAGCGGAACTGCACCTCGCGGTCGCTCGCCACGAGCACGCCGCGCTTGCCGCGCTCCTGTCGATCTGTCCCGCGGACCTCGAAGAGGTCGCGGAAATCCGCGTCGAAGGTGACGGCGATGCGCAGGCGCCGGTGCTTCGAATCGTAGGAGCGGAGGCCGATCCGGTCGTAGCAGGCGCCGCGGAACAGGAACTTGGTGCGCTCGATCGCGATCGTCTCGCGGGGGATCGAGGTCTCGTCGTGGGCGTCGATGCGGATGTCGGGCGTCGTCATGTCGACGCTGAGGGCGCCGTTATCGTCCTGCATCACCGAGGAGAGCATCAGCGGGCGCTGGCCCTCGACCGTCACCTCCAGGCGCGAGAGGTAGCGCGTGTCCTGGAAATAGAGGCCTTCCGGCCCGGGCTGGACGCCGATGTCGCCGTAGGAATCGAGGACACCGAAGGCCTCGCCGAACTTCAGCGAGCGCAGCGGCCGTTCGACCAGGGAGGTCTGCGCCTCGATGTGATAGGTCGGGAGGACGTCGTCCGCGTCCTGGAATCCGTGCGCCACGCTTCCGGCGCTCGCCGCGGTCCGGGCCTTCGCATCGTGGGCCGCTGCCGTGTTGTCCGCCGCCATGCAGGGCATCTCCGGGTGCAAGTGAGGGGTGCGAATCGAGAGGGCTGCTGCATCCCTTCGATGCAGCAGCCCTTGTTCACCCTACGGATGAGTCGCCTTTAAGACGCTAGGCCGAGCCGGCCCCGCCTCGCAAGCCCGGTGCCGGCTTTCAGGCCGGCATGGCGGCGACCGGGATTGCCGGACGCGCGGAGCCGTTGACCTCGCCGTACTGCGGCATGAAGCCGGACTTCGGCAGCTTGATCACGTCGGCGCCGCGGGCGAGCAGGTCCTCGTAGGCGGCGACGTACTTCTTCACCATGCACTCGGCGGTGAAGGCGCTCTCGAAGTGGCGGCGCACGCCGGCGCGGCTCATGGTCTTCACCTTGGCGACCGCGGCCACGGCGTCGTCCATGTTCTCGCAGAGAACGCCGCCCACTCCGTCCTTGATGACCTCCGGCACGGAACCGTTGCGGAACGCGATCACCGGGGTGCCGGCCGACATCGCCTCGATCATCACGAGGCCGAAGGGCTCCGGCCAGTCGATCGGGAAGGCGAGCGCCAGGGCGTTGCCGAGGAAGTCCTTCTTCTGCTCCTCGTTGATCTCGCCGATGTACTCGATCAGCGGGTGGTGGATCATCGGCTCGATGACCTCGTCCCAGTAATCCTGATCGGCCTTGTCGACCTTGGCGGCGATCTTCAGGGGCGTGCCGGAGCGGATCGCCATCTCGATCGCGCGGTCGGGCCGCTTCTCGGGCGAGATCCGGCCGAGGAAGGCGAGATAGCCGCCCTTGGCCTCCGGGTAGTACGGGCAGTTCTCGGCCGGTAGGCCGTGATGGATCGTCGCCAGCCAGTTGGAGGTCGGCGGCATGGGCAGGCGCTGGTTGTCGGAGATCGAGACCAGCGGCATGCCCGTGAAGGTGCGGTAGACCGGCATGAAGTCCGGCACGTCCAGGCGACCGTGCATCGTGGTGATGCACTTGTGGTTCAGATCCTCGAACATCGGGTACTGAAGCAGGTCGATGTGGAAGTGCAGGATGTCGAACTCGTGCGCGCGGCGGTGCACCTGATGCAGCATCGCCAGGTGGCTGGCCGTGTGATCCCGGTAGCCGAACAGGCGCAGGCCCTCGGGCGTGCAGGCCGCGAGCTTGGCAGTCGTCTCGGAGTCACCGCTCGCGAACAGCGTGACTTCGTGGCCCTGGCGAACCAGTTCCTCTGTAATCCAGCTGACGACGCGCTCGGTGCCGCCGTAGAACTTCGGAGGGACGGCCTCCGACAACGGAGCGATCTGGGCAATGCGCACGAAGTGTCTCCTGGTTGGCCAATTTGACGGGGGGTCTAACCCTGCCGGCCTGAGCGGGACATGAATGAAACCGACGGCTAAGGTTATGGTTCCTGGCGCACCCGCTGTCCCTCGCCGTTTTGTGCGGCGCGCAAGCCGTCCCCGAATTCCTCCGAATCAGCACGGGCGAAACGGCCGCTGCCCCGCCGTTGCCGGCTCGCCGGCGCCGGCGTCGTGCAGAGAAGCCCGGTCAGGGCTCGATACGCCGGAGCCCGGCGACGCGTTCCACCGGATCTCGATCTCGTGCTCCGATCCGCGGGCGTTGCCGCCGCGTCAGCTTTCTGTCATAAGCCGCCCCGCGTCGAACCGCCCGGCCGATAGGGCTGCCGTGGCGGCTCGTGCTGCTCCACCAGAAGCATCAGCGCGCGAACCCCATCCGATCCTCCCGGGTCGGTCCGGGATCATTTCGCGCAACGGAGAGCCAAATGCCCAAGTTGAAGACGAAATCGGGCGCGAAGAAGCGCTTCAAGATCACCGGCACCGGCAAGGTGATGTACGCCCAGGCCGGCAAGCGCCACGGGATGATCAAGCGGACGACCAAGCAGATCCGCAACCTGCGCGGCACCACGACCCTGTTCGAGGGCGATGCCGCCAACGTGAAGAAGTACTTCCTGCCGAACGCGCGGTAAGTCCTTCAACACCCGTTGCCACTGTCTTTCGTCGAATCCAGGAGATAACCGATGGCCCGCGTCAAGCGCGGCGTGACCAGTCACGCGAAGCACAAGAAGGTTCTGAAGGCCGCCAAGGGCTATTACGGCCGGCGCAAGAATACGATCCGCATCGCCAAGCAGGCGGTCGAGAAGGGCATGCAGTATGCCTACCGCGACCGCAAGAACAAGAAGCGCACGTTCCGCGCCCTCTGGATCCAGCGCCTCAACGCGGCGGTCCGCGAGCACGGCCTGACCTACTCGCGCTTCATCGACGGCCTGGCGAAGTCCGGCATCGTCGTCGACCGCAAGGCCCTGTCGGAGCTGGCGATCCACGAGCCGGCGAGCTTCGCCGCCGTCGTCGAGAAGGCGAAGGCCGCGCTGCCGCAGAACACCGCCAAGGCCGCCTGATCCAGGCCTGAGGCGAGACGGACGGAAGGCGCGGTTCCCCAGGGAGCCGCGCCTTCGTCGTTTACGAGGTCCCGCGCCCCGCGCTTGCGCCGGCGCCCGCAACGCGCGAGAGCACGGCCCGACGGCCGACTCCGCCAACCCTGCTCGAAGACAGCGATGACCGATCTCGACACCCTGGAACGCGACCTCCTGGCCCAGGTGAGCGCGGCCTCCGACGAGGCCACCCTCGACGCGGTCCGCGTCGCCGCGCTCGGCAAGAAGGGCAGCGTCTCGGATCTGCTGAAGACGCTCGGGTCGATGACGCCGGACGAGCGCAAGGAGCGCGGGCCCCTGATCAACGGGCTGCGCGACCGGGTCCAGGGCGCCGTCACCGCCCGCAAGACCGAACTCGCCGAGGCCGCCCTGGAGGCCCGCCTCGCCTCCGAGCGGGTCGACGTGACCCTGCCGGTCCGCGAGGCCCCCGAGGTGCGCGGCCGGATCCACCCGATCTCCCAGGTGATCGACGAGATCACCGCGATCTTCGCCGACATGGGCTTCGCGGTCGCCGAGGGTCCGGACATCGAGACGGACGAGCTGAACTTCACGGCGCTCAACTTCCCGCCCGGCCACCCGGCCCGCGAGATGCACGACACCTTCTTCCTGGCGCCCGACCGCGACGGGCAGCGCAAGGTGCTGCGCACCCACACCTCGCCCGTTCAGGTCCGGACCATGCGGGCGCAGACGCCACCGATCCGCGTGATCATCCCGGGGCGGACCTACCGGCACGATTCCGACCAGACCCACACGCCTATGTTCCACCAGGTCGAGGGGCTGGTGATCGACACGAGCGCCAACATCGCCAACCTGAAATGGGTGCTGGAGGAGTTCTGCAAGGCGTTCTTCGAGGTCGACGGCGTGAAGATGCGCTTCCGCCCGTCCTTCTTCCCCTTCACCGAGCCCTCCGCCGAGGTCGACATCCAGTGCTCGCGCAAGGGCGGCGAGATCCGCTTCGGCGAGGGAGACGACTGGCTGGAGATCCTGGGCTGCGGGATGGTCCACCCGAACGTGCTGCGCAATTGCGGGCTCGACCCGGACGCGGTGCAGGGCTTCGCCTTCGGTGTCGGCATCGACCGCATCGCCATGCTGAAATACGGCATGCCGGACTTGCGCCCGTTCTTCGAGGCCGACGTCCGCTGGCTCGACCATTACGGCTTCCGCCCGCTCGACGTGCCGAGCCTCGTGGGCGGCCTCACCGGCTGAGCCGCCCCGGCCCCGCCGCGGCCCCCGGCCCCGGCGACTGCCCTGCGATCCTGTTCCTCCGACGGTCGAGCCGATACCGGGCTCTCGAAGGTCCATCATGAAATTCACCCTCTCCTGGCTCAAGGACCACCTCGACACCGAGGCCTCCCTCGACACCGTCGCCGAGACGCTCACGCGGATCGGCCTCGAGGTGGAGGGCGTCGAGGACAAGGCCGCCGCGCTCAGGCCCTACGTGATCGCCCGGATCCTGACGGCCGAGCAGCACCCGAACGCCGACCGGCTCCGGGTCTGCACGGTCGACACCGGCACGGGCACCCCCGTGCAGGTGGTGTGCGGCGCCCCGAACGCCCGGGCCGACCTCGTCTCGGTCTTCGCGCCGCCCGGCACCTACGTCCCGGGCAAGAACATCACCCTGTCGGTGGGCACGATCCGCGGCGTCGAGAGCCACGGCATGCTGTGCTCGGGCGCCGAGCTCGGCCTCGGCGACGACCACGACGGCATCCTGGAACTCCCGACCGACGCGCCGGTCGGCCAGGCCTACGCGCTCTACGCCGGGCTCGACGATCCCGTCATCGAGATCAACCTGACGCCGAACCGTCCGGACTGCACCTCCGTCCACGGCATCGCCCGCGACCTCGCGGCGGCCGGCCTCGGCACGCTCAAGGGCGAGACGCTGCCGGGCCTGCGCGGCGAGGGTCCCTGCCCGGTCGCGGTCGAGCTCGCCCTCGATCCGGCCGACCGGCACCTCGCCCCGATGTTCGCCCTGCGGCTCGTGCGCGGCGTCCGGAACGGCCCGTCGCCGGCCTGGATGCAGGCCCGGCTGCGCGCCATCGGCCTGCGGCCGATCAACAGCCTCGTCGACATCACCAACTACGTCACCTTCGACCGCGGGCGGCCACTGCACGTCTTCGACGCCGCCAAGGTCGCCGGCACGCTGACCGTGCGGCGGGCGCGGGCGGGCGAGAGCCTGCGCGCCCTCGACGGCCGGACCCACACGCTGACCGACGACACCGTGGTGATCGCCGACGCGAACGGCGTCGAATCCATCGCCGGCATCATGGGCGGCGAGGCGTCGGGCTGCGACGCCGGCACCACGGACGTGCTGATCGAGTCGGCCCTGTGGGACCCGACCAACATCGCCCAGTCGGGCCGACGGCTCGGCATCATCACCGACGCGCGCTACCGCTTCGAGCGGGGCGTCGACCCGGCCTTCACGGTTCCCGGCCTCGACCTCGCGACGCGGCTGGTGGTCGATCTCTGCGGCGGAACGCCGACCGAGGCGCACGTCGCCGGCGCGCCGCCCGAATCCCGGCGCAGCATCGACTTCCCCTGGACCGAGGTCCGCCGCCTCGCCGGCCTGGGCGTGCCGCGCACCGAGATGCAGCGGATCCTCGAGACGCTGGGCTTCCACGTCTCCGGCACCGGGGACCGGGTGACGGTGCTGCCCCCGTCCTGGCGGCCCGACGTCGAGGGCAAGGCCGACCTCGTCGAGGAGGTCGTCCGCATCGCCGGGCTCGACCGGATCGTGGCCGAGCCCCTGCCGCCGCTCGCCGGGATCGGCCGCCCGCTGCTCACCGTGATGCAGAAGCGGACCCGCCTCGCCAAGCGCGCCCTGGCGAGCCGCGGCCTCATGGAGGCGGTCACGTGGTCGTTCGTGCCGCACGACGACGCCGTCCTGTTCGGCGGCGGCGGGGCCGACCTGGTGCTGGCCAACCCGATCGCCTCGGAGCTGTCCGACATGCGGCCGAGCCTGGTGCCGGGCCTCCTGCGCGCGGCGCAACGCAATGCCGACCGCGGCTACCCGGACGCCGCCCTGTTCGAGGTCGGCCAGTGCTTCGCCTCCGACGTGCCGGAGGGCCAGACCGTCCGCGCGGCGGCGGTCCGCCGCGGCGGCGCGACCCTGGCCGGCGCCGGGCGGCACTGGGACGGCACGGCGGCGACCGTCGACGCGTTCGACGCCAAGGCGGACGCCATCGCGTTGCTCGGCAGCCTGGGCGTGCCGACCGGCGGCCTCCAGATCACGCCCGGCGGCCCGTCCTGGCTGCATCCCGGCCGCTCCGGCACGCTGCGCTTCGGTCCGAAGACGGAGATCGGCTGGTTCGGGGAGGTGCATCCGCGAACGCTGCAGGCCCTCGACCTGAAGGGAACGCTCGTGGCCTTCGAGATCGTCCTCGACGCCCTGCCCCTGCCCAAGCTCAAGCCGACCAAGGCCAAGGCCGCCCTGGCGCTTTCGGAATTCCAGCCGCTGTCGCGGGACTTCGCCTTCGTGGTCGGCCGCGACGTGCCGGCGGGCGACATCGTCAAGGCCGCCCAGAACGCCGAGCGCAAGCTGGTGACGGGTGTCGACGTGTTCGACCTCTACGAGGGGCCGGGCGTTCCGGACGGCGCGAAGTCGGTGGCGATCGCGGTGCGTCTCCAGCCCGTCGAGCGGACCCTGACCGACGCGGAGATCGAGGCGGTGAGCGCCAGGATCGTCGCCGAGGTCACCCGCAAGACGGGCGCGACGCTCCGGGCCTGAGGCGCCGCCATGGACCGGATCGCCCTGCTCATCGACGACCTCGCGGCGGCCGAGTACCGGCCGAAGGCGGCGTTGCGGGAGGCCCTGAACCACCCCGCCGCCGTCGCGGAGGCGACGCTGCCGCTGCTGGAGGCGGCCGCCGACGGGCGCGAGCTGGCGGCGGAGGAGACGAACCTCCTGTTCTGGGGCCTGCACGTCATGGCCCATGCCCGGGACACGCGCGCCCTCGCGCCGCTCCTCAGGCTGCTCCGGCACGACGAGGAGACCCTCGACGCGGTGCTGGGTGACGCCGTCACGGCGACGCTGGCCAAGGTCGTGGCGAGCCTGTTCGACGGCGATCCGCAGCCGCTGTTCCGGCTGATCCTGGACAGCACGGTCGACGATCACGCGCGCATGGCGCTGATGTGCGCCTGCACCTTCCTGACCCTGGAGGGACGGATCGACCGGGCCGCGATGCACGACCTGCTGGTCCGTTTCGACGACGCGCAGGCCGCGGTGGAGGACGGAACGGCCTGGGTCGGCTGGGAGGAGACGATCGCGCATCTCGGCTTCCGGGACCTCGCGCCCCGCGCGGCCGCGGCCCGCGCCGACGGACGGCTGACCGACGAGATCAGCGACGCCGACTGGTTCAAGGAGGCCCTGCGCAAGGCCGAGACCAAGCCGGACGACCGGGACCGGCTCGGGCCCTACCAGTACGGCTACCTCGACGATCCGGTCGAGGCTCTCGACTGGGCCGAGGAGGGCGCGGGCGAGCCGCAGCGCAACCCGTTCAAGGATGTCGGCCGCAACGATCCCTGCCCCTGCGGCTCGGGCAAGAAGTTCAAGAAGTGCTGCCTCGGCAAGGCCGAGGCGGAGGGGCCGTGGATGCCGCCGGTGCCCCTAGGCGGCTGAGGCGCCGCTGCCGCTGAGCGGGTTCTCAGGATCCCAGCCGTAGCTCAGGGTCTCGAACCGCATGGCGCGGGCGTCGACCATGAGCAGGCGCCCGACGAGGGGCTCGCCGAAGCCCGCCACGGCCCGGATCACCTCCATGGCCATCAGCGAGCCCATGACGCCGGCGAGCGCGCCGAGGACGCCGGCCTCCGCGCAGGCGGGCACGCTGCCCGGCGGCGGCGGATTCGGGAAGAGGCAGCGATAGGTCGGATTCGGGGTCCCGTCGGGCCCCGTCTCGTGGCCCCGGATCGTGGTCAGCGTGCCGTCGAACCGGCCCAGAGCCGCGGTCACCAGCGGCCGACGCGCCCGGAAGCAGGCGTCCGACACCGCGTAGCGCGTGGCGAAATTGTCGGACCCGTCCGCCACGAGGTCGTAGCCGGCGATCAGGTCGACGGCGTTGTCCGCGTCGATCCGGAACGGGTGCGGGACCACCGACACGTGCGGGTTGAGGCGCGCCACCGCGTCGGCCGCGCTCTCGACCTTTGGCCGACCGAGATCCGGCGTCCCGTGGATCACCTGCCGCTGGAGGTTGGACAGCGAGACCGTGTCGTCGTCGACGAGGCCGATCGTGCCGATCCCCGCGGCGGCGAGGTACTGGATCAGCGGCGCGCCGAGACCGCCCGCCCCGACGACGAGGATCCGGGCGGCCTTGATCCGGGCCTGACCGGGACCGCCGACCTCGGCGAGGACGAGGTGGCGGGCGTAACGTTCGATCTCATCGGGAGCGAGGGCCATCGCCTGCCCATAGACTGCGGTGGCCGCGCATGGAAGGATCG
Organism: Methylobacterium sp. D54C; assembly: GCF_053345595.1. Taxonomy (NCBI): domain Bacteria; kingdom Pseudomonadati; phylum Pseudomonadota; class Alphaproteobacteria; order Hyphomicrobiales; family Methylobacteriaceae; genus Methylobacterium; species Methylobacterium sp. D54C. The sequence goes on from NZ_JBKFAK010000004.1 coordinate 158,161, forward strand.
GGCGCGTCTCGAAGGCTCGTCGGAATTTCGGCCGACGTTTCGACCTCGTCATCGCGAGCGCAGCGGCCCAGGTCAGCGGGACGTCTCTCAGCGCAGCGCGACACTGGGTTGCTTCGCTCCGCTCGCAGAGACGGCGGTGCGGTGATCAGAAGGAAGCGATTTAGCCCCGCACGATCCGCTGTTCGAGGGCTCGGAACGCGAAACGCCGCCCCGGTGAGGAGGCGGCGCGGGTCTCGCGTCTCTGGATCCGGGCCGCTCAGCGCGGCGCGAGGATCATGATCATCTGCCGGCCTTCGAGCATCGGCTCGCTCTCGACCTTGGCGATCTCGGCGGTCTCGCTCTTCACGCGCTCCAGGAGGCGCAGACCGATGTCCTGGTGAGCCATCTCACGACCGCGGAAGCGCAGGGTCACCTTGACCTTGTCGCCCTCCTCGAAGAAGCGGTGCACCGACTTCATCTTGGTGTCGTAGTCGTGCTTGTCGATGCCGGGGCGGAGCTTGATCTCCTTCACCTCGACGGTCTTCTGCCGCTTGCGGGCCTCGTTCTGCTTCTTCTGCTCGTTGAAGCGGAAGCGCCCGTAATCGAGCAGCTTGCAGACGGGCGGCACGGAGTTCGGCGCGATCTCCACGAGATCGAGACCGGCCTCCTCGGCCAGATTGAGGGCGTCGAAGAAGGGAACGACGCCGCGGTTCTGCCCGGTGTCGTCGATCAGCTGCACTTCCCGCACACCGCGAATGTCGCGGTTGGCGCGCGGCCCGTCCTTCTGCGGGGCCGGCATGGCTCTCATCGGTCTACGAATGGCTTAGGTCTCCTGCTGCAACGGCGAAACGGCGGATCTTCAGGAAGATCTCCTGACCGCCAGCCGCTCCGGTCTCATCCGGACATACAACGTTGGTGGAACCGCGGCCAGAGTCAACCGGCTACCATCGCGACGCCGGAAATAATCGGCCGCCGCGTCGCGATTCGAGTCCGATGCCCTCAGGTCGAACGGCCGAGCAGCTCGGCGTAGACCGCCAGCGTGTCGCCGACCATCCGCTCCAGGGAGAAGTGCGCCTCGACATGCGCGCGGCTGCGCCGACCGAGGGCGTCGCGGGCGCTCGCGCCGAGGGAGAGGGCCTCGGTCAGAGCGGCGGCGAGCGCGGCCGGGTCGCCGGGCGGCACGCGCCATCCGGTGCGCTGGCCGGCGGGGGTCTCGGGCGGTGCCAGCACCGTCTCCGGCACCGCGCCGAGATCCGAGACGACCACGGGTGCGCCGAGCGCCTGCGCCTCGACGGCCGAGCGGCCGAAGGCCTCGGGCTCCACGGACGGCACCGCCACCACCGATGCGGCGCGGAAGGCCGCCGGCATGTCGGTGCAGTGCCCGACCCTGCGGACGATGCCCTCGAGCCCGCGCGCGGCGATCAGTGCGTCGAGCTCGCGCTCGTAGGCGGCGCGGCCCTGCGGGTCCCCCGCGAGGACCACGGCCAGGTCCGGGACGCCGCGATCACGCATCCGCGCGGCGGCCTCGATCAGCACGCGGTGGCCCTTCCATGCCGTGAGGCGGGCGGCCAGCAGGATCACCCGCTCGTGCGGCGCCACGTTCCAGCTCCGGCGCAGCGCCTCGACCCGGGCGGCCCCGACCGCCACCGGGTTGAACACCGCGAGGTCGGTGCCGCGGTGGATGACCCGCACGCGGTCGCCGGCCTGCTCGGCGTGCAGCCGGTGGATCAGGTCCGCGGTGTAATGCGAGTTGGCGATCACCACGTCGCCGCGGGCCATGATCGAGTTGTAGAGGACCTTCACGCCGGTCCGGCCGGAATAGCTGCCGTGATAGGTGGTCACGAACGGGAGCCCGAGCCGGCGCGCCGCCCCGAGGGCGACCCAGGCGGGCGCGCGGGAGCGGGCGTGGATGATCTGCACCTTCTCGCGGCGGCAGAGCGCCATCAGCCGCAGGACGTTCACCGCCATCGACGCCGGGTTCTTCGACGCAGCCGGGAATCGGAGCCAGTGCCCGCCCTTGGCCTGCAACTCGCCGACGAGCCGTCCGCCCTCGGTCGCCACCAGGGCGCGGGCGCCCACGGCCGCGAGGCCGCCCGCGACGTCGACGGTGGTGCGCTCGGCGCCGCCCGCATCGAGTTCGGGGATGATCTGCAGGATGCGGGCGCCGGCCAGCGCCCCGACCTCCGCCGGGAACCCCGACAGGGCGTGGGGGCCGTCGCCCGTTCGCGGGCCCTCGGCGAGGACGCGCAGGCCCCCGGCCGGTATCTGCCAAATGCTCGCTGCCATTGATCCAGCATCGCCGCCGGGCTTTACGGTCCGGTAAACGAGAGTTGAAGCCGAACCGTTCAGGACCGGACTTCTTCCATGTCGAGACAGGGATACCGGAGAGAACGATGACGGATACGGCCCCCGAGTTCCTGACCGTCGGCATCGGCGACGCGGCCCGCCGCATCGCCGTGCGGGTGCGCGCGGGCGGCGGGCCGCCGGTGGTCTGGCTCGGCGGCTTTCGCTCCGACATGACCGCGACCAAGGCGACGGCGCTCGATGCCTGGGCCGAACGGACGGGCCGGGCGCTCGTGCGGTTCGACTACGCCGCGCACGGTGCCTCGGGCGGCACGTTCACGGACTGCACCATCTCGTCGTGGCTCGAGGACGCGCAGGCGGTCCTGGCGGCCTACGTGACGGAGGCGCCGGTGCTCGTCGGCTCGTCGATGGGCGGCTGGATCGCTTGCCTCGCTGCCCGCGACCGGGCCGCGCGCGGGGAGGCCACGGCGGGGCTGGTGCTCATCGCGCCGGCCCTCGACTTCACCGAGGAGCTGATCTGGAACCGCCTCAGCGAGGCGGCGCGCGCCATGCTGATCCGAGACGGCGTCCTCAGGAAGCCCAGCGACTACGCGCCGGAGCCGGACCCGATCACGCGGGCCCTGATCGACGACGGCCGCCGACACTGCATGCTGGGCGGCCAAGTCGATCCGGGCTGCCCGGTGCACATCCTCCAGGGCATGCGGGACACCGACGTCCCCTACACGCACGCCCTGCGAATCCTCGACCGCCTGCCGGCCGAAGGAACGGTGCTGACGCTGATCGCCGACGGCGACCACCGGCTGTCGCGGCCGCAGGACATCGCGCGGCTCGTGGCGGCGGTGGCCGAGATCGCCTGACCGGTCTCCCGGCCAGGCCTCTCAGCGGGTCGGGTGCAGGGTCAATGCAGGCTGACGGGCTGCAGGTCGTGCGCGGCGGCGTTGGCCAGCACGACGTCCCGCGAATCGGCGAGCATGATCGGCGCGCCGCTCGCCGAGAGCAGGGCGAACAGGTCGAGGCCGGGCGTCAGCTCGGGGGCCTGCGGGAAGAAGCGGCGGACCTCGTCGGACCGGATCGGCCGGACGTAGGCGATGTGCCCCTCGCCCAGCGCCGCGAGATCGGCCGGCTGGAAATCGGCCGGATCGAGATCGGCGGGGGTCAGAGGAGACGGATTCAGATCGGTCATAAAGCCCTCCTGGGGTGGCAGAGCGTCCACCGCCGATCCTGAAGGCATCGGCGGCTCCACCCTGATGTGGGGATCCGCGACGGCCAATCAATCGGTCGGCGTCAGCCGCGGGCGCCGATATCGATCTTGCGCACGATGCGGTCCGGCTCCGGCCGGACCAGATCGATCGACAGGAGGCCGTTGGCGAGGTCGGCGCCGAGCACCTCCATGCCGTCCGCGAGCAGGAAGGCCCGCTGGAACTGCCGCGCCGCGATGCCGCGGTGCAGGAAGTGGCGCTCGCGCTCGTCGACCTGCCGGCCGCGCACGACGAGCTGGCTCTCCTCCAGCATCACGTCCAGCTGATCGCGGGTGAAGCCGGCCACCGCCAGGGTGATCCGCAGGCGCTCGGGCTCGCTCTCGGTCCGGGGCAGGCGCTCGATGTTGTAGGGTGGGTAACCGTCGTTGGCGGCCTTGGAGACCCGGTCGAGGGCCTGCTCGATCTCGTCGAAGCCGAGCAGGAACGGGTGCCCGAAGGGCGAGGATCGAGTCATCGCGGCCATCATCCAGAAAGCGAAGTCTCCGACCCCGGGATCTGCCGCAATCCCGGGATGCTCGAGCACCTCGTCGACAGGAGCCCGCCCGGGGCAGCGCTCCGCCGGACGCGACGACGCCGGCAACTCGGAGATATGGCCAAGGCCTTCCGGGCCATCAAGGGACGGGACCGGAATCGACGGCGACCCGAGGTCGCGCGTTTCCGGGAAGTTTCGGCAAATTTATGCGGGATCGATAGGCAAAGCCTGCAACGGCCACGCTTTCTTCTAACAGTTTGGAACTGCTCTGATTTTCTCGCCGGGCCTTGATCCGGGCGGCGGGCCTGGATACTGCCGCGGCAGGCGACGATCCGGCTCCCGAGCTCGATCGCCGCGATCCATTTCCGCGAGGCGCCGGAGCCGTGAGCACGCCCATGACCCCGTCGGACCACGCGGCGATGCGGCGCGTCGCAGACGTGTGCGGCGACGAGGTTGACATCCTGGCCCTGTCGGTGGCCCGCTTCGTGGCGGCCGGCTACATGACCAGCGACGTCGCCTGCTGGAACGCGGCCTTCGACGGGGCCGAGCAGTTGCTCGGGCCGACGGAAGGGTGCCGCTTCGTCGCCTGCGTGGTCGCGATCATCCGGGCGCTCCGCGCGGAACGCGACGGCGACTGGTCGTTCATGCCGGCGAGCTGCTGCCGCGTGACCGGCCACGAATGCGCGCTGGTGAAGCTGATCAACCGGGGCCGGCAGCGCCTCTGGGCGGATCTCGAGGCCGCCGCGGCCGAGATCACCGGCCAGGACGCGGCGCCGCGCCTCGTGGCGGCGGTCCGCGCCGCGGTCGGGCCGCTCGATGCGGCGGCCGAGCGCCTCGCCCCGGCCTCCTGCCCCGCCGGAACGGTGCTGCACTGATCCGGCTCCCCGTCACCCCGGACCGCGCGGCCCGAGCCGCCGGCCGGCGCGAACTCGAAGAGGACTTTGTCACGGTGCTTGCCCTGCGCGCTCCCCTGTACCGCCGTCGGATCGGGCGTGTCGCCCTCGACACGGCGGCCTGCTTCGCGCTCTCGGCGCTGCTCGTCGTGTCGGCCCTGGCGCAGGACGCGTCCGAGAAGGCGCCGATCAAGCTGCAGCTCAACAAGGTCGAGACCGCGGGCGAGGCCTGCCGGATCACCATGGTGATCGACAACAAGGGTTCGGGCCTGAAGTCCTACAAGGTGGATCTCTTCGCCTTCGACCCCGAGGGCGTCGCGCAGAAGCGCGTGGCGGTCGAACTCGGGCCGCTGCCGCCGAAGAAGACCACCGTGAAGATCTTCGATTTCCCCGGCATCGCCTGCAACAAGGTCGGTCGCGTCCTCCTGAACGACGTCCTGACCTGCGACGGCGGCGATCCGGGCCGCGAGGCCTGCCTCGAGCGGACCGAGACCGACAGCAAGGCCGGCCTGCCGTTCGACCGCTGATGCGGATGGTGTGACGGCTGACGAGACCAAACCGCCCGGCGGCGAGAGCCGCCGGGCGGCCTGCGGCTTTCGCCGCACCCCGAGACGATGGCGGCGCGACGCCGCGTGAGACCAGGACGCCAGGAGCCCGCGATGGACCCGACACAAGCCCCGATCGAGGCGGCCCACGACTTCTCGTTCCTCGGCCTGTTCCTGCAGGCCGACCCGATCGTGAAGGGCGTGATGATCCTGCTGGTGATCGCCTCGATCGCCTGCTGGACGGTGGTGTTCGAGAAGGTCATCCGGCTCGCCGCCGCGCGGCGCCAGGCCAAGGCCTTCGCGAATCTGGTCCGCTCCGGGGGCAGCCTCGACGGCGAGCATCGCGGCATCGCCGGCCACGTGGTGAAGGCGGCGATCGACGCGTGGCGCGATCAGGATTCCTCCGAGACCCGGGCCGAGCGCCGCGACCGCATCGAGCGGGCGATGAAGGGCGCCCTCGCCATCGAGGTGAAGCGCCTGCGCACCGGCCTGTCGCTGCTGGCGACCTCCGGCTCCACGGCCCCGTTCGTCGGCCTGTTCGGCACCGTCTGGGGCATCATGAACTCGTTCTCGTCCATCGCCCGGAGCCAGGACACCTCCCTCGCCGTCGTGGCGCCGGGCATCGCGGAGGCGCTGTTCGCCACGGCGATCGGTCTCGTCGTCGCGATCCCGGCGGTGATGGCCTACAACAAGCTCTCGAGCGACGTGAGCGGCATCCAGAGCACCTTCTCGTCCTATATTTCGGTCCTGGGCAACCGCCTCGCGCGCGACCGCGCCGGCGCCCACCGCGCGGCCGCCGAGTAGCGCGGCCGGCGCCAGCCCCCCAGAGAGCCGAACGTAAAGGTACCGGAGACGCCCCATGGCGATGGGATCCATTCGCGCGAACGACGACGACGACCTCGACGACGTGCCGATGTCCGACATCAACGTCACCCCGATGGTCGACGTGATGCTCGTGCTGCTGATCATCTTCATGGTCGCCGCGCCGCTGATGACCACCGGCGTGCCGGTCCAGCTGCCGAAGACCGCGGCGCCGAAGGTCGCGCAGTCGAAGAAGCCCGCCGAGGTGACGGTCGACAAGGACGGCAACCCGTCCATCGCCAAGGAGGTGTTCACGATGGAGAGCATCGTGCCGCGCCTGCGCGAGATGGCGGCGGCCGACAAGGATCAGGTGATCCTCGTGCGCGGCGACCGCGACGTGCCCTACGGCAAGGTCATGGAGGTCATGGGCCTCGTCGGGCAGGCCGGCTTCACCAAGGTGTCGCTGATTGCGCAGTCGCCCGGCGGCGCCGCTCCGGCCTCGCCTGGCGCCGCCACGGCCGCTCCCGCCGCCCCCGCCGCCCCCGCAGGGACCGCGCGCTGAGCCGATGAGCACCTACACGTCGACGGATATGCCGGCCGGTCTCGGCGAGCGCCGCCCGTCCGGGCTGCTCGCCGCTTTCCTGGTCGCCCTCGGGCTGCACGCCTGCGTGCTCGCCGCCGTGATGTTCCTGCGGCTCACCCCGCCCGCACCGCCCGGCGAGCAGCAGATCACCGTCGACCTCGCGCCGCTCATGACCGACGCGGCCACCGAGGCCCCGGCGGAGCAGCAGATGAGCCAGGAAGCCCCGCCGGAGGCGAAGCCGGTGGACACGCCGCCCGACGAGGCCGTCCAGCCGCCGCCGCCGACCGAGATGACCGAGGTGAAGCCGGAGGACACCCAGGCGGTCGAGATGCCGCAAGAGGCTCAGCCCGTGGAGGCGCAGAGCCAGGTGATCACCTCCGCGTCCGAGGCCGCCGAGCCGCTGGCGCCGCCGCCCACCGAGGTCGCCAAGTCCGAGGAGCCGCCCAAGCCGACGCCCGATCCGGCGAAGCTGAAGGCGGAGCGCGAGGCCAAGCTGCGCAAGATCCGGGAGGAGAAGCTCCGCGAGCAGAAGCGCGAGGAGGCGCGGCAGGAGCGCCTGGAGGAGATCCGCGAGGCCAAGGCCAAGGCTGCGCGCGAGGCGAAGGCGCGCGAGGCCAAGGCGCGGGCTGGCGCCGAGCGGAGTTCGGCGTCGGCCTCGCGGGCGAACGCGGCCGGCCGGGCCGCCGCGGGCAACGATCCGAGCGCCATGCGCCAGTGGCAGGGCGCCATCAGCGCGGCGATCCACAGCCGGATGAACGTGAACGCGGCCGTCGGCACCGGTGGCGGGACCGCGGTGGTGCGCTTCACCGTGATGCGCTCGGGTCAGGTGACGGGCGCCGGCGTGGCCCGCTCCAGCGGCGTCGGCCAGATCGACAGCGCCGCCCTCGCGGCGGTGCGCGGCTCGATGCCGGCGGCGCCCCCCGGCGTGACGCAGTCCAGCCTGTCGGTCTCCATTCCGCTCAACTTCCGCGTGCGCTGATCGGAGGACGATCCGGGCCGGATCCCGCCCGGCCGACCGCGAGCCCGATCCGGATCGTCCGGCGAATGCGTACGAATGGTGTGCGCCGTCAGTCCCACCCGGCGATCCGGATTCGCCATCGGCCGCGCGGGCATGCTAAAGCCTTCGTGAACCTGCCTTCCCCGCGCGCCTGACGGCGATGCGGGAGGGCGCCGATCCGGCCTTGCCCCCCGCCCCTCGAACAGGCCGGACCCGCTCAGACCCCGTCCCGCGCAGGCTGCGCCGGGTCGGACCCGTCGAGCCGGGGTGAAAGGGACAGGATGAACGACGACACTGAGTACGACCTCGACGAGGTGAATGCCACCCGCGACGCGGAGGCGGAAGCCAAGACCCGGGCGGAGAACCGCGCCGAGCGCGCGGAACGGGCGGAGCGCATGGCTCGCGAGGGCGCCCAGGCGATGGCGGAGCACCACGCGGCCATCAAGGCGATGGACGAGCGGACGGTGCGGCTGCGCTCGCTCCGGCTCGCCAAGGAGGCCGCCGACGCGCAGGCCAAGGCGGCCGAGAAGGAAGCCAAGGCGGCCGCCAAGGGCAGCGCGAAGAAGGCCGCGCCGAAGAAGACGACCGCGAAGGGCTAGGGGTCGATGGCCGAAGACCGCAACCGCCGCCGCTTCACCGACCCGCGCGCGGCAGCCGAGGCGGCCTTCCGGGCCGCCACGAGCCCGAAGACGGCCGCTCCGCCGCCGCAAGCCGCGCCGCGGCCGGCAACGGTCCCGGGCTCCCGGGAAGTGGTGAGCCTGCGCCTCGACAGCGCCGTGCTCGCGCATTTCCAGAAGGACGGCCCTGGCTGGCAGGATCGCATCAACGAGGCGCTCAAGGCCCTCGTCCCGGCTGCCGAGGCCTGAGACCTCCCGCGCGGGGAACGCTGTCGCGCCTGGGACCGATGCTCAGACCGGCTTCGGCCGCTCGCGCAAGATCCGGTTCACCGCCCGGTCGAGGGCGGACAGGAAGGCCGACCGGTCGGCGCGCGAGAACGGTTTCGGCCCGCCCGTGATCGTCCCGGCCTCGCGCAACGATTGCATCAAGTCGCGCGTCGCGAGGGCGAGACCGATCCCGGCCTCGCTGAACGGCTTCCCAGTGAACGCCAGGACCGTGGCGCCGGCCTTCACGCAGCGCGCGGCCAGCGGAACGTCGGCGGTGAGGACGATGCTCCCGGGTCCGGCCCGCGCGGCGATCCAGTCGTCGGCGGCGTCGAGTTCCGGGCCGACGACCACGCGCTCGATCCAGGGCTCGCGCGGCAGGTTCAGCACGCTGTTGGCGACGACGTGGACGGTCAGGCCGTAGCGCTCGGCGACCCGGTAGGTCTCGTCCTTGACCGGGCAGGCATCGGCGTCGAGGTAGATCGGCGGGCGCGCCGGCGCGTCGCTCATGGCCGGGGCACCAGCTTCGAGGTGAAACCCGCCAGGATCAGGAGCACGCCCAGGGCGAACTGGCCGTGCTCGATATCGCCGCCCACCGACCGAACGACGGCGCGGCCGAAGACCGCGAGCCCGATCAGCGGCAGCCCGAAGCGCAGCGCCATCTTCACGGCGATCAGGGTGTTCGCCCGCGCGGTGCTCGCCCCGGCCATCAGCGGGCGACCGCGGCGCGGCGCGGCGCCAGATCCGCCACGGGCGCGGTCTCGGCGGGTCCGCGCTCGAGCGTCGCCACCGACAGCGGCGCGCCGCGGCCGCGGAGCGCGTGGGCGCCGAGGGACCGTGCCCGGACGCCGGCCGGAAGGCGCGGGAGGCGGTTGAGCAGATCCTGCGAGATCAGGATGCCGACGCCCAGCGGGCGGCACAGGGCCTCGATCCGCGACGTCACGTTCACGGCGTCGCCGAAATACGCGATCTTGTGGCGGTCGACCCCGACTTCGGCCGTGACCACCGAGCCGCCGTGCAGCGCCGCCCGGAGCCGCGGGACCGTCCCGAACCGGGCGGTCCAGGCCGCGGCGTCGGCCTCGATCCGGTCGAGCACCTCGAACACGCAGGTGACGCAGCGCGCGTCCTTCAGGCCGCGGGCCATCGGCCACGTCACCATGGCGAGATCGCCGATATAGTCGTCCACCGAGCCGCCGTTGCGCCGCACCGGCTCGGCGAGCGTGGCGAACACGGCGCTGAGATATTCCTGGGCGCGCAGGTCGCCGTGGGTCTCCGCGAAGGCCGTGGAGCCGACCACGTCGAGGAACAGGAAGACCCGCTCCTCCGCCACCGGCTTGTGGTAGCGGCCGATCATGAAGTTCACGAACACCTCGCCGCCGATCAGGTCGCGCATCCGTATGACGAAGACCAGCAGGCCCGACACGGCGAGGGCGTAGGCGAGCACCCGCGCGGTCATGCGGGTCGCGGTCGTGAGGTCGTCCGGTGTCAGGGCGAACGCCCAGACGAGCAGGCCGCCCAGGGCGTTGCCCGCCATGATCATCAGGACATAGGCGAGTTCCGCGGCCAGCACGTAGAGCCAGGCCGGCAGCCGCCGGATCTTCGCCTGCAGGCCGGCCAGGATCAGCCCGCGGTCGAAGGCCAGCACCGTGGCGCCCATGCAGAGGCCGTAGGTGAACCCGGCGAGCGGCGAGGCGCCGGCCGCGAAGATGATGTTGTAGAGCAACCCCGCGCCGGCCGCCGCCAGCAGGATCAGACCCCAGAATATCCGGTGGGCCGGCAGCATCGAGGCATCTCCAGCATGGCCAGCCGACGGACCGTGCGCGGGTCCGGGCGTCGCGTGGCCCTGCGCGGCGGCACTGCGCGGGGCGGCGCAGACTCGGCGAGCCCGCGCCGCCGGACTTCGGGCATGGGCCTAAAGTTTAGCGCCGCGGGAGGCCGCATGCCATTGCTCAACGCCCCAAGATGGCGCGAGTAAGGCGTGCCGGGTTGTTGCGCGGCCGAGCCGTGATACGCCGGCGGCCCGGGACTCGACCGGACCGCCGCCAGCAACCCCCTGTGACAGCGAAGAGGGAGCGCTGCCATGTACGCCAGGAGCTTCGGCGCGACGCGCGTCTCTGTGCCGGTTATCGGCCAGGGCACGTGGCACATCGACAGTTCGGACCGGACGGACGCGGTCCGGGCGCTGCGGGCCGGGATCGACGCCGGCATGACCCATATCGACACCGCGGAGATGTACGGGGACGCCGAGGCGATCGTCGCCGCCGCCGTCGCGGATTGCCGCGAGGAGGTGTTCCTCGTCTCCAAGGTGGTGCCGGGCAACGCGACGCGCCGGGGCGTCGCGCGGGCCTGTGAGGCGTCGCTCCAGCGTCTGCGGACGGACCGGCTGGACTGCTACCTGCTGCACTGGCCGGGCCAGCACCCGCTCGAGGAGACGATCGCGGGCTTCGAGGATCTGCGCCGGGCCGGCAAGATCCTGTCCTGGGGCGTCAGCAACTTCGACGTCGAGGATCTCGATCGCGTCCGGGCCATCGCGGGGCCGGACCGGATCGCCTGCAATCAGGTCCTCTACCACCTGAACGAGCGGGCCATCGAGCACGCCGTGCTGCCCTGGTGCGAGAAGCACGGCGTCGCCATGGTGGGCTACTCGCCCTTCGGCAGCGGCGACTTCCCCGATCCGGCCAGCGCGGGCGGCCGCGTCCTGGCGGGCATCGCGCAGAACCACGGCACGACGCCCTACGCGGTGGCCCTCGCCTACCTGACCCGGCTGCCGGGCACGTTCACGATCCCCAAGACCGGTCGCCCGGACCGGGCCGTCGAGAATGCCGGCGCGGCGGACCTGCACCTGGGCGCGGCCGAGATCGCCCTGATCGACGCGCATTTCCCGCGCGGACCGCGGCCCCGGATGCTGCCGATGCTGTGAGCGGCGGGGCCGCTCAGGCCCGCAGCGCCAGGGCCACGGGATCCGCCGGCGCGGCGGCGCGGACACGGTTGCGCCCGGCCTTCTTGGCCGCGTAGAGGGCCGCGTCGGCCGCCGTGAACAGCCCTTCGGGCGGATCGCCGCCGGCCGGGTCGGCACAGGCGACGCCGATGCTCACCGTCGCGATGCCCCCGACCTCCGGGGCGTGGGGGATGCGGAGGTTCACCACGGCCCGGCGGACGCGCTCCGCCGCGACGCTGGCGGCCGTCGCGTCGACGCCCGGCAACAGGGCGACGAACTCCTCGCCGCCGATCCGGAAGCTCAGCCCGGCGGTATCGAGGGTGCGTTGCAGGCACTCCGCCACCGCCTTCAGCGCCTCGTCGCCGCGCTGGTGACCGAAGCGGTCGTTGAACTGCTTGAAGTGGTCGGCATCGACGATCAACAGCGCCAGGGGCGTCCGCAGCTGTGCGGCCCGCTTCCACTCCACGGCGAAGTGCTCGTCGTAGCTGCGCCGGTTCGGCAGGCCCGTCAGGCCGTCGGTCCGCGCGAGCACGGCGAGCGCGGCGTTGGCCTCGCGGCTGGAGGCCTCCGCGGCCACGTGGCGCCCGACCTCCCGGTGCAGCAGGATCGTCAGGCCGAAGGCGAGGAGGCAGAGGCACAGGATCAGGACGGCGACGATCGCCGCCTTGTAGATCCAGACGCTGCGGATGCTGTCGACGTCCGTCGCCACGGTCACGATCAGCGGCAGGTCGTCGAGGTCGGCGAAGCTGTAGACCCGCTCGACGCCGTCGAGGAACGAGCGTCCCTGGAACTCGCCGCGCGGCTTGGCCCGGTACATCTTGTAGCCGGGGCTCGCGCTGATGTTCTGGCCGAGCGCCTCCGGCCGTGCCGGCGCCCGGATCAGCAGCGTCCCATCCCGGTGGAAGACGTTCAGAGCGATGCCGTCGTCGAAATGCAGGCGCTCGAACAGCGCCTGAAAATGCGCGAGCCTGATCGATCCCGACACGATCCCGGCGAATGAGCCGTCGGGCGTCCGGATCCGCCGGGTCATGCGGATGATGGGCTCACCGGTCATGAGAGATACGGTCGGCCCGGACAGGATCAGGCCGCCTTCGGGATTCGACCGATGGAACTCGAATTCCGGCAGCGTGCGCATGTTGGGCCGGGTCTGCACGCCGGGATCGCTCGTCAGCCGGACGTCGCCGGCCGCGTCCGTGACGGCAATCGGACCGAGGCCGGAGCCCGCCACAGCCGTGTCGAACAGCGCCAGGCGCCGAATATCCGGGTCCAGGGCCGCGATGTCGGCGCGGCTCGCGAGCCGTGCGGAGTTCCGCAGCGAGAGGTCGTAGACCCGCAGGCTGTGGCCGACGCCCTCCTCGATCACCGCCAGGAGATTCCCGGCGTTGCGGCGGGCGTTGTGCCAAGCGACGTCCCGCAGATCCAGGCAGAGATAGACGCCGAGCAGCGCGAGGCAGAGCAGCAGGCATGTGCCGGCCGCCGCGATCAGGCGCGAGGCGCAATCGTCCAGGTGAGCTCTGATCGCTGTAGCGGTCGCGCGCAGGAGCATGGGCTCGATCGGGCTGCCACGAACCGCGCCATTGCGGTTGACGGGCTTACTGTTCACCCGATCTTACGTCCACGAAGATTGAAAAAGCGGTTATTGGCGGCACTAAGAAGCGCTGAATCACCGCTAATACAAATACAGGCCGCCGCGGCTGTCAGTCCCGCCTCGACGCGGTCGCCTTGGGCCGGAGCCCGGGCGTAGTCGCGCGGATGCGCGACGGCGCACGCCGCGGGCCGCCTCTCGCCCGCGACGCGCGCGCCGTCGCCTGGTCCCGACGAACGCGGAGACCGCGGAGTGTCAGTCACCGATGCCGAACAGCTTCTCGATGAAGTTGCGGTCGTCCTTCGGGGCGCGCCGCGACGGCGCGGCCTGGCGCGGCGCCGGGGCCTCCGGCTCGCCGAGGATCTGGCCCAGGAGCCCGCCCGGGCCCGCCGGGGCGGCACTCGCCACCGAGGCGGTCGTTTCCGGCTGGCGGCGCCAGCGGTTGAGGCCCGGGAGCGGGACCGGCGTCTGCCCCTTCAGGGCCTGGGTCATATAGGTCTTCCAGATCTCCGCCGGCAGGTTGCCGCCGGTGACCTTCTTGGTGAGCTCGCCGTCGTCGTTGCCGAGCCAGACGCCGGTCACGAGGCTGCCCGAGAAGCCCATGAACCACGCGTCGCGGTAATCCTGGGTGGTGCCGCTCTTGCCCGCGAGGTCCCAGCCGGGGATGTCGGCCTTCTTGCCGGTGCCGCTGACGAAGGTCTCGTGCATCATGGCGTTCATCATGCCGTCGGCGTTGGCGTCGATGACCCGGCCCAGACCGTTGTCGGAGCGCTTGTAGAGGACCTTCCCGTCCTGGCTCTTCACGGCGGTGACCACGTAGGGGATCACGCCGATGCCGCCGTTGGCGAAGGCCCCGTAGGCGCCGACCATCTCCAGGAGCGTGACCTCGGACGTGCCGAGGGCGATAGAGCCGTTGGCCTGGAGCGGCGAGGTGATGCCGAGCCGCTGGGCGGTCTGGACCACGGTCTTCGGCCCGACCTCCTGGCCGAGGCGCACCGCGACGGTGTTGAGCGACTGGGCGAGCGCTGTCCGCAGGGTGACGGGACCCTCGTAGCGGTGGGAGTAGTTCTCCGGCGCCCAGTTGCCGATCCGGATCGGCGCGTCCTCCCGGACCGTGTCGGGCGTGGCGCCGTGCTCCACGGCCGCGAGGTAAACGAAGGGCTTGAACGAGGAGCCGGGCTGACGCTTGGCGGTCGTGGCCCGGTTGAACTGGCTCTGCGCGTAGTCGCGGCCGCCGATCAGGGCGCGGATGGCGCCGTCCGGCCGCATCGAGACCAGCGCCCCCTGGCTGACGTTGTAGCGCGTGCCCTTGGCGTTGAGCTCGTCGGTGAGCGCCTTCTCGGCGGCCGCCTGGAGGCTCGGATCGACCGTGGTCTGGACTGTGATGTCGGTGTCGAACTTGCCGACGTAATCGTCGAGCACGTCCATCACGAGGTCGGCGACGTAGTTGGCCGACCCGCCGCCGCGGGCGTTGGCGGGCCTCGCCGGCTGGGCGAGTGCCACCTTGACGTCCTGCCCCGACGCGAAGCCCAGCTCCTGCATGGCGGCGAGCACCTGCGCGGCGCGGGCCTGGGCGGCCGGGAGGTTGCGGTTCGGGGCAAGGCGCGAGGGCGCCTGCACGAGGCCGCCGAGCATCGCGGCCTGCGCGAGGCTCACCTCCTTGGCGGGCTTGCCGAAATAGCGCTGCGCCGCCGCCTCGACACCGTAGGCGCCGGCGCCGAAATAGACGCGGTTCAGGTAGAGTTCGAGGATCTCGTCCTTCGTGTACTTGTGCTCGAGCCAGAGCGCGAGGATCGCCTCCTGGATCTTGCGCGAGGCCGAGCGCTCCGGGGTCAGGAACAGGTTCTTGGCGAGCTGCTGGGTGAGGGTCGAGCCGCCCTGCGCCACACCGCGCCGGGTCAGGTTCTGGCCGATGGCCCGCATGATGCCGACCGGGTCGACGCCGAAATGCTGGTAGAAGCGCCGATCCTCGATCGCCACGAAGGCGCGCGGCAGGTAGGGCGGCAGCTCCTTGATCGACACGACGCGGCCGCCGGTCTCGCCGCGGTTGGCGAGCAGGGAGCCGTCGCTCGCCAGGATCGCGATGTTGGGCGGACGCTTCGGCACCGCGAGCTGGTCGATCGGCGGCAGCTGCGAGGCGTGGTAAGCGATGAGCCCCGCGAGCCCGATCACCCCCCAGAGGCCGAGGACGACGCAGCCGTAGACGATGCGGCCGAGCCAGGAACGCCGGCGTCGGCCGCGACCCGAGGCCTTCGCCCGCCCCGTTGTCCGCGCCGGCGCCTTGTTCGGCTGCCGCGCTCCGCCGCCCGATCGCTTCGCCACGCCGTCTCCTGCCCCGGGGCGGTCCTCACGGGTCAGGCGCAGGTCGAGTTCGCCGCGATCCCGCGCGCGCCCTTCGGGCACGTCGAAGTTCGGCTCAATCCTGCCCCGACCCTTGGCCATGCATCCCGTTCTCGAATGTTCCGCCGCGATGCGCGACCGTCAGGCACGCCGCAGGACGGTTTCCGCACGCCAAATGCGGCGGTTTCGCGCCCCGTCCGGCAACGACACCGGGGCCGGCACCGCCGGCGATCCTTGTCGAAACCGTTTGTGACCGCTTCGCGGTACGGTGCGGAAAAAGGCTGGCCAATCCGTTAAGGACCGCGCCGGACGGTCGGGATCGAGCCCGGCCACCGCGTGCCGGGAGGACGCCGCCCTAGCGCGCGGCGCCCTGAAGCTCGCCGGTGCTCGCCAGGATCGTCTCCTGCAGCGCGGTCGCCGCCGCGTGGTGGCGACCCGGGCCGAGCACGACGAACTCGACCGCGCCGAGCGGCGGCAGGCCGGCCGCCTCGGAGATCGCGGCGAGGCCCGGCGGCAGGATCTTGGCCGAGTGCGGCGCGATGCCCAGGCCCGCCTCGACGGCGGCCCGCAGCCCCATCAGGCTTCCGCTGGTGCAGGCCACCCGCCAGGACCGGCCCACCGCCTCGAGGGCGTCGAGCGCCAAGGTGCGGGTCATCAACGGTGGCGGGTAGAGCACAAGGGGCAAGGGCTTGGCTCGATCCGGCACGAGGCCGGGCCGGCCCGTCCAGATCAGATCCTCCGCCCAGGCCAAGGTCCCGCGCGGGTCGCCGCGCCGCCGCTTGCAGAAGATCACGTCGAGCTCGCCCGCATCGTAGCCCTGGTAGAGGGCGCGGCTCAGCCCGACCGTGATCTGCAGATCGACCGCGTCGTGCCGATCGGCGAAGCGGGCCAGGACCTGTGCCAGGGTCGACAGGGTGTAGTCCTCGGAGACGCCGAGCCGGATACGGCCGCGCAGGCCTTCCGGCGAGAAGAAGGCGCGCAGCCGATCCTGCGCGTCCACCACGTCGCGGGCGAAGCCGATCATGGCCTGACCGTCCGGCGTGGGCGCGACCCGGTGGGTGTCCCGCGTCAGGAGCGCGCGACCGAGCGCCTGCTCGAGCCGGGCGATGTGCCCGCTCACCGTGGATTGCCGCAGACCGAGAGCCTGCGCCGCGGCGGTGAAGCTGCGGCTCTCGATGACGGCCAGGAACGAGCGCAGGAGCTCGATGTTCGGGTTGCCTATCATGAGTCACGATAACCGATATCGGTAACCTGCGGGCGCCGCGCAGCGTTAGGGTTCGGGACAACCCCGTCCCAGAGCCGCGCCGCGAAGCCTTGCCCGATGACCGCACCCGTTATCGTGACCACGCTGTTCGTCGGCGGCCTCATGGCGATCCCGACGCTCGGGAAATGGGCGACGCAGGTCACAGAGGTGCTCGCCTCCCTGCTGGCGATCGCCACCGTGCTGGTCGCGATCCTGTATCTCTGCGATCGCTGGCCCGACTACTTCGCCAATCCGCGGATGCCGGTCGGCCTGACGGCGACGCCCTTCGCCGACTGAGACGATGACCCGTCCCGCGCGAGCTCGGAGACCGGGGACCGGTCCCTTCGCCGGCGCCGCCCTGGCATTCGTCGCCGGCTTCGTCGACGCGGCGGCCTTCATCGCCCTGACCGGACTCTTCACCGCTCACGTCACCGGCAACTTCGTCCTGATCGGCGCCGAGTTAGTGGCGAGCTCCAGCGGCGTGGTTGCCAAGCTCCTGGCGCTGCCCGTCTTCGTCGGAGCGGTGGCGGGAGCTCGAATCCTGGCCCTGGCGCTGGAGCGGCGGGCTTTCGACCCCCTGCCCTGCCTCCTCGCCGTCGAGGTGACCCTGCTCGCGGGATTCGGGTTGTGTGGCACCGTCTGGTCGCCCCTCGGCGGAGCGGACAGTGCCGCTTCCATCGCCGTCGGCATGCTCGCGGTCGCGGCCATGGGGTTACAGAACGCCATCGGCCGCCTGTCTCTCGGCCATCTCGCCCCCACGACGGTCATGACGGTGAGCGTCAGCCAGGCCGTCATCGACGCGACCGACCTCGTCCTGGGACGCGGCCCACAGCGCGATCAGACCCGGGAGAGGTTCCTGCGCGTGCTCCTGGCGATCGCGGCCTTCGCCGCGGGCGCGCTGTTCGGCGCCTTCGGGATCGCCCATCTCGCCTTCGGCAGCATCGTCCTGCCGCTCGGCGTTCTGACGGCCCTGATCGTCCTGGCCGCGGCGCCAGGAGACGCCGGCGCCGGGCCGTGAGGAGCCGCGCCGCGCGGCGCTCGGGCGGCGCTCGGGCGGCGACCGCCATCACCGCTCGGCCGGCGGTTCGGGCGATGGCTTACCCAGCACCCGTCGCGCCTCGGCGAGCAGCACGGGATGGCGGGCCGCCTGCGGACCGGAATCCGGCGTCTCGCGGCCGAGCCGGGCGATGCGCGCCCCGAACAGGCGCCGGCGCAGACCGAACCGGCGGACGCTCATCAGCAGCGCCTGAAGCACGAGGCGGACGGCCTCGGTCCGCTCGCGCTCCTCCACGATCGCCGCCGCGAGAGCGGCCTCGCGCCGGAGCGCGGCCTCGAGCTCCTCCCGGACGGCGGCGCGGGCCGCCTCGTCCTTGCGCGCCGCGTCGAGCTGGATCCGGCATTCTTGGAGCGCGCTGAGCAGCAGAAGCTCCTGCGCGGACGCATCCCTCATCAAGGCCTCCCGGGGCGCCGTCTCCCGTCCGACGACGGGGCGTTCCGCCCGATCACCGTCGCGCCGGCCGCGGACCGGCCCGCGCGCATCCTGGTGCGACGCCATAGCGAGCGCGGCCGCTGGCCGGAAGCCGCCGACCGGATTATTCGGCACCCGCACCGCAAACCACGGGGGAATCGGGGACGTGCAGATTCGGATCGCTCTGGCCTTCGGGGCCATCACGCTGGGAGGCGGCGCGCTGGCACCCGCCCCGGCCCAGGCCTACCAGCTCGACACGGTGAACCTGGTCGGCTGCGCGCAGGAGGGCGGCGTCTGCCGGATGCCCTATCCCACCAACGTCTATTACGGCGTGCCCGGCCGGACGAACGGCCGGCCGTTCCCGCAGGGCGGCGTCGTGCCCTGCAACACCCAGACCTTCGGCGATCCGGCGCCGGGCCAGGCGAAGAGCTGCTGGTACGCCCCGCGGATCAACGCGGGCGGCGGTGGGGGCTACGGCGGCGGAGGCTACGGCGGTGGCGGCGGGGGTGCCTACGGCGGCGGGGGCGGCTACCGAAATGACGGCTACGACGACCGGCGCGACGCCTACCGCGACCGCCGCGACTACGACCGCCCGCCGCCGCGCCGCTCCTACGACGACGATTACGGGCCGGGGCCACGCCGCTACCGGGGTGATCCCGACGAGTACTGATCTCGGTCGAGCAGGGCAGGCACGGGAACGTATTTGCCCTGTTAACCGCGATCCGGCATCGTCCGGCTCCGCGGAGCCACGAGACGGGACGGAGGAGCTGATGACGGAGAATCGCCGCGGCACCTTCCGGAAGAACGCCTTCACGTTCGGCGCCGTGCTGCTCGACGGCGGCGAGGTGAGCTGCCTGGTCTGGGACGCCACCGACGTCGGCGCGCAGATCGAGGTCGAGGACGATCAGGCCGTGCCGGACCGCTTCGCGCTTCGTGTCAGCACGGGCACCGAACCGCGCCCGGCCACCGTGGCGTGGCGGCGCAGCCGGCGGATCGGTATCGCCTTCGACGGCTGAGGTCCCTCAGGTCGCCTGCAGGGCCGGGCTCGGCTTAGGCCCGGACCCGGCCAGCCGGAACAGGCGCGGCCGGACGAACAGCAGGTCGAGCGCCGTCCCGCGGACCAGCCGCTCCAGCACCAGCGGCAGGATCACCGCCGTCGCCATGACGGTCAGGCTCGCGAGGCCGATATCGGTGATCGCGCCGGTGCGCACGAGGATCTCCCGCGTCGCCGCCATCGGCAGCGAGAAGGCCAGGTAGATCACGATCGAGCGCTGGCCGCAGGTCCGGACCGCCTCGGCGGCCGGACCGCCGGCGCGGCCGATGAGAGCCGCCGCCACCACGATCGCGAGGGCTCCGGCCCCGCCGAGGGCGAGGCTCACCAGCGGCAGGCTGGCGAGGGTCGGATGATCCGGCAGGCCCGACGGGGTCAGCGCGAGCCAGCCTTCCAGGACCGCCCAGGCCGCCAAACCGCAGAGTGCGAGTGGGACGCGGCGGCGCGCCGCGTCGGCGAGCGCGAAGATCCGCCCGGCGAAGAGGTAGCCCGCGACGAAGTAGACGTAGCGGGCGCAGAACTCCTCGATCAGGGTCGACTCGCTGCGGATGTCGGCGATCTGCAGCAGGGCGGCGCCGGCGAGGAGCACGCCGCCGGGCACGCGGCGCAGGGCCTTGGTGACCACCGAGAACACCGCGAGCAGGTAAATGAACCAGAGGCTGGAATAGGGCTCGATCAGCGCGTGGGCGAGATGCGCCGCGAAGGCCGCGGGGCCGGCATCGCCGACGATCTTGCCGTACTTGGCGACCGACTGGATCACCAGCCAGAGCAGGTAGAAATAGGCGAAGTGGACCACCCGGCGGTCGGAGAACAGGCGCCAGTCGCGGTCGATCACCCGTCCCACGAACAGGCCGGAGAGCAGGAAGAAGTCCGGGATCCGGAACGGCTTCGCGAAGGCGACGACCGGGTGGAGGAAGCCCTCGCCGCCCATGGCCTCGCCGGTGCCGATGACCGAATGCATCATGACGACCAGGAGGATGCAGATCCCCTTGGCGATATCGACCCAGGCGAGCCGATCCCCCGTATCACCCACCCCGGCCATCGTCCCAACCCTCGCGATCGGGGCGATCCTGGACCGGTTCGGGTTGACGGCAAGGAACGGGGCGGCGGCCACCTGCGGATGTGACGAACGCCCGGTAAACGCCGGCCGGGCAGGTGTCAGATCTTGCGGCGCGCCGACTTCCGCTCGCGGGTCATGCGCGTGGCGGCGTGGAAATCGTCGGGCTTGCCGCGGACCCAGACGAGGAAGCGCGCGATCTCCGGATCGGCGCGCAAGGCCTCGACGTCGGCGAGGCGCTTGGCGATCTCCGCCTCGCTGTAGCGGGCGTGGATCGCCGAGTGGCAGATCTGGTGCAGCCGGACCGTGCCGCGATGGGTCCCGCCCTTCAGCTTCGGCGTGAGGTGATGGAGGCTGGAGCGGGCGTGGCGCGGGATCGGGCGCTCGCAGAGGGGGCAGACCGGGTCCGGCGGGCCCGGGACGCCCGGCGCGTCCGGATCCTCGGCGCTCCAGCGCTGCGAGCGCCGTCCGACCACGCGAGCCTCCCTCTCCTACCCCTGCTGATCCACCGGTTGCGGGCAGGCCGGACCGACGCTCTGTCCGAACAGCGCCTCGGCCTCGCGATCCCGGCTCCCCAGGATGGAGACGTGGTCCCCGGGGATCACGTCGATCCGCGCCCGCTGGCCGGCCGCCTCGGCGAGGTTCCGCGCCAGCTTGGCCGGCACCACCGTGTCGTCGCGGCCCTGCACGATCAGCACGGGCGCCGACCCGTCGCGGATGCGCAGATCCGAGCGGTACGTGTCGCGCAGGAGCCAGATCGGGGCTAGCGGGACATGCAGCCGCACGGTGTGGGTCATCGAGTCGAACGGCGCCTCCAGGTACAGGCCGATCGTCGGCACCCGTTCGGCGACGGCCACGGCCACGGCGGCCCCGAGGGAGTGTCCGTGGAGGAGGATCGGCGCGTCGGGCGCCCGCGCCCGCGCGGCCTCGACGGCCGCCAGCCCGTCGCGGATCAGCCCGTCCTCGCTGGGGCTGCCGGTGGAGCCGGGATAGCCGCGATAGGCCACAGTGAGCACGCCCCAGCCGCGCGCCCGCCAGGGCTCCGCGGCGAAGCGGGCCGCGTGCGGCTCGGGGCGGGACCCGTTGCCGTGGAAGCTCACGACGACGCCGCAGCCCGGCCGCGGAGGCCGCCACAGGCCGTGCAGGGTCTCGCCGTCGGGGGTCGCGACCGTGATCGTCGCGAGGCCCGGCGGGATCGTCCACGGGTTCTGCGGCCCGAAGGCGCCCGGATAGAGGAACCGGCGCTGCCCGAGCGCGAGCGCGGCGCAGGCCAGCCCGCAGAGGAGGAGCGCGGCGAGCAGGAGGCCGGCGATGAGGCGCATTGCGGTGCGATTGAGTACCGGAGGACGCGTGCGTTCGGACGAACGGTTTCGGGGATGTGTTTTCTAGGGCGGCCGGTCAGCATTGACAAAGCGGCCCGCGGGCCCGAGTCTGGAACCGTTCCGAGGGGGGCCCTGAAGAGGGCTGAGATTGGGCACGCTGCCCTGACCCTTGAACCTGATCCGGCTCATACCGGCGGAGGGACGGGAACCTGCGGTCGCATCTCGCGCGACCTCATCTCATCTCGGCCATCGCGTGGACCGGACCGCTCCAGCACGAGGAGAGGCCCACGATGAACGCACCCGTTCTCCCGAAGGACGTGAAAGGCAGCCCCGAGACCGTGACCACGGGTCCGGTCACTGGATCGCGCAAGGCGTACGCGAACCCGGCCGGGCGGCCGGACATCCGCGTTCCCTATCGCGAGATCGTCCTCTCCGATCCGAAGGAGGAGCCGGTGCGGGTCTACGACCCGTCGGGCCCCTACACCGAGACCGATGCCCGCATCGACCTCAACGCCGGCCTTCCCGGCGTGCGCGAGCCCTGGGTCGCGGCCCGCGGTTACGCGGCCGTCGCGCCGCGCGCGGTGAAGCCCGAGGATAACGGATTCGCGGGCGATAAGCTCGTGGCCCCCTGCCCCGCCGAGCGGACCATCCGCAAGGCGGCCCCGGGCCAGATGGTGACCCAGTACGAGTTCGCCCGCGCGGGGATCATCACCGAGGAGATGATCTACGTCGCCCATCGCGAGAACGTCTGCCGCGAGGCCATGCTCGCGGGCGCCGAGGCCGCGCTCGCGGACGGCCAGAGCTTCGGGGCCTCGGTCCCGCCCTTCATCACCCCGGAATTCGTGCGCGATGAGATCGCCCGCGGCCGGGCGATCATCCCGGCCAACATCAACCACACCGAGCTGGAGCCGATGGCGATCGGCCGGAACTTCCTGGTCAAGATCAACGCCAACATCGGCAACTCCGCCGTGACCTCCTCGGCCGCCGACGAGGTCGAGAAGCTCGTCTGGTCGATCCGCTGGGGCGCCGACACGGTCATGGACCTGTCCACCGGCCGCAACATCCACAACATCCGCTCGTGGATCATCCGCAACAGCCCGGTCCCGATCGGCACAGTGCCGATCTACCAGGCGCTGGAGAAGGTCGGCGGCGACCCGCTCAAGCTCGACTGGGAGGTCTTCAAGGACACGCTGATCGAGCAGGCCGAGCAGGGCATCGACTACTTCACGATCCATGCCGGCGTGCGGCTCGCCCACGTGCCGCTGACCGCCCGGCGCGTCACCGGCATCGTCTCCCGCGGAGGCTCGATCATGGCGCGCTGGTGCCTGGCCGGGCACCGGGAATCGTTCCTCTACGAGCGGTTCGACGAGATCTGCGACATCATGCGGGCCTACGACGTCTCGTTCTCCCTGGGCGACGGCCTGCGCCCGGGCTCAATCGCCGACGCCAACGACGCCGCGCAGTTCGGCGAGCTGGAGACGCTCGGCGAGCTGACCAAGGTCGCCTGGGACAAGGGCTGCCAGGTGATGATCGAAGGCCCCGGCCACGTGCCGATGCACAAGATCAAGGTCAACATGGAGAAGCAGCTGAAGGAGTGCGGCGAGGCGCCGTTCTACACCCTCGGCCCGCTGACCACCGACATCGCCCCGGGCTACGATCACATCACCTCGGGCATCGGCGCCGCCATGATCGGCTGGTTCGGCACCGCGATGCTCTGCTACGTCACCCCGAAGGAGCATCTCGGCCTGCCGGACCGAGACGACGTGAAGACCGGCGTCATCACCTACAAGATCGCCGCCCACGCCGCCGACCTCGCCAAGGGGCATCCCGCCGCGCAGCTCCGGGACGACGCGCTCAGCCGCGCCCGGTTCGACTTCCGCTGGGAGGATCAGTTCAACCTGGGCCTCGATCCGGATACCGCCCGGCGCTTCCACGACGAGACCCTGCCGAAGGACGCCCACAAGGTCGCGCATTTCTGCTCGATGTGCGGGCCGAAATTCTGCTCGATGAAGATCACGCAGGACCTGCGCGCCGAGGTGCTGGCGATGGAGGAGGCCGGCGAAGTCGTGGGCGCGGCGCCCGCGATGTCGAAGGCCGAGGCCGAGGCCGGCATGCGGGCGAAGTCGCAGGAGTTCCTGGCCGAGGGCGGCAAGCTCTACGTCGACGCCGCCGAGTGAGATGGCGGCGCGCCCGGTCCGCTCAGGATTCGGGCGCGCCGCAGCCCCGCCCCGGCGTTCCGCCGTGCGGGTCCTCGATATCGAGAATGTCGCCCGGGCGGGCGCCGTAGGCATCGTGCAGCGCCGCGAGCATCAGATCCGCGGCGATGCCCGTGTCGGGCGGCGATCCCAGCTCCACCAGGCGCGAGAAGTTCTCCGCCGGGTCCGCCTGGACGTATCCGAGCGCCGCCAGCGCCTGCCGTGCCGTCGCATCCAGCCGCAGGCGCCTTCGGCCGGATGGCCCGTAGGCGCCCGACGCGGCCTCGCAGAACATCCGCGTATCCCGATCCTGAAAGATGCACTGGACGTAGCGCTGCGCCTGTCCGTGCGGCGCGACGACGATGAAGCGGTCGCGCGAGACGTCGACCGGCCCGCGCCTGTGGATGGCGTCGAGACGCTCCACGACGGCGCAGCGGTGCTCGCGGATGAACGGCGCGCGCGTCCCCGGATCGCCAGCGGCGGCCGGCGCGGCGAGCGCCGGACTCGTCGCCAAGACGAGCATCGCCGAGATCCTGTACATTGCGTACTCCACGCTGCGCGGGGCGGGCCGCGGCCCGGTCGCGGGAAGACGAACCGGCTGGGCACCGAGTCGACCCAGGAGAAAATTCAGCACGGATTTGTGTCGCCCCGGTAACGCGATGTTCATCGCATCTCCGATCCCGCCGCATCATCCGGTGGACCGGCGGTCGCCATTAAGGAACGATTAGGCAGGACCGCGCCTCAATCCTTCGATCACAGGATCGCAGGAGACCGGCGATGGAGATCCGAACGCTGACATCCACGACGCCGGGGCCGCAGGGCCTCGACGCGCTCGGAGCGACGGCCGCCGCCGCCGTGACCCAGCAGGCGCCCGAGCCCGAGACCTCCGCCAAGCCGCTCGAGCCCGCGGTGAAGCTCGACATCGGCACGAACGGCGGCAAGGCGCGCTACATCCAGGATCCGGACACCAGCTCGATCGTGTTCCAGGTGGTCGATCCGTCGTCCGGCAACGTGATCGACCAGCTCCCGAGCGAGACCGCCCTGCGCAATCGCGCCTACGATTCCGCCCGCAGCACGCAGGGTTCGCAGAGCGGCAGCCTCTCCCGCGTCGCCTGAGCGGAGTCGCTCAGGCGCGCAGCCGGCGGACCGAGTCATCGACCGGCGGCGCGGTCAGGCCGAACTGCGCCAGCGACAGGATCTCCACCGGCGCGTCCCGCCGCGCGACGAGCACGCTGTTCTCGGCGACCGTCGTCCAAGTGCCGTGGTCCCGGTCGAGCGGCTCCGAGGCGACGACCACGCCGCCCTCCGAAGCGCGGTAGTAGAGCGAGTTCGCCTTGTCGTTCGCGGCGTAGCGGAACGCGTAGAGATCGCGCCCGTCGGCCAGCGCCGCGGTGAACCGGAACGGATGCGGCCCGGCGAGATCCGTGAGGCGCGCGAGCGCGCGCGCCGTCGCCTCGACAGGATCGCGGCGCGGCCCCGGTCCCATCAGGCCGCAGCCCAGCAGCCCGAGGAAGATCGCCTCGGAATCGGTGGTCCCCGCGCGCGACGGGTACAGCTCGTCCGGGATCAGCGCCTCGACCGGGCGCCGCAGGCGGCTCCAGTCGCCGATATAGCCGTTGTGCATGAACAGCCACGGACCGCAGGCGAAGGGATGGCAGTTCGGCCGGGTGATCGGCGTGCCGGTCGCGGCGCGCACGTGCGCGAAGAACAGGTGCGAGTGCAGGTGCCGGCACAGGTAGCGCAGGTTGTCGTCCGACCAGGCGGGCTGGACCTCGCGGTACCGGCCGGGCTCCGGGTGATCGCCGTACCAGCCGAGCCCGAACCCGTCGCCGTTGGTCGCCGCGGTCGATTCGAGCGCCGCGATGCTCTGCGAGACGAGGCTGTGGGACGGCTCGGTGACGTAGTGCTCCAGCGGGATGGTGCGTCCCGCATAGGCGATCCAGCGGCACATCGACGGGCTTCTCCGGGTGTCTGTCGACCGGCTGATCCGGGACGATCGTGGACAAAGCGCGGCACCTTGAGCGCGCGGTCGATCACGATCCGTCGCGAAAGGCGTGCCGCGGCCCGTCTCAGACGCCGTGCGTCTGGAGCCAGCTCTCCATGAGGGCCACCTGCCAGAGCTTCGAGTTGCCCTTGGGCGTCAGCGTGCCGTCGGGATCGGCGAGCAGATGATCGACGTAGGCGCGGTTGAAGATGCCACGCGCGCGCGCCTCGGGCCGGTCCAGCACGTCGCGGACGTAGTCGAGGAACGGGCCGCGGATGTGCTTCAGCGCCGGAACGGGGAAATACCCCTTCTCGCGGTCGATCACCTCGGCCGGGACGATCGTCCGCGCGGCCTCCTTGAGGATGTACTTGCCGCCGTCCCGGACCTTGAGCTCCGCCGGGATGCGGGCCGCCAGCTCGACGAGGTCGTGGTCGAGGAACGGCACCCGCGCCTCGAGGCCGCAGGCCATCGTCATGTTGTCGACCCGCTTGACCGGATCGTCGACCATCATGACCTCCTGGTCGAGTTGCAGAGTCTTGTCGATGGCGCTGTCGCTCCGCGAGTTCGCGAAGAAGGTCGCGATGTAGTCGGTGCTGTGATCGCCGCCGACCATGTCGGGCGTCAGGGCCTCCCGCATCTCGGCATGGTCGCGGTCGAAATACGCTTTCGCGTAGTCGGCGACCGGGTCCGTCGAGCCCATCAGCTTCGGATACCAGTGATAGCCGCCGAACACTTCGTCGGCGCCTTGCCCGCTCTGGATCACCGTCACGTGCCTGGCGACCTCCTGCGAGAGCAGGAGGAAGGCCACCGCGTCGTGGCTCATCTGCGGCTCCGACATCGCCGCGATGGCCGCGGGCAGCGCCTCCAGCGTCCGGGTGCCGTCGACCGCGAGCTTCGTGTGGTCGGTGGCGAAGGTCTCGGCGATGATGTCCGAGTACTTGAACTCGTCGCCTTCGACGCCGTTGACCGCGTCGAAGCCCACCGAGAAGGTCTTGAGGCCGCGCTGGCCACCGCGCGCCAGCAGGGCCACCAGCAGCGAGCTGTCCAGGCCGCCCGAGAGGAGAACCCCCGTCGGGACGTCGGCGACCTGCCGGCGCTCGACCGCGGTGCCGAGGGCGTCGAGGACGGCCTCGCGCCAGTCCGCCTCGGTCCGGCCACGGTCGGCCGCGCGGGGGCCGATCGCCAGGGTCCAGTAGGTCGACGCGTGCCGCGTCCCGTCCCGCTCGATCATCAGGATCGTCGCCGGTGGCAGCTTGCGCACGCCCTTGAGGATGGTGAGCGGGGCCGGGACGCCCGCGTGCCAGCTCATGTAGTGGTGGAGCGCGACCGGATCGACCGCGGTATCGACGTCTCCGGCGGCGAGCAGGGCCGGGAGCGACGAGGCGAAGCGGAAGCGGCCCTTCGTCTCGCTGTAATAGAGCGGCTTCACGCCGAGCCGGTCGCGCGCCAGCACGACTCGCCCGGAATCCCGCTCCAGGATCGCGAAGGCGAACATGCCGGCGAAGCGCTCGACGCAGGCAGGTCCCCAGGCGTGGAAGGCCTTGAGCACCACTTCGGTGTCGCTCGTCGAGAAGAACGCGTAGCCCTTCGCCTCGAGTTCGGCGCGCAGCGCGCGGAAATTGTAGATGCAGCCGTTGAACACGATCGCGAGCCCGAGGGCGGGATCGATCATGGGCTGCTGCCCGGCCTCGGACAGGTCGATGATCTTGAGCCTGCGATGGCCGAAAACGACCCGGCCGGAACCGAAGAGCCCCGCTGCGTCGGGCCCGCGCGGCCGCAGAGATCCCATCATCGCGTCGACGGCGGCGGGGTCCGCCGGCCGGTCGAAGCAGATCTCGCCGCAGATTCCGCACATGGTGTCAGCAGGGTCTCGGTCCGGCGCCACGCGCGCTCCTTCGAGCGAAACGGCTCGCGCGCCGCGGCGTTCCGCCGACCCGGCCGGGACGCCGCGCCGGGCTCACGCGGGGTCGCCCGGGGATCACGACCGGGAGATGCCGGACCCGTTTGACGCCGTCGCCGTGGAACTGCTAGATCATGGCCGTACATGAGCGCACGGCGCCGTTCGGAGTTCGCGCTCCGCGACAGACCGTATCCGTGCCGACCATGTCGGCGGGCGTAGTTCAGTGGTAGAACGTCAGCTTCCCAAGCTGAATGTCGTCGGTTCGATCCCGATCGCCCGCTCCAGCTAACCTTCCGGGCACTTCGCGCGCATTACCGCCCTGAACGGCCGCCGTGTTCCGCGCCGTGACCCGGACCTCTCGAAAACCGACCGCGCTCGCTCGATCGACCCTGCACGAACGCTGAACTCGCACCGCCTCGTGGGGGCCGATCACTGGGCAGGCGATCCGCGACGTGACCGCAGCGGCTCCATCCCGACTTGTCTCATCGCGGCTTCGGCCTTGTCGGACTGTAGGAACCCGATCAGCCGTTCCGCCAGATCCGGGGTCTTGGCCGCCGCCACCGTGGCTGCGCTGAACGTCTGGACGAGTTGGACCGCGTCGGGAAGAACACCGACCGGCTCGATGCCAGGAATGTTGACGAGTTCGCTGATGGGCCCCAACGCGAGATCGGCCTCGCCGGCCGCTAGCGCGGCGGCCGAGTCGGTTCCTCGTGGGTAGACCTTCAAGCGAACGTTGTCGGCGACGCCGAGCGCGGGAAGGATCTCCCTCTGGATGAAGAGGCCACTGGTGCTGCCCGGCATCACGACGAGGCGGGCATCCAGCAAGGTCCGGGTGAGAGCCGCGACTGAATTGACATCGAACTTCGGCGCGCCCGTCTGAACGGCAGCCGCGAGGGGCGCGGTCGCAAGCTCGGCAATCGAGCCCTCGGCGATCAGCCTCGCGTCGACGAGTTCATGCAGCCCTTCGTTGGACAGGATGACCACGTCGACCTCGGCACCGTGGTCAAGCTGGTAGCGGATCGTCTTCGGGCCACGTCCTTGCGACGCGCCCGACCGGGTCTCGATCTTGATGCCTGTTTCCTGCTCGAAGCTCGGGATCGCCATGCGATAGGCGAGCTCGAAGCCTCCGGAGATCAGAACGGTGACCGTCGGTCCGCTATCACGTGTCGATGTCATGGCCCGGGCGTCGTGAAGCACGAGGCGGTACGACCGCCATCTGCATCCTCCGTAGCGGTCAACGGATCTGCTCGCCACCCCGACCAGGACCGATGCGCAGCCGCTGCGGGGCCGATCTCGATGACGGGGACAGGTGGTCTGCGCGGCCCGGTTCGGCTCGCGAGTCGCGCGGCGCTCCGGTGGAACGGCGACCCGGACCGACGTTCGCGATGCCACAACCTCCGAAGGTCGAGGGGACCGATCACGAGACCGCTCACCGCCGCGCTTCCCGTCCAGACGCGTCACGCGCCTGTGGCGTCCGAGAAGGCGCGCGGATCGACGCCTGGAGGCCTGGGCCCCACCGGCGGCGCCCGCGGCCCATCCGAGAGAACGTCTTGACATAAAACCAATTGGTTTTTCATAATACCGTATGGTTTACTTATCCGACGCGACGCTGGACGCCCTGTTCCACGCCCTCGCCGATCCGACGCGTCGGGCGATCGTGCGGATGCTGGCCGACAAACCGCTCAAGCTCGCCGAGCTCGCGCCGGCCTTTCCGATGTCGAGCGTCGCCGTCTCGAAGCATGTGAAGACCCTGGAGGCCGCCGGGCTCGTGACGCGGCAGGTGCGCGGGCGCTCGCATCTCTGCCGCCTCGAGCCGATGGCCCTGATGGAGGCTCACCGGTGGCTCCAGGCCTACGAAGTCTTCTGGACCGCGCGTCTCGATGCCCTGGAGGACCTGCTCGTGGAGATGAAGCGGGAGGCGGGACCGCCCTGAGCCCGCATCCCGCCCGCCGACGACTCGAAGATTTGGGGAGGACCATCATGGCTCAGGACATCGCCGTCCCTCGTCCCTCCGCGCGCGCCGGACAGGCGCCCCGCGCGATCGCGCCGGGGCGCGTCCCGGAGGAGCGGACCCGCATCCGGCGGGTGATCCTGGCCTCGTCGCTCGGTGCGGTGTTCGAGGCCTACGATCTCGTCCTGTTCGGGCCGATGGCCGCCATCATCGCCCGGCAGTTCTTCTCGGGCCTCGACGAGGCCTACGCCTATATCTTCACCCTGCTCTCCGCGGCCGTGACCTTCCTCGCCCGGCCCTTCGGCGGTTTGATCTTCGGCCCCTTGGGGGACCGCGTCGGCCGAAAATACGCCTTCCTCCTGACCATCGTGATCATGGGCGGCGCGACGGTGGCCATCGGGCTGCTGCCGACCTACGCGGCCATCGGCGTCGCCTCGCCGGCGCTGCTCGTGAGCCTGCGCATCGTGCAGGGCCTCGCCTTCGGGGGCGAGTTCGGCGGTGCCGTGACCTACATCGCCGAGCACGCCTCCGCGGACCGGCGCGGCTTGGCGACGAGCGCGGTGGGCATCACCATGGCCTGCGGCCTCGTTCTGGCGATCCTCGTCGTGATCGCCTGCGAGTCCGTGCTGGGCAAGGCCGCCTTCGAGGCTTGGGGCTGGCGGATCCCCTTCCTGCTCTCGGCCGTGCTGATGCTGGTCTCGGTCTACATGCGGCTGAAGCTGCAGGAATCCCCGGTCTTCCTGCGGATGCGCCGGGGCGGGGGCGGCTCGCGCCGGCCGGTCCGCGAGGCCCTCGGGCGATGGGCGAACCTGCGGATCCTGCTCCTCGTCCTGTTCGGTCTCGTCGCCGGGCAATCGGTGGCCAGCGCGACGGGGTCCTACCCGATCTACCTGCTGATGCTGAACCTGAAGATCGATCCGTTCCTGCTGCACTACACGATCCTCGGCTCCAGCCTCGCCCTCGTCGCCTGCATGGTCGCGGCGGGCTGGCTCTCGGACCGGATCGGCCGCAAGCCGGTCATGCTCGCGGGCTTCCTCGGTGTGGCGCTGCTGGCATGGCCGGTCTACGCCGGCGTGACGCGCTTCGCCCATCCCGACCTCGCGGCGGCCGTCGCGGCCAAGCCCGTCGTGGTCGCTGCCGATCCGGCCGGGTGCAGCCGCCAGTTCGACCCGTTCGGCATCGCCCGGTTCGAGAGCCCCTGCGACCTCGCCCGGCGGGCGGTGGCCAAGCTCGGCATCCCCTATGCGACGCGCGATCTGCCGGTCGGCGGCCCGGTGCGGATCGAGATCGGCGAGGCGAGTCTCGCCTCCTTCGACGGGACCGGGCTCGACAAGGCGACGCTCGCGGCACGGACAGCCGAGTTCGGCAAGGCCCTGTCGAGCGCCGTCGCGGCCGCGGGCTACCCGGCCAGGGCCGATCCGGCCAAGACGAATCTGCCGGCGCTGATCGCCCTCCTCAGCCTCCTCAACGTGTTCGTGGCCCTGGCCTCGGCCCCGCTCGCCGCCTGGATGATCGAGCTGTTTCCGACGCGCATCCGAACCACGGCGCTGTCCGTGCCCTACGCCGTCGGCGGCTGGTTCGGCGGATTCTTGCCGGCCATCGCCTTCTCGGCCTTCACGGCGACAGGGAACATCTATGCCGGCCTCTGGTACGCGCTGACCGTCCTCGCCGTCGCCTTCCTCGTCGCGGCGCTGTGCCTGCCCGAGACGCGGGGCCGTGCCCTCGACGCCATCGCCTGACGGATCGCCCACGCCATGTCCGACACCGCGCCCGACAAAGCGCCCGACAAAGCGCCCGACGCCGCGTCCGGCCCCCCGCGGATCGCCATCGCCCTGGTCCGGCAGCTCGATGCCGCCGCGGCCCTGGTGTTCGAGGCCTGCACCGACCCGCGCCGCCTCGCCCGCTGGCTCACGCCGGGGGCCGGCGAGGTCCGCGACGCGAGCTGCGACCTGCGGGTCGGCGGCCGCTTCAGCCTCGAAGGCTGCAATCCGGACGGGCGCGCCTACGCGGTGTCCGGCGAGTACCTGGAGATCGTGCCGCCGCGGCGCCTCGCGATGACGTGGCACTACGCCGGCGACGGACCGCTCGCCGGTCCGCCCTCGCGCGTCGAGATCGACCTGCGCCCCCTCGGGGTCGACGTGACCGAGCTGACGCTCACTCATACGCAGCTCGACCGCCAGGAGACCGCCGACCGGTACAGGGCGGCCTGGGCGATCTGCCTGGAACGCCTACGCTGGAGCACCACTGCAAAACCAGACGAGGCCGTGTTCGCGCCGCCTCTGGGCGCGATCAGCAACCTCTACGGTCCCCGTCACCGGGTTTTCCAAGAGGAGTTCGAGACGGGCGACCTCGCGAACCGGCTGCGCAGCCTGTCGGTCACGAGCGAACTCACGGCGACCCAGCAGGCCTTCATCGCTCGGCAGGACCTGGTCTTCATCACGTCCGTCGACCATCGGGGATTTCCGACCTGCTCGTACAAGGGCGGTGCGCGGGCCTTCGTGCGCGTGACGGGCCCGCGCGTCATCGAGCTGCCGAGCTACGACGGCAACGGCATGTACCTCACGGCCGGGAATCTCGCGGCCAACCCGAAGCTCGGCCTGCTGTTCATCGACTTCGAGACGCCGCACCGCCTGCGCCTCCACGGCACGGCGCGGATCGCCCGCGACGCGAGGGACCTGGAACGTCATCCTGGCGCCGAGCTGGTGCTCAAGATCGATATCGCCGAGGTGTTCGTGAACTGCCCGCGCTACATCCACCGGTACCGTCGGGAGGCTACGTCAGGCTTCGTGCCGGGGCGGGCACGAGCGGGCGAGGTCCCGGCCTGGAAGAGGATCGATCTGTTCGCGGATGTCCTGCCCGACCGCGATCGGCGAGCGATCGACACGCGCGACACCGGGACTATGACCGTGGCCGATTACCGCCTGCTGTTGGAGCGTGGGGAAACCTGACCCTGCACGGCCGCGGCCCGCTGTCAGGCTGGAACTTCTCGACCGTCTGCGACGGGTCGCCAGTCCATCCTCTCGATCGGTTCCCTCCGGAGCCGGCTCGTCAGCCCTGGCCCATCGATGACCCCATCGACCCGCAGGATGCGCGATCTGCTGGATCGGCCTCCGATAAGGCGTGAAGCGCCTACGGTCTTCCCAGGTCCCCGGTTCGCGGCCTCGTCACTGGCGGCGCTCCGAGAGAGCCACCGCCCGTCACGCCACGACCCTGGTCTCAACTGCACGGCAGCGGCGACGGGCGAAAGATCCGAACCTCACCACGCCTGCTCGAGGACGAAGCGTCCGTGATCCTGCTCGCCCCGGGATGGCATCTGATCGTGCCGACGATCATCGATGCTGACGATCACGGTCCCCCGGCCATCTTTGCCAATCCAGAGCTTCCCCGAGGGGCCTCGGAAGCCCGCATAACCGTTCGCACAAGACACGGTCCCTGCGCTCTCCGTACACAGCTGGGCTACGGCGGCCGGTCCCGCCGCGAACAGCGCGGGGGCGAAGGCGACGGCGGACCCCGCAGAGAGCAACACGGAGGCGAGGCCAATGGCGGATGTGACGCGCATAGCCGCAGATTATGCAGCCTGTGGTTGAGTCTCAAGACAACTACGCAACCTGACCCCGGAGCTTCCCAGGACATCGAACGGCTTGGTAAATATCGGTCGGCTGTCGAGTCGATCGAGGGACCGGCACCCGGCGGCCGCGATCGCTGTACCACGCCGGATTTCCCGAGACAGTGTGGTTCAGCTTGCGAGCCGCGACACGGCTCGGTGCGGCCTGGACGTCGGCCCGATCGAGCCGGGCAGATGGCGACCGCGGCCATCCCCGAGATTACGGAAGATCGGGGCGCCTGCGGAATGAAGTCGTCCGCTCCGATGCCCCTGCAGCTCGCAAACGGAACGGCAGAGATTCACCCGTCGGAGACGCTCGTGCGGGCGGTCTGCGGCGGCCGATGCTGGCGGAAGCCGTGATCGGCTCGGAAGGCCGGCTGCCGGAAGAGAGGACGGACGCCTCGCGACCCAACCCGGCCATTCCGGCCTGTTCAGCGGCATCCCCGAACCGGACATTCGGATGCAAGCAGCCGTGTCACCATCTCATATGCCCAGTCCGGTGCACGACGAGAAATGCGGACCTGAGCGCGGTGGAGACGGATCGTCGCCGGGCACACTTGACCGGGCAAACAATTCGTCGCGAACGTCAAATGTTACAAACTGCAACTGATCGTTGAATGTGTACTTGTCATAGTATATCACCGCAAATGATCAGACTTTTATCACTATGCGCTAGAATTGGCGATGGCATCGATCAAGACATAACGCTGTCGATGAACCACCCGGAGAAAGACGGCATCGTCCTTTAAGGCTCGCGCCAGCACGATCGCGCCCTGTATCCCGGAAACCGCCTCCTCAGCGAGTTGCGAGGCTTGCGGTTCGTGAACGCCGCCGGCTCTCAGGCACCGGGCCAGAGCCGATATCCAGCGCGCGAAGTAGCTCCTTATCCGCTTCGCGAAAACGGCTCCGGAGGCATTCAGGCCAATGCAGCCGACGAGACAGACTCTCCTGCCGGATCGGAAGTATTCCGTCACATCCTCGATCATGGACGTGACGGCCGCTGTCGGATCGCGCGCATGCTCCAGCGTCGAGAAGATGACCTTCTCGAACCAAGCGTCTATGTCGGCGAGAACCGCCTCCATCATCTCTTCCTTCCCGCCGGGAAAGAAGTTGTAGAGGCTGCCCTTGCCGAGGCCGGTCGCCTTCGACAGCACCGACAGGCTCGCGCCCTCGAACCCGTGCTCGCGGAACGCTTCCGCGAGTGCCGGCACGGCACCGGCCCGTTCGGTGAGGACGCGCTTCGTGCTCAAAGGCCCAGGTCACTCAGCGAGGGGTGATCGTCGGGTCTGCGCCCGAGCGGCCAACGGAACTTCCGTTCCGCCTCGGTGATCGGCATCTCGTTGATGCTGGCATGACGGTGCGCCATCAATCCGTCTTCGGCGAACTCCCAGTTCTCATTGCCGTAGGCGCGGAACCAGTGCCCGCCGTCGTCGCGATACTCGTAGGCATAGCGCACCGCGATACGGTTGCCGGTGAAGGCCCACAACTGCTTGATCAGTCTGTATTCGTGCTCCTTGTTCCACTTCCGAGTGAGGAAAGCTTGCGCCTCCTCGCGGTTGGTCGCGAACTCGACGCGGTTCCGCCAGCGCGTGTCGGGCGTATAGGCCTGCGCGACCTTGGCAGCGTCGCGCGTGTTCCAGCCATCCTCGGCGAGACGCACCTTCTGGATCGCGGATTCCTCGGTGAACGGGGGAAGCGGGGGTCGGGACATCGGGATCACCTCTCAGAGCCATGTTGTACCGTTCGGTACAACATGGGCGCCGATAGATCAAGCGCCCTGAAAGCCCTCCGGCTCTCGGTCGGGAAATCTGCAAGCGGCGAAGGGCATCTTTTCCGGAGTGCCGTTCCCGAAGCGGACCCGCGGAAACCCACCCGACCCCGTCGTTCTCCTGCGGCTGCGCGGCTCGCGTCAGCGGAGGGATGTCCCGCCGCGCCCCTGGCAAGGATGAGCACCCTCAGGGCACCGGGATGCCGCGCCGGACGGGACTGGCCTCCGGCTGGCCGGCCGCCGCGGAACCGAAGACCCGCGCGATCAGGACGTAGAAGAGCGGCGTGACGAAGACGGCGAGCACCGTCGCGGTGACCATGCCGCCGAGAACGCCCGTGCCGATGGCCCGCTGGCTGTTCATGCTGGCCCCCGTCGCGACGGCGAGCGGCACGACGCCGAGGATGAAGGCGAACGAGGTCATGACGATGGGCCGGAAGCGCAGCTCGCATGCCTCCAGCGCCGCCTCCCGGACGGGCACGCCCCTGGCCACGAAGTCCTTGGCCACCTCGATGATCAGGATGGCGTTCTTCGCGGTCAGGCCGATCACCGTGATCAGGCCGACCTTAAAGTAGACGTCGTTCGGCATGTCCCGCATCAGCATCGCGAAGACCGCGCCGACCACGCCGGTCGGCACCACGAGCAGCACGGCGAGCGGGATCGACCAGCTCTCGTAGAGCGCGGCCAGGCAGAGGAAGACGCAGAACAGCGCCAGCGCCAGCAGATAGACTGCCTGGGAGCCCGACAGCTTCTCCTGCAGCGATTGCCCGGTCCAGGCGAAGTCGAAGCCCGGCGGCAACTGCCCCACCAGCCGCTCCATCTCGGCCATGGCGTCGCCGCTGGCGTAGCCGGGGGCGGCGCTGCCGGAGATCTTGATGCTCGGGTAGCCGTTGAAGCCCACGACCTGCGACGGGCCCATCGTCCATTGCACCCGGGCGAAGGACTGGAACGGCACCATCTGCCCCTTGGCGTTGCGGACGTTGAGGTCGAGCAGATCCTCCGCCTTCATGCGCCGGGCCGCCTCGGCCTGGACGATCACCCGCTGCATCCGCGCCTGGTTCGGGAAGTCGTTGACGTAGGCCGAGCCGAGGCTCGTAGAGAGGGCGTCGTTGATGTCGGCGAAGGTGACACCCAGCGCGCTGGCCTTCTGCCGGTCGAGGACGAGCTCGATCTGCGGCGCGGTCGGCAGGCCCTCGACGTAGACGCCCTGCAGGATCGGGCTCTGGGACGCCGCCTTGATGAGCTGGTCGCGCGCGGCCGCCAGCGCCGCGTGGCCCTGCTGCGCCTTGTCCTGGAGGCGGAAGGCGAAGCCGCTCGAATTGCCGAGCGAGTCGATGGCCGGCGGCGAGAGCGACATGGCGATGGCGTCGGGCAGGCCGCCGAGGGCGGCGTTGGCGCGGGCCGTGATGGCGTCGGCACTGTCCTGCGGCCCGCGCTCGCCCCAGGGCTTCAGCCCGACGAAGTTGATGGCCGCGTTCTGCCCCTGGCCCGAGAAGCCGAACCCGAGGAGCAGCGTCTGGCTGTCGATGCCGGGCTCCTTGGCGAAGTGCTCCTCGATGCGCTTGGCCACGTCGAGCGTGCGGCCGGTGGCAGATTCCGGCGGGGTCTGCGCGTCGACGATGACGTAGCCCTGGTCCTCGATGGGCAGGAAGCTCGACGGCATGCGCCAGTAGCCCCAGCCGAGCGCGGCCACGAGGAGGCCGTACACCAGGAGCGCCCGAACGGGCCGGCGCAGCAGGCCCGCCACGCCGGACCGGTAGGACCCCGTGCCGGCGTGGAAGCGGCGGTTGAACCAGCCGAAGAAGCCGACCTTTGCATGATGGTGGCCCTTCTCGACCGGCTTCAGCAGCGTGGCGCAGAGCGCGGGCGTCAGCGAGAGGGCCAGGAAGGCCGAGAAGGCGATCGAGGTCGCCATGCTGACGGCGAACTGCCGGTAGATCACCCCGACCGAGCCGGGGAAGAAGGCGAGCGGCACGAACACCGCGACCAGCACCGAGGTGATGCCGACGATGGCGCCGGTGATCTGGCCCATCGCCTTGGCGGTGGCCTCCCTCGGCGGGAGCCCCTCCTCGCCCATGATGCGCTCGACGTTCTCGACCACCACGATGGCGTCGTCGACCAGGATGCCGATGGCCAGCACCATGCCGAACATGGTCAGCACGTTGATCGAGAAGCCGGCGAGCAGCAGCGCGCCGCAGGTGCCGAGCAGCGCCACCGGCACCACGATGGTCGGGATGAGGGTGTAGCGGACGTTCTGCAGGAACAGGAACATCACCGCGAAGACGAGGGCCATCGCCTCGGCGAGCGTCATCAGCACCTTCCGGATCGACACCTCGACGAAGGGCGTGGTGTCGTAGGGCACCGTCACCCGGATGTTGGCGGGCAGCGTGCGCTGGAGCTGGGCGAGCTTCGCCTTGACGCCGCCGGCGGCCGCGAGCGCGTTCGCGCCCGGGGCGAGCTGGATGCCGATGCCGGCGGCCGGGCGCCCGTCGAGGCGGGTCTGCATCGTGTAGGACTGGCCGCCGAGCTCGACCTCGGCCACGTCGCGCAGGCGCACGAGCGACCCGTCGGGGTTGGCGCGCAGCACGATCTCCGCGAACTCGGCGGGCGTGGTCAGCTGCCCTTTCACAAGCACGTTCGCGGCGATGCGCTGGCCCTCGGCCGCGGGCTGCGCGCCGACGGTCCCTGAAGCGACCTGCGCGTTCTGCGCACCCACCGCGGCCGTGACGTCGCCCGGCGTCATCCCGAACCCGACGAGCTTGACCGGGTCGATCCAGATGCGCAGCGCCTTCTCGGACGAGAACAGGGTGGCCCGGCCGACGCCCGGCACCCGTCGCAACTCGCCGAGGAGGCGGCGGGCGGCGATGTCGCCGAGGTCGGTCTCGCTCAAGGAGCCGTCCTTCGAGGAGACGGTGACGAACTGCAGGAAGCTGGTGCTGGCCTCCTCGACGATGACGCCCTGCTGCGTGACCGCCCGGGGCAGGCGCGCCTCGATGCGCTTGATCCGGTTCTGCACCGCCACCGTCGCCTTCGACGGGTCCGAGCCCGGCGCGAAGGACGCCATGATCTGCGCCATGCCGGACGTGTCGCTGGTGCTCTCGAAGTACATCAGCCCGGGGATGCCGTTCAGCTCCTCCTCGATGATGCGCGTGACCCCGTCGTAGAGCCGCTCGGGCGGAGAACCGGGATAGGTCGCGCT
The DNA here is from genome assembly GCF_053345595.1 of Methylobacterium sp. D54C. Taxonomy (NCBI): domain Bacteria; kingdom Pseudomonadati; phylum Pseudomonadota; class Alphaproteobacteria; order Hyphomicrobiales; family Methylobacteriaceae; genus Methylobacterium; species Methylobacterium sp. D54C. The sequence continues at coordinate 196,477 of NZ_JBKFAK010000004.1, forward strand.
CACCTGGATCGTGACGGGCGCCACGTCCGGGTATTGCGAGACCGGCAGGAACGCGAGGGAGATCGCCCCCACCAGCACGATGAAGATGGAGATCGCCCAGGCGAAGATCGGGCGCGCGATGAAGAAGCGGGTCATGGTGCGGTCCCGGCGCGGTCAGGGCTTCGCGGAGGCGGAGGACGTCCGGGGGCCCTGCCAGGGCGCCGGGTTCACCGCCATGCCGGGCTGTATCCGCTGGAAACCCTCGACCACGACGGTCTCGCCGGCCTTGAGCCCGTCCTCGACGATCCAGCCCGCATCCGTGAGCGCCCCCGCCCGCACGGGGCGCAGCGCGACAATCCTGTCCTCCCCGACCACGAAGACCTGCGCGACGCCGGCGCTCGACCGCTGGATGGCCTGGGCCGGGACGACGACCGCGCCCGGCACCGTCCCCTGCGCGAGGCGGATACGGACATAGGTGCCCGGCAGCAGGACGACCTTCGGGTTCGGGAACGTGGCCCTGAGCGACACCTGCCCGGTGCCGGGGTCGACGCTCACATCCGTGAACAGCAGACGCCCGGCATCGGCGTGGAGCGCGCCGTCGGGCGAGACGAGGCGGACCGCCGTCTCCTCCTTGCCCGTGGCCCACTCCGCCAGCCGGCCCGGATCGGCCGCGGGGGCGTTGAAATCGGCGAAGATCGGATCGACCTGCTGGATCAGCGCGAGCTTGGTCGCCTCGCCCTGGCCCACGAGGGCGCCCTCCGTGACGAGGGCCCGGCCGATGCGGCCGGCGATGGGCGCCCGCACGGTCGCGTAGTCGAGGTCGATCCGGGCGCGGGCGAGCTGCGCCTTCGCGCTCGCGACGTCGGCCTCGGCTTGGCGCAGGGCGGCGATCGTGAGGTCGTGCTGGGCGGTGCTGGCTGCCTGACGCTCCAGAAGGGTCTCGGTGCGCTCGGATTGCTTCAGCGCCTGCACCCGCGTGGCCTCGGCCCGGTCGAGGGCCGCGGACTTGGCATCGACCTCGGCCCGGTAGACGGCGGGGTCGATGCGGAAGAGGACATCGCCCTTCCGGACGAGGCTGCCTTCCTCGAAAGCGCGCTCCTGGATGATGCCGGCGACCTGGGCCCTGACCTCGGCGACCCGCGTGGAGGTGAGGCGACCCGGCAGGTCGAGGGTGCGGGGCACCGTCCCGGGCTCGGCCCGAGCGGTCGAGACGTCGGGCGGCGAACCCGCCGATCCGGGACCGCCCGGTGCCTGACCGTCCGCCCCGGGCTTGCAGCCCTGCAGGGCGAGCGCCGCGACGAGGCCGAGGGCGGCGAGGGTCGGCGACCGCCGAGCCGGTGCGTGTGAAGGCATGGAGATCCGTCCTGGAATCGTAACCGTCAGGCCGCCTTGCGCACGAGGCGCGCGTAGGCGCCTCCGCAGGCGAGCAGGGCTTCGTGCGTGCCGCATTCGACCACGCGCCCCCGATCGAGCACGACGATCTGGTCGGCCCGGCGGACGGTCGAGAGGCGGTGGGCGACGGTGATGGTCGTGCGGGGCTTGCCCGGACGGGCAAGGGCCTCGACCATCGCCCGCTCCGTCGCCGTGTCGAGGGCGCTCGTCGCCTCGTCGAGCAGCAGCACGCGCGGGTCGCGCAGGATGGTCCGGGCCAGCGAGAGGCGCTGCCGCTCGCCGCCCGAGAAGCGGTGCCCGCGCTCACCCACCAGCGTGTCGTACCCGTCCGGCAGGGCGGCGACCATGTCGTGCAACTGGGCCGTCCGGGCCGCAGCGACCATCTCCGCGACCGTCGCATCCGGACGGGCGAAGAGCAGGTTCTCGGCCACGCTGGCATGGAGGAGGAACGGGTCCTGCGTCACGACCCCGAGCACCTCCGAGAGGGAGGCGAGACTCAGGTCGCGCACGTCGACGCCGTCGTAGAGCACGGCGCCGCCATCGACGTCGTAGAGCCGGGCCAGGAGATGGCCGAGGGTGGACTTGCCCGAGCCGGTCGCGCCGACGATGGCGGTGTGCGACCCGGCGGGGATATCGAGCGTGACGCCGGCGATCGTGGCGGGGCCGGCTCGGTCGTAGGAGAACGTCACGCCGTCGAGGCGCACGTGGCCGGCGACCTCGGCGGGGTCGAGGGTGACGGGGTCGGGCCGCTCGGTGATGCCGACCGGCTTGTCGAGGTACTCGAAGATGCGCGCGAACAGGGCCCGCGTCTTCCGGGCCTCGACGCCCGTGCGCAGGACCTCTTCCAGCGGGAACAGCATCTGCTCCTGCAGCGCGATCATCGCGACGAGGGTGCCGATGGTCATGGTCGTCCCGGCGCCCGCCATCCAGCCGCCGAGGAACAGGGTCAGAGCCGGCAGGGCTTGCAGCACGAGGTCGATGACCGACCACTGCCACTGGCCGGCCGTGTGGGACCGGACCTCCAGGTTCGCCACCGCGCGCGAGGCCCGCGCGAAGCGCTCCGCGAGATGCGGGACGCGGCCCATCGTGCGGGCGAGGACGATGCCGGAGACCGAGAGGGACTCCTGCACCGCGGACGTCATCTCGGCGATGCGTTCCTGCTGCGCGTAGGTTGTCTCCTCGCGCAGCCGGCCGACGCGGACACTGATCCAGGTCGCCGGCGGGAGGACCAGGAACGAGAACAGGGCGAGCCGCCATTCCAGCAGCAGCATGGCCGCGGCGGTCATCACCACCGCGCTGGCGTTGCGCGTGGCCTCACCCGCCGTGTGGGTGACCAGCGCCTGGAGGGCGCCGATGTCGCTCGCGATGCGGGACTGGATGTCGCCGGAGCGGGTCGCCGTGAAGAACCCGAGCGGAAGCGACTGCAGGTGCGCGTACACGCGGACCCGGAGGTCGTGCATGAGGGCCTGCCCGACCTTCGCGGTGACGAGGGCCTGCAGCACGCCGATGCCCGCCCCGAGCGCGGCGAGGCCGACCATGCCGGCGGCGAGCCGGCCGAGCAGTCCGAGGTCGGCGCGCGGCAGCGCGACGTCGACGATCTCGCGAAGCAGGAACGGGGCGGCGAGCCCCGCGGCGGAAGCGAGCGCGATCAGCCCGATGACGAGCGCGATCCGGCTCGCGTAGGGGCGGAACAGGGTGAGGATCCGGGCGACGGAGACGTGCCGCGCGGCCAGGTCGCCGTATTCCGCGGCATCGCCCGGCCCGTCCGCGCCGCGGGCGGGGGCGAACCCATCCATCGAGGTCGATCCCATGGCTCAGTCCCGGTCGCCGCCCGGGTGCGCGGACGGTTCAGCCAATGTCATCGCGACGAGGCGGTCGCGGAGCGCGTCGAGGGCGGGGACCGGGTCGCTCGGCTTCTCGCGCACGAGGTAGGCGAGCCACGCGCCGTCGGCGGCGAGCCGGACGAACTCGAGGTCGGCACTCCCGTCGGTGTCGCGGTGGCGGTGCAGGCGCTCCGCGAACCAGGCCGACACCATGCGGCGCAGGGGCGGCTCGGCGAGGATCGAGATGTGGAGAGCGGCCCACTGGCTGCCCTCGGTCATCATCGGGTCGTGCAGCGTGATGTCGACGTAGGCGCGGGTGTACCGGCCGTACGGCCGGGGATCCTTCGCCATCGCCGCGTCGATCTCCGCGTCGAGCTGCGCGATCAGGTCGGCGACGACGCCCTCGACCAGGGCCTGCTTGCTCGGGAAGTGGTGGAACAGGGCCCCTTTGGTCACCCCGGCGGCGTGGCAGACCGCCTGCACGGTGACGGCGGACAGGCCCTGTTCCAGGGCGAGCTTGGCTGCGCAATCGAGCAGCGCGCGCCGGACGAGCTCGGGCCGCTTCTTGCGATGATAGGCGGTCGCCATGGCCCCTTCCCAGGAGTGACGGGAATCGTCCCCGCCCCGAAGATACCTACCGTGCGGTATCTTTCAAGTGCCGCGATCGGATGACGTGTTCGAGACGCCGGAAAGCCGGTGCGCAGCTCCCCGCCGGCCACATCCGACCGGAGGGCGTCCGCCTGTTCCGGCCGGGCACGAGAGCAGGCCGGCGCAGATCCGAGCCGGCAACCACGGCGAAGGCGACCCGGGTCGGACGGCCGGACAAGGCCGAACGCACCGGACCGTCGTCCCGTGCAGCGACTACGGCGCGCGGAAGCTCGCCCGCGCGACCAGTCCCGATCCGCCTGCGCGGGAACCGAGCGTGACCGCCCCGCCGATCCGGTCCGCGAGGGCTCGGACGATCGCGAGCCCGAGGCCGCTGCCGTCAGGACCGTCTCGCGTCGCGACACGGTAGAATCGCTCGAAGACCTTCTCGCGCACCTCCGGCGGTATGCCCGGGCCCTCGTCCTCGACGTCCACGCAGGCGCCGATCTCCGTGCGCCGGACACGGACGACGGTGGCGCCTCCGGGACGGTTGTAGCGGATCGCGTTGTCCACGAGATTGGTGAGGATCTCGCCGACGATGAACGGATCGCCCACGACCGGTACCGCGCCGTCGGGGCGATCGAGCACGATCTCGCCCCCGCGCGCGAGGGCGTGGGGCACCTGCTCCGTGACCACGCGGGCCGCGATGTCGTTCAGGTCGGCGATCGCCGCGGCGGCGTCCGTGGCGGCCGCGCCCGCATCGGCGCGGGCGAGCGCGATCAGTTGCGCGAGGAGGCGTTCCAGGCGCCGCGCGGCTCCGTCGATATCGTCGATCGCCGCGGCGTGGGCCGGTTCCCCGGGCGTGATCCTGCGGAGCAGTTCCACGTGCATCCTGAGCACGGCGAGCGGCGTCCGCAGCTGGTGCGAGGCATCCGACGTGAAGGTGCGCTCCCCCGCGATCGCCTGCTCCAGGCGCTCGAGCAGCGTGTTGAGGGCGAGCACCGGGGCCAGCGCCTCGCGGGGCACCCCGGCCACGTCGAGCGGCTGCAGGTTGATCGCCCCCGGGACCGCCCGCCGGTCGATCGCGTCGCTCAGCCGGGTCAGCGGCCTCAGGCTGCTGTCGATGCTGTACCACGACAGGGCCCCGATCAGACCCATCAGCCCCAGCTCGGCCAGCGCGAGCCCGGCGAGCAGGCGTCGCTCCAGGCCCTGGCGGGCCTCGCGCGTCTCGGCGACCTGGACGAGGACCGGGTCCGGCTTCCCGTAGACCCGCCGGGCCTGGGCGGCGATCCGCACGGCCGCCCCGCGGACGATGCCGTCGCGATGGGTCGTCACCCCGAGCGGGAGCGTGTCGACGTCCAGGCCCGGGAGGTCGCGATAGCCGGTCACCAGCGCCCCGCCGTAAGTGACGCTGTAGTAGATCCGGTCCTGCGCCTGGCTCTCCAGCATCCCGAGGGCGACGCGGGGCAGGTCGACCGACACCTCGCCGTCCTCCACGGTCAGCCGCTCGGCGATCGCCAGGACGGACCCGTCGAGCAGGCGGTCGTGCGTCGTCTCCACGACGTTCCGGATCACGAGCGCGCCGGCGAAGCCGAGCAGCAGCGCGAGCGCCAGGGCCGGGAGCAGCATGCGGACGAGCAGGCGCCGCCGGATCGAGGGCGCGCGCGGCGGGGTCACACCGGCATCAGCAGGTAGCCGAGGCCGCGGATCGTGCGGATCTCGGGCCCGTCCGGCTGCAACTTCTTCCGCAGGCGGGCGACGTAGAGTTCGAGGGCGTTCGGGGCGACCGCCTCGTCGAAGCCGAAGATCTCGGCGCTGAGCCGTTCCTTCGGGACGGGTTTCCCGGCGCGCGTCATCAGGATGGTCAGGACGGCGAGTTCCCGGCGGCGCAGCGCGACGGGCGCCCCGCCGAGGGTCACGGTGCCCGCGGCCCGGTCGAGCTCCAGCGCGCCGCAGCGCAGGACCGGGTTCGGCACGGCCTGCCCGCGGCGGACGAGCGCCCGCACCCGCGCCTCGAACTCGGCGAGGTCGAACGGCTTGAGCAGGTAATCGTCCGCCCCGAGATCGAGCCCGCGGACGCGGTCGCTGATGGCGTCGCGCGCGGTCAGGATCATGACCGGAACGGCCGAGCCGGCCGCCCGGACGGCCTTGAGGACCTCGAAGCCCGGCAGGCCCGGCAGGCCGAGGTCCAGGACGATGAGGCTGTAGGGTTCGCTCAGCGCGAGCTGCACCGCGTCCGCTCCGTCCGCCTCGTGGTCGACGGCGTATCCGCCGTGCCGGAGGGCGGCGACGAGGCCGCGCGCCAGGGCGGCATCGTCCTCGACGACCAGAACGCGCATGCTCCTCCCGTCATCGATCGTGTTGGCCGAAGCGGTCCTCCGAGTCTAGCATTCCCGCCCGGTCTCTGCACGGCGAAGCTGCGGGGACTCCCGCGGCTCTCGAAGGGCAGACCCTGGTGCGCGCTCCCGCTGTCGTCGGCCTCGTCCTGCTGCTGATGGCCGGTCCGGGCCCGGCCTCGGCACAGGTCGAACCGTCTCCGGCGGCCGAGGGGACCGGGTCCGCCGCGGCCCGCGGCGAGACCGTCGTGGTCGTGCGGGCGACGACCGACGAGGCCGAGGTCGCCGACCTCCTCGCGGGCTTCCGCGAGGCCCATCCCGGCGTGGCGGTCTCCTACACCAAGATGAACTCCGCGACCCTGTCCGACGGCTTCGTGGAGGAGGCCGCGGCCGGCGCGGTCGAGGCGGACATCGTGTGGAGTTCCGCCATGGATCGCCAGATCAAGCTGGTGAACGACGGATACGCCGCCCATTACGCGTCCCCCGAGGCGGCCTCCCTGCCGGCCTGGGCGGTGTGGCGCAACGAGGCGTTCGGCGTCACGGCCGAGCCGATCGCCATCGCCTACAACAGGTCGGTCCTCCCGCCGGAGCAGGTTCCCCAAACCCGCGCCGACCTGATCCGAGCCCTGACGGACCACCCCGAGACGTGGCAGGGGAAGGTCGCCGCCTACGATCCGGAGCGGAGCGGCGTCGGCTCGCTGATCCTCGCGCAGGACGCGGACGTGACGCCCCGGACATGGGACCTCGTCTCCGCCCTCGGGCAGGCCGGCGTGAAGCTCTACACCCGGACGGAGACCATGCTCGACCGCATCGCCGCGGGCGAGGCCGTCCTCGCCTACGGCGTGTTCGGCGCCTACGCCCTCGAGCGGGCCCGGCACGATCCGGCAATCGGCCTCGTGCTGCCCACGGACTACACGCTCCTCGTCTCGCGGATCGCCTTCATCGCGAAGGACGCGCCGCATCCCGCCGCAGCCCGCATGTTCCTCGACTACATGCTCTCCCGCGAGGGGCAGGCGCGGCTCGCCGCCCGGTCGCTCACGCCGGCCCGGACGGATGCCCGCCGGGCCGACGACCCTGTCGCGTCCGCCCCGGCCCTGCGGCCGGTCCCGGTCGGGCCGGAGCTGCTGGCCAATCTCGACCAAATCCGGCACGCCCGCATGCTGCGGCGCTGGCGGCGCGCCGTGGAAGGCCGCTGAGACCGGGTCCCGCGACAGCTTCGTGACAGGTTGACCGGCGTATAGCGGCGTCAAGCGCTGCGAAGTCGGCGCGAATACATGGGAGGATTGGTTTGCGGCTGCAGCCCGATCGCGAGGAGCGATCGTCAGCCGTTCAGAACCGACGCTTCCCTCGTGCGGTTGCGACCGCTCCGGCGCCTGAGGGAGACAGCAATGATACAGGCCCATCCGTCGAGTTCCAAAGTCGCCACGGTCCTGCGCGTGACCAGCGGCAACTTCCTGGAAATGTTCGACTTCTTCCTGTTCGGCTTCTACGCCACCTACATCTCCAAGACCTTCTTCCCGGTCGGCAACGAGTTCGCCTCGCTGATGCTGACCTTCGTGACGTTCGGCGCCGGCTTCCTGATGCGGCCCCTCGGCGCCATCTTCCTCGGCGCCTACGTGGACAGTATCGGCCGCCGGAAGGGGCTGATCGTCACGCTCGGCATCATGGCGGCCGGCACGATCCTGATCGCCTTCGTCCCCGGCTACGGCACGATCGGCCTGTTCGCGCCCTTCCTGGTCCTCGTCGGGCGCCTGCTGCAGGGCTTCTCGGCCGGCGTCGAGCTCGGCGGCGTCTCCGTCTACCTTTCGGAGATGGCCACCCCCGGCAACAAGGGCTTCTACGTGTCCTGGCAGTCCGGCAGCCAGCAGGTCGCGGTCATGTTCGCCGCCGTGATCGGCTACATCCTCAACCACGCCCTCTCGCTCGCCGACATGAACGACTGGGGCTGGCGGATCCCGTTCTTCATCGGCTGCGCGATCGTGCCGTTCCTGTTCTATATCCGGCGGTCGCTGGAGGAGACGGAGGAGTTCCTGAAGCGCAAGCACCGCCCCTCCATGAAGGAGGTGTTCGGCTCGCTCGCCAGCAACTGGCAGATCGTGCTGCTCGGCATGCTGCTCGTCGGCATGACCACGATCTCGTTCTACACGATCACCGTCTACACCCCGACCTTCGGCAAGGCCGTGCTCAAGCTGTCCGACACCGACAGCCTTCTCGTGACCTTCTGCACCGCCCTGTCGAACCTGTTCTGGCTGCCGGTCATGGGAGCCCTGTCCGACCGGATCGGGCGCAAGCCGCTCCTGCTGGTGTTCTCGGCGCTGACCCTGCTCACCGCCTACCCGGTGCTGGGCTGGCTCGTGGCCAACCCGAGCTTCGGGAACATGCTGATCGCCCTCCTGTGGCTGTCCTTCCTGTACGGCAGCTACAACGGCGCGATGGTGGTCGCGCTGACCGAGGTGATCCCGGCGAGCGTGCGCACGGCCGGCTTCTCCCTCGCCTACTCGCTGGCGACGGCGCTCCTCGGCGGCTTCACGCCCCTCGTCTCCACGTGGCTCATCGAGGCCACGGGCAACCGCGCGGCCCCCGGGCTGTGGATGGCCTTCGGCGGGGCGTGCGGCCTCGTCGCCACGCTCCTGATCTACCGCCGCGCGACCCAGCCGGTCGCTCTGGGAGCCCCCGCGTGACCGGCTCGCCGGGAGCACCCCGCCTCGGAGGCTCCGCGCGCGTCGCGTCGTAGGGGTCACGACAGAGGGGCGGCCGGGACCGGATCGCCGGCCGCCGCCCGCCCCTCCCCTGACTGACCGCCGCGCCGACCGCCCGACACGGGTCCCGTCGCGCGACCTCAGAGATCCAACGTCTTGCGGGCGAAGCTCTCGATGTAGTCGACGAGCCTGTCCGACGCGGCGCCGGCAGCCTCGACGTCGCGACGCGCGACCGCCTCGCAGACGTCCGCGTGGAGGTTGGCGGTCAGCGGCAGATCGGCCGCCTGCTTGTAGTGCTGGTACCAGAACCGCCGCGACAGGCCCGCCATGCTCTCCAGCGAGCGCACGGCGAACTCGTTGCGCGAGGACGTCGCGATCAGCTCGTTGAACTGCCGGTCGAGGCGCATGAACGCCAGATCGTCCGACGCCGCGGCCGCGTCGCGCATGTCCTGCGCGAGCCCGGCGAAGACCTCGCGCTCCTCCAGGGTGGATCGCTCCGCGGCGAGGCGGGCGATCAGGCGCTCCAGGACGCGCCGCGTCTCCAGGAGCCGCAGCTGCGAGCGCACGTTGATGTCCGACACCAGGATACCGCGCCGCGGCATGACCACGACGAGCCCGTCGCGCGCGAGGCGCTGAAGGGCTTCCCGGATCGGGGTCCGCCCGATCCCGAGCCGTTGGACTAGGTTCTGCTCGCCGAGCACGAGGCCGGGCGGGAGCACCAGGGTCGTGATCATCTCTTCCAGCTGCTGGTAGGCCCGGTCGGTCAGCGTCAGGTCGGGCAGATCGTCGTTGCCGCCCGCGGCATGGGGTGCCTCCTGGGCGGCCTCCGGGGACACCTCCTGGGACGCCCCTTTCACGGCCTTTCGCGCCCGCTTGCGGCCCGGCTCGGCGGCGCGGACGGACGTCGTCTTCCCGGTCACGAAGTTCATGGACGACACCCCCGCCACGGCCGGGCCCGCACACCACGCCGCCATCAGCGTGCATGGGGCGGGCCCACGCACCGCGCAAGGGCATACGTCTGATATATCTTGCGCATCTTAGTAATATCCTGCATGACGACTCGCCGCATATAACTGCGAGGGAGGTTGAGCCATGGCAGGGCCTGTAGCGATTTCCGCCGGCGACGTGCTGCCGGACCGGGTGACCGCGGACGCCACCGCCCGCGCCGCGGTCGGGTCGGGCGCGCTGATCGCGGCGCGCCTCGAGCGGCTGCCGATGACCGCCTTCCAGCGCAACATCTTCCTCATCATCGCCACGGCGTGGTTCTTCGATTCGATCGATCTCGGCTCGCTCACCTTCCTCCTCGGATCGATCAAGACCGAGTTTGGCCTGACGACCGCCCAGGCGGGACTGCTCTCGAGCATGAGCTTCATCGGCATGTTCGCGGGCGCGGCCCTGTCGGGCATGCTCGCCGACCGGTTCGGGCGGAAGGTGGTCTTCCAGATCAGCATGGTGTTCTGGGGGCTCGGCAGCCTCTGGTGCGCCTACGCCCCGGACGCGACGATGCTGGGCTATGCCCGCCTGCTGCTCGGCTTCGGCATGGGCATGGAGTTCCCGGTGGCGCTCGCCATCGTCTCGGAGTTCCTGCCGACCGCCAAGCGCGGCCGCTACCTCGCCATCATGGAAGGGTTCTGGCCGCTCGGCTTCATCGCGGCCGGCTGCCTCAGCTACGTGCTGCTCAGCTATTTCGACTGGCGCGCCGTCTTCCTCGCGCAGGCCGTGCCGGCGCTGTTCCTGTTCGTGATCCGCTTCCTCGTGCCGGAATCGCCCCGCTGGCTCGCCGACCGCGGCCGGCACGCGGAGGCGGACCGGGTGATGGCGCAGATCGAGCGGCAGGTCGCGCTGCGCCTCGACGGGCGTCCGCTTCCGGAGCCGACCGTCCTGCCCGAGCCGGCGCGGGGCGAGCGGCGCTTCTCGTTCCTCGAACTCTGGAGCCCCGGCTACGCCAGTCGGACGGTGATGATCTGGCTGACGTGGTTCTTCGCCCTCTTGGGCTTCTACGGCCTCACCACCTGGCTCGGCGCGCTCCTGCAGGAGGCCGGCTACAGCGTCGCCAAGTCGGTCACCTACACGATCCTGATCTCGCTCGCGGGCGTGCCGGGCTTCATCGCCTCGGCGATCCTCGTCGAGCGCTGGGGCCGCAAGCCCACCGCGGTCCTGATGCTCCTGGGCAGCGCCGTCGCCGCCTACCTGTACGGTCACTCGCCGTCTTTCGGATGGCTCATCGCCTACGGGCTGATGATGCAGTTCTTCCTGTTCGGCATGTGGTCGGTGCTCTACGCCTACACGCCCGAACTCTACCCGACGCGGGCGCGCGCCACCGGGGCCGGCTGCGCCTCGGCCATCGGCCGCGTCGGCTCGCTCATCGGGCCCTTCGCGATCGGCCTGATCCTGCCGGTGCTCGGCCACGGCGGCGTCTTCGCCCTGGGCGCCGGCTCGTTCGTCATCGCCGCCGCGAGCGTCGGGTTCCTCGGCATCGAGACCAAGGGCAAGTCCCTGGAAGCCATCTCGCACTGACCGGACCGGCCCCGACCGGGCGGTGGCGACGTCGCCGCCGCCCGGTCAGGTTGACAACTGATATATCAACGGTATCTCTAATATAGCAGATCTCGGTGGGGGCGCGGCGTTACCCCCATCCCAGCGAGGAGGCGCACCATGGAACTCGCCAACACCCGCATGAGCGAGCGGCAGCGGAACTACCGCGCCAATTACCGCCAGCGCGTGGCCGGCTGGTACAACGGCGTCCTGCACATCGCGATCATCTACACGATCGGCCTGACGGCCCTGTACATCTACGTCTCGAACATCCACGCGCCGAGCTGGATCGAGCTCGCGACGGTCCCGGTCGTGTTCCTGTTCTGCAATTTCTTCGAGTGGTGGCTCCACCGCTACGTGATGCACCGGCCGCAGAGCAATCCGATCGGGCGGGCCGTCTACAATCGGCACACGCTGCAGCATCACCAGTTCTTCACCGACCACGAGATGCGCTTCGCCGACCACCGGGACTACCGGGTGACGTTCTTCCCGCCCTACGCGCTGGCGACGTTCACGCTGATGTCGATCCCCGGCGCCGTCGTGCTCGGCAACATCTTCACGCCCAATGTCGGGTGGCTGTTCATCACCACGACGACCAGCATCTACATGATCTACGAGTTCATGCACTTCTGCTGCCACGTCGAGGAGAACTGGTTCGTCCGCAACATGCCGTTCATCAACACGAACCGGCGGCACCACACGGCCCATCACGACCAATCGATCATGATGGAGCGGAATATGAACCTGACCTTCCCGATCATGGACTGGCTGTTCGGCACCTCGGACCTGAACCGCGGTCTCATCGGGACGCTCTTCAACGGCTACGACACGCGCCACGTGAAGACCGACATGCGCAAGACCGCGCGCACGCCCGGTGCCCCCGAGCCCCGGGCCATGCAGGCCGCCGAGTGACCCGCCGCGCAACCCGCCGCCTAGACTGACGAGCAGCCCGGAACGCCGCCATGGACATGATCGAACCGAACGTCGCCGCGCTCGCGTGGTTCGCCCTCTTCGCCGGGGTCGCCTGCACCGGCTTCTACGTGCTGGCCGGGATGTTCCCGCTGGAGACCCGCCCCGACCTGAGGGCGCGCCCCCTCGGCCTCGCGCTGATCGCGGCCAACGTCCTCCTGCTCGCGGCGCTGACCGGCGGGATGCTCGCCTACGGAGCCGCCGAACTCCGCTGGTCGAGCCTCGTGATCGTGGGCGGCTTCGCCATCCTGTTCGCGCCCGGCCTGTTCAACGTCTGGCCCCAGCGCTGGCGCGACGGCGTCGCGGGCCTGGCGATCGTGCTCGCCGCCCTCTGCGGCGCCCTCGGCCTGCTGCAGCAGGTCGGCACCGTCTTCGTCCTCTGACCCGCACGCGCGATCCGGGAGGGATCCGATGCCGTTTCCGATCAAGTTCGGCCTGTCGGTCGCCGTCGCGCTCGCGGCGCTCGCCGGCTGGTTCTACATGGGCCATCTCGGCCAGACCGGGCCGCGCTGGGCCGTGGCCTTCCTCGGCCCGTTCATGGTGGTCAGCCTCTGGATCTTCCCCGAGGTGATGCGCAACCGCTCCGACGGCCGCACCCCGCGCCACCGGATCCGGGAGGCGCGGTGATGGACAAGGTCTATGCCGGGGACCGGACGATCGACGGGATCGTCGTCACGGTGAACGGGGCGCCGCTGCCGGATCGGGCGGAGGCCAAGTGCTACTCCCGGAACGGCTTCGAGTGGAGCTACGAGGGTCCCGAGCCCTCGCAGCTCGCCTACGCGATCCTGGTGGATCATCTCGGCGACGCGGCGGAGGCGGAGCGCCTGCAATCGCGCTTCATGCGCGGCGTCGTGGCCAACTTCCAGAACGAGTGGGAGATGACGACGGCCGACGTCGCCCGCGTCCTGGAGCGCCTGGATTCGGGCGGCGCGGCGCGGTCCGGCTGAGACCCGAGGCCGCCCTCCGCCGCGGCGCGTCGGGACCGCGGCGGCGTTCCGTAGCGGCCCTGCCTGTGCCATGCTCCCGCGTCCGGAATCCCGGAGTCAGAGCGCAACCGGGCTGCCCAGCCCCGGGCTGGGGCCTGTCGGAGCGAGGCCAGCATGTCCGACGACCGCTACCACCGGAGGGCGCTCGGCAACCGCCCGCTCCGTCCCGAGACGCTGATGCTCGGTTACGGCTACGACCCGGCCCTGTCCGAGGGCGCGGTGAAGCCGCCGGTCTTCCTGACATCGACCTTCGTCTTCACCTCGGCCGAGCACGGCAAAGCCTTCTTCGACTACGTCTCGGGACGGCGCGAACCGCCGGTCGGCGAGGCGGCGGGGCTGGTCTACTCGCGCTTCAATCACCCGAACAGCGAGATCGTCGAGGACCGGCTGGCCGTCTTCGAGGAGGCCGAGGCCGCGCTGGTCTTCTCCTCCGGCATGTCGGCGATCGCCACCACGATCCTGGCCTTCGCGCGGCCCGGCGACGCGATCCTGCACTCGCAACCCCTGTACGGCGGCACCGAGACCCTGATCGCCAAGACCCTGGCCGGGTTCGGCATCGCGCCGTTCGGATTCTCCGACGGCACCGATCCGGCGAGCGTGCGCGCCGCGGCCGACCGCGCGGCGGGCGCGGGACGCGTCAGCGTCGTCATGGTCGAGACCCCCTCGAACCCGCTCAACACCCTCGTCGACCTCGGCCTCGTCCGGGCGGTCGCCGAGGAGATCGGCGCCCGGCAGGGCGGCGAGGCGCCGGTCGTCGTCTGTGACAACACCCTGCTCGGGCCCCTCTTCCAGCACCCGCTGCGCGAGGGCGCCGACATCTCGGTCTACTCCCTGACGAAGTATGTCGGCGGCCACTCGGACCTGATCGCCGGCGCCGCCCTCGGCACGGCGGCGCGGATGAAGCCGGTGCGGCTTCTGCGCTCGGCGATCGGCACCGGGCTCGACCCGCATTCCTGCTGGATGCTCGGGCGCTCGCTCGAGACCCTGTCGCTGCGGATGAGCGCGGCCAACCGCAACGGCGAGATCGTCGGCCGGATGCTGGCGGCGCACCCGAAGGTGGCGCGGCTCCACCACCTCGCGCATCTCGAGCCGGGATCGCGGCAGGCGCAGATCTACGCCAAGCAGTGCGCGGCCCCGGGCTCGACGTTCTCGTTCGACATCGTCGGAGGCGAGGCCGAGGCGTTCCGGGTTCTCAACGGCCTCCAGCTGTTCAAGCTCGCCGTCAGCCTGGGCGGAACCGAGTCCCTCGCCAGCCACCCGGCCTCCACGACCCATTCCGGCGTGCCGAAGGCGGTGCGCGACAGGCTCGGGATCACGGACGCGACCATCCGGGTGTCGATCGGGATCGAGCACCCGGACGATCTGGTCGCCGACCTCGCGGCCGCTCTGTCGGTCCTGGGCTAGGGACGCGCCGAACGGCGGCCGGGCGCGGTGCGCACCCCGTCGAGGCGGCTCGGTCGCATCGCCCGGCAACGCGTGTCCGGCAACCGGAGACCGCGCGTTAACGACGCCCCGCATTTCGAACAGTCGCTGCACGACATTGCGGGGACGGGTCAGAATTGCGGCCGCACGGAACTGGTCAGCGCAGGCCTTCCTTCCTAGTGTCTGGCCGCGAAACGCGGCGGGACGATCGACGGACCCATGAATTTGGCACCCGGCACCCAGTTCGACACGCGGAGCGGCGCTCCGGGCACGCGCGTGGCCGCCGTAACCTTCGACCCGCGGGTGAAAGGTCTCACCTGGCTGGCGCTGAAGGGCTTTCTGCTCTCGATCGTGACCTTCGGCATCTACAGATTCTGGTACGTCACCAATCTGCGCCGCTTCTTCTGGGAGCGCACCGCGCTCGACGGCTCGCCCGCCGAGTATACCGGCACGGGCAAGGAACTGTTCCTCGGCTTCCTCGTCGCGCTCGCGATCCTCGTGCCGATCTACGTCGCGCTGTTCGCGCTCTCGCTCGTCGCGCCCGCGCTCGCCCCGTTCTCGGTGGTGATCTCCTTCGTGTTCCTGTTCCTGCTGGGACAATTCGCGATCTACCGCGGGCGCCGCTACCGCGCGATGCGGACGCTCTGGCGCGGCATCCGCCTCGGGCAGGACGGCTCGGGCCTCGCCTACGCGGCCCGCGCGGGCGGCTGGTGGCTGCTCACGCTCGTCACCTTCGGCCTTGCCTTCCCGTTCATGCGGGCGAGCCTGGAACGCTACCGCATCGACCACACCCTGGTCGGGATCAGCCGGATGCACTCGACGGCGCGGGGACGCAGCGTGCTCGGCCCCTGGCTGTTGCTGTACGTAATCGGGCTGGGGCCGCTGATCGGGCTCGGCATCGCCCTCCTGGTCGCGACGGATTTCTCGCTGCCCACGGACCTCCTGGTACCGAAGCCCGGCGGCAAGGCCGGCCAGACGATCCTCAACCCCGCCTACGCGGCCTCGAAGATCGGCATTCTCCTCCAGGCGATGGGCTTCGTGGCCGCCATCTGCGTGCCCGCGGCACTGCTCCTGCTCCCGTACTACCGCGCCCGCGAGACGCGGGCGTTCATGGGGGCCGCCAGCCTCGGTCATGCCCGCCTCATCTCGAGCCTGAAGGCGCGGCAGTTCTACTGGCCGTACATCGTCTACATGCTGTCGCTCCTGGGCTTCCTCGTCGTGCTGGGCCTCGTCGCGGCTCTGCTGATCTTCGCCGCACGGGCGGCGGGCGATCTCAGCATGCTCCACTGGCTCGTCGTCCTCATCTACCTGGTCGGCGCGCCGCTGTTCGCGGTGCTCTACGTGCGCGTGGTGCAGGCCCGCCTGTGGGCGGCGGTCGCGACGAGCACGAGCGTGACGGATCCCGAAGCCCTGGATGCCGTCCTCGCCTCGTCCCGCGGTGCCGGCAGCGGGCTGCAGGAGGGCCTCGCCGACGCGCTCGACGTCGGAGGCGCGCTCCAGATCGGCTTCTGACGCTTGACCTGCGCTTCCGAGGCGATCGACGCGACGCCGATCGAGGTCGAGGGCCGCTACTTCGACGGCGTCAGCGCGCGGGCACATCCCGTCGCGCTGCGCCTCGACGACCGCTTCCGCGTCTCCGGGCCCGGAATCGCCCAGGACTGGAACCTGCTCGACCTGCGCGCCGCCGTGTCCGTGCCGCCGCTGATGCGGATCGGTCCGGCCGGCGAGCCGGTCCGCGTGGAGTTCTCGGACGCGACGCTCGCCGCCGCGCTCGCGGCGCGCTGCCCGGACCTCCATCGCCGGGAGCGCTCGGGCGGCACGGTGCGGCTCGTGCTCTGGTCTCTCGCGACCGGTCTCTCGGTCCTGCTCGTGGCGGTCTTCGGCGTCCCGCAGATCGCCGGGCTGCTGGCCCCGCTGGTGCCGGACGCGGCCGAGTCGCGGCTCGGGGCGGTGGCGGAACCGCAGGTCCTGCGCTTCCTCGGCGACCCGCCGGCCTGCGCGGAACCGGCCGGCCGCGCGGCGCTCGACACGCTCGTGGCCCGCCTCGTCGCGGCCGGTCGGGCGGAGGGCTCGCTGCCTCCCGAGGTGGCCGTGAGCGTGCGCCGGCACGGCACGGCCAACGCCTTCGCCCTGCCGGGCGCCCGCGTGATCGTGCTCTCGAGCCTCATCGCGCGGGCGCGCTCGGCCGACGAGGCTGCGGCGGTCCTGGCGCACGAGCTCGGCCACGTCCGCCGACGCGATCCGACCCGCTCCCTCATCCGGGCGTCGGGCACCTCGTTCCTGTTGAGTCTCGTCCTGGGGGACCTGACCGGCTCGACCATCATCATCGCGCTGGGCGACGCGGTGCTCTCGGCCGGCTACAGCCGCGACACCGAGCGGGCGGCGGACGCCTACGCGGTCGACCTCATGACCCGCGCGGGCGGCAACGGCGCGGCGCTCGCCGACATCCTCGAGCGCATCGCCAAGGACAAGCACGACGGGAAGAGCGACGTGCTGGACCTGCTGCGCAGCCATCCCTTCACGCGCGAGCGCGCCGCCGCGATCCGCGCCCAGGCGGGCTCTGGGGCGGCCGAACGCCAGATCCTGTCCGGCGCCGCCTGGACGGCACTCAGGGGCATCTGCGGGCCCGAGACGAAGACGACCGAGCCGTAGGTCCGGATCACCGGGCGGTCGCTGTCCGCGGGCAGCCGCGGCGGACGGCCCGGCTCCGGTCTCCGAGCCGGTCGGTGTCGCCGCGGCCGGCGGCCTGACTGAGATTCTGAGCAACTAATTGCTGTCGGATCGCCCGCCCCTCGGCTTCTGTGACGCCGGCACAGAGGAGGAGCGGATGGCACACCACGCGACCGGGGTTCCGAACCCGCCCCCGTTCGATCCCGAGGCCATCCCGGAGGCCGCCACCCTCGCGCGCGGCGGGACCGGCCTCCGGTTGCAATGGCGCGACGGGCTGACCGCGACGCTGTCGGCGGAGCGGCTGCGGCTGCGCTGCCGCTGCGCGTGGTGCACCCGTGACCGGGTCGAGCGACGCTTTCCTCAGGCCGCCGCCGACATCGCGGTCGCGCGGGTCGAACCGATGGGCGGCTACGCCGTCCACATCGCGTTCTCCGACGGCCACGCCCGCGGGATCTTCCCCTGGTCCTACCTGCGCGCCCTCGTGGCCGAGGCCGTCGACGGCCCGCCCGACGCCGCGCAGGCCGCCTGACCGCGCGATCCGATCCTCCGGCGATCCCACACGCCCCGCCCCTGACCTGACGCGAGATCTTGCCATGAACGCGTTCGAATCCGCGACGAAGACCGAGATTATCGAGACCGACATCCTGGTGATCGGCGGCGGCACCGGCGGTCCGATGGCCGCGATCAAGGCCAAGGAGGCCGATCCGAAGCTCCGGGTCGTCCTGATGGAGAAGGCCAACGTCAAGCGCTCGGGCGCGATCAGCATGGGCATGGACGGGCTGAACAACGCCGTCGTCCCGGGCTACGCCACCCCCGAGCAGTACGTGAAGGAGATCACCGTCGCCAACGACGGCATCGTCAATCAGAAGGCGGTGATGGCCTACGCGCAGGGGTCGTTCCCGATGATCCAGTACCTCGACAAGCTCGGGGTCAAATTCGAGAAGGACGGCTCCGGCGAGTACAACATGCGCAAGGTCCACCACATGGGGACCTACGTGCTGCCGATGCCGGAAGGGCACAACGTCAAGAAGGTCCTCTACCGGCAACTCCGCCGCCTCCAGGTCGGCGTGACCAACCGGTACATGGCGACGCGCCTGCTCAAGGGCGCGGACGGGCGCATCGCCGGAGCGATCGGCGTCAACACCCGCACCTCCGAGTTCCTGGTGGTGAAGGCCAAGGCGGTGATCCTCGCCTGCGGGGCCGCCGGCCGCCTCGGCCTGCCGGCCTCCGGGTACCTGTTCGGGACCTACGAGAACGCGGCGAATTGCGGCGACGGCTACGCGATGGCCTACCACGCGGGCGCGCAGCTCGCGAACCTCGAGTGCTACCAGATCAACCCGCTGATCAAGGACTATAACGGCCCGTCCTGCGCCTACGTCACCGGCCCGTTCGGCGGATACACGGCCAACAATCGCGGCGAGCGCTTCATCGAGTGCGATTACTGGTCCGGTCAGATGATGCTCGAGTTCTGGCGCGAGCTGCAGGGCGGCAACGGCCCGGTCTTCCTCAAGATGGACCATCTGCGCGAGGAGACGATCTCCGAGATCGAGACGATCCTGCACTCGAACGAGCGCCCCTCCCGCGGACGCTTCCACGAGCGGCGCGGCACCAATTACCGCCAGCGTCCCGTGGAGATGCACATCTCCGAGATCGGCTTCTGCTCGGGCCACTCGGCCTCGGGCGTCTTCGTCGACGAGTTCGCGCGCACGACGGTCCCCGGCCTCTACGCGGTCGGCGACATGGCGAGCGTGCCGCACAATTACATGCTGGGCGCCTTCGTGAACGGCGGCATCGCCGGGGCCGACGCCGCCGCCTACTGCACGGCCAACGCCGTCGCCGACCATGACCCGGCGGACATCGCGGTCGAGCGCGAACGGGTCCTGGCGCCGACCCGGCGCGTCGACGGGCTCACCCCGCACGAGATGGAGTTCAAGACCCGCCGCTTGGTGAACGACTATCTCGAGCCGCCGAAGGTGACGGCGAAGATGGAGCTCGGCCAGCGCCGCTTCGCCGAGATCCGCGAGGACCTCGACCTGCTCTGCGCCCGCGACCCGCACGAGCTGCACCGGGCGCTCGAGATGCAGACGATCCTCGACTGCGCCGACATGGCGGCGGCGGCCTCGCTCTACCGCACCGAGAGCCGTTGGGGCTTCTACCACCTGCGCGTCGACTATCCCGAGACGAACGACGCCGAGTGGGCCTGCCACACGGTCCTGTTCAAGGACGGCCAGGGCCGGATGGCCCACGCGAAGCGCGCCGTCGACCCGTTCATCGTGCCGGTCGCCGCCGAGGAGATGGGCGCCTACCACCAGCTCCGCATCAAGACGCCGGCCGCCGCCGAGTAATCCCGCCCCGTACCGGAGATCGATCCATGCCGATCATCAATCAGGCCAGCAGCGCCGCGGTCGTCATCGACGACGCCAAGTGCATCGCCGAGAAGGGCTGCCGCGTCTGCGTCGACGTCTGCCCGCTCGACATCCTCGCGATCGATGAGACCCGGCAGAAGGCCTACATGAAGTACGACGAGTGCTGGTACTGCATGCCCTGCGAGGTCGACTGCCCGACGAACGCGGTCAAGGTCAACATTCCCTACCTGCTGCGCTGAGGCCGACCATGAGCCCCGTGTTCGATTCCTTCGACGACGATCTCGACGATGTGGCCGAGCGCTGCGCGAGTGCCGACGCCGGCGTCCGGCGCGTCGCGATGATGGAGCTCGCCGAGGCCGTCGGCCCCGCGGCGAAGGTCCTGCTCCTCAAGGGCCTCGGCGATCCGGACGCGGCCGTCCGCGCCGCGGCGGCCAAGGCGCTGGACGAGCACGACGGCGCGGACGTCGTCGAGGGCCTCGTGCGGTCCCTGGAGGACGACGACGAGGCCGTGCGCCGCACCGCCGCCGATACCCTGGCCGAGAAGAAGGAGCCGGCCTGCGGGCCGCTCCTGATCGAGCGCGCCGCGCACACCGACCCGTTCGTGCAGGCCTCTGCCCTGCGGGCCCTGCGCGAGCTCGTCCTGCCGGACGCCCTGTCGGCCGCGCTGAAGGCGCTCCAGAGCCCGTCCCCGGAGGTGCGCCGCGAAGGTCTCGGCGTCATCGGCTACCTCAAGGCCGAGGAGGCGCTGCCGGCGCTGATCGCCACCGCGGGCGATCCCGCCCCGACGGTCCGGCGCGCCACGATGGCGGCGCTGGTCTTCCTGCGCCCCGGCGGTCCGGGTATCGGCACGCTGATCGCCGGCCTGTCCGACGAGCACTGGCAGGTTCGCGAGGAGGCGGCCGTCTCCTGCGCCAAGATCCGGCTGCCCGAGGCGACGGCGCCCCTGATCGCCGTGATGGACGATCCCGTCTGGCAGGTCCGCACCAAGGCGGCCAATGCCCTGGGCCGGATCCGGGCGCCGGCGGCCGTCGAGATCCTGGGCCGGGCGCTGACCTCGGAGGTCAGCAACCTGCGCAAGGAGGCGGCCGCAGCCCTCGGCGAGATCGCCGACCCGCGGGGCCTCTCGGCCCTTGAGGCGGCCGCCAACGATCCCGATCCCGACGTGCGCAAGCTCATCCAGTGGGCGATCGGACGCTGTCAGGGACGCCCCTGATCGATCCGGCCGTCTCGGCTCGTCGCGGCGCCGCATCCTCCGGATGCGGCGCCGCTTCACGTTCGCTCGGCTCCGCGATATCCAGACGCTGCCGGTGCCGGCGGCCAGTTTAGAGCTGGTACAGGGTTTGCTGCGCCGCGGCAGGTAGGATGCTGGAGGCGGCAATGCAGACCACGGCGCCGATACGCCCGTCTCAGGCCCCGGCGGGGCTCCAGACCCAGGCGAGCGCCCTCCTGCTGTCCGAGGCCGCGCCCAAGGCCGGAACCGGGCAGCGCCCTCTCCTCGACGGGCTGACCGAGCGCGAGGTCGCCCTCGTGCTGGAGAAGGGCCGGCGCCGCGTGCTCTACCGCGGCGCGACCCTGTTCACGCAGGAGACGCCCAACGACGGGATCTGGATCGTCGAGAGCGGCCGCATCCGGGTCTTCTACGCCGCGCCGTCCGGTCGCGAGATCACGCTGGCCTACTGGTACCCCGGCAACTTCGTCGGCGGTCCCGACGTGTTCGGCGCCGGCCTCCACAAATGGTCGGGCATGGCGGCGAGCAATTCCAGCGTGCTGCACCTACCGGCCAAGGCGCTCCGGCAGCTCGTGACGCAGATCCCGACCCTCGCGATCGGGGTGATCGACGGCCTGACCTTCAAGGGCCGCTGCTACTCGACCCTGGCCCAGATGCTCGGGACCCGCTCGATCACCGAGCGCCTCGCCCACCTGCTCCTGCACCTATGCGACCTCTACGGCGTCGCGGAGGAGGACGGGACGGTGATCGCGGCGACCTTCACGCACGCCGACCTCGCCCACATGGTCGGCGCCACACGGCAATGGGTGACGATCAGCCTGAAGCGGCTCTCGGAGCAGGGCGTCCTCGTCGCGCGGCGCACGCAGATCGTCGTCCTGCGTCCCGACATCCTGGCGGCGATGCGCGGCGGCGAGGAATGCGCCTAAAACGCGAGCGTCCCGCACAAAACCGCAGCACATCCGGAACCGCTCGACTTTTTTGCGCAACTAATCGACCCGCAGGCGTCCTCGGCATTTGATCGGACGCGCCGCAGCGCCCGATCATGCCGTCGATGTCTTCGCGACATCGGGCCGGAATGTTGGAGCGGGCGATGACTGGACGATTCCCCGGGCTCAGATCGGTCTCCGCTCTCGCGCTCCTCGCGCTGGCGGGCGCCGGGATCGGGGCACCAGCCCGCGCCGAGACCCTCACCGTCGGCATCGGCACGCAGGACACGACGACCAACACCGCGACGGTCGGCGTGGTGATCCGCCAGCTTAAGCTGCTGGAGAAGTACCTGCCCAAGACCGGCAAGTACGCCGGCACGACCATCCAGCTCGACTGGCAGAACTTCACGTCCGGGCCGCCGGTCACGAACGGCATGATGGCCGGGAAGCTGCAGTTCGGCGCGATGGGCGATTACCCGCTCGTCGTCAACGGTGCGACGTTCCAGAACAATCCCGAGAGCCAATCGCGGCTGATCGCGGTCGCCGCCTACAATCTCCACGGATCCGGCAACGGGATCGTGGTCAACAAGGCTTCCGAATACTTCTCGTTCGAGGATCTGAAAGACAAGGTCGTCAGCGTGCCCTTCGGGTCGGCGGCCCACGGGATGGTCCTGAAGGCGTTGCAGGACAAGGGCTATCCGGCCACCTATTTCCGCCTGGTCAGCCAGAGCCCGGAGGTCGGCTCGACCAATCTCCAGGAGCGGAAGATCGACGCGCACGCGGATTTCGTCCCCTTCGCCGAGCTTCTGCCGTTCCGCGGCTTCGCGCGCAAAGTGTTCGATGGCGTCGAGACCAACCTCCCGACTTGGCACGGCGTGGTCGTGCGCTCCGACTTCGCCGACCGCTACCCCGAGATCGTCGAGGCCTACCTGAAGGCCGTCCTCGACGCCGACGCCTGGGTCAAGGCCGATCCGAAGCGCGCCGCCGAGCAGATCGCGGCCTGGACCGGCACCGACAAGGAGGTGGTCTACATCTTCCTCGGGCCCGGCGGGATCATGACCGTCGATCCCACGATCAAGCCGCAGCTGGTCGAGGCCGCCCGCGAGGACGTCAAGGTCCTGCAGCGGCTCGACCGGATCAAGACGTTCGACGTCGGTCCGTGGGTCGACGACGGGCCGCTGCGCAAGGTCTTCGCCGAGCGCGGCCTGGACTACGCGCAGCAGCGCGCGAGCACCGCCAATTACGAGGTGCGCGGCGAGGACACGTACTGCAAGAGGCCCGTCACCGAGCCGCGCAAGGCCGGCGAGATCTGGGTGAAGGGCGGGGCGATCCAGCCCTACGCGAGCGCGGCCTGCACGCTCGGCGCGCTGAACGAGATGAAGTCCAAGGGGCAGGCCGTCGACGTCGCCTACGTCTTCGACACGGCCCGCGGCATCAAGCTGTTCGCCCGGGAGGCCTTCTACGTCGTCGACGGCAAGGGCGGCATCGCGCCGTTCCTGCTGAAGCAGGACGCCGAGGCCGCGGCGCGGGGCGGCGGCACGGTGATGCCCTACGACGAGGCCCTGAAGGCCGCTGTGACGGGAGGCTAGAACCGCATGGAAGCTGTCGCTCTCCGGCCCGCCGCCGAGTCGCGCCCGCCGCGGGCGGCGCCCCTCCCGCCGCCGGCCGCGTCCACCCGCCCCGCGACCGGCCGCGTCCGCCGCTGGCTGCGGCTGCATCACGGCGCGTTCCGAGCCGCGCTGATCGGGCTCACCTCCCTGATCCTGTTCGTCGCGCTCTGGCAGTATCTGACCGCGAACCGCGTGACCCTCTACGTGCGGTTCCTGAACATCCCGACGCCGATGGACGTCGTGGACCGCGCGGCGATCGCCCTGCGCAGCCCGAACTTCGGCGACCACGTGCTCATCTCCTGCCGCCGGATCCTCTTCGGATTTCTCCTGGCCGGCGGCGTCGCCGTGCCGCTCGGGCTCCTCATGGGGCGCTACCGCCTCCTGCGCGAGATCGCCTTCCCGATCTGCGAGGTGCTGCGGCCGATCCCGGCGATCGCCTGGGTGCCGATGGCGATCATGCTGTGGCCGACCAACGAGGGCTCGATCGTCTTCATCACCTTCCTGGGCTCGTTCTTCCCGATCCTGATCAACACCCTCCAGGGCATGGTCCAGGTCGACCCGGTCCTGGTGCGGGCCGCACGCTGCCTCGGCGCCCGCGAGGCGGCGGTGTTCCGCGAAGTCTACCTGCCGGCCTCGCTGCCGCAGATCTTCACCGGGCTGACGGTCGGAATGGGCGTGGCCTGGGTCTCGCTGATCGCCGCCGAGATGATCTCCGGCCAGTTCGGCATCGGCTACTTCACCTGGGAAGCCTACTCGCTGGTCCAGTACCCGGACATCGCCCTCGGCATGATCACGATCGGGCTGCTCGGCCTCGGCTCCAGCTTCGCGATCCGTCTCGTGGGCCGCCTCGTCATGCCCTGGTCCGCGGCCCGCTAGGCCTCCGCCCGCCGCCCGGCGCGGTCCTCGCCGGACCGGTCCTCCACGCGCGTCACCAATCGGGAGCTTGCCATGGCCGAATCGAGCCGGGGCCTGATCGAGGTCAGCGACTTCTGCCTGCGCTACGAGACGATGGAGGGGTCCGTCGAGGCCGTCTCGAACGCCTCGCTCACCGTCCATCCCGGCGAGTTCGTGTCGATCATCGGGCCCTCGGGCTGCGGGAAGTCGACGCTGCTCAACGCGCTGGCCGGCTTCCTCAAGCCGTCGTCCGGGCGGGTCACCGTCGACGGCGAGGCGATCGCGGGACCGAGCGCGGATCGCGGCATGATCTTCCAGCAATACTCACTGTTTCCCTGGAAGACGGTGCGCGAGAACGTCGAGTTCGGCCTGAAGATGAAGGGCGTCCGGCGCAGCGAGCGCGAGCGTCAGGCGCGGACGCTGCTCGGCCTCGCCGGCCTCACGGCGTTCGAGAACCACTATCCGGACCGATTGTCCGGCGGGATGAAGCAGCGTGTCGGCATCGTGCGCGCGCTCGCCACCGGCCCGCGCATCCTGCTGCTCGACGAGCCGTTCGGCGCCCTCGACGCGCAGACGCGGCTGATCATGCAGCAGATCCTCACCAACATGTGGCAGCGCCTGAAGATCTCGGTGCTGTTCGTGACCCATGACATCGACGAGGCGATCTTCCTCTCCGACCGCGTCTACGTGATGACCGCGCGTCCCGGGAGCATCAAGGCCGAGGTCGTGGTGCCCCTCCCCCGCCCGCGCCAGCCGGCCCTGACCCTGTCGTCCGAGTTCCTGGGCCTGCGCCGGGGGCTGATGTCGCTGATCCGCGAGGAGAGCCTCCGCGCGATGGGCGGCGAGGTCAGCGCCGAGGCGATGAAGGGACTGGCGATCGATCTCGAGGGCCAGGATCTCCCCGCGCTGCTCTGACCCCTGCGCCGAGGTGCGAAGTCATGACCTATGTCGTCACCGAGAACTGCATCCGCTGCAAGTACACCGACTGCGTCGAGGTCTGCCCGGTCGACTGCTTCTACGTCGGCGAGACCATGCTGGTGATCAAACCGGACGAGTGCATCGATTGCGGCGTCTGCGAGCCCGAATGCCCGGCCGATGCCATCAGGGCCGACACCGAACCGGAGATGGCGGGCTGGAAGACCTTCAACGCCAAGTACGCCGATCTCTGGCCCAACATCACCGAGAGGACCGAGCCGGCCGACGACGCCGCGGCGTGGGACGGCCGCAGCGGCAAGCTGCTCGACCTGTTCGGGACTGCCGACCCGGCGTCCGCCTGAGCGAGGACTGATCCGTCGATGAGCAAGTTCTACGAGGAGCGCGTTCTGTCGGTCCACCACTGGACCGACAACCTGTTCTCGTTCCGCACGACGCGGGATCCGGCGTTCCGGTTCCGCAACGGCGAGTTCACCATGATCGGCCTGGAGGTCGAGGGCCGGCCGCTGCTGCGCGCCTACTCGGTGGTCTCGGCCAACTACGAAGAGGAGCTGGAGTTCTTCTCGATCAAGGTCCAGGACGGCCCGCTGACCTCGAAGCTGCAGCACCTGAAGGTCGGCGATCCGATCATCGTCGGCAAGAAGCCCACCGGCACGCTGGTGCTCGACAACCTGCTGCCGGGCCGCAACCTGTACCTGCTGGGCACCGGCACCGGGCTGGCGCCGTTCCTGTCGATCATCAAGGATCCCGAGGCCTACGACCGGTTCGAGAAGGTCGTGCTGGTCCACGGCTGCCGGCAGGTGCAGGAACTCGCCTACGGCGAGACCATCACCGAGACGCTGCCGCGCCACGAGTTCCTGGGCGAGATGATCTCGAGCCAGCTGGTCTACTACCCGACCGTGACCCGCGAGCCGTTCCGCAACCGCGGCCGGATCACCGACCTGATGGTCTCGGGCAAGCTGTTCGAGGATATCGGCCTGCCGCCGATGGCGATCGAGAACGACCGCTTCATGCTCTGCGGCAGCCCCGACATGATCCGCGACACCCGCGAGCTCCTGTCCTCGCGCGGCTACGAGGAGGGCAACCACGGCGAGGCCGCCCACTACGTCATCGAGAAGGCCTTCGTCGAGAAATAGCGCACCCGCGCAGGCCGTTCGGCCTCAGCCCGGTGCGGTCCGGAATTCAGGCTGCGCGAACCCAGACCGCGGTGTCGTGGAAGGCGGCGCCGTCGTTGGGCGCGGCCGGTGCGGACCCGATCAGCGCGTTGATCCCGCTGCCCCCGCCGATGAAGGCCGCGCTCGGCCACAGGCTCTCGACCACGACGACGCCCGGCTGCTGCCCCTCGGCCAGCCGCGCGTGCAGCCGGACCCGGCCGCGGGCGTTGCCGACCTCGACGGCGTCGCCCGTGCCGATCCCGAGCCGGTCGCCGTCCGCGGGGTGGATCAGGCAGGTCGGCCGCCCCTCGCGGCGGAGCGACTCGGGCACGTTGGTGAAGGTCGCGTTGAGGAACTGGCGGGCCGGCGGGGCGATCATGCGGAACGGGTGCTCCGCGTCGGCGGGCTCGGCCTCCGGCCAGTGATCCGGCAGGGACGGCATCCCGGCCGCGCGCGGGCCCAGTGACGCCCAGTCGGGCGCGAAGCGGAAGCGCCCGTCGGGATGGCCGAACCCGTTCAGGAAGTGGCTCTCGGCAAAGTCCGGCTGCGCGTCGATCCAGCCCTCCGCCTCCAGCCTGTCGAGGCCGCCCCAGCCGGAGCGTGACAGGGTCGCGTCGGCGAGGTCCCGGGCGCTCAGGCGGAAGCCCGCGTGGTCCGCGCCGAGCCGGGCGGCGAGCGCCGAGAGGAGCGCGTGGTTCGACCGGCACGCGCCCGGCGCCTCCAGGATCGCCGGGCCGGCCTGGATGTGGCTGTGGCCGCCGGCCCCGTAGATGTCGTCGTGCTCCAGGAAGGTGGTGGCCGGCAGCACGAGGTCGGCGAGCGCGGCCGTCTCGGTCAGGAATTGCTCGTGCACGGCCACGAACACGTCCGGCCGCGCGAGCCCGGCGCGCACCCGGGCGCTGTCGGGCGCGGAGACCGCGGGATTGGCCGACTGGATCAGCATGGCGCGGACCGGGGGCCCGCCCTGCAGGGCGTCGGGATCGTCGGCGAGCACGGCGCCGATCCGGCTCATGTCGAGCTCGCGCACGCCCGGCGCCCGGGCGTCGAGACCCTCCGTCAGGGTCTTGTCCCAGTTGAAGATCGCGGCGTGCTGCCAGAGGGCGCCGCCGCCCGGGTGCTGCCACGCGCCGGTGACGGTCGGCAGGCAGGTCACCGCGTGCAGGTTCACCGCGCCGTTGCGGCTCCGGGTGAAGCCGAAACCGCAGCGGATGTAGCTGCGCGGCGTGTTGCCGTAGAGGGCCGCGAAGGCCTCGATCGCGGCGGGCTCCAGGCCGGTGATCGCCGCCGCCCATTCGGGCGTGCGCGACGCCAGATGCGCCTCCAGCGCGGCCGTGTCCTGTGCGTGCGCGGCGAGATAGGCCCGGTCCGCGTGGCCGTCGCGGAACAGGACGTGGAGCACCGCGCAGGCCAGCGCCCCGTCGGTCCCGGGCCGGGGCGCGAGGTGGAGGTCGGCCGCCGCCGCGGTCCCGGTGCGGTACGGATCGATCACCACCAGCTTGGCGCCGCGCGTCTTGCGGGCGCGGCTGATGTGGGTCATCGCGTTGACCTGCGTGCTGACCGGGTTGCCGCCCCAGACCACGATCAGGTCGGACAGCGCCATCTCGCGCGGATCCGGCCCGGCGATCCGGCCGACCCCGGCGCTCCAGCCCGCGATCGCCACCGCCGTGCAGATGGTGCGCTTGCGCCGCGAGTAGCCCATCACGTGGGTCAGCCGGTGGATGCCGTCGCGCTGGACGAGGCCCATGGTGCCGCCCGAGTTGTACGGCCAGACCGCCTCCGGCCCCCAACGGTCCGCCGTCTCGGAGAAGGCCGCGGCCAGCCGGTCGAGCGCCGCGTCCCAGGAGATCCGGCGCCACGCCCCGCCGCCCTTCGGCCCGACGCGCTCCATGGGGTGGAGGATCCGGTCCGGGTGGTGGACGCGCTCGCCGTAGCGGCTGACCTTCGCGCAGATCACCCCGGCCGTGTAGGGGTTGTCGCCGCCCCGGACCGAGACGACGCGCCCGTCCGCGACTTCAACGTCGAGGCTGCAGGCGGAGGGGCAATCGTGCGGGCAGACGGTCCGGACCAAGCGACGAACTCCCGTGGCGCCAGCATGGGGAAGCAAGGACCGTGCGGTTCTGGGCCTTCCGCCGGGGGATCGCAAGGCGTGTCGCCGCCGGTCGCTCGGCGCAGGGCGCGCGACATCACCGACACGGCATCGATCATCTGGACCGCCTCGGCCACGGGCGTCGCCGCGGAGGCGACCTCGCCGCCCTCCCCCGCGCAGGGTCTGCGCGCCCGCGGACCGCGCGCTCAGCTCACCGCGTCGAGGGACGTCTGCGCGATGCGGAACGCGAGCTGCTTGAGGGCGACCGCGCACGCGTTGGTGACGTGGAGGCGGGCCAGCTGCTCGGCCTTCGCGGCGTCCCGGGCCCGGAAGGCCGCGACGAGGGCGTCGATCTCGGCGAGGCTGTGCGGCAGCCGCTCGGGATGCATCAGCGATGTCGCGCGCAGCAGGTTGATCCGCGAGTAGAAGCCGCGAAGGGTCTCGCGGACCAGATCGTTCCCGCAATGGCTGAGCATCACGTCGTACAGGACGCCCTTGGCGCGCAGGACGCGGTCCGTGTCGCCGCTGCCGGCAGCCTCGCGCAGATCGCCGGCTGCGCGTCCGAACTCGGCGATCGCCGCGTCCGTGGCCTGGGTGGCGAATTCGTGCGCCGCGTAGCCCTCCAGCACGGCCCGCAGCGCGTAGAGCTGACGCGCCTCCTCCACCGAGATCGAGGCCACGACCGGGCCGCGATGCGGCACCGTGTGGACGAGCTTCTCGGCCTCGAGCCGGCGCAGGGCCTCGCGCACGGAGGCGCGGCTGACGCCGAGCCCCTCGCACAGCTCGCGCTCGATCAGCCGCTCGCCGGGGGCGTAGACGCCCGACGTGATCGCCTCGCGGACGGCGTCCTCGACCTTTTGCCGGAGCGTGTCCGGCTGGATGGCCCTGATCTTGTTCATCGCTGGGGATTCGGGGATCATTGGCGAGCCGAAGCGGTGGCATGGCGCAGCCTCGGGTGGCAAGGCGTGCCCCGGCGCGCGTCGGTCAGCCCCGGCCCCGCGCGGCCAGTTCGTCGCGCAGGATCGGCGCGGCCAGTTCCGCGCCGTGCATTCCGATCAGGCTGACAATCTCGAGGACTTCCATCAGCTCCTCCTTGGTCGCCCCGTAACCGAGGGCGTTCTTCATGTGCATCTTCAGGCCCGGCACGTAGAGGTGCGTCGCCGCCGCGTCGAAGGCGCAGTAGACAAACTCCTTCATCTTCGGCGTGAGCACGCCGTGGCGCCAGGGCCAGGCCGAGAAGTCGAGGTAGCCCTCGAACAGGTCGGGATCGAGTTCGAGGAGACCGTCCCAGAACGCGTGCCAGTAGCCCCGGTCGCGGGTGAAGTCGGATTTCAGCTGCTCCTGCCGCGGCGTCAGCGGCGCGGGGCCGCTCCGCTGCCCGGCCTCCTCCAGCACCTCCAGCAGCAGCGGCACGCCGATGTTGCAGGCGTGGATGCCGAGGGTCGCCGTGAGCGCGAGCACCTCCGTGATCTCCTCGGCCGTCGCGCCCGCATCGAGGGCGTTGCGGATCTGGCGGCGCGTCCCGGGCGCGTAGAGGTGGGTCGCGGCCGTCGCGGCCGAGAGCGCGATCAGGGCGCGGTCCTTGGCGCCGAGATGGTTCTTGCGCACGGGGACCATCGCCAGTCGGGCCCAGGCGTCGAGGAAGCCCGGGGCCAGCTCGGCGAGGGCCGCCTGCTCCGCGTCCCAGTAACCGAGCTCGCCCTGCACGGTGTGCCGGAGGCTCTCCGGGCTCGGCGCGGGCCCGGTCATGCCGTGGCTCCGGCGTAATCGGCCTCGACCACCTCGTCCTGCCAGTCGGTCTTGCCGAGCGAAATCGCCGTGTGGAGCAGGTAGCTGTCGGCGGCCGCGCCGTGCCAGTGCCGCTCGTCCGCGGGGATCCAGACGGTGTCGCCCGCGCGGATCGGCTGCGCCTGCTGGCCCGCGACGCAGATCCAGCCCTTGCCGGCGGTGACCTGCAGGATCTGGCCCTGCGCGTGCGCGTGCCAGAAGGTCCGCGCGCCGGGCGTGAAGAAGACGTTGTTGATCATCACGCCGCCCGTCGACGGCATCACCGGATCGGCCCAGACCTGCCCGGTGAAGGTCGGCCCGCGGCTCTCGGACTTCGCGCTGTTCTCGCGGCCGTGGAAGATCTGCATCGTATCCTCTCAGTTCTCGTGTCGGTTGCCGTGGAGCCGGACACCGCCGGAGACGTCGCCGATGGCGTCGACGACGCGGTTGGAGATGACGTCGCCGTAGCCGAGCGCCGTGGCGAGGCCGAAGCTCGCCATCGGGCCGGACGCGTTGAGGGAGGCGACGCCGAGTTCGTGCAGGAGATCGGTGTAGAGCACGACGTCCTTGGTCATCAGCTTGCCGGTCAGGCCGCCTTCCAGGTAGTCGCCGTCGACGATCTTCGGGAAACGGTTCAGCGTCGCGAAGTTGACGCCGCTGGAGGCGTTCAGCACCTCCAGGAGCCGGTGCAGGTCGAGCCCGGCCTTCCGGCCCGCGACCATGACCTCCGCGGTGGCGGCGAGGCTGACCGCGTTCAGGAAGTTGTTGAGCAGCTTGGTCGTGTGGCCGGCCCCCGATCCGCCCATCACGACGACCTTCTGGGCGATCGGCGCGAACACCCAGTCCAGCCGGTCGATGACGGCGGGATTACCGCCGACCATCAAGGTCAGCGTGCCTTTCTCGGCCGCGGCGGCGCCCCCGGAGATGCCCGCGTCGACGTAGGCGACGCCGCGCTCGGCCAGCGCCGCGGCGATGCGGCGCGTCGAGCTGGCCGAGGCCGTGCTGAGGTCGACGACGATCTGCCCGTCCCGGCAGCCCGCGAGGACCCCGCCCGCGCCGAGCACGACACGCTCGACCACCTTGCTGTCGGGCAGGGACATCAGGACCACGTCCGTCTCACCGACGACCGCGGCGATCGAGCCCGCATCCGTCGCGCCCCAGCGCGCGGCGGCCTCCCGGTCGGTGTCGAAGCCGACCACATCGATCCCCGCGCCGGTCAGGCGGCGCGTCATGCGGCCGCCCATGTTGCCGAGCCCGATGAAGCCGATCCGGTTCCCGTTCATGCTGCGTCCTCCGCGCGGCGTCCGGCTCAGTGGCCGGTGCCGAAATCGACGTCCTTGGTCTCCGGCCCGATGAGCGCGCCCACGGTGCCGATCAGGCCGCCGACGATGAGCAGGGCCACGGGCGTCAGCGCGAGCGGCATCAGCGCGCTCAGCCAGTCCATGTAGAAGGCGTAGAAGGACGGGATCACCACCGAGAGGCTGAAGCCGATGCCGAAGCCGGTGGCGCGGACATCCGTGGCGAAGCGCTCGTTGATGTAGGTGACGATGACGCCCCAGGGCGAGGTCACGATCACCGCCAGGAGGCTGACCAGCAGCACGCGGGTGCCGAACGCCATCTCGGGCGTGACGGTCAGCGTGTAGAGGATGTACGCGCCCACCGTCGCGATCAGCGGGCCGACGATCACGAAGAACCGCCGGCGGCCGATGAGCTGCCCGAGGAGGCCGGAGCCGATGTAGCTGAAGAACAGGATCGTGTAGCAGATCATCAGCGTCGCGGTCAGCGCGAAGCCGTTGAGGTGCAGGGTCTTCACCAGCAAACCGGTCGGCATGTAGATCGTGATGATGTTCTGCGTCGTCCAGAAGCCGGTCATCAGCAGCAGGACCTGCAGGAGGTCGCGCCCGCCCTTCCCGGAGAACAGGCCCGCCATGGGCGATGCCTCGGCCTGTTCTGCCCCGGCGGCGGCCTCCTTCTTCCAGACCTCCGATTCCGAGACCTTGTGGACGTAGTAGAGCGCGAGCAGGCCGGCGAGCGCCGCGCCGACGATGAAGGGGATGCGCCAGCCCCAGATTGTGTAGGGCGACCCGGGCCCGTCGAGCGGGAACAGGTAGAACATCAGCATCGTGATGAGGTTGATGCTGACATAGGCGGCCGGGAAGCCCGCGATGATCAGGCCGCCGACGAAGCCGCGCTTGTCCTTCTTGGAATACTCGATGGCGAGCGGCATCGCCCCGGTGTAGCCGCCGCCGAGGAAGATGCCGTCGAGGAAGCGCAGCAGCACCAGCAGGATGTACGAGGCGAGGCCGAGCGTCTCGTAGCCGGGCAGCAGGCCGATCAGCAGCGTGATCACGCCGAAGCCCGCCACCGAGTAGATCGAGGCGGCCCGGCGGCCGACCTTGTCGGCGATCAGGCCGAAGATGAGCGCGCCGATCGGGCGGCCGAGCAGGGTTGTGATGAACACCAGCGAGGCCAGCACCGTCTCCACCTGGGGAGACAGGTTCTTCGGCTGGAACATGAACATTACTGGCGCCAGCGCGACCACCGGCAGGTAGATGTCGAACATGTCGATGTATTCGGAGAAGAACGCGCCGCGGATGGCGCTCTTCCGCTTCTCCTCGATCGACTGGGACGCGGCCGGGCGCGCGCCCGCCGTCTCCGTTGTCAAGGCTGCCGACGTGACCGACATGGCGTCTCCCTCCCTGTTCGTCTGCCGCGCGAGTTTTCTGACTGCGTCGGACCTGGGCGCGGGTGCGGGCTCAGCGCCCGCTGGCGTGCTCTCTGTCCCAATCGGCGATCGCCGCGGAGGCGGTCCGGAAGGCGGCCAGGGCCGCCGGGGCGCCGCAATAGACGAGCGCCTGCATCAGCACCGCCTGGATCTCGTCCCGGCTCACGCCGTTGTTGAGCGCGCCTTTGACGTGGACGCCGAGCTCGTGGTGCTGGTTCATCGCGGTCAGCATCGCGATGTTGAGCATGCTGCGGGTCTTGAACGGCAGCGTCTCGTCGCCCCAGACCGCGCCCCAGCAGTACTCGGTCACGAGCCGCTGGACCGGACGGTTGAACGCGTCGGCATTGGCCCAGGACTTCTCGACATGGGCGGCGCCGAGGACGGTCTTGCGGTTCTCGAAACCCTGGCCGAACAGCTCGCTCTCGTCGGACATCTGGTTCTCCTGGTCGGGGCCGACGCGCGCGGGCGCCGGCCGCATCGCGCGGGACGGTTCAGTCGAGGCCGAAGCCGATCATCGCCTTGGTCTCAAGGTATTCCTGGAGACCGGCCTCGCCCCATTCCCGGCCGTTGCCGGACTGGCGGTAGCCGCCGAACGGCGCGTGGACGTCCGGGGGCGGGTAGTTGATGTGGACCTGCCCGCCGATGAGCCGCCGCGCCACGGCGCGCGCCCGGTCGCGGTCCCGTCCCTGCACGTAGGCGGCGAGCCCGTAGCGCGAGCCGTTGGCGATCACGATCGCCTCGTCCTCGCTGTCGTAGGCGAGGATCGACAGGACCGGGCCGAAGATCTCCTCCCGCGCGATGGTCATGTCGGGGGTCACGTCGGCGAAGATTGTCGGGCGGACGTAGAAGCCGCGGTCGAGGTGGTCCGGCCGCTCCGGGCCGCCGGCGACGAGCCGCGCGCCCTCCGCGATGCCGGTGCGGATCAGCCCGACGACGCGCTCGTACTGGGTGCGGTTGACCACCGGGCCGAGATCCGTCTCGGGGTCGGCGGTCGGGCCGAGCCGGAAGCCCGCCGCCGCCTCGGCCGCGATGGCGGCCGCCTCGTCCATCCGGGCCCGGGGCACGAGCATCCGCGTCGGGATCGAGCAGGACTGTCCCGAATTCGTGCAGCAGGCCGCGACGCCGCGCCGGACCGCCTGATCGAAGTCGACGTCCTCCAGCAGGATGTTGGCGGACTTGCCGCCGAGTTCCTGCGCGACGCGCTTGATGGTCGGGGCCGCCGCCCGGGCGATCTCGATCCCGGCGCGGGTCGACCCGGTGAACGAGACCATGTCGATCCCCGGATGCGCGGCGATCGCGGCGCCGACGCCGGGGCCGTCCCCGTTCACGAGGTTGAACACGCCCGGCGGCACGCCCGCGTCGTGCAGGACCTGCGCGAACAGCATCGCGCTGACGGCCGAGTACTCGCTGGGCTTCAGCACCATCGTGCAGCCGGCCGCGAGCGCCGGGGCGATCTTCACGACGATCTGGTTGATCGGCCAGTTCCAGGGGGTGATCAGGCCGCAGACGCCGATCGGCTCGCGCCGGATCCGGGTGGTGCCGCGATCCTCCTCGAACGCGAAGCGCTCCATCACCGCGATGAGCGCGTTGAGGTGCGCCGGGCCCCGCGCCGCCTGCCCCTTGCGCGCGAAGCCGATGGGCGAGCCCATCTCCTGCCGGATCGTCTCCGCGAAGATCTCGAACCGCTCCTCGAAGAGCGCGAGGATCCGGCGGAGGAGCGCGACGCGTTCGGCGGGCGCCTTCTCCGAGAAGGCCGGGAAGGCGGCGCGGGCCGCGCGCACGGCCCGGTCGACATCCGCGGCATCGCCGAGCGCGAGGGTGCCGAACGCCGTCTCGGTGGCGGGGTCGATCAGCGGGAACGGCCGGGCCGAAACCGGCTCGACCCAGGCGCCGTCGATGTAGAAGCGGCTGAGATCCGGGAGCGCCATCGTCTCAGGCTCCTTCGGCCAGCAGGCGGTACATCTCGGTGTGGTCGGCCGCGGGCCCGACCTCGCCGGCGATCGCGTGCCAGGTCTCGATGCAGTGCCGGCCGAACCCGAGCGGGTAGTCGACCGAGTCAGCCAAAGCCCCGGCGATGCCGAGATCCTTGTCCATCAGCTTCAGCGAGAAGCCCGAGGCGAAGCTGCCGCTGAGCATGAACTGCTTGACCTTGTTCTCGGAGGTGTTGCTGCGCCCGGACGAGGCGTTGAGCACGTCGGTCATGGCCTCCGGCGCGATGCCGAAGCGCTGCGCCACGTGGAGCGCCTCGACGGTGGCGAGCAGGCCAGCGGCGGAGACGAAGTTGTTCAGCGCCTTGGCTGCGTGGCCCGATCCCGCCGGGCCGATATGCAGGACGGATGAGCCCATCGCCTCCAGCACGGGCCGCCAGCGGGCGAGGAGATCCGCCGCGCCACCGACGAGGATCGCGAGCGTTCCGTCTACCGCCCGCCGCACGCCGCCCGAGACCGGCGCGTCGAGATAGCCGAGCCCCTTCCCGGCGAGCGTCTCGCCGAGCGCGCGGGAGCGCACCGGCTCCGACGAGCTCATGTCGATCACGGTGGCGCCGGCCGGGAGCGCGTCGGCCCAGCCCTCGTCGAGCAGCACCGCCTCGACGATGGCCGAGTTCGGCAGCATCGTGATCAGCAGGTCGAGTTCGGACGCGTTCTCCCGCGTGAGCGTCGCCGCGCCGAGATCCCGGGCGAGCGCGTCGGTCCGGCCTGCATCCGCGTCCAGCAGGCGGAGCGCGTGCCCCGCTCGGGCCAGGCACCGGCTCATGGGATCGCCCATCATGCCGAGGCCGATGACGCCGATGGTTCTCTGTTCCATGCCGTGAATATCCCTCTGAGCGACGGCCGGAGAGGCCCGGCGCCGCGTGTCCCCGTCAGCGCAGGGCGGAGAAGTCCGTGGGGGCGAGGAAGGTGTTCTCGATCCGGGCGACGATCGGCCGGTCCTTCTCGGTCTCGGCGCGGGCGGCGATCCAGTCCGGATCGGCCTGGAAGGCGTTCCAGCGCGCCTCGCGCTGGGCCATGTCCTCCCACTTGAGCAGGTAGGTGAGCGCGTGGTTGTCGGGACCGACGAGCGTGGTCCAGAAGCCGACCTGCTCGATGCCGTATTTCTGGAAGAAGCCGAGCGTGGTGGAGCGGAACCGCTCCAGCAGGGCCGGCAATCGGGTCGGGGCGCAGTAGTAAACGCGCATCTCGACGATCATGGAATCCTCCGGTCAGTAGGTCGGTGAAGCGGTCGGAGGCAGGTCGACGCGCGCGATCCAGCCGGCGACATCCGCGGACGCCGGCGGGTAGATCGCGAGAACCTGCGGATCGTGGCCCGGGACGATGTGATCCTCGGACTCGGCCAGATGCCGGACCGTCCGGTAACCCTCGAACATGTCGCCAACATTGTAGACGATGGGATAGGCGAGCCGGCGACCGATATTGGCGTAGAAGTGCGCGGCGTCGGAGGCCAGCACGACCCAGCCGCGCGCGGTCCGGACCCGGACGATCTGCAGGCCGTCCGAATGCCCGCCGACCCGGTGGAGGGTGATCCCCGGACATAGCGTGTCGGTCGTCTCGCGGAAGCGGACACGGTCCTCGAACAGGCGGTCCACCATCGCCTTCACGTCCTCGGCGGCGAAGGGGTGGCGGACCTCCGGGTGGCACATGCACCGGCCGGTGCAGAACGCCATCTCGCGTTCCTGGACGTGGAAGCGGGCGTTCGGGAACAGGTCGTGGTTGCCAGCATGGTCGTAGTGCAGATGGGTCAGGACGACGTCCTCGACCCGCAGCGGGTCGACGCCGATCCGCGCCAGGCCCTCCTCGACCGGCCGCACGATGCTGCGGCCCCGCTTCGTCGCCATCGCGCGGTCGAAGCCGGTATCGACGACGATCGTTCGGCCGCCGCCGACGACGACCCAGACGAAGTAGTCGATCGGCATCGGGCTGTCGTGGATGTCCCCGCCGATGAAGTTCTCGCGGGCCATACGGTGATGATGCGCGTACTTGATCGCGTAGATCTCGTAGATCTCTGCGTCCATGCGGGCGTTTCCTCTGGGCGGCCGGTTGACCCGGCTCATCCTCGCGGATGCCTCTCATCCGCGGGCCGAATGGAGCACATCGTCCGACAATCTGTCAATCTGGCAAAATCTGGTCCGCAACCGCCGGTCAGGCCGGCGCCCTCGGGCGACGCATCGCGAAGCCGAACACCCACAGGGACAGGCCGAGATTGATCGCCGCCACGGCCAGCATCACCTCCAGCAGGGGCAGCAGGCCGAGCCGTTCGGCGACGTAGCCGCAGGCCAGGGGCGTGATCGCCTGGCCGAGGAGCGGGAGGCGGGCGAGCCGGCCCATCGCCGCCGCGTACTGGCCCTGTCCGTAGAGCGCCAGCGGCAGCGTGCCCCGCACGACGGTGCGCATGCCGTTGCCAGCGCCGTAGAGCACCATCGCGAGCCACGCCAGGGACGGGATCGTCGCCAGCAGCAGGAGCCCCAGCCCGACGCTGGCGCTCGACAGGAGCAGGGACCAGGCCGGGTGGGCGCGGCGGCCGAGGGCCAGTTCGACGACGCGCACGCCGACCTGGGCGGGACCGATCAGGCCGGTCAGGGCCACCGCGGCGGTCGCGCCGACGCCCAGCGTCTGCAGCAGGTTGAGCAGTTGCACCGAAGTGGCGGTCATGATCATCGCCGCCATCGTGAAGGTCACGGCGAGCAGGCGCTCCGCCGGCAGGCGCGCCGCTTCGGTCGAGCCGGTCGGCTCGTAGGGCCGGGGCGCCGCGGCGGGCTCGACCGCGCCCCGGCTCCGGGCCGGCAGCGCCCAGGCGAAGAGTGGGACCACGAGGGCGACGGACAGGATCGCGTAGGTGAGGCAGGCGCCGCGCCAGCCGACATGATCGACCAAGAACCGCGTGGCGGGCCAGCAGAGCGAGACCGCGAAGCCCGACGAGATCGCGATCTGGGTCATCGCCCCGCGCGCGGCGGCGCCGTAGGCTTGGCCGATCGCCGCGAAGAGCGGGTCGTAGAGCGCGGCCGACATGCCGAGGCCGGCGACCATCCAGGCGAGCAGGAAGACCGGGAGGGACTGCGCGACCGCCATCAGCACGAGGCCCGCCGCGATGATCGTGGCGCCGGCTACGAGGACCGGCCGCCCGCCGTGACGCCGGATCATGCGGCCGACGAACGGCGCGGGCAGGCCCGACACGAAGATCGCGAGCGAGAGCGCGCCCACCACCATCGCCTGCGGCCAGCCGGTCTCGGCGACGATCGGGTCCGAGACGACGGCGGTGAGGAAGAACGTGCCGCCCCACAGGACGATCTGCGTGACGCCGAGGGCGACGTTGCCGGCGATGGTCGGACGCGGCAGCGTATCGGGCGGCTCTGAGCCGCGCGCGGTTGGGGCGCCGGGCACGATGATGATGTCTCCACGTGGTCGTCTTCGAGGCTGCAGGGCCTCGAGCCTCACTAGCGCGCTACCGGGCCGATCAGCCCCGCAATCCTCGATCTGCAGCCGTGCGCGGGGTTCGGAGGTGACGGCGGGGTCGACGGCGACCGGCCTCAGGGCCGCGACGGATCCTCCGGCAGGAACCGCGCCACCGCGTCGTGGATCGTCGCGGCGATCTCCATTTCCCGACGCTCGAACTCGTCGAGCAGGCCGGACACGGCGACCGCCAGCGGGCGGCCCTTGCCGTCGATGCGCCTGGGCAGCGGGACCGCGATCGAGCCTGCGCCCGTCGTGACGAGCCCGCGGGAGAAGAAGTGCCCGTCCCGACGCAGCCGCGCCAGATTGGCCAGGACGGCCGCGAGCGCGATGGGCGGCTGCTCGGCCGGCGCCTCCGCGTTCGTGCGGCGGACCAGCGGACCGATCTCGGCCTCCGGGCTGTCGGCGAGGAGCGCGGTCCCGGTCGCCGACCAGACGACGAGGCGGCGCGTCCCGGGCGGGACGTGGAAGCGCATGGCGGTGCGGGCCTGCAGGACGTGGAGGTACTGCGAGAAGATCGCGTTGCGCGCGGCGAGGATCACGGTCCCACCCGTGCGCTCCGAGAGGTGCTCGAGCATGCGCACGAGGCTGCCGTCTCGCACCGGTCCCTTGTCGAGCCACGCGCCGAGGAGCGCCACCCGGGGCGACGGCAGGAAGCTGCGGCTCGCCGGGTCGTAGTCGAGATAGCCGAGCCGGACGAGGCTCTTCAGGAGCACCGAAGTCGAGGATTGCGGGACGCTCAGCCGCTCGGCGATCTCGGAGACCCTGGCTTCCCGCTGGATCTCGTCGAACAGCTCCAGGATCTGAAGCACCCGTCCGGCGGACTTCACCAGGGCCACATCCGAACCGGCGGGATCGGCCCCCACCGTCAGGTCGGTGGACGCAGTGCCCCGCGGAGCGATGCGCTCAACCATGACGCGACGCGCGAAACGACAGTCCCGGAGGCCGCACAGCTCGAAACGGCCCTGGTCGCCCACGCCCGGATCCGTGGTGATCGCAGCGCATCGCAGGCACGTTCCCTCCTCCGCCGCGCCAACAGCCCGCGCCGCTCGCCGGCACTATAGATCCGGCATGCCCGGCGACTCCCATCATATACGTGATATTCTTCAGCATATGGGCGATGGCGGTTGATGCCGGGTTCGGGCTCTGCCCTACTCGTGCGCGGTGTCGGACCCGCCTGACTGACCGGCACCGGGAGACCGCGCGGCAAGCGCGGCCCTGCTCGGGAGGAATGCCGATGTCGCTCCGCCACGCGGCCGTCGCCGCGCGCCTCCTCGCCGCCGCGCTGATGCTCCCGGCCCTCGGCGGGGCGGCGCGGGCCGAGACGGCCTCTGTCCGCATCGGCCTGCAATACGGCCTCGTCTACCTGCCGGTGATGATCGCGCAGAGCGAGGGGCTGTTCGACAAACGCGCCAAGGCCGCGGGGCTCGACGGCTTGTCGGTCACGCTGACGCGTTTCAGCGGCTCGACCGCGATGAACGACGCGCTGCTCTCCGACAGCGTCGAGCTCGGCACCCTCGGCTCGGCCGGTGCCCTGATCGCCTGGGACAAGACCCGCGGGAGCCAGCAGATCAAGAGCCTCACCGCCCTGAGCTCGGTCGTCTACACGCTGTTCACCGGCAAGCCCGGCGTCGCCGCGCTGAAGGACTTCACCTTCGGCGACAAGATCGCGGTCCCGGCCTTCAACTCACCCCAGGCGATCCTGCTGCGGGTCGCGGCGGCCCAGCAGCTCGGCGGATCGGCCAAGGCCGACGCGCTGATGGTGAGCCTGCCCCATCCGGACGCCACCGCGGCGATGCGCGCCGGACAGGGGATCGCCGGCTACTTCGCGACGCCACCCTTCACGCAGGTCCTGCAGGCGGATCCCAAGATCCGGACGGTCATGACCTCGACCGGCCTGATCGGCAGCGGCGACATCACCGCCGCGACCCTGAACGCCAAGCAGGGCTTCGTCGACGCGAATCCGAAGGTGGCGCAGGCGATCCGCGCCGGGATGGAGGACGCAGTCGCGCTGATCCGCAGCGACCCCAAGCGCGCGGCGTCGATCTACCTCGCCTCCGAGCAGGTGCAGATCGATCGCGCGCAGGTCGAGACGATCCTGACCGACGGCTCCATCGTCTACGACGTGGCCCCGAAGGGCATGGTCGCCCTCGCCAAGGCCATGGCGACGCAGGGCTTCCTGCGGAAGGTGCCGGGCGACTGGCAGGAGATCTTCTTCCCCGGCCTCGAGGGCCGCGACGGCAGCTGAGCGCCGCGGATTCGGCGCCGCCAGCCCGTCCCGCCGCTCAGGGAGCCCCGATGCACAGTTTCCGCTTCAGCGCCGAGCCGCTCCCGCCCGAGGCCGAGGCCGCCCGCGCGTCCGTCCGCGCCTTCCTCGACGCGGAACGGGCGGCCGGGCATTTCGTCCCGCACCGGACCTCGTGGACGACCTTCGACGCCGCCTTCAGCCGGCGCGCGGGGGCCGCGGGCCTCATCGGCCTGACGATGCCGGAGGCCTATGGCGGCCACGGCCGCTCCGACCTCGTCCGCTTCGTCGTCACCGAGGAGATGCTGGCGGCCGGCGCCCCCTGCGGCGCGCACTGGATCGCCGACCGCCAGTCGGGCCCGCAGATCCTGCGGCACGGCACCGAGGCGGCCAAGCGGGCGATCCTGCCGCGGATCTGCCGGGGCGACTGCGCCTTCGGCATCGGCATGAGCGAGCCGAATTCCGGCTCGGACCTCGCCGCCGTCCGGACCCGCGCGGTCCGCGACGGCGACGATTGGGTGATCAACGGCTCCAAGATCTGGACGACGAACGCCCATCAGGTCGACTACCTGCTGGCCCTGGTCCGGACCGGCGAGCCGGGGCCGGACCGGCACGGCGGGCTGACCCAGTTCATCGTCGACATGGCGGCCCCCGGGGTGACGGTGCGGCCGATCCTCGACCTATCGGGCCATCACGAGTTCAACGAGGTGTTCTTCACCGATTACCGCGTCCCCGACGCGATGCGGGTCGGCGCCGAGGGCGCGGGCTGGGGTCTCGTCACCGAGGAGCTCGCCTTCGAGCGCTCGGGGCCCGACCGCTTCCTGTCGGATTACCGGCTGCTCGTCGAACTCGTCGACCGGATCGGGCCGGAGCCGGACCGGTTCCAGGCGGTCGAGACCGGGCGGATGGTGGCGCAGCTCACCGCGCTGCTGGGCATGTCGGCCTCGGTGGCCCGCCTCCTCGACCAGGGCGTCGTGCCGGGCGTCGAGGCGGCGCTCGTCAAGGATGTCGGCAACGGCTTCGAGCGCGCGGTGCCGGAGATCGCCCGGCGGCTGGTGCCGGTCGAGCCGAGCCTCACCGCGCAGGGCGACGCCTTCCGCGAGGCTCTGGGCGGCGTGACACTGCGGGCACCGTCCTTCACGCTGCGCGGCGGCACCCGCGAGGTCCTGCGCGGCGTCATCGCCCGGGGGCTGGGGCTGCGATGAGCCGGATGGAGCACGCCGAGGCCGGCGACGCGGTCGACGGGATCGTCCTCGATCAGGTCGAGCGGCTGCTCGCCCAGCACCTCACGCCGGCGCTGCTGGCCGCCTGCGACGGGGCCGCGGGCGCGGCCGCAAGGGCGGCGGATCTCTGGCCGGCGCATCTCTGGACGGCGCTCGCCGAGAGCGGCCTGCCGCTGGTGCTGGTGCCCGAGGCGGAGGGCGGGATCGGCCTCGCCGCCGCCACCGCCGCCCGGCTGATCCGGCGCTGCGGCCGGGCCGCCCTCCCCCTGCCCCTGCCGGAGACCGTCGCGGGCGCGGCGCTCTGGGTCGCCGCGGGGGGACAGGCGGGCGACGGCGCCCTGTCGCTGGCCCCGGGCGGTGGCCCCGTGCGGATCGCGCCGCACGCGGAGGGCTTCGTCCTGGACGGACGGGTCGCGCAGGTGCCCTGGGGCGGTTCGGCCGCGGCCCTCCTCCTCGACGCCGTCGACGCGGCCGGCATCCCGCACCTCGTGCGGATCGCCGCGCCCGGGACGCTCCGCGACACGCACCACAACCTCGCCGGCGAGCCGCGTGACACCCTCGATCTGACCGGCTGCACCGTCGCGGCCGCCGACGTCCGGGCCGCGCCGGGCTGGGCCGCCGGAGCGGACGCGCCGTCCGTCGAATCCGTCGGCGCCTGGGTCCGGGCGCAGCAGATGGTGGGCGCCCTGGAGACCTGCCTCGGCTTGGCCCTCGCTCACGCCCAGGAGCGGCAGCAATTCGGCCGGCCGCTCGCCAAGTTCCAGGCGATCCAGCACATGCTGGCCGAGGCCGCGGGCCATGTCGCCGCCGCGACCGCAGCCGCCGACCTTGCCGCCGCCTGCTGGGGCGACCCCCGCTTCGTCCTCGCCACCGCCATCGCCAAGGCGCGCTGCGGCGAGGCGGCGGGCCACGTCGCGGCGATCGGCCACCAGATTCATGGGGCCATGGGCTTCACCCAGGAGCACCCGCTTCACCGCGCGACGCGACGGCTGTGGTCCTGGCGCGACGAGTTCGGATCCGACGCCCTCTGGCAGGAGCGGATCGGGCGCGCGGTCTGCGCGGGCGGCGGCGCGGCCCTCTGGCCGATGCTGGTCCGCCTGCGCGGCGGCGCCGGCTGAGATGGGAGACCTGTTCGTGCCGGATCACTCCGCCGAGACTCATCCCGCAGAGACGAACACGGCCGGGCCGCTCGCGGGCGTGCGGGTGGTCGACCTGACCAGCGTGATCATGGGGCCCTCGGCGACGCATATCCTCGCCGATCTCGGCGCCGACGTGATCAAGATCGAGACGCCGGAGGGCGATTCCTTCCGGCATTACCGGCCGGCCCGGGGCGCCGGGATGGGCGGCAACTTCCTGCACCTCAACCGCAACAAGCGCAGCGTCCGCCTCGACCTGAAGCGGGCCGCGGCGCGGGCCGCCCTCGACCGGCTGATCGCCACGGCCGACGTCTTCGTCCACTCCATGCGGCCCGACGCGATCCTGCGCCTGGGCTACGGCTACGCGCGGGTGCGCACGCTTAACGCCGACATCGTCTACTGCGGCGCCTACGGGTTCGGGGCCGACGGTCCCTACGCCCACAAGGCGGCCTACGACGACCTGATCCAGGCGGGCTCGGGCCTCGCGGCGCTCCAGACCGCCGCCTATGGCCAGCCCGGGTACCTGCCCACGGTGCTGTGCGACAAGATCGCCGGGCAGGCCATCGCCTGCGCGATCCTCGCCGCCCTCTACGAGCGCCGGGCCGGCGGCGGCGGGCAGGCGGTCGAGGTGCCGATGTTCGAGACCATGGTGGAGTTCAACTTCGTCGAGCACATGGTCGGCTACGCCTT
The DNA here is from genome assembly GCF_053345595.1 of Methylobacterium sp. D54C. Taxonomy (NCBI): domain Bacteria; kingdom Pseudomonadati; phylum Pseudomonadota; class Alphaproteobacteria; order Hyphomicrobiales; family Methylobacteriaceae; genus Methylobacterium; species Methylobacterium sp. D54C. The sequence continues at coordinate 240,300 of NZ_JBKFAK010000004.1, forward strand.
CGAGCCGCCGCTCGGTCCGCCGGGCTTCAACCGGGTCTTGAGCCCGCGGCGCAAGCCCTACCGGACCCGGGACGGCCACGCCTGCATCCTGCCCTATTCCGACCGGAACTGGCGCGACTTCTTCATCCACACCGGCCGGCTCGAGTTCGTGGACGATCCCCGCTTCGCGCCGCTCGCCGTGCGGGTGGAGAACATCGAGATCCTCTACGCCCTGGTCGAGGAGGAGGCGGCGCGCCGGACCACCGCCGAATGGGTGGCGTTCTGCGACTCGGTGAGCATCCCGTGCATGCCGGTCCTCGGCCTGGAGGACCTGCCGGAGGACGCGCACCTGAAGGCGGTCGGCTTCTTCGGCAGTGCCGAGCACCCGAGCGAGGGGCGCTACCGCACCATGCGCCGGCCGGTCTCGTTCAGCGGCAGCCGCTTCGCGATCCGCCACCACGCCCCGCGGCTCGGCGAGCACACCGCCGAGGTCCTGGCCGAGGCCGGGCTCGAACCGGCCGAGATCGCCGCCCTGATGGACGCGCCGGACAAGCCCGACACCGCGCCCCTGGAGGCCGCCCGATGAGTGCTGAAGCCGAGACCGAACCCCACGGCGCGGGCGAGGACCTGCTGTTCTCCGTCGCCGAGGGCGTAGCCACCATCACGCTGAACCGGCCCGAGCGGAAGAACGCCTTCACCTTCCCGATGATCGAAGCCTGGACGGCTGCCCTGCAGCGCTGCCGCGCCGACGCGGCGATCCGCGTCGTGGTGGTGACCGGCGCGGGCTCGGCCTTCTGCAGCGGCGGCGACATCGTCGAGATGGGCGAGCGCCTCGACCAGCCGCCGGCCCGGCGCAAGGAGGAGCTCTACGGGCGAATTCAGCGCATCCCGCTGACGCTGGAGGATCTCGACAAGCCGGTGATCGCCGCCCTGAACGGCGTGGCCACCGGCGCCGGCCTCGACCTCGCCCTGATGTGCGACCTGCGCTTCGCCGCCAGGAGCGCCCGCTTCGCCGAGACCTACGTGCGGGTCGGCCTCGTCCCCGGCGCGGGCGGCGCCCATTTCCTGCCCCGCCTCGTCGGGACCGCGAAGGCGCTGGAGCTGTTCTTCACCGGCGATTTCGTCGATGCCGACGAGGCCCTGCGGATAGGCCTCGTCAACGGCGTCCACGCCGACGCGGACCTGATGCCGGCCGTGGCGGCGCTGGCGCGGAAAATCGCCAAGGCGCCGCCGCTGACGCTGAGCCTGATCAAGCGCGCGGTCTACCAGGGCATGCGCAACGACCTGCGCACCAACCTAGACCTGATCTCCTCGCACTACGCCGTCGTCACCGCGACGCCCGAGCATCGGGAGGCCGTGCAGGCTTTCATCGGGGGGCGCGACAGGACCTGACGCGTCGGGCCCCGGTCCCATTGCCGCCCGCATCAAGACCAAAACGTTTGTGCGGGCGACATCTTCCCCCCGGCGTCGCACTTTCGCGCTTGTCGCCACCGCGCCCACCTGCAAGTCTATCCAAAATTCAATCCGCGCAACGACGCGGAGCTAACGTCTGGGAGGACGCGATGACGGCTCGGATACTCGGTGCGCTCGTGTGTGCGCTCGCCTTCGTCACGCCGGCCGCGGCGCAGAGCCCCATCGTCATCAAGTTCAGCCACGTCACCACCACCGACACGCCCAAGGGCCAGGGCGCCGAGCGGTTCAGGCAGCTCGCCGAGGAGCGCACCAAGGGCGCGGTCAAGGTCGAGATCTACCCCAACAGCACGCTCTACAAGGACAAGGAGGAGGTGGAGATGCTCCAGCTCGGCGCCGTGCAGATGCTGGCGCCGTCCACGAGCAAATTCGGACCCCTCGGCGTGAAGGAGTTCGAGGCCTTCGACCTGCCCTACATCTTCCCCAACGAGCAGGTGCTGCGGCGCGTCCAGGACGGACCGATCGGCCAGGGCCTGTTCAAGAAGCTCGAGACCAAGGGGATCAAGGGGCTCGGCTACTGGGACAACGGCTTCAAGATCCTCACCGCCAACAAGCCGATGCACGCCCCCGAGGACGTGAAGGGCCTGAAGTTCCGGATCCAGTCCTCGAAGGTTCTGGAGGCGCAGTTCAAGCAGCTCGGGGCGCTGCCGCAGGTGCTCGCCTTCTCCGAACTCTACCAGGCGCTGCAGACCGGCGTGGTCGACGGCCAGGAGAACCCGCCGTCGAACGTGACGACCCAGAAGCTCAACGAGGTGCAGAAGCACGCCACGCTGACCTATCACGGCTACATCGGCTACGCGGTCATCGTGAACAAGGGCTTCTGGGACGGGCTGCCGGCCGACATCCGCACCACGCTCGAGGGCGCCATCAAGGATGCGACCGCCTACGAGCACGAGATCGCCGACAAGCAGAATGAGAAGGCGCTCGCCGACATCCGCGCCACCGGCAAGACCGAGGTCTACACGCCGACTGATGCCGAGAACGCCGCGTGGCGCAAGGCCCTGGCGCCGGTCCAGCGCGAGATGGCCTCCCGCGTCGGCAAGGATCTGGTCGCGGCGCTGAACAAGGAAGCAGAGGCGGCGCCGAACAACTGATCCCGCCGCCGCGCCCGGACCGACCATGTTGCTGAAACTGCTCGATCGGCTCGAAGAGGTGCTGATCGGAACCCTGATGGCGGCCGCGACCGTCATCACCTTCGCCACGGTGGTGCACCGGTTCCTCTCCGGCATCCCGGCGCTGCAGGACTACACCGACCGGATCGACTTCGGCTGGTCGCAGGAACTGTGCATCTACATGTTCATCTGGGTCGCGAAGTTCGGCGCGGCCTACGGCGTGCGCACCGGCATCCACGTCGGCGTCGACGTGCTGGTCAACCGCCTGCCGCCGGGCGCGCGCCGGGTGATGGTCCTGATCAGCCTCGCGGCGGGCGCGCTGTTCACCGGGATCGTCGGCACGCTCGGCACGAACTTCGTCTGGCGCATCGGCCACACCGACCAGACGACGCCCGACATGGAGATCCCGGTCTGGATCGTCTACCTCGCGATCCCACTCGGCTCCTACCTGATGTGCTTCCGCTTCCTGCAGGTCGCGTGGAGCTACTGGAAGACCGGACACTTGCCCGCCCGCGACCACGCCCATGTCGACGGCGTCCCGACCGTCGAGGGTGTCGACCCGATCCAGCTCGGCCGCGAGGGAGGCCCCGCATGAGCGGCCTGATCATCTTCGGGCTACTCATCGCCCTCATGCTCACCGGCATGCCGATCTCGATCGCGCTCGGCCTGACGGTGCTGACCTTCCTGTTCACCCTCACGCAGGTGCCGATCGAGAGCGTCGCGCTCAAGCTGTTCACCGGGATCGAGAACTTCTCGATCATGGCGATCCCGTTCTTCATCCTCGCCGGCAACTTCCTGGCCCATGGCGGCGTGGCGCGGCGGATGATCGCCTTCACGACCTCCCTCGTCGGGCACTGGCCGGGCGGCCTCGGGCTCGCGGGCGTGGTCGCCTGCGCGCTGTTCGCCGCCGTGTCGGGATCGAGCGTGGCGACGGTCGTGGCGATCGGCTCGATCATCCTGCCCGCCATGGTCGCGGAGGGGTATCCGCGCCGCTTCGGCGCCGGGGTGATCACCACCTCGGGAGCGCTCGGCATCCTCGTGCCGCCCTCGATCATCCTCGTGCTCTACGGGGTGTCGACGAATTCCTCGATCGGCAACCTGTTCCTCGCCGGTGTGATGCCCGGCATCGTCCTGTCGGCCATGCTGGCGAGCGTCACCTTCGTCATCGCCAAGCGCCGCGGCTATCCGCGCATGCCGAAGGCGTCCTGGGCCGAGCGCCTGCGCGCCTTCCGCGAGAGCGCCTGGGGCCTGTTCCTCGTGGTGATGGTGATCGGCGGCATCTACGCCGGCATCTTCACCCCGACCGAGGCGGCCGCGACGGCGGCCGTCTACGCCTTCGTCATCGCGGTGTTCGTCTACCGGGACCTGAAGCTGTCGGACGTGCCCCGCGTGCTCCTCGCGTCCGCCAACATGAGCGCGATGCTGCTCTACATCATCACCAACGCGGTGCTGTTCTCGTTCCTGATGACGTCGGAGAACATCCCGCAGACGATGGCGGCGTGGCTGATCGCCATGAACTTCAGCCCGCTGGTCTTCCTGCTCGTCGTCAACATCATCCTGCTGATCGCCGGCAACGTGATGGAGCCGTCCTCGATTCTGCTGATCATGGCGCCGATCCTGTTCCCGATCGCGGTCAAGCTCGGGATCGACCCGATCCATTTCGGGATCATCATGGCGGTCAACATGGAGGTCGGCCTGTGCCACCCGCCGGTCGGGCTCAACCTCTACGTGGCGAGCGGGATCGCCCATATGGGCATCTCCGAGCTGACCGTCGCCGTACTGCCCTGGCTGCTGACGATGCTGGCCTTCCTGGTCCTAGTGACCTACTGGCCCGCCCTGTCCCTGTGGCTCCCGCGGGCGCTCGGGGCGATGTGACGGCCTGACGACCGGCGGAAGGACCTGACCGTCACGCTCGGCGCCGGGACGGCCGCTCCGGGCGCCCGTCCCGATCGCACCGGCACGGGCCGGCAGGAAGCCTGAGCATCCCTGCCGTGTCCGGAAACCGCCGCTCAGGCAGGCTGCGCGACCGCGGTGCTGCTGTGCCGCAGGGTCAGCGACAGGCAGACGATGGCGAGGACGCAGGCCGCCAGCAGGAGAATGAAGCAGCCGTTCCAGCCGTAATGGTCGGTCGTGTAGCCGACCAGCGCGCTCGCCGCGACGGAGCCGCCGAGATACCCGAACAGGCCCGTGAAGCCCGCCGCCGTCCCGGCCGCCTTCTTCGGCACGAGCTCGAGGGCCTGGAGGCCGATCAGCATCACCGGCCCGTAGATCAGGAAGCCGATGCAGATCAGGGCCGCGAGGTCGACGCCCGGATTACCCTCGGGATTGAGCCAGTAGACCAGCGTCGCCGCCATGACGCCGAACATGAACACCACGCCCGTCGCGCCCCGGTTGCCGCGGAACAGCTTGTCGGACAGCCAGCCGCAGAGAAGGGTACCGGGAATGCCGGCCCACTCGTAGAGGAAGTATGCCCAGGAGGTCTTGTCGACCGAGAAGTGCTTGGCCTCCTTCAGGTAGGTCGGCGCCCAGTCCAGCACGCCGTAGCGGAGCAGGTAGACGAAGACGTTGGCGAAGGCGATGTACCAGAGCATCCGGTTCTTCAGCACGTGCTCGACGAAGATCTCGCGCGTGGAGAACTCGCGCTCGTGGTTCGCGTCGTAGCCGTCCGGATAATCGTCCTTCCAGGCCTCCACGGAGGGCAGCCCGCAGGATTGCGGCGTGTCGCGCATGGTGATGAAGGCGAAGACCGCGACGCCGAGCGCCACGGCGGCGGGCACGTAGAACGCCGCGTGCCAGTCGTTGAACCAGGCCAGGCCGAGCAGGAAGAGCGGGCCGATCAGGCCACCGCCGACATTGTGCGCCACGTTCCAGACCGAGACGACGCCGCCGCGCTCCTTCTGGGACCACCAGTGCACCATCGTGCGGCCGCTCGGCGGCCAACCCATGCCCTGGAACCAGCCGTTGAGGAACAGCAGGACGAACATGATGCCGACGCTGGAGGTCGCCCAGGGCACGAAGCCGAACAGGAACATCACCAGCGCCGAGAGCACGAGGCCGATCGGCAGGAAGTAGCGCGGGTTGGAGCGGTCCGAGACCATGCCCATCAGGAACTTGGACAGGCCGTACGCGATCGCGACGGCGGAGAGCGCGGTGCCGAGCTCACCGCGGCTGTAGCCCTGCTCGACGAGGTAGGGCATCGCCAGCGAGAAGTTCTTGCGCAGCAGGTAATAGCCCGCATAGCCGAGAAAGATGCCCGCGAAGATCTGCCAGCGCAGCTTGCGGTAGGTCGGATCGACGCGATCCGTCTGGATGGGTGGCCTGTGGGCCGCGGGAGCGAGAAAGCCGATCATGGCGCGCCTTGGTGCTTGAGACCGCGGATGGACCCGGGCTCATCCCGGGCGCATCTCGGATTGGACGGGGTGCTGAGGTGCAGCGCTCAGCGTCGCGCCGTATCGGCGCGCCGACGCGCGATCCGCGCGTCCGGTCTCGACCTGTGGCGATGGTGGACGGCATGGTCCGGTCGCGGCATCGTTTCCTCCTGTGATGCGGCGCCTCTCCGGCTCGGCCGGGTCGCCGTCTCTCGGTCTCGCTGCGTCCTTGCCGGTCTCAGACGGCGGCGGCCATCGCGCCGTCGGTGCGGCCGGTCATGGACGCGATCCGCGCTCGGAGCGCCGCGACCTCGTCGGGCGAGAAGGCGAGACCGAGCTTCGACCGGCGCCAGAGAACGTCCTCGGCGGTGCGGGCCCATTCCCGGTCCATCATCCAGCGCAGCTCGCCCTCGTGGAGGCCGTGTCCCAGATCGGGTCCCAGATTCGAGGCGATGCGCAGCGCGTCCGTCCCGTAGGCGGCCACCATGCGCTGGACCGTGGCGGCGCCGAGCCGGGGCGCGGCGCGGGCGAGGCGCGCCTCGAGCTCGGCCACCCCGTCCACCGGGAAATCGCCACCCGGCAGTGCGGCGCCTCCGGTCCACGAGCGGCCGCGCGCCCCGAGGCGCTGACCGATCTCCTTCAGGGCATCCTCGGCCAGCTTGCGGTAGGTGGTGATCTTGCCGCCGAAGATGTTCAGCACCGCCGCCTCGCCGGCCGCGCCGTCCGTCTTCAGCACGTAGTCGCGCGTCGCCTCCTGCGCCGCGGAGGCGTGATCGTCGTAGAGGGGGCGCACCCCCGAGAAGGTCCAGACGATGTCGTCCCGGCGAAGCGGCGTCGCGAAGTACTCGCTGGCGGCGCTCAGGAGATACTCGATTTCCTCCTCGGTGATCGCCGCGTCGGCGGGATCGCCGGAGAAGTCACGGTCCGTCGTGCCGACGAGCGTCGTGTCGTTCGCGTAGGGGATCGCGAAGATGATGCGCCCGTCCGCGTTCTGGAAGATGAAGGCCCGGTCGTGGTCGTAGAGCTTGCGCAACACGATGTGCGAGCCCTGCACGAGGCGCACGTGCTTGGCCTCGCTCCGGCCAAGCGGGCCCTGGATCACCCGGTCGACCCAGGGGCCGGCCGCGTTGACAAGGAAGCGCGCGGCGATCTCCTCCTCGCGGCCGGTCCGAAGCTCGCGCCGGACGATGCGCCAGAGATCGCCCTCGCGCCGGACCGAGACGACGCGGGTCCCCACCGCGATCTCGGCGCCCCGCGCCTCGGCGTCGCGCGCGTTGAGCACCACAAGGCGCGTGTCGTCGACGCGCGCGTCCGAGTACTCGAAGCCGCGCCGGAACTCGGATTTGAGCGGGGCGCCGACCGGGCCGGAGAGGTCCACGGGGCGCGTGCCGGGCAGGCGCTTGCGGCCGCCGAGATGGTCGTAGAGGAACAGGCCGATCCGCAGCAGCCAGGCCGGACGCAGGCCCGCGTGGAGCGGCAGGACGAAGCGCAGCGGGCGCACGATGTGGGGCGCGATCCCCCAGAGCACCTCGCGCTCGGCCAGCGCCTCCCGCACGAGGCGGAACTCGTAGTGCTCCAGGTAGCGCAGGCCGCCGTGGATCAGCTTGGTCGACCATGACGAGGTGCCGCTGCCCAGGTCATTCTGCTCGGTCAGCGACACCGAGTATCCTCGGCCGGCCGCGTCCCGCGCGATGCCGCAGCCGTTGATCCCCCCGCCGATGACGGCAACGTCGAACGTCCGCATGATCCTCCCCCTCTCGTGCCGCGGCGTCGGACGCGCGGCTGCGAAAGCAGAGGAATTGAATACGAAACCAAAGGAAAGTCAATCGAAACCAATACGCTCAGCGACCGGTTTCGACGAGCCGCACTCCGGACGCGCGGCACAGGTCGCGCAGCGTGTCGCTCGGGCAGCGATCGGTCACGAAGGTGCCGACCTGGCTGAGTTGGGCGAGCCGGACCGGCGCGCTGCGCTCGAACTTGGTGGAATCGGCGACCAGCACGACGTGGCGCGCGTTGGCGATGATCGCCTGCGCGACCCGGACCTCGCGATAGTCGAAGTCGAGGAGGGCCCCGTCCTCGTCGATAGCCGAGGCCCCGATCACCGCGAAATCGACCTTGAACTGGCGGATGAAATCCACCGCCGCCTCCCCGACGATCCCCCCGTCCGAGCGGCGGATCAGGCCACCCGCCACGATGCACTCGATCTCCGGGCTGGGCCGCAGGGCGAGCGCGACGTTGAGGTTGTTGGTGATGACCATGAGGCCGGAATGGCTCAGCAGCGCCCGGGCGACGGCCTCGGTGGTGGTGCCGATATTGATGAACAGCGAGGAGCGGTCCGGGATCAGGTCGGCGGCCGCGCGCGCGATCGCCGCCTTCTCGGGCGCCGCGATCGCGTTGCGTGCCTCGTAGTCGAGGTTCTCGGCGCCCGCGCCGAGCACCGCCCCGCCGTGGATGCGCGAGAGGAGGCGCGCGTCGCACAGGTCATTCAGGTCCTTCCGGATGGTCTGCACGCTGACCGCGAACCGGCCGGACAGGGCATCGACCGAGACGCGCCCCTCGGTCCGGGCGACGTCCATGATCGCGTTCTGACGCTCCGAGAGCATGCCTTCAGACCTCCGCGCGGCGAAAACGAAACCGGTTTCGGTGCGAACGCGCGAACGATGCCGGAAAGCGAAGGCGCGCTCTGAACCGGCCTTCACGCCTAGCGGATTCACCTCCGGGAGGAAACGTCCGGACCCCGCGGCCCGGCCCGGCGGATGTTGACGATGCGCACCCGCGCGTCGACAAGCGCCGCGATGGAACGGTTTCGGTATTCGCATCGATGACGCGCGCGGCCGTCCCGCAGAACTGGTCTCCGGTCGGAGGCGGAGATCTCGGCGACCTGATCCGCGATCATGACTGGGCGGCGACGCCGCTCGGGGCCATCGCCTCCTGGCCCGCGCCCGTCCGGACCATCGTCCAGACCCTGCTGCTCTCGCCGGTCCCGACGGTGGCGATCTGGGGAAGCGACGGGATCCTGGTCTACAACCGGGGCTACGCGGAGGTCTGCGGCCCGCGCCATCCGGAGGCCCTCGGCGGGCGTCTCCTGGAACTCTGGCCGGAAGCCCGCACCTTCAACGCGCACGTGATCGCCAGCGGCCTGTCCGGTCGCCCGCTCAACTTCCGCGCCCAGGAACTGGAGCTCTGGCGACACGGGCATCCGGAGACGGTCTGGATGGACCTCGACTACACGCCCATCCTGGACGACGACGGGACGCCGATCGGCACGCTCGCCACGGTGCGCGACATCACCGAGCGCGTCCTCAGCGAGCGTCGGATCGCCGAGAACGAGAGCCGCCTCGGCTTCCTCGACCAGCTGGGCCAGGCAACCGCGAACGCCCACGACGCCGGCACGATCCTGGAGATCACCACGCGCTGCGTCGGCGCACACCTGAACCTGTCGAATTGCGCCTACGCCGACATGGATCCGGACGGCGACGGCTTCACCATCCGCGGCAACTGGCACGTGCCGACGGCGCCCTCGATCCTCGGGCACTACAGCCTCGCCGATTTCGGCGCCCTGGCCGTCCAGGAACTCAATGCCGGCCGGCCGCTCATCATCAACGACAACGCCGCCGAGCTCGCCCCGCACGAGGCCGAGGCCTTCCGGGCGATCGGGATCGCGGCCACCATCTGCATGCCGCTGGTGAAGGACGGACGGCTCGCCGCCCTGATGGCCGTCCACCACGCGCGGCCCCACCGCTGGTCGCGCGCCGAGCTCGCGCTCATCCGCGAAGCGACCGAGCGCTGCTGGGCGCATATCGAGCGTGTCGGCGCGGAGGCGAGCCTGCGGCTCAGCGAGGCGCGGCTCCGCGCCCTGGTCCACGCGACCTCCGACGTGGTCTACCGCATGAGCCCGGACTGGCAGGAGATGCGCCAGCTCCACGGCCGCGGCTTCCTGTCCGACATGGCGGAGCCGAGCGTGCGCTGGCTCGACCGCTACGTCGATCCGGCCGACAGGCCCGAGGTCATGGCCGCCGTCAACGACGCGGTCAGCCGCAAGGGCCTGTTCGAACTCGAGCACCGGGTTCGGCGCGCCGACGGCGGCGTCGGCTGGACGCTGTCGCGCGCGGTGCCGCTGATCGATTGGCACGGGACCGTCACCGAGTGGTTCGGGATGGCCAGCGACGTCACGTTCCGCCACGAGGCCGACGCGCGGCTCAGGGAGAGCGAGGCCCGCTTCCGCGCCATGGCGGACGACGCGCCGGTGATGACCTGGATCACCGACGAGACCGGGGCGTGCATCTACCTCAACCGGCGCTGGTACGAGTTTACCAGGCAGGCGGAGGCCGAGGCGCTCGGCCTCGGCTGGCTGGACGCGATCCATCCCGACGACCGCGCCCACTCCGAGCAGGTGTTCCTGGCGGCAAACGCCGACCGGGCGTCGTTCCGCCTCGAATACCGCCTCCGGGACGGGGACGGCCGGTACCGCTGGGCGCTCGACGCCGCGTCGCCGCGGTTCGCCTCCGACGGCGCGTTCCTCGGCTATTTCGGCTCGGTCATCGACATCGACGAGCGCCGCGAGGCCGAGGCGCGGCTGCGCACGCTGACCGACGTCGTGCCGGCCTTCGTCTGGTTCGCCTCGCCGGACGGCCGCCTGCATTACCTGAACGACCGCTGGTGCGCGTATACCGGCCTCGACACGCAGGCGTCGCTGCCCGATGGCTGGATCGAGGCGGTGCATCCGGACGATCGCGCGCGGACGGCGGCGGTCTGGGCGGACGCGCGCGAGCGGGGCGTCACCTACGAGATCGAGGTGCGCTATCGGCGGCACGACGGCGCGTATCGCTGGTACATGGCCCGGGCCGAACCGCTGCGCGATCCCGGGGGGACCATCACCGCCTGGTTCGGGACATCGACCGACATCCACGACCGCAAGCTGGCAGAAGACGGCCTGCGCGAGCTGAACGAGACCCTGGAGAGCCGTGTCGCCGAGCGCACCGGAGAGCTGCTCAAGACCGAGGAGGCGCTGCGCCAGTCGCAGAAGATGGAGGCCGTGGGCCAGCTCACCGGCGGCGTGGCGCACGACTTCAACAACCTGCTCACCATCATCCGCTCGTCCGTCGACTTCCTGCGCCGGCCCGAGCTGCCCGAGGCGCGCAAGGCCCGCTACCTCGACGCGGTGTCCGACACGGTCGATCGCGCCGCCAAGCTGACCGGCCAGCTTCTCGCCTTCGCCCGCCGCCAGACCCTGGACCCGCAGGTCTTCGACCTCGGCGACCGGTTGCGGGCCGTGGCCGAACTGCTCGACACGGTGACGGGCGCGCGGATCCGGGTCGTCACCGCGATCCCGGAAGTCTCCTGCGCCGTGCGCGCCGACCTGAGCCAGTTCGAGACGGCGCTGGTGAACATCGCCGTCAACGCGCGCGACGCGATGGACGGCGAGGGCACCCTCACGCTGCGATTGACCTGCACCTGCCCTCTGCCGGCGATCCGCGGGCACGCGGCGAGCGCGCGGCCGTTCGCGGCGATCGCGCTCACCGATACCGGCTCCGGCATCGCCCCGAACGTGCTGGACCGGATCTTCGAGCCGTTCTTCACCACCAAGGAGGTCGGCAAGGGGACGGGCCTGGGCCTGAGCCAGGTATTTGGCTTCGCGAAGCAGTCCGGCGGCGATGTCGCGGTCGAGAGCGTGCTCGACGCGGGGACGACCTTCACGCTCTACCTGCCCGAAGTCGCGGCCGAGTCCGCGCCGTACGCCGCCGTCGCCCCCGCGGAGCCGGCCTCCCCCATCGGTTCCGGCCAGCGCGTTCTGGTGGTGGAGGACAACGTCGAGGTCGGCACCTTCGCCACGCAGATTCTGGAAGATCTCGGTTACGAGACCACCTGGGCGGCGAATGCCGAGGAAGCCTTGGACCGGCTCGGACCCGAGGGAACGGAGTTCGACGTCGTGTTCTCGGACGTGGTGATGCCGGGGATGGGCGGGCTGGCCCTCGCGCAGGAACTCAGGCGCCGGATGCCGCGGCTTCCGGTGCTCCTGGCCTCAGGCTACAGCCACGTCCTCGCGCAGGACGGCGCGCACGGATTCTCGGTCCTGCACAAACCCTACTCGGCCGAGCAGCTCGGACGCCTGCTTCGGCAAGTCACCGCGCGGAAGCAGGGCGCGACGGCGACGCCGTGAGCTGCTGCGGCGCGCACGCGCGCCCTCCGGCTGTTTGCTGATGCAACCGGCGGTGTAAGACGGGCGCCGACGACCCGGAATGATGACGGTGCCGTCCCCCCGCGCGCGACTGACATGACGACGCCTGAACACCCATACGCGCCCGCCACCGGCGACGGCGGCCCGTTCGACGCCGAAGGCCTGCGGCTGACGCTCGACGAGGCCGGCATCTGCGGCTGGGCCCTCGACATCTCGACCGGGCGCGTCACGATCCTCCCGTCCTGCATCCGCCTGTTCGGCGTGCCGCCGGACCGTCTCACCACCCTGGACGAGATCCAGGCGCGCGTTCACCCGGACGACCGCGCCGCCCGGGCGGCGGCGATCGGGCGCGCGCTGACGGACGGCGAAAGCTACGAGATCGACTTCCGCGCCGTGCATCCCGATGGACGCGTTCACTGGTTACGCTCGCGCGGGCGCGTGCAGGTCGATGCCGGCGGCCGGCCGTGCCGGCACCGGGGCGTGGTCTTCAGCATCCACGCGCAGAAGCAGGCCGACGAGGAGTTGCGGGCGCGCGAGGCGCACCTGCGCTCGATCCTCGACACGGTGCCCGATGCGATGATCGTCATCGACGAGCAGGCGCAGATCAAGTCGTTCAGCGCGGCCGCCGTGCGCCAGTTCGGCTACGGCTCGGACGAGATGGTCGGGCGGAACGTCAGCGTGCTGATGCCGGAGCCGTACCGCAGCCAGCACGACGCCTACATGGCCCGCTACCTCCGGACGGGCGAGCGCCGGATCATCGGCATCGGCCGCGTCGTGGTCGGCCAGCGCAAGGACGGCTCGACCTTCCCCATGGAGCTGTCGGTCGGCGAGATGCGCTCGGGCGGCGAGCGCTACTTCACCGGCTTCATCCGCGACCTCACCGAGCGGAACGAGACCGAGACGCGCCTGCAGGAGCTGCAGTCCGAGCTGGTGCACATGTCGCGCTTCACCGCCCTCGGCGAGATGGCCTCGACCCTGGCCCACGAGATCAACCAGCCGCTGACGGCGATCGCGAGCTACCTGAAGGGCTGCCGCCGCCTCCTCGGGCGCATGGAAGGCCCCGAAGTGCCCCTGCTCGCCGACGCGGTGAATCAAGCGGCCGACCAGGCCCTGAGAGCCGGGCAGGTGATCCGGCACCTGCGGGATTTTGTGTCGCGCGGCGAGAGCGAGCGCCACATCGAGGGATTGCCGAAGCTGATCGAGGAAGCGAGCGCCCTGGCCCTCGTCGGCGCCAAGGAGAAGGGCGTGCGCGTCCGCTTCGATCTCGACCCGGACGCGCCCCTCGTGATGGCGGTCCGGATCCAGGTGCAGCAGGTCCTGCTCAACCTCATCCGCAACGCGATCGAGGCCATGCAGGACGTCGCCCGGCGCGACCTGACCGTCGCCACGCGGGCGCTGCCCGCCGAGGGCCTGGTCGAGGTGCGCGTGTCGGATACCGGGACCGGCATCGCGCCCGAGATCGCCGAGCAGCTCTTCCAGCCCTTCGTGACGACGAAGGCGAACGGCATGGGCGTCGGCCTGTCGATCTGCCGGACCATCGTCGAGGCCCACGGCGGCAAGATCCAGGCCGGACCCGGTCCGGACGGCGGGACGACCTTCCGCTTCACCCTGCGCACCTTCGACCGCGAGGAGATGGCTCATGTCGAGTGACGCGCCCGTGCACATCGTGGACGACGATCTCGCGGTGCGTCAGGCGCTGGCCTTCCTGCTAGCGACCGACGGGCTGACCGTCCGCGTCCATGATTCCGCGACCGCCTTCCTGGCGGCGGAGCCCGAGCGCGTCGGCTGCGTCGTCACCGACGTGCGCATGCCCGGCATCGACGGCGTCGAGCTCCTGCACCGCCTCCGTCAGCGGGGCAGCCTGCCGCCGGTCATCGTCATGACGGGCCACGCGGACGTCGCCCTCGCGGTCGCGGCCATGAAGGCCGGCGCGGTCGACTTCATCGAGAAGCCGTTCGACGACGAGGTGCTCCTCGCCAGCATCCGCTCGGCCCTGGCGCGCTCGGACCGGACGGCCAAGCGCGCGTCCGAGCGCGACGCGGTGCGGGCGCGCCTGGCCGAATTGACCGAGCGCGAGCGGCAGGTGCTGGAGGGACTGATCGCCGGCAAGGCCAACAAGGTGATCGGCCTCGATCTCGGCATCAGCCCGCGGACGGTGGAGATCTACCGGGCGAACGTCATGTCCAAGCTCCAGGCCGGCAGCCTTTCCGAACTCGTCCGCATGGCCCTGATCGCGGGGCAGACGGACGGCGACTGAGCGCGGGAGCGGTCCCGCGGGCGGCCGGTCTCTCGGGCACCCCGGGCGCAGCATCCGGGGGCGGTGGTCCGAGCCGGGATCCGCGTCGACGCCGTCTAGGTCGTGGCCAGCATGCCTTCCCCGAGGAAGGAGCCGGGCCCCGGCACGCCGGGCAGAGCGAAGAAATAGCCGCCGCCGATCGGGCGGATGTACTCTTCGAGCCCCTCGCCGGACAGACGGTTCTGCACGGTGATGAATCCGGCGGCGAGGTCGGCCTGGTAGCAGACGAACAGCAGGCCCATGTCGAGCTGGCCGGCGGCGGTCAGCCCGCGGGAATAGTTGTAGCTGCGGCGCAGGATCAGGCTGCCCTCGGTGCCCGGCAGGCGCGGATTGGCGAGACGGATATGGGCCGCGAGCGAGATCGCCTCGCCGTCCGGGTCGGCGGCGTAGTCGGGGACGTCGCGCTCGTGTCCCTGCCGGAGCGGCGCGCCGCTGCCCTTGTGCCGCCCGATGATGGCCTCCTGCTCGCCGAGCGGCGTGCGGTCCCAGCGCTCGACGAGGGTGCGGATGATCCGCACGACCTGGTAGCTTCCGCCCGTCGTCCAGGCCGGCTCGTCCTGCCCCGCTCCGACCCAGACGTAACGGTCCATCATCCGGAGGTCCCGCACGTCGAGGTTGGCGGTGCCGTCCTTGAAGCCGAGCATGTTGCGCACGGTGTCGGCCCCCATGGTCTTCACCACGTGGGGCGGGAGGAAGCCCTCCATCTTCCAGCGCGGCGTGAGGAGGCCGGGCGTCGCCTTGATGACGTCGCGCAGGGCGTGGATGTTGGTCTCGGCGGTGTTCGAGCAGAACTGGATCAGCAGGTCGCCGTGGCACTGCGCCGGGTCGAGGGCGTCGTTGGGGAAGCGCTCCATCGGCCCGAGATGGCGCGGGCGAGCGCGACCCAGGCCGAACCGGTAATCGAACAGGCTCGCGCCGACCGAGACGGTGGCGGTGAGATTGTCCGGGAGGATGGTCGGCCCGAGGATGCCGGAATTGCGCGGCGGGAGCTGCGGGTGAAGATCGGGCACGGCACCGCCGCGCGTCAGGAAAGCGAGGCGCTCGGTGAGCGTCCGGAACAGGTGGGGCAGCTCGCCGCGCCGCTCGGCCAGCACGTCGAAGGCGACGTACAGGGCGGCGGCCGGCTGCGGGGTGACGATCCCGGCCTGGTGGGGGCCGTAGAAGGGCTGAGCGAGGAGCGTCCCTTCCGTGGCGATGGTCGGCGTGGCGTCCTCGGCCCGGGCCGGGCCGAGGAGCGCGGCGGCTCCGAGTCCGCCGAGAAGCTGGCGGCGGGTGGTGACCGGTGACGGAAAACGCATCATCGCTCGGCAAGGTCTGTGTGTGTTGCCCCCTGTAGCCTCGAACAAAGGCCACAGGGCGGCACCTCGACAATGATATCAGTCTAGACCCAACCGGCCACGCAGCGTCGACAGATCTTCAGCCAGAAGGGTGATGGGCCCCTTCAGGGCGTTGCGGTCCCGGGCGGTGAGGTTGTCGTAGCTCTGGAAGCCGCCGTCCGGACTGCGGTAGCGCGCGAGCAGGTCCTCGACTCGCTTGTAGCTGCGCTCGACCCGGGCCACGAAGTCCCGGTCCGTCAGCAGCGGCCGCAGGAGCGTGAACACCACCTTCGAGCCCTCGATATTGGCCTGG
The DNA here is from genome assembly GCF_053345595.1 of Methylobacterium sp. D54C. Lineage (NCBI taxonomy): Bacteria > Pseudomonadati > Pseudomonadota > Alphaproteobacteria > Hyphomicrobiales > Methylobacteriaceae > Methylobacterium > Methylobacterium sp. D54C. The sequence goes on from NZ_JBKFAK010000004.1 coordinate 256,332, forward strand.
AAGTCCCACAGGTCGGTGCGGCTGTAGCGCTCCTCCTCGCCGCTGATCTTGGTGGCGGCGATCCCCTCGATCAGGGCCGAGGCCGCCCCGACCGCCCGGGCGGGCGGGATGGCGAGCGCCGCGAGTCGGTCGCGCAGCGTCACGGTCTCGGCGGTGAGCCGCTCCGCGACCTCGCCGAGCCCCTCCGTGGTGCCGAGGGTGAACAGCGCCATCTCCAGCCGATGGAAGCCGACGAAGGCGGGATCGCGCTCGCGCAGCTCGAACTCGTCGCTGCGCACGTCGAGACGCTTGATCAGCTCGGGAAACAGGGCCGCCACCGGCTCGATGCGCTCGTAGGGCGCGCGCGCCGGGGCGTAGAGCCGGCGCGCCTCCGCGAGCTGCCCGGCCTGGATCGCCGCGACGAAGCGCGCGGTCTCGCGCACGAAGGCGTCGGCCTGGGCCACGACGTAGGTCCTGTACGCCGCGAGGGCCGCGGCCAGCTCTGGCGGCACCGGGCGGGACGGCCGGGCGGGACGCGGGCTGTCGGGCATGTCGAGGGACCAGCCCGGGCGGGGATCGCCGACGCCGATCAGCGTCGCCAGAGCGAGGGCCGCGATGCGGGATCGGTCCCGGGCGAGGCTTGGAGACGCGGGCATGGGCGGCGGCGCATCGTGACACGGGGCGCGGCCCGAGCCGGCCGCATCGACCGGCTAATCGAGGCCTCACCGGCGGGCAACTGCCGACCGCGGCGGCGGTTCGCGGCGGGCCCTGGTCGACCGGCCTTCCGGCGGCCTCGCGGAGCATGATCGCGGCGCGCTCAGACGAGGAGCGGGATCACGATCGCGAGCAGGACATTCCCGCCGACGAGCAGGATCAGAGGAAGCGTCTCCATGCCGGTCAGCCCAGGCAGGACCGGGCTCGGATCCCGGCCATCGCGGGCTTCGCCGGGCAGGCGGGCGCGTCGGCGGCGGAGATCCGGGTGCCGGCCGGCTGCCCGGTGACGGCCTGCGAGAGCGTCGGCAGGTAGGTCGTGCCGACCATGATGCCGGCCGAGAGCAGGAGGCGGGCGATGACGTCGAGCATGGTGTTTCCCCTCATTCGGCCTTCGAGGACCGTTGTGCGGAGCGGTATCTACGCAAGCGGTGCTGCGGGAATATTGCGTCCCGTGTTGCTTCAGCGCTCTCGGGAAGTCATCGCGCCGATGGCACAATAACGGACTGTGTCGTCGCGGAATCAGCGACGGATCGGGGAGCGGGACGGGTGACGGGGCGCGGGACACGGTGCGCGGCGCGATGATCCGCGGGTTGGGGAGGTCCGGGATCGCGCGCCGCGTCCTCGTGGTCGGCGCGATCCCGATTCTCGTCGCGGCCGCCATCGCGCTGGGCGCCTGGATCCTGCTCTACGAGGCCGAGCGGGCCCGAACCGGCGCCGTGGTGGCGACGGAGACCGCACAGACGCTGACGTCGATGAACCGGGCGCGGGCGGATGCCGTCAGCGGCGGCACCGCGCGGCGGGACGAGGCCGAGCGACGCTTCGACGAGCGGGCCGCCACGGCAGCCGGGCAGCTCGAACGTCTGGAGGGACTCGCGCGCACGCGCGGCCAGTCGGCTCTCGTGGCGACCGTCACGGGCGATCTGAACTCGCAGGTGACGCGCATGCGCTCGCTCCTGCTCTCCGAGCGGACGGCGAACGCGACGATCGCCGATATGGCCCGGCGGGCGGACGCCCTGGTGGCGCTGACCGACGTCGCGCGCCGGCGCCAGCAGCAGGACAACGCCCAGTTGATCGCCGTCCTGGCCGTCAAGGATGCCGAGCTGGAGCGGAACCAGGGCGTCGTCACGGCCCTCCGGGAGCTCCGGGAGGCGATCAGCACCGCGGAGCTGAACCGGGCGCGCATCGGCCGCCCGGTCTTCCCGATCGAGTTCGATGAGCTCGCCGCCGACCTGCGGCAGCTCGATGCGGTGGGCGACCGGCTGCGCCGCGTCCTGCGGGTCGACGGCGAGGCGGGGGCGGCGGACCGGGCGACGGAGCTCCTGAAAGCGTACCGCGACCGGAGCCGGACCGAGGACGGCCTCAACAGGGTGCTCTCCGAGGGCTTCGAGCTGACCCGCGCGACCCAGGCCGGCCGCGTCCTGGTCGAGTGGTGCGACCAGCTCGTCCACGTGAACGTCACCCGGCAGAACCGGCTGTACGAGGAGGTCGCGCTCCTGATCCGTCACTCGGTCCTCTCGAACGAGGCCGAGCTCTCCGCCCAGGACATCGCCCTCACGGCCCTGCGCCTCGCCCGAAGGACGGATGCGGCCCTGGCGCGCCGGGATACTGCGGAAGCGTCGCGGGTGCTGGAGGCGGGCGCGGAGCTGTCGGGCACGTCCCGGACGCTGCTCATCCCGGTGAGCATCCGGGACGAGATGGCGGAGGCGATCGACGGGTGGCGCACGCAGCTCGCCGCGACGATCGAGAAGATCGGCGAGCAGAACGAGACCATCGCCGACATGGACAGCCGCGCCGCCACGATGAGCGCCAACGCGCAGACCTTGAGCCGGGCCTTCATCGACGATGCCGACCAGTTCGGCAGCGTGATCCGGCAGTTGCTGGTCATGGGGGCGGTCGGCGCCCTGTGCCTGGGGATCGGCGCCGCCGCCGCGGTGGCGCGCTCGATCACCCGGCCGCTGCACGCGCTCCAGCACAGCATCGTCACCGCCGCCGCCGCGCCCGCCCCCGAGGATATCGGCCGCGACAGCCACTTGCTCACCCGACGCGACGAACTCGGCGACATCGCCAGGGCGACCAACGCGTTCCTGGAGCAGATCCGCCGCCGCGAGGCGGACCGGCGCAACGCCTCCCAGCGCGCCGACGACGCGCTCACGACCCTGCGGCAGGCCCAGGAGGACCTGATCCGCGCCGAGCGGCTCGCCTCGCTCGGGCAGCTCGTGGCGGGCGTCTCGCACGAGATCAGCACCCCGCTCGGCATCGCCCTGACCACGGCGACACAGGTCCAGTCCGACTCGGCCGCGTTCGCGCGCATGGTCGGGGACAACCAGCTCTCCCGGTCGCGGCTGACCCAGTATGCCGGGCGGATGCGGGAGGGCGCGCAGCTCCTGACCAGCAACCTGATGCGCGCGGCCGATCTCCTCTACAGCTTCAAGCAGGTGGCGGCCGATCAGGCCATCGAGGACCGCCGCCCGCTGAACCTCGCGGACTGGATCGACGAACTCCTGAAGAGCCTGCGCGCCCTGGCGCGGCCGGGCCGCCACGTCTTCGAGGTCGACTGCCCGCCCGATCTCGTCGTCGACACCCTGCCGGGGATCCTGGCGCAGGTCGTCTCGAACGCCGTCAAGAACGCGATCGAGCACGGCTTCCAGGATCGGGAGGGCGGCCGCATCACCATCACGGGGATCCGGTCCGGGGACGGCATCGGCCTCTCCATCGCCGATGACGGGCGCGGCATCGACGGGGCCGACCTCGGCCGCGTGTTCGACCCGTTCTTCACCACGGCCCGCGCCCGCGGCGGCACGGGCCTGGGCCTGCACATCGTCCACAACCTCGTGGTGAACCGCCTCCAGGGGCGGGTCGAACTGCAGAGCAGCGCGGGTGCCGGCACGGTGCTGCGGCTGTGGCTACCGGAGCGGCTGGCATGAGCGGCGCGACGCAACTCACCCGGCGCGGCGTCGGCCTCCCGAGGCTGCCGAGCGCCGGCCTGCTCATGACGCTGCTCGTCGGGCTACTCGTCGGGCTGCCCGCCGCGCTGCGCCCGCTGCCCGCCGCGGCCCTCACCGAGATCCAGTTCTGGCACGCCCTGGACGGGCCGAACGGCGAGTTGGTGACCCGCCTCGCCGAGACCTTCAACGCATCGCAGCCGGACTACCGGGTCGTGCCGGTCTACAAGGGCTCCTACGCCGAGACGATCAGCAGCGGCATCACGGCCTACCGCACCGGCGCGGCGCCGCACCTGCTGCAGGTCTTCGAGGTCGGCAACGGCACCATGGCGGCCGCCGTCGGCGCCGTCAGATCCGTCGCCACCGTGATGCGGGAGGCCGGGCTCTCGGTGACGCCCGAGGACTTCCTGCCGGTCGTCGCCACCAATTATCGGGATGCCGAGGGCGGGATGCTGTCGCTCCCCTTCAACGTCTCCTCGACGGTGATGTGGATCAACCGCGACCGGTTCCGTCTGGCGGGACTCGACGCCAAGCAGCCCCCGGCGACCTGGCCCGAGGTCTTCGAGGCCGCGCGGCGGCTCAAGGCGGCGGACGGCAAGCGGTGCGCCCTGTCCTCCGCCTGGCCGACCTGGGTGCATCTCGAGCAGCTGTCCGTCTGGCACGACCGGCCGCTCGCGACCCGCTCCAACGGCCTGGACGGCTACGATGCCGAACTCGTCTTCAACGGCCCGCTCCAGGTCCGCCACCTGCAGAACCTCGTCGACCTGAAGCGCGCGGGCGTGTTCGAGTACAACGACCGCGTCAATCGCGGCGAGAGCCGGTTCGTCTCGGGCGACTGCGCGATCTTCCTCACCTCGTCCAGCCTGTACGGCAAGGTCGCCACCGCCGCCCGGTTCGACTGGACGGTCGTGCCCATGCCCTTCTATCCCGACGTCGTGCCGGAGCCGCAGAACGCGATCCTGGGCGGCGGCTCGCTCTACGTGATGCAGGGCAAGACGCCGGACGAGTACCGCGGCGTCGCCCGGTTCCTGGCCTTCCTGATGGACGGGCGGCAGCAGGCCGCGATGTACCGGAACACCGGCTACATCCCCACCACGCGCGCCGCCTACGACGACGCGGTGGCGGAGGGCTTCTTCGAGCGGCACCCGCAGCTCCACGTCGCCGTGCAGGAACTCACCCGGCGGCCGCCGACACGCAACACCGCCGGTCTGCGCCTGGGCAACATGCTGCAGATCCGGGACATCTGGGCCGAGGAACTGGAGGCGGCGCTCGACGGCGCGAAGGCGCCGCAGCGGGCCCTCGACGACGCCGTGGCGCGGGGCAATCAGGTGCTGCGGGTCTTCCAGCAGCGGACCAAGAAGTGAGCGTGGCCGGTCGGTCGGCCCACGCCATCATCGCGAGCGCCGCGAAGCGACCCAGGGATGCGCGCCGTTAGTAGACGTGGCGCTGCTGGATTGCTTCGCTCCGCTCGCACGGACGGCGCTGTCGTTGCCGTCAGCGCGGGTCGCGGAACCGTACCGTCTCGAACAGGTGGCGGCCGAGGGGATCCATCGTCAGGCCGAGCACGTCGTCGCGGAGCGCCAGATGCACCTTGGTGTGGGCCAGGGGCACCCAGGGCATCGCGCGCCGGGCGATGGCCTGAGCCTGCCGGTACAGAGCCTGGCGCGCTTCCCGGTCGCCGGTTCGGCGGGCGGCCTCGACCAGCCGGTCGTAGGCCGGGTCGCACCAGCGGGCGAGGTTGGCGCCGCCGGTCTGGGCGGCCTTGCAGCCGAGCAGGACGTTCAGGAAGTTGTCCGGGTCGCCGTTGTCGCTCGTCCAGCCGTAGAGCATCAGCGTGGGCTCTCCGCCGTATAGGGCGGCGCGGTAAGCGTTCCAGGGATGCGTGACCGGGCGCGCGCGGATGCCAACTTGCGCGAGGTCGGCCTGGATCATGTCGGCGACGCGCCGGCCGTTCGGGTTGTAGGGTCGGCTGACTGGCGGATACCACAGGTCCACGTCGAAGCCATCGGCGAGCCCGGCCTCGGCCAGCAGGCGCAGCGCCTCGCCGCGGTCGAAGGGGGTGTCCGGCAGGTCCGCGTCGTGGGCCCAGATCCCGGGCGGCAGCGGCCCCTGCGCCAGGATCCCGGCATCGCCGTAGACGCCCGCCACGATCGCCCGCCGGTCGATGGCGAGGTTGACCGCGCGCCGCACCCGGACGTCGCCGAAGGGCGCACGGGTCGTGTTGAGGGCGAGATAGGCGACGTTCAGCTCGGCCAGCGCGAGCAGCGTCAGGCCCGGCTCCGCCCGGATCGCGTCGAGGTCGCCGGTCGCCGGGAAAGCCATGGCGTGGCACTCGCCGGCCCGCAGCTTGTTCAGCCGGACCGCCGCGTTCGGCGTGATCGCGAAGACGAGACCGTCGGGGCGCTCGCCCGGCTCGTTCCCGTCCGCGGCGCGGCGCCAGTAATCCGGGAAGGCGCGGTAGCGGAGGACCTGATCCGGCCGGTACCCCTCGAAGACGAACGGGCCCGTCCCGACGGGCGCCCGGGCGAGGTCGTCCGACGCGTTGCCGGCCGCGAGGGCGGCCGCGTACTCGGCGGACAGGATGGCGCCGAAGGCCTGCGCGATGTTGGCGAGGAAGGTGGTGTCGGCCTCGCGCAGCCGGAAGCGGACGTGGCGCGGATCCGGAGCGTCGACGGTCTCGATCAGGTCGGCGAGGCCGAGATCGTGGAAGTAGGTGAAGCCCTGCGCGGCGCCGTCGGGCCCGGAGCGCCGCTGCCGGGTGAACGAGAACACCACGTCGTCGGCGTTCAGGGCGCGCGTGGGGGTGAAGCGCGCGTTGGCGTGGAAGCGGACGCCGTCCCGCAGAGCGAAGACGTAGGTCCGGCCGTCCTCCGAGACCGTCCAGGATTCGGCGAGGGCCGGGCGGATCGTCGTGGTGCCGGGCACGAACTCCACGAGCGTATTGTAGACCTGCCACGCGGCGTTCATCGTGGTGGTGGTCGTGGCGCGGGCGGGATCGAAGGTTTCCGGGCTGCCTTCCGAGCAGAACACGAAGGTGCGCGCCGATGCCGGGCCGTGCCCCAGGAGCAGCGCCGAGATGAAGCCGGCCGCCAGGGCGCGCTGCCCGGCGCGGTATGCCGCGGCCGGCCTCACGGCGTCCGGATCGCGCCGGTCCGCGGCCGCGCGGCCGCTCCGGCACCCTGGGCGGGAAAGTCGACCTGCACGACGGTCCCCTGGCCGGGCTCGCTGCTGACCGCGATGCGGCCGCCGAGCTTGGCGGTCACGAGATTGTGGACGATGTGCATGCCGAGCCCCGTGCTGCCGGCGCTGCGGGCCGTCGTGAAGAACGGGTCGAAGATCCGGTCGAGGTGCTCCGGCGGGATGCCCTGACCGGTGTCGCGGACCTCCATCCGCACGAGGCCGCCCTCCCGTTCCGACACGTGCACGGTGATCCGTCCCGGCTCGCCCGCCCGGAACCCGTGCACGACCGCGTTGGCGATCAGGTTGGTCACGATCTGCGCGAGCACGCCGGGATTGGTGTCGATGACGAGATCCTCCGGGCAGGCGCGCTCCACCGTATGGCCGCCCTTGCGCAGCATCGGCCGCAGGCTCGTCAGCAGGTCGTCGAGCCAGGTCGCCAGCACGACGCTGCGGCTCTCGTCGCTGACGCGGTCCACCGCGACCTGCTTGAAGCCCTGGACGAGGTCGGCGGCCCGGGTGAGATTCGTGCAGAGCAGGGTGGCGCCCTCCTCGACCCGGTCGACGAAGTGGTTCAGCCGGGACCGCGACAGCGTGCCGGCGGACAGGCCGGTGCGGAAGGTCCGCGCCTCGTCGCTCATGAGCGTCCCGGTGGTGAGCGCGATGCCCAGCGGCGTGTTGATCTCGTGGGCGACCCCGGCCACGAGCTGCCCGAGGGAGGCGAGCTTCTCGGCGCGGACGAGGTTGTCCTGGGTCCGGCGCAGCTCGACCAGGGCGACGTCCGCCTGATCCTTGGCCCGGCGCAGCGCGCCTTCCCGGCGGGTGATCTCGGAGACGAACACCGCGGTGGCGCGGGCGATGTCGCCGAGCTCGTCCCGGCGTGCCGTGCCCCGCACGGCCGCCCCCGCCGGGTTACCGGTCAGCATGACCATGTCGCCCTGGAGGGCGCGCAGCGGCACCAGGATCGAGCGGGCGACGAGGATCACGACCAGCGCGCCGAACAGCAGGAGCCCGGCCGCGCCGGCGAGCAGGATCCGCTGGATGACGATGCCGGACCGGTCGGCGTCCTCCACGAAGGCGTCGTTGAGCGCCTTGGCGCTGTCGATCATCGTCGCGGCGAGCCCGTCCATCGCGACGATCATGGCGTTCTGCTGCCGCAGGCCCCCGATGGTGGTGGTGAGGCGCCCGCGCCACCCGTCGAGGGCCTGGACCATCTCGGCCTGGATCAGCGGCGAGATCGGCAGCGAGGCGGCGCTCCGGGCGAGGCGCTCGCCCTCGTCGCGCATCCGCTCGGCGAGGGCCGCGTCCCGGTGCAGGAGGGCGCCCGCGGTGCGCGGCCCCAGCTTGAGGGTGCCGATCGCGACGTTCTGGGTGGCGCGCTCGATCTCGTTGGCCTCCACGGAATAGGCCAGCAGCTGCGCCACCTCGTCGTGCAGGCTCTCCTGGCCGGACGTCTCGATCTTCAAGGTGCGCTCGATCCAGGCGTCGAGCTTCGCGCGGAGGTCCGGCTTCCACCCCGCCGCCTCGGCGGTGAGCGCGTCGAGGGCCTCCGCGTCGGCGTCCCGGCCGTCGGCCCGCAGCGCCGCCGCGAGGTCGCGGCTGGCGGCGCGGAAGAGGCCCTGCGCGTGCGGGCCGTCGCCCTCCGAGACCGCCGCTCCGGCGGGACCGGCCGCGGGCGCATCGCTCCGGGCCGCGGCCTGGGCGGCGAGCACGGCGCTCTCCGCGCTGCGGGCTCTCAGGGCGTTGAGGCGGGCGACGAGGCCCCGGGCGACCCGCAGCGCCTCGACCTTCTCGGCCGTCGAGCGCGCGAGGTCGGCGTTCGAGGCCTGCTGCCGCAGGCGCGCCCGGTCGGTGAGGTCGATCAGGGTGTCGGCCCGCTGCGTCATCTCGCGGATCAGGCCGTCATTCTCCCGGGTCTGGCGGACGAAGGCGTCCATCTCGCCCCGGTAGCGGGCCAGCGCCCGCTCCACCGAGGCGGTCCGCGCGCGCTGCTCGTCGATGCGGGCGTAGCCGGCGAGCCGGCCGAGTCCGGCCTCGGCCCGTGCCGTCAGGCTGGCGAAGCGCTCGGCGTAGGCGGGCCGGTCCTGCGCGTCCGCGGCGGCGTACTGGTCGCGGACCAAGCGGGCGGTGGCGATGTCGTGGTACACGTCGGCGGCCAGGACCGCGCCGCGCCGGGCGCGCTCCTCCTGCGCCAGGAGGAGCCAGCCGGCCATGGCGATCGCGCCGGCGGCGAGGATCGGCACGCCACCGACCAGGGCGATCTTGGGTCCAACCCGCATCCGCGTCCCGACATAGGGGTCCGGCAGCAACTTAAGGCCGTGCCGGAGAGCGGTGCAATCGGGCGGCGCTCCGGCGACCGGTTCATCCGGCTTCCGCGCGCAATCTTCGGTCGATGCCGCCCGTACCGTCATCGCGCGCGCAGCGAAGCGACCCAGGGCTGCGCGCGTCCGGCCGATGTAACACCGCCGGGTCGCTTCGCTGCGCGCGCAGAGACGGCGTCGAAGCCATCCGCCACGGGCGGTCTCAGCGATGTCGGGATCGGGGCGGCCGCGGGTCCGGGCCGGCCAGCACGGCATCCTGCGCGTCACGCGCGCGATCGCGCGGCGCCGGCACGCCGAACCGCTCGGCGCAGGTCGGCAGGCGCCGCGGAGCGCGTTCTCCGGCGCGCAGCATGCGGCGCAGCGCACCGAGCAGGTCGGGATCTTCGTCGGCACCGGGGTCGTCGCGGAAGTGCGGCATGGCGGTTCGCGCCCCTCACCGACGGCCGGGCGCGGCGTCGACCGCGATGAGCCGGACGCGACGGCCCGCCGGGTCGCCGACCGGGCCGGCACCCGCGCAGGCGCCGGGCGGGTACGGCCAGGCCGCCCCGCCACAGGCGGCGCCGTCACGGGCCGCCGCGGAGGCTTTTGCGCCCCCGCTGGCCTGCATCGGCACCGTGCTGGCCGCTTGGGTCCAGCCGACGAGCGCCAGGACGCAGAGCGTGCCGAAAGCCGCGGCCGACAAGGTACCGATCACGTGTCGCATGGCCCGTCCTCCGGGCACCTCCGGCCCTCGGTCCTGCCACGCTGATAGGGACGCTCCGTACCGCGGATATTGCTTCCAGCCAGATCTGGAGCGTGAATTGTTGCGTCACCCCACCACGACGCAACATTGATCCGGGTCGCATCAGTCTCCCTCGGGGCGGAATATGTATCCGAGGCCCCGCACGGTGCGGATGTAGCGCGGATTGCCGGGGTCCGGCTCGACCTTCTTGCGGATGCGGTTGATCCGCACGTCGATGGCGCGGTCGAACGCGTCCGGGTCGCGGGCGTCCGCGAGGTCGAGCAGGCGCTCGCGCGAGAGCGCCCGCCGCGGATTGTCGGCGAACGCCTTCAGCAGGTCGAATTCCGAGCGGGTGAGCGCCTGCTCCAGACCGGCATCGTCGCTGAGGCGCAGGGCGTCGAGCTCCAGCCATTTCGTGCCGAACCGGATGCGGCGGCCGCTCACGGGAACCGGGGACGGCGCGGCGGTCGGCGTCTGCACGCGGCGCAGGACCGAGCGCACGCGGGCGACCAGCTCGCGCAACTCGCAGGGCTTGGGCAAGTAATCGTCGGCCCCGAGCTCCAGCCCGACCACGCGGTCGATCGCGCTCGCCGTGGCGGTGAGCATGATGATCGGGATCGCGGTCCGGGCCTTGAGGTCGCGCACGATGGAGAGCCCGTCCTCCTCGGGCATGTTCAGGTCGAGCACGATCAGGTCCGGGCTGTGGCCGGCGAGGTGCTCCCGCAAGGAGCGCCCGCCATCGCACAGGACCACCGAGAACCCGTGGAGCTTCAGGTAATCCCCGACCATCTCGCGGGTCGCCGCCTCGTCGTCCACCACGGCGATCGACGGGATCGCCGCACCGCCGCGGGCGGCGCCGGGGGCGGGGCTGTCTGGTATGGTCATCGCAGCGGTGCGCACTTTCCGGGTTCGCTCTGGAACGAATGCAGGAATCGTATCGGCTCACGGTAGCGTGACAAGTTTTCAACACGATTTCTAGCGTAGTCGTCCGATTGCGAGCAGCATTTCAGGTCATAGCCATGGACGATGACACCCTCACGCTGATCCCTGACGACCTCGACGAGGCGCAGCCGACCGCGGGAGCCTGGGTGATCGCCGTGATCGACGACGATCCGGCCGTGCATGACGGCACGCGCTACGCGCTGGCGAGCTACACCCTCGACGGGCGCGGCCTGGAGATTCTCACCGCCCGTTCGGCCGCGGAGGCGCGGGTGCTGCTCGCCGAGCGCCGCGACGTGGCGGTGGTGCTGCTCGACGTGGTGATGGAGACCGACAATGCCGGGCTGGAGCTGGTGGACTACATCCGGCGCGAGCTCCGGCAGGAGACCGTGCGCATCATCCTGAGGACGGGCCAGCCCGGGCAGGCGCCGGAGCGGCGGATCATCGTCGACTACGACATCAACGACTACAAGGCGAAGACCGAGCTGACCGCCGACAAGCTGTTCACCAGCCTCACCGCGGCCCTGCGCGCCCATCAGCAGCTCAAGCGCCTCGACGAGACCCGGCGCGGGCTCGAGATCATCATCGACGCCGCGCCGATGCTCCTCGATCACAAGTCGATGCAGCGCTTGGCGGAGGGTGTCCTCACCCAGGTCGCCTCGCTCCTGAACGTCGCCTGCGCCGGCATCCTGGTCCTGCGCGAGACCGCCGCCCCGCAGGAGCGCTTCTGCGTCCTGGCCGGCTCCGGCTGTTACGGCCACTACGCCGGCCGCGAGCCGTGCTGGCCGCTGGAGGAGCGGGTGCAACCCCTCGTCGAACGCGCCTTCGCCGAGCGCCGGCACAGCTTCGGCGAGCACTGGTCGACCCTGTATCTGCACACGGCGAGCGGCAGCGAGATCGTCGCGCTGATCGAGGCCGACCGCCAGTTGTCCGAGACCGACCGGTCGCTCATCGCCCTGTTCACGAGCCGGCTGTCGATCGCCTTCGACAACGTCATCCTCTACGAGCGGCTGCAGCTGACCAACGCCGACCTCGAGCGGCGGGTCGTCGAGCGGACCGCCGAGCTGATCCGGGCGAATCGCCGGCTGGACCTGCAGCGCTCGGACCTGCGGCGTGCCAACAGCCTGAAGACCGAGATCCTCGGCACGATCGCGCACGATCTGAAGAACCCGCTGGCGGTCATTCTCGGCCGCGCCGAGATGCTGTCCGACCTGATCGACATGCAGGGCGACCGGGAGCAGATGCGGGCGCAGGTGCAGCACGTGCGCACCAGCGCCAAGGGGCTGACGACCATGATCGACAGCCTCATGGCCGACGCGATGAACGACGCCCTCGACATCAGCCTGCGCCGGGAACCGGTCGACCTCGCGGGCCTCGCCCGGGAGGTCTGCGAGGCCGACCGGCCGCTCGCCGACGCGAAGGACCAGACCCTGGTCTGCGAAGGCCCGGACGAGCTGTTCCTCTGCGGCGACGCCGAGCGCCTGCGCGAGGCCCTCGACAACCTCGTCTCGAACGCCATCAAGTACAGCCCGGTGGGCGGGGCGATCACGGTCCGGGTCAGCCGCGAGCCGGGCCCGCACGGCGCGGAACTGATCTGCGCCGTCGCCGACCACGGGCCCGGCCTCTCGCCGGAGGATTCGGCCCGCGTGTTCGGGCGGTTCCAGCGCCTGTCGGCCAAGCCCACCGGCGGCGAGAACTCGACCGGTCTCGGGCTCTCGATCGTCCGTCGGATCGCCGAGCTTCACGGCGGCCGCGCCACGGCGGAGAGCGCCGGTCCGGGGCTGGGGGCAGTCTTCGCGATCCGCTTCCCGGAAGAATCCGTCGGGCTGATCTGAGGGATCGCCGGGTCAGTCCGTGCCGCCACGCGAGACGTCGCGCAATCCGGCGGCAGAGGAGCTTGACCAGAACGCCGCTCCGAGGCAGCCGATCACCGGCCGCGACCGCGAGGGGACGGCCGATGGCGACGCGCAGGATGACGAAACCGCGTCCGGATCCGACCGGCTCGTCGCTTGGTCGATGATCGCGGGTCTCGCACCGGCTCTGATCGCGTCGCGAAGGACGCGCGATGCCGCCGGGGAGCCGCTCAAGGCCGCGACGGGCGCGCCTCTGCGTCACCGTCCCCCGGTGACCGGGTCCGGAGATAGGCGATGAGATCCCCCCGATCGAGGGGATCGGGAAGGCCGCGGAAGGTCATGCGCGTGCCGGGCGCCAGCTTCGCCGGGGCGGCGAGCCAGAGGTCCATCCGCTCCGGTGTCCAGACGCCGCCCAGCGCCCGGAGCGCCCCGGTATAGCCGTAGCGCCGGCTGTTGCTGGCGACCGGCTTGCCGAGCACGCCGTAGAGTTCGGGTCCGTTCCGATCGCCCGCCCCCGGGCTGATCGTGTGGCAGGCGGCGCACTGACCGAACAGCCGCCCGCCGCGCTCCGCGTCGGCCACCCGCATGACGTCGTCGAACGTCGGGGTCTCGCCCAGGGCGCGGCGGCGCTCCCGTCCGTCGTCCGAGCAGGCTGAGGCGAGCAGTGCCAGCGCCAGTGCCGAGACGCGCGAGGGACGACGCGGGATCCGCGGGCGCGTCCGCCTGAGACACCGGATCATCGCGTTCCCTTCGCGGTCAGAGGGTTCGGACCGGCATGGGCCGGTCGGCCGTTGGGGAGCGCGGCGCGCCGGGCACGATCCGGCCGACGACCGGGGCGGCGCGCGACCGGGCGGCGCAGCTTGGCCGAGCGCGCGAGGCTCGCGCCGCCTCGGCCGGCTCAGACAACGGTGGAGATCGCACCGGGCGGGTGCGCCAGCAGCGTCGCGAGCAGGCTGAGGCCGTACCGGAGCGTCTCGGCGTCCGGCGCCGCACCCAGGGAGACGCGGATCGCTTCCGGGGCGGCCCCGACCGCGAAGGCGTCGCTCGGGACGACCGACACGCCGAGCTGGCGCGCGTGGGCGCCGAACTCGCCGCGACGCCAGGGATCGGGCAGCCGGAGCCACAGATGGTGCCCGCACGGATGCGCCCAGACGTCCAGGTCCCGGAGCGTCTCGCGCGCGACCGCCTGCCTGAGCTCGTTCTCCTGCCGGATCGCCGCGACGATGCCGTCGAGCTCGCCTTCGGCGATCCAGTGCGAGGCGAGCGCGGCCGTGAGGGGCGAGGCCATCATGTTGATGGCGCGCAGTTCGGCCGCCAGCCGCACCGCCTCGTTCGTTCCCGGGACCGCGACGTAGGCGATGCGCAGGCCGGGACTCGCGCATTTGGACAGCGTCGCGATGTGCCACGTGATGTCGCTCGCCTGGGACGCGATGGGAGCCGGGGCGTCGTGGGGCAAGGCGCCGTACGCGTCGTCCTCGATGATGGCGACGCCGTGCGTGCGGGCGGTCTCGGCGATCCGCCGACGCCGGATTGCCGGCAGGGTCGCGGTGGTCGGGTTGTCGAGGGTCGGCACGAGGTACAGGGCCCGCGGCCGATCGGATCGGCACCGCTCGAGCAGGGCGTCCGGGTCGAGCCCCTCCGCGTCGCCGGCCACAGGCAGGAGGCGGACGCCGCGGCGCTCCGCGGCCATGCGCAGCCCGGGATAGGTGAGCGCCGGGACGCAGAGGGCGTCGCCCGGCTTCAGGACGGCGGCGAGCACGGCGGCGAGCACGACCTGGGCACCGCCGGCCACGAGGACGCGCTGCATCGGGAGCGCCCCGAGCCGTTGACCGAGCCAGTGCGCCGCCGCCGCCCGGTCGGCGAGGTTCCCGGCACTGTCCTGGTACTGCATCCGGGCCAGGAAGGCGGACGAACCGGCCAACCGCGACAGACCCGCGTCCAGGCGCTCCGCCAGCCGCGCCGCCTCCGGCTGGGGCGGCATGTTCATGCTGAAATCGACGCTGCCGGACGGATCGGGCCTGCGCATCTCCCCGGCCGGCGAACGGGACGCCCGGACGAAGCTGCCCCGGCCCGCGGTCGCGTCGATCAGGCCCGTTCGGCGCGCCTCGTTGAAGGCGCGCGTGACCGTCGTGAGATCGACGTTGAGGTGCTTCGCCAAGGCGCGCTGCGGCGGAAGGCGCGCTCCCGGCGAGAGCCGGCCGGCCCGGATGTCCTCGGCCAACGCCCGGACGATGGCGAGGTACTTGGGCCCCGTGTCGCCGGCGATTGTCGGGCTCCAGGATTCCATCATTGACCCCTGTAATCCCACCACTGTATGCATACATTGAGCGTGCGGCCAGATCGCTCAGTGTTCGTTACCGGCCGCGATCCGCCGGAAACCTGTCGGATGGCTCAGTCTCAACCGCGATTGTATGGCTTGATATGCCATACAATCGGCAGGCGCAAGGCCGGTCGATCAGGGATCGGCGCCGGCCTGTTGCTCAGGACCGTCGATGATGCAGAGGACCACCGACCAATCGCTCATGTCCGTCGGCCTGCGCTGCCGCTGCCCGCGCTGCGGGACAGGACGCCTGTTCGACGGCTTCATCACCCTGCGGCCGCGCTGCGAGGCGTGCGGGCTGGACTACGGCTTCGCCGATCCGGCGGACGGGCCCGCCTTCTTCATCATGATGACGATGGCGTTCCCCGTCACCGCTTTCGGGATCTGGCTGGAACTCACCTACGATCCGCCGCTCTGGGTCCACGCCGTGGTGACGCTGCCGCTGCTCCTCCTGGCCTGCGTGCCGATCATCCGGCCGCTGAAGGGGCTCTTCATCGCCAGCCAGTACATCAACAAGGCCGAGGAGGGACGCCTCGCGGTCCCGAAGGCGCCGGTCTCCGGTCCGACGTCGCGGGACTGACCGCGTCGCCGGTGCGTGCGCGTCGCCGCGATGATCAGGCGGCGGTCGCGGCACGTTGACCGGAAGTCGACCGCCGGGCTAGCCTCGAGGAATCAGAGTATTCCGGGAGATCTCGTGGGCAGAATGTTTCGCCTGATCGTCCCGGCGCCGGGGCTGCGCGACGATAGTGGGACGCGTACACGGGCAGATTTGGCGTCGCGGCGGATGCCGGTGATCGGCACGCGCGGCCGCGCTGGAAAGTCTTCGGTCCAGCCGCGCCTCACGTCACGGGACGGGCTCCGTAAGGCGCCCGCCGCCGGCTCGACGGCGCGGCGCGGGACGGCACCGCGACCGATCGCCCTGTCGCGGCGAGCGGGCCGAACCTGACGGGAGGGGGGTATCGATACCGCCATCGCACGCCTGGAGCGCGCCATCGGCCGCGCGGCCCGCGGCCTGGTCGGGCGTCGCCACGTGGTGGAGCTGGTGCACCTCGCGCTGGTGGCGCGCGAGCATCTCCTGCTGATCGGACCGCCCGGCACCGGCAAGTCGGCCGCGGTGCGGGCCTGCGCCGCCGGGACCGGGGCGCGCTGCTTCGAGTACCTGATCGGGCGCTTCACGGAACCGGCCGAACTGTTCGGCCCGCTGGACCTCGAAGCCCTGCGCGCGGGCAAGCTGCGGCCGGACATCTCCGGCATGCTGCCGGAGGCCGAGTTCGCCTTCCTCGATGAGGTCTTCCTCGGCTCCACCGCGATCCTGAACGCGCTTCTCGGCGTGCTGAACGAGCGCCGCTACCGCCGGGGGCATTTCGACACCGCCGTCCCGCTGCGCTGCTGCGTCGGCGCCAGCAACGCCCTGCCGGAGGATCCCGGTCTCGCGGCCTTCGCCGACCGCTTCCTCGTCACGGCCTTCGTCGATCCCCTGGCCGACACCGACCTGGAGGCCCTGCTCGCCGGCGACCCGGTCGCGTCCCTCGAACCCGGCGACGGGGAGGCGCCGCTGACGCTCGCGGAGATCGACGCCCTCGCCGAGGCCGCCGCGCGGATCGACCTCGCGCCGGTCCGGCCCGCCTACGCGCAGGTGGTGCGCAAGCTGCGCGCCCGCGGCGTGCGGCTGAGCGACCGGCGCGTGGTGCGGGGCCAGTCGCTCGTCGCGGCGGCGGCGCTCATCGCGGGCCGGACGGCCGCGGAGGAGGCCGACCTGTGGCCGGTGATCCACCTCGTCCAGGACCGGATCGCGCAGGACGAGGCCCGCGACCTGCTGCGCGTCGAGCTCGGCGCCGCGGCGAGCCCCGTCCTGCCCGCGGCCGCCAAGGCGGCGGGCTACGGTCCGGCCGCACGGGCCGCGGACCTCGCCAGGGAGGGGGAGGCTCTGGCCGCCTCCGCCCCGGACGACCGCACCGCCCCCGCCTTCGAGGCCTGGCTGGTCCGCGCCGAATCCTTCCTCGTGCAGATCGACGCCGCCTTCGGGGCGGAGGAGCGCCCGCCGGCCCTCGCCGCGGCGCGGGACGCGCTGCTGACGCGCTGCCGGGCACCGGTCGCGGGCGTGACTCCGGCGTGATCCAGGATCCGGCGCGTCTTCCCCTGCGATTGATGCCGGCGGACGGCGGCTCGCCGGTGGGTCTGCGCCTCACCCGCAGCGACGCGGCCGGTCTCTTGGCGCGGATCGCCCCGCGGATCGGCCGCTACGCCACCCTGCGCCTCGCGCTGGCGGGCGGCGAGGCCGTCCTGTTCGCCCCCGACACGGGCTCGGGCCGGCCGGCGCTGCCCTGGTGCGCGACGCCGCTCGGGTGGCTGGCGGCCGACGGGCCGCTGCTCCTGCCCTTCGGGTGCCGCCTCGCCGTGCCAGCGCCCTGGCGCGCCGAGGTCGCGCGCCGCCTGCTCGACCGGCACGGGATGGGCGGTCCGGCACTGCTCGTTCCCGACGGCGAAACCCTGCGCCTGCTCGACCTCGCCGGTTCGCGCGCCGTGCCGGACATCGATACCGGCCGCCTGGGAGAGGCGGCGTGAGCGCCGCGTCGACCGGTCCGCGGACGACCCTTCCGCCGGCGCTCGCACCGTGGACGGCGCTCTTCTCCGACATGGCGGAACCGGATCTGCGGATCCTCGCGGCGCTGGTCGAGGCGCTGCGGCCCCTCGTCGAGCGGGCCGACGGCGCGGGCGGGCAACCGCAGGGCGAGATCGACGGGCTGGGGGACCTCGGAACCCGCGGTGGGATCGAGCGCCTTGTCGCCTCGGAGTGGCTCTGGCGCGACCTCGATCCGGACGCCTTCCTGCAGCGCGCGGCCGAGCGCGACCTGCTGACCCTGGAGCCGGTCTACCGTCAGGCGGCGGATGCGGGCGCCGTGCTGGTCGTGGTCGATGCCGGGCCGGAACTCCTCGGCGCCCCCCGCCTCGTGGCCTTCGCGGCGCTGCTCTGCCTGGCCGGCCTCGCCCGGCGGCGCGGCGCGCGCCTGCTCTGGGCCTCGACCGCCACGCCGGAGCGGCGCTGGCTCGGCGCGTTGAAGCGGTCCGACGCCGCGATCCTTCTCCGCGAGAGCGCCGCCACATCCCTCGACGCGGTCGAACTCGAACGGGTCGTGGCCGAGCCGGTCGCGACCCGCGCGGCCGGGCGGCCCGGCGCCAGCCTCTGGCTCATCGGCGGGTCCGACCTGCCCGAAGCGGCGCGGCCGTGCCGGCGGATCACCATCGTGGAGCGGCCGCGTCTCGGGCCGGACGGCCTCGCCGTGGCCGCCGACGTCACCGTGCTGGACGCCACCGGCCAAGTCGCCGCCGCGCGCCTCGACCTCCCGCCGGAGCGCGAGGCGGTGGCGCTGTTGCGCGACCCGTTCCGGCCCCGTCCGGCTCCCGGACGCCCGCCGTCCCGGCGGTCCGCGACCGACCGGAGCGCGGCGCCTCCGGACTGGGCGCCCCGCGGGCTGGCCTTCGCGCCCTGCGGCGAGCACCTCCTGGTGGCGCGGCCCGACGGCATCCTCATCGTCCCCGTCACCGGCACTTCCGGCGCGCTGCGCCTGCCGGTCGCACCCCACGAGCGCCTCGTGGGGCTCGCCGTCGGCCGGTCGCGGATCCGGGCCGCGTGCCTCAACGTCTACGCCGACGACGCGCGCCTGACGCTCCGCAGCTGGACCTTCGACCGCTCGGGCGCCGCTGCGACGTTCGACCGGCGGATCCCGCGGGACCATCCCCTGGTGAGCCGGCGCCTGCCGAAGGCGGTTCTGCCGCCCCTCGGGACGCTGAAACGCCGCAACCGGTCCTGGCTCCTGGCGGCCGACGGCACGGCCTTCCTGGTCTAGGAGACGCGGCTGATCGAGTACGCGCCGCTCGCGGGCGAGCTTCCCCTCGCGGTTACGCCCGCCGGTCTGCTGATGCGCGATCGCGCGGACGGGGTGATCGCGCGGCGGCCTTCCGACGGGAAGGTCGTGGCGCGGTTCCCCGGCCGGGCCGGATCGCTGCGGCCGGGCGGCGGCCTCGCCCTCTGCGCGGTGCGCGGGCAGCCCACCCTGGGGATCGAGCAGGCGAGCGGGCACTGGCACGTGGTGAACGCCGCGGACGGAGCGGTCGCGCACCTCGGGCCGCAGGGCCGGATCATCGGCATCGTGCCCCCGTACGACGGCGTGCGCGCCCAGGCCGTCGGAAGCCTCCTCGCCCTCCATCTCGACCACGACGAGGCGGGATCGGCGCGCCTGACGTTCCGGACCCCGGACGGCGCGGCGGCGGGCGATCCCCTGACGCTTCCGGACGCGACCCTCGAGGCGGTGCGCGTCGCCGTCGATGCCGATGCCGTCCCGTGCATCGCGGCCGCGCGGTGCGACGCCGCGGGCTTCGTCGCCGCGCTCGCCTTCGGCCAGCTCGACCGCGGATGGTCCCACCTGAGAGATCTCGGCGCGTTCGCGGAAACCGTCCCGTGCCTGGGCGCCTGAGGCCGCCGCCGGTCCCCGATGCCCGGGAGCCGCTCGCGGCCCTGCGCCCGCGCGGCTGGGTGCATGCCGGCACGATCCCCCTCGACGGGATCCTGATGGCGCGCGGCCCCGCGGGGCCGGACTGGCGCGCCCGGCTCCTTCCCTGGCTCGAGCACGCCGCGGAGGTGCGGGCACGCGGCGATCGCGTGCTCGTGCTGTTCGCCGCGCCCGTCACGCGGGACTGCGCGGCCCTCGGACCGGTCCTGCCGGTCGTGCGCAGTGCCGGGATCCTGACCGCCGTGCCCCTCGCCGAGCCGGAGCCGCCCGTCGCCGCGGCCCTGCGGGACCATGTCGTCCACATGACGGGGGGACGCCTCGCCGCCGAGCCGCTGGCGGCCTTCGCCAGTCTCGACATCGCCGGTTGGTGGGATCTCGACGCGATCGCGGTGCATCCGGCCGAACGCCTGCCGGTCCTGCGACCGGCGCCGCCGGCGCGCCGCCTCGTCAGCGCCCCCGCCCTCGTCGCCGACGCGGACCCCCTCGCGCCGGTCCGCGACGCCGTGACCCGGCGGCCGCGGCGCCGGACGAAGCACGTCCTCGGCGATCTCGTCACCCGCGGCCGGCGCGTGATCGGCGGCGCGTTGGAGCTCCTCTGGACCGCCTACGTCGTCCTGCTGGCCTCCATCATGGTCGGCGCCATGGTGCTCGGCTTCGCCGAGAACGTCCGGACGACGGCGGAGCACGGGGCCGCCGCGGCCCACTGGGGCAGCCTCGCGCTGCCGGTGCTGGTCCTTCTCGTCCTCGCGTGGTTCGCGTTCTGGCGTCGCGGAGCGCGGGCCGGGCGTGAGGCGGCTGCGCCCTCGGCCAGCCCGCCCGCCGCGACCGGCACCGGGCGCACGCCCATCTGGCGCCGGGCGGCGGCGTGGCTCGCGTGGCGCTCGCCCTACGCGGCCCATCTTCGCCGCCTCTATGCCCGGCGGCTCACCGAGGTCGAGCGGCTGTTCGCGGCGGGGCGCGTCGACGAGGCCCTGTACCGGGCGATCGGTCTCGGCGGCGCGGCGCGGCGCGGGAGCGCCTTCGCCGACCTGCCCCTGACCGGGCCCGGGCTGCGCAGGAGCCTCGACCTCGATCTCGGGCCGCAGCGGGCGAGCGGACTGAGCCTCGCGCCCGCGGACGAGATCCGGCTCGCGGCGCTCTACCGCGCGCAGGCCGCGGCGATGGCCGGACGCGGCGACACGGAACGCGCGGCCTTCGTGCTCGACAGCCTGGTCGGGAACCCGCACGAGGCGGTGCGCCTCCTCGCGGAATCCGGGCGCCTCGAGACCGCAGCCCGTCTGGCCGAGGCGCGCCGCCTCCCGCCCGCGACGACCGTCCCGCTCTGGTTCCGGGCGGGGCAGACCGAGCGGGCCCTGGCACTCGCCGCCCGCCACGAGGCCCACGCGGAGCTCTGGAAGGAACTCGAGGCCGACGATCCGTTCCGACCGGTCCTGGCCGAGGCCTGGGTCGCGCGCCTCGTCGGGATCGGCGCCCTGGATCGCGCCGCCGCGGTCACCTTCGGCCTGCCGGCTCTGGCCGAGCGACGACTGGACTGGATCCGGCAAGCCCTCGACGCCGAGACGCCGGTGCCGGCCGCGCCGCTCGCCCGGGCCCTGCGCGCTCTGTCCTGGGAGGGACGGGACGGCGACCGGCTGCACGCCGCCTTCACGGACCTGGTGAGCGGGACCGGGGCCGAGGCGGCGGCGCGCCGGAGTGCGGTGGCCGCGCTCCTGCTCGACGCGCAGTTCGAGGGCGGTCCGGTGCGGCCGCCGACGCCCGCCTTCGCGCTCCTCTGCCGCGGCCTCGCGCGCCGCCTCGCCGCGGATGACGGCATCCTCGGCCACGATGCGGAGCGCGCCCGGCTCGCCGGGCGCCTCGCGGAAGCCGGCGGACAGGTCGCCCTGCGCCAGCATCTCCGGCAGCTCAGGACGCGCACCGCACCGTCCGCCTCCCGCCTGGCGGGCCCGCTCGTCGTCCCTGACGGCCCGGCGCTGGCCGAGATCGCCGATGCCGCGCTCCTGTCGGGCGGGCGGCTGCTCCTGGGCTACCGCTCCGGGCTCGTGCGCCTCCTCGGCCGCGCCGGCCGCGAGCGCTGGCGGGGACAGGTGGATGGCCTGACGGGCTTCGCGTGTCTCGGCGCGGGCGACCGGGCCCTCGTTCTGCGCGAGACGCTCGACGGCCCCGACGTCCAGCTCTTCGACGCCGGCACCGGACGGCTCCTGCCGCTCGGTCCCCTGCCGATCACGCACTGGCATGGTCAGGCGGACGAGACCGGCTGGCTCGTCTTCGACGGGGAGGCGCTCGTCCGGCTGGACACCGCCTCGCTCCTCGGTCGCGCGGGCGGCGCGCCCGGCTCCGACGGCGCCCTGGCGCACCATTGGCGCCTGCCCATGACCGAACCGGGCCGGCCGCTGCTGCTCGCTGCCTTCGCGGACGCGAGCGCCCTGATCTACGCCCGGCACGACGGCCTGATCGAGTGGTGGAGCCTGTCCTCCCGCACCCTTGCGGTGACGTGCCGGTTCTGGACGCCGCCCGATCGCGGCGTCGGCGTGCTCGGCCTGACCGAGGCCGTCGCCTGGTCCCTCGAGGGGACCGGCGTGCATCCGCACCTGCGGGCGCATCCCCACGCTTTCACGACGGCCTCCCGGGAGCAGGAGCGCGCGTTGATCGAGGCCGCCGCGCGCGCGGAGCCCGCGGATCCGCCGCGCCTAGTCGCGGCGGAGAACGGCCGCCTCTGGGCCGCGACCGCCACCGAGGAGGGGACGCTCTGGGCCGGCGTGCCCGGCGCGAACCGGATCCGCGGACCGGCCGTCCTGTGGCAGGGCAGCGGGAGCCTGCGCGCGCGCTTCGCTCTCGAGGGCGACGCCGCGGCCGTCTTCGACGAGCGCGGTCGCCTGATCGTGTTCGAGACCGTCACCGGACAGGTGACCCTGCGCCTGATCTGACCGGCCGGGCTCGCGCACAGCCTTGGGCACGCGACACCATCCGGGCTAGCTTCCCCGTCGGACGACGACGTCGCTGCCCCGGCGACCGGCAGGCTCACCCCGACGATCCCATGCGGCCCCGCACGCCTCCCCTCTCCACGCTCAGGCTCTTCGAAGCGGCCGGCCGCCATCTCAGCTTCGCCCGCGCGGCGTCCGAACTGAACCTGACGCCGAGCGCCGTGAGCCACGGGATCGTCGGCCTCGAGAAGGCGCTGGGCGTCAAGCTGTTCGTCCGGGAGCCGGGCCGGCTGGCGCTGACGCGCGAGGGGGCCGAGTACCTGACCTACGTGTCCGAGGCGCTGTCCCTCATCCTGATCGGCACGCGCCGCCTGCCCACGCCGCGATCGGGCATGACCCTGGCCATCAGCTGCGCACCGACCCTGGCGACGCGGTGGCTGCTGCCCCGGCTCCCGGCCTTTCGCAGCCGCCACCCGCAGATCGCGATCCGGATCGACACCTCCCACCGGCAGGTCGGCTTCCCGATCGACGGCTTCGACTTCGCCCTCCGTCTCGGCCGGATCCCAACTCCGCGCCACCGCAGCGTCCGCCTGTTCGAGGATTGGCTGCTCCCCGTCTGCAGCCCGGCCCAGCACGGGGCCGTCACCGGTCCGGACGGCGCCCTCGACCTCCGGCGCGCGACGACGATCCACGTCACTTCCGCGACCGAGGACTGGCAGGCCTGGAGCGACGCGTCGGGGGCGGCGGAGCTGGCCTCGGCCGACACCCTGCACGTCGACACGTTCGCGATGGCGCTCCAGGCCGCGGCCGCGGGCCTCGGCGTCGCCCTCGGCCGGGGGGCGCTCATGGACCGGGAGCTGCGCGAGGGTACGCTCGTCGGGGTCGGCCCCGCCGTCCCGGCGGCGACCTCCCACTGGCTCGTGAGCGCCGAGGGCGACGACCGGCAGGAGCCCGACCTGTTCCGGACCTGGCTGCTGGCAGAGGCGCGCCGGTTCGCGGCCGAGCAGAAGCGGCGCTTCCCGACCGGCGCCGCCTGAGAGCCCGACGGGACCGGGACGGCGCGCCCCGCCCGTGAGCGCCGTTCACTGCCCGTGGAAATCTTCTCGTTTGTCGCGCCGGCCACCGGCTGCGACCGTCTCCGAAGGCGACAGCCAACGGAGGCCGCGATGGCAACGATCGGGCGCGCGCGCGCAGGGCGACGGGGCGGGTTGCCGGTGGTGCCGGTGGCGGTCGCGGCCGGCCTGGTTCTGAGCGGCGCGATGGGCATCCGGCAGACCTTCGGGCTGTTTATCGGGCCCTTCTCCCTCGAGACCGGCATCCCGGTGGCGACGACCGCCCTCGCCATCGCCCTGCACAACCTCGTCTGGGGCTTCGCGCAGCCCTTCGCGGGCGCGGCGGCGGACCGCTACGGGGCCGCGCCGGTCGTCGCCCTCGGCGCACTGGTCTACGCGGGCGGCCTCGTCCTGACGGCGCTCGCGCCGACGGCGCCGACGCTGCTGCTCGGCCTGGGGCTGCTGGTCGGGATCGGGATCAGCTGCACCAGCTTCGGCGTCGTTCTGACCGCGGTCGGTCGCGCCTCCGCACCGGAGCGTCGCAGCGCGGCTCTGGGCCTCGCGAGCGCCGGCGGCTCGCTCGGCCAGGTGCTGCTCGTCCCGTTCGCGCAGTCCGTCACCGCGGTCGCGGGCGTGAGCGCGGGGCTCCTCGCGCTCGCGGCGATCATCGTCGCGCTCGCGCCGCTCGGTGTCGCGCTCGACCGCGCGCCCCGCGCCGGCGTGCCCGACGGCTCTTCGGCGGCCGTCAGCCTGTCCGAGGCGCTCCTGCGGGCGTGGCGGCACCCGGGCTACCGGCTGCTGACGCTCGGCTTCTTCACCTGCGGCTTCCAGCTCGCCTTCATCGCGACGCACCTTCCGGGGTACCTCGACCTCTGCCACATGCCGGCGGGCCTGGGCGCGACCGCGCTGGCGCTGATCGGCCTGTTCAACATGGCCGGGAGCTGGGGGTGCGGCTGGCTCGGAGGCCGGTACCGGCCGCAGCACGTCCTGGTCTGGCTCTACCTCATCCGCGCCGCCGCGATCGGCACCTTCCTCGTCGCGCCGAAATCCGAGGCTGTCGTCCTCGCATTCGCGGCCGTGATGGGCCTGACCTGGCTGGGCACGGTCCCGCTGACGAGCGGCTTGGTGGCGCGGGTCTTCGGGATCCGTCACCTCGGGACGCTGTTCGGGATCGTCTTCCTCAGCCACCAGATCGGCTCGTTCCTCGGGGCGTGGCTGGGGGGCGTAATTCTGGAGGTCTCCGGATCCTACGATGCGGTCTGGTTCGCCACGGCCCTCGCGGGCCTGATCGCCGCGCTCCTCCACCTCCCGATCGACGATCGTCCGGTCCCGGCGGCCACCGCCGAGGGGGTCCGATGACGCCCGTCCGCCACGCGCCGGCCGCGACCGCGGGTGTCGACGCGCGACCCGTGACGATCGCCTGCCGCGACGGCTACCGGCTCCGCGGCCACCTCTGGCGGCCCGAGGCGAGCCGACCGCCGGGCCGGGGCACGATCGTCGTCAATCCCGCGACCGGCGTCCGCGCGCGCTACTACCACGCCTACGCGCGGTTCCTGGCCGAGCGGGGCTTCGTCGTGCTCACCTACGATTACCGCGGGATCGGCGATTCGCGGCCCGCGCGCCTGAGGGGATCCGCCATCCGCTGGCGGGACTGGGGCGAGCTCGACTTCGACGCCGCCGTCCGATGGATTCGGCAGCGCGAGGCGGGGCCGCTCACGGTCGTCGGTCACAGCATCGGCGGCTTCCTCCCCGGCTTCGCCGAGGCCGCGGGCGCGGTGGACCGCATCCTCACCGTCGGCGCGCAATTCGCCTATCGCCGCGATTATCGCGCCCGCGAGAGGCTCAGCATGATCGCGAAGTGGCACCTGCTGATGCCGTGCGTGACCGCCGTCGTCGGCTACTTTCCCGGCCGTCGGCTCGGATGGCTCGAGGATCTGCCGGCCGGCGTGGCCTACGAGTGGGCATTCCGCGGGCGGCGCATGGAGGCGAGCTACCCGGCCGCCGAGCGCCCGGCCCTCCTCGCCCGCTTCGCCGTCGTCCGCGCCCCGATCCTGGCGGTCGGTACGCCGGACGACCCGTTCGGCACGCCGGCGGCGATCCGCCGGGGCCTCGGCTACTACGTGTCGAGCCCGCGCATCCAGGTACAGGTGACCGCGTCCGCGATCGGCGCGGAGGCGCCCGGCCATGTCAGCCTGTTCCACGCGCGCAGGAGCGGCGGATTCTGGGCCGACACGCTGCGCTGGCTGAGCGACGGACAGAATCCCTGGCCGGACTCCGTGATCGATCCGGGTCGCCCGATCCCCGCCTGACCGCGCGTATCGCGACGAACCGCTTCGGACGCGATTGAGAGGGCCTATCCCGCCCTGTGTCGCAGCTGCAGCGATCGCGCGATCTCCGAGCGCTTGGCGGCGTAACCCGGAGCCACCATCGGATAGTCGCGCGGCAGCCCGTACTTGGCGCGATATTCCTCCGGTGTCAGCCCGTAAGCCGTCAGGTGACGCTTGAGCGTCTTGTAGGACCTGCCGTCGATGAAGCTGATCAGGCCTTCGACCTGGATGGACGCGCGGATCTCCCGCGCGGTGGCGGCCTCGGGCGTCGCGACCGCGCGCGCCGGTCCCGCGCTGATCTGGCTCAGCATTTCGTACGTACTGGCTAAAATCTCACAGAGTTGAACAGGGGACACCGGATTCCGGATCACGTAGGCGCAGACGATCTTGATGGAATTTCTCAAGGACGAGTCAGAAATTTCTCCCGCACCGGCACCAACCTCAGGTAGCATACCTGCCATTCCCCCTCTAAATGCACCTTATGAGAGTTGTATATCAATTTTCGCATGTCAATCCGTCATCTTGATTGAGCTTCAAAAAAGAACATCGTGACCACTATTCTACTTATAGAAACAATGGCTACAAAATTTCTCAACCAGAAAGGGGCTTCATCCTCCCCGCGGATCTGGGTATCGGACAGGCTGCTGGACTGGATCTGCGACACGTCCGTGGCGGCGAGCCTGTCGGAAGCGGTCGCGCCGGTCCCGTACGGGACACCCACGGACGCGGATGGAGGCGCGATCGGCGGAATTCGCGCACGGCGGACGGTCGCCGACGACGCTGGCGCGACCGTTGCACCTCGGGTCCCAGGTCTGCGAAGAGCCCAGCCGGCACGGGACCGGATGCGGGGCGCCGGATCGCGTCGAGAGAGGATCATGACGGATCAATCCGCACGGACACGGGCGACAGAGTCCGGACGCCGTCCATGAAGGCGGGAGACGAGGGCGATCGCGTCGGGGCGATCTGCCAGGCCCTGAGGCGGGCCATCGTGGAACGGGCGCTCGCCCCCGGCGACCGGCTGCCGGAGGACGCCCTCGGCGAGCGGTTCGGGGTGAGCCGCACCATCGCCCGGCAGGCCCTGCTGCGGCTGGCCGGCGAGGGCTTGGTCGATCTGCGCCGCAACCGCATCGCCGTCGTGGCGACGCCCAGCTGGGAGGAGGCGCGCGACACCTTCGACGTGCGCCTCGGCCTGGAGCGGCTGGTGGTGCGCCGCCTCGCCGGGCGGCTCAGCGCGGAGCAGCGTCAGATCCTGCTGGACCAGATCGCGCGCGAGGAAGCCGCACGGGGCGGCCCCGAGGCGCTGTCGATCCGGCTCGCCACGGAGTTCCACCTGATGCTCGCCGAGATGACCGGCAGCGCCGTGCTGACCCGCTACGTCGCGGAACTCGGCTATCGCTGCGCCCTGATCCTGTCCCTCTACAGCCGCCCGCATTCCTCGGACTGCGCCGTGAGCGAGCACCGCGACATCGTCGCCGCCCTGGTCTCGGGCGACGCCGAGCG
This sequence comes from Methylobacterium sp. D54C, assembly GCF_053345595.1. NCBI lineage: Bacteria > Pseudomonadati > Pseudomonadota > Alphaproteobacteria > Hyphomicrobiales > Methylobacteriaceae > Methylobacterium > Methylobacterium sp. D54C. Next base: position 283,609 of record NZ_JBKFAK010000004.1, read on the forward strand.
CGCCGCCGCGCTCATGGACCACCACCTCGACGCGGTCGCCGACCGGGCGCGGATCGTGCCCCCGGCCCCGCGCGAGCGCGATCTGGCACGCCTGCTGGCGCCCTACGTCGCGGGCGGCGGGGCCTGAGCCCGCCGCGTCAGGCCGTGAGGCCGTGCTTGGTCAGCAGGCGCTCGGCGCTGTCGTTCCAGACCTCCATGCCGACGATCAGCCCGTCGCGCACGGTGAAGCGGTCGACGTAGCGGTTGCCCTCGAACGGGGTGCCGTCCGGCCACGCGCCGTACAGGGTACCGAGGCTGTAGACCGTGGTGACGCCGTCGCCCGGCACCACGTCCAGCCGCTCCATCCGCTTCTTCACCCAGGCGTAGCGGCCGGCATTGAAGGCCGTGACCTCGGACGGATGGTTGAACACCCGGGCGCCGGTGAACACGATCCGCGTGCCCGGCGCCATGTAGCGCGCAGCCGTCTCGGGATCCGGCACCATCGAGGCCTCCAGATAGGCGGTCACGTTGGCGGCGTCGCGCGCGGTCGCCGCGCTTTGGGTCACGTCAGTCATGCAGGCCTCCTGTCGGCCCAACGTGCCGCAAAAGGCCGGCCCGTGCATGCAGGAAGTGTATGCACTTTGACGCCAGATTGAGCACAGATTGCCTCCGACGATACAGGCACCGGTCTGTGCAGCGGCCGAAGCGGCCAATTCCTGGTGGCATGGAGGTTGCGCAAAGCAGGCTGCGCCCCGCTCCCGGAGACACGCCATGGCCTCCTTCCTGCCCCCGACCCTGCGCCGCTTCGCGGTGACGACGAGCGCCCTGCTCGGCCTCGCCGTCTCGGCCGCGCAGGCGGCCGACACCGTCAAGATCGGCCTCGTGACCGCCCTGAGCGGCCAGTCCGCGAAATCCGGCGAGGCGATCTCCCGCGGGATCGGTCTCGCCATCGACGAGATCAACGCCAAGGGCGGCGTCCTCGGAAGTCCCCTCGAACTCGTGGCCCGCGACGACGAGGCCAACCCGTCCAAGGGCGTGCTGGCGACCCGCGAGCTGATCCAGCGGGTCGGCGTCGTCGCGGTGGTCGGCGGCCTCGACACGCCGGTCTCGATGGCGATCGTGCCGATCGCCAACCAGATGAAGGTGCCGTTCATCGGCCCCTGGGCGGCCGGCACCGGCATCACCCGCAACGGCGCCGCCGACAACTACGCCTTCCGCGTCTCCGCGGTCGACGCCCTCGTCGACGAGGCGCTCGTCGCCTACGCGGTGAAGACCTACGGGGCGAAGAAGCCCGGCATGATCCTCGTCAACAACGCCTGGGGCGAGTCGAACCAGAAGGGCCTCAAGGACGCCCTGCAGGCGGCCAACCTCCCGGCGGCGGGCATCGAGAAGTACGAGGCCAACGACGTCGACATGGTGCCCCAGCTGTCCCGGCTGAAGGAGGCCGGGGCCGACGCGCTGTTCCTCGTCGGCAATGTCGGCCCCTCGGCCCAGGTGGTGAAGTCGCTGGACCGGATGGGCTGGTCGGTGCCGGTCGTCTCGCACTGGGGCCCGGCGGGCGGCCGCTTCGACGAGCTCGCCGGCCCGAGCGCCGGCAAGGTCCATTTCATCCAGACCTTCACCTTCGCGGGCAACGCGTCGCCGAAGGCGAGCGCGGTGCTCGACGCGCTCAAGGCCAAGTACCCGGCGATCAAGTCGATGGCCGACGTCACCCCCGCCGTCGGCATCGCCAACGCCTACGACGCGACGCACCTGCTGGCGCTCGCCATCCAGGCCGCCGGCTCCACCGAGGGCCCGAAGGTCCGCGACGGCTTCTACAAGATCGGCACCTATCCGGGCCTGATCAAAACCTACGCCACGCCCTTCGCCCCCGGCCAGCACGACGCGCTCGGCCCGAACGACTACGTGTTCACCCGCTTCAAGGACGGTGAGATCGTCGCGGTGACCAACTGAGCCCGGCGATGCTGACCTCCATCCTCGTCAGCGGCCTCGGCCTCGGCAGCATGTACGGGCTCGTGGCCCTGGGCTTCCACGTGACCTACGCGGTGTCGGGGACCGTGAACTTCGCGCAGGGGAGCGTCGTCACCCTGGGCGCGGTCCTGGCCTACGCGCTCGGCGTCACCCTCGGCTGGCCGATGCCGGCCGCGATCGTCCTGGCGCTCGCCGGCTGCGCCCTGTTCGGCCTCTTGGTCGAGCGGGCGCTGGTCCGCCCATTCGTGGCGCGCGGCTCGGACGCGTGGCTGCTCGCGACAGTGGCGGGCGGCATCGTCCTCGACAACACCGTGCTGTTCACCTTCGGCAAGGAGCCGCGCAGCTTGCCGTCCCCGCTGGCGACGAAGCCGGTGGAGATCCTCGGGACCGGCATCTACCCGCTGCAGCTCGTGATCCCGGTGGTCGGGATCGCGCTGGCCTTCGCGATCCGCACGGTGTTCCGGAAGACCGATCTCGGCCGTGTCCTGCTCGCCGTGGCGCAGAACGCCGACGCCGCCCGGCTGATGGGGATCGACGTGCGCCGCACCGTGGCCTGCGCCTTCGCGCTCTCGGCGGTGCTCGCCGGCATCGCGGGCCTGCTGATCGCGCCGCTCTTCTCGGTCTCGGCCGAGCTCGGCACGCTGTTCGGCATCAAGGCCTTCGCGGTCGCGATCCTCGGCGGCATCGGCTCCGCCACCGGGGTGATCCTGGCGGGGCTGCTCTACGGCCTGGTCGAGGCCGGCGTCACCGCGACCCTCGGCTCGACCTACACGCAGCTCGTGGTGTTCTCGGTGATCATCCTGGCCCTCACCCTGCGCCCCGACGGCCTGCTCGGCCGCGCCGCGGTCAACAAGGTCTGACGCGATGCCGTACCTGCGCTCAGGCCCGGCGATGCGGCTCGGCATCGCCGGCCTCACCGCCGCCGCGCTCGGCCTCGTGGCGCTGACCGCCGGCTACAGCCACTTCGTCATCGCCCTCGTGGCGCTGACCACGGTGGCCGGCGTCGGCCTCAACGTGCTCCTCGGCCTGACGGGGCTGATCTCCTTCGGCCAGGCCGGCTTCTACGCGATCGGCGCCTACGCGAGCGCGATCCTGACGCTCCACGGCGTCAGCTTCTGGCTGGCGCTCCCGGCGGCGGCCCTGATCGCGGCGCTCGTCGGCGGCCTCGTGGCAGTGCCGGCGATGCGGGTGAAGGGCCCCTACCTCGCCATGCTGACGATCGCCTTCGGCTTCATCGTCGAGCACGGCCTGATCGAGGGCGGCGAGCTGACCGGCGGCCAGAACGGCCTCGTCGTGACCGACGCGCCGAGCCTCCTCGGCGAGCCGGTGAGTGCGGCCGGCCTCGCGGTGCTGGCGGTGCTCGCGGCCGGGGCGAGCCTCGCCGGGTTCGATCTCCTCGCCCGCAGCCGCCTCGGCCGGGCGATGCGCGCCGTGCGCGACGCCGACGTCGCCGCGGCGGCTCTGGGCTTCGACCCGGTCCGGGTGAAGACCCTGGCCTTCGCGATCTCCGCCGCCCTGACCGGCCTCGCGGGGGCTGTCCTGCCGCCGCTGATGCTGTTCATCGCGCCGAGCTCGTTCCCGTTCTCGCAGTCGATCCTGTTCGTCCTCTCGGTGATCGTCGGCGGCGCCGGCACGGTGCTCGGCCCACTCCTCGGGGCCCTCGTCACCGTGCTGCTGCCGGAGGCGCTGTCCGGCCTCGCCGAGTACCGCCTGCTGTTCTTCGGCATCGCGACCCTGGCGGTGCTGTGGCTGGTGCCCTCGGGGCTGGTCGGCAGCCTCGCCCGGCTGCTGCCCCGGGGCCGCGACGAGGCGGCCCCCCCGGAGAGCGGGGAGTTACCGCTGCCCGGCACGGCGGCGCGCGAGGCCCTCGTCCTGGAGGGCGTCGGCATCCGCTTCGGCGGCATCACGGCGGCGGACGGCGTCGACCTCACGGCGCGGCCGGCGGCGGTCACCAGCGTGATCGGCCCGAACGGGGCCGGCAAGACCACCGTGCTCAACATGGTCTCGGGCTTCTACCGCCCGAGCGCCGGGGCGATCCGGCGGGGCGGGCGCGACCTCGCCGGGCGGCCGGCCCACGTCGTCGCCCGCGCCGGCATCGCGCGCACCTACCAGACCACGCGCCTGTTCGGCTCGCTGCCGGTGGCCGACAACGTCGCCCTCGGTCTCGCGCCGGGCCGGCTCTGGCGCCGCGCGCGGGCGCGGGACCGCGCGACGGCCGCCGCGCTCCTCGCCTTCGTCGGCTACCGGGGTGCCCTCGACCGCCCGGCCGCCGAGCTGCCCCACGTCGACCGGCGGCTCGTGGAGATCGCCCGGGCGCTCGCCGGCAGCCCCGCGGTGCTACTCCTCGACGAGCCCGCCGCCGGCCTGTCGCGGGCCGACACCGACCGGCTGGCCCGGCTGATCCGCCGGATCGCCGACAGCGGCGTCGCGGTGGTGCTGGTCGAGCATGACATGCCGCTGGTGATGGGCATCTCCGACCACATCCTCGTCATGGATGCCGGCCGCCCGATCGCGCGCGGCACGCCCGCCGAGATCCGGCGCGACCCGGCGGTGCTGCGCGCCTATCTGGGCGGCGCCGACACCCCGGCCCGGCCGCGGAGCGCGCCGTGGCAGGGACCGGCGGACGCCGTCCTCTCGGTCCTCGACCTGACCGCCGGCTACGGCGCCGCGCCCGTCCTCGACGGCGTCCATCTCGACGTGCGTCCCGGCGAGACCGTCGCCCTGCTGGGCGCGAACGGCGCCGGCAAGTCCACGGCCATGCGGGCGCTGGCGGGGCTTCTGCGCCCGGTCGCGGGATCGGTCGTGTTCGACGACCGGCGCGTCGAGGCGCTGCCCGCGCACCGGATCGCCAGAAGCGGGCTCGTCCTGGTGCCGGAGGGCCGGCAGGTCTTCCCGGAGCTCACCGTCGTCGAGAACATCCGCCTCGGCGCCTTCGGGCGCGGGTCGCCGATCGACCCGGCCGAGGTCGAGCGCCTGCTCGACCGGTTCCCGCGGCTGCGCGACCGGGCGGCAAGCCGGGCGGGCCTGCTCTCCGGCGGCGAGCAGCAGATGCTGGCGATCGCCCGCGGGTTGATGGCGCACCCGCGCATCCTGCTCCTCGACGAGCCATCGCTGGGCCTCGCCCCGGCGATGATCAACGCCCTCTACGCCACCGTGGCCGAACTGCGCGACGAGGGCGTCACCATCCTGATCGTCGACCAGATGGCGGCGCTGGCCCTCACGGTCGCCGACCGCGGTTACGTGCTGGAGCAGGGCCGGGTCGTCGCGCGCGGAACCGCCGCGGAACTGTCGGCGGACAAGGGGCTGGAAGCGGCCTATCTCGGTGCGGCGTAAGGGGGGCCCTGATGGACACGAATGCCGGACACGGTCGCTACGGCTACAGCGCCCTCCCCGACCGGCCGGTCTACGACTGGCCGGAGGGCAAGCGGCTGGCCGTCTATGTCGGGCTCAACCTCGAGACCTTCGCGTTCGGCGAGGGCCTCGGCGCCGAGCTGGCGCCGGGCGGCCCGCAGCCGGACGTGCTCAACTACGCGTGGCGCGACTGGGGCAACCGGGTCGGCGCGTGGCGGATCGCCGAGATGCTGGACGCTCTGGCGATGCCGGCGAGCGTGCTCGTCAACAGCAACCTCTACCGGGACTGCCCCGGGCTGATCGAGGCGTTCCGGGCGCGGGGCGACGAGATCGTCGGCCACGGGCGAACCAACGCCGAGCGGCAGGGTACCCTCGACGAGGACGCGGAGCGGGCCCTGATCGCCGAGACGACCCGCGAGATCGCCGCGCGGGAGGGCCGCCCGCCGGCCGGCTGGCTCGGGCCCTGGATCTCGCAGTCGCGGGTGACGCCCGACCTGCTCGCCGAGGCCGGATACCGCTACCTGCTCGACTGGGACCACGACGACCAGCCGACCTGGTTCGCGACCCGCGGCGGCGGCCGGATCCTGACGGTGCCCTACCCGCAGGAACTCAACGACATCCCCGCCATCGTCGCCCGCAAGGAGACGGGCCGCCAGTTCGCCGAAGCCATCGTCGACGCCTTCGAAGAAATGTTGGAGCAGTCTCGGGGCGCGCCGCTGGTGATGGGCATCGCGCTCCATCCCTACATCGTCGGGCGCCCGCACCGGCTGCGGCCCCTGCGGCAGGCGCTCCGGCACATCGCAGACCGCCGCGACGCCATCTGGCTCACCACCGCCGGGGCGATCGCCGACCACATCGTGGCGCGGGAGGCCGCGCCGCGCTGACGCGGCCCTGACCCCGGCGGGCTCAGAGCACCTGCGACAGGAACCGGCGCGTGCGCTCGTCCTGGGCGGAGGCGAAGAAGGTCGCGGGCGGCCCGTGCTCGACGATCACGCCGCGGTCGGTGAAGTAGATGTGGTCGGCGACGTCGCGGGCGAAGTTCATCTCGTGCGTGACGAGCATGCAGGTCATGCCCTCCTCGGCGAGTTCCCGGATCGTCACCAGCACCTCCTTGACCGTCTCCGGATCGAGGGCGGCGGTGACCTCGTCGAACAGCATCACGTCCGGCCGCATCGCCAGCGAGCGGGCGATGGCCACGCGCTGCTGCTGGCCGCCGGACAGCTCGCCCGGATAGGCGTTCTCCTTGCCGGCCAGCCGGACCTTGGCGAGGAGCGCCCTTGCCCGGGCCTCGACCTCGCGCTTCTCCTGCCCGAGGACGTGGATGGGGGCCATCATCACGTTCTGCAGCGCCGTCTTGTGCGGGAACAGGTTGTACTGCTGGAACACCATGCCGACCTTGCGGCGCAGCGCCAGCTTGTCGAGCCGCGGATCGGTCACCTCGATCCCCTCGACCTGGATCGAGCCCGCGCTCACCGGCACCAGGGCGTTGACGCAGCGGATCAGCGTCGACTTGCCCGAGCCCGAGGGGCCGATGATGCAGACGACCTCGCCCTTGCGGACGTCGAAGCTGATCCCCTTCAGCACCTCGAACGTCCCGAAGGACTTGTGCACGTCGACGACGCGGACGATCGGCTGATCGGGGGTCCAGCTCGGGGACGGGGTGGCGGCCGGGGTCGCGCGCGTCATGGTCTCAGCGGGTCTCGAAGCGGCGTTCCAGGGCGGCGGTGAACCGGTCGATCGGGTAGCAGTAGAGGAAGAAGCAGAGCAGCGCGAAGCCGTAGAGCGGCGCGAACAGCTCGGGGCGGCCGCCCTCGGCGGCGTGCACCTGCGCGGTCAGCGTCAGCATCTCGGTGACACCGACGATGGAGGCCTGCACGGTCGCCATCGCGATGAGCGAGTAGACGTTCATCCAGGGCGGCAGCATGCGCTTCGCGCACTGGGGCAGGATGATGCGCCACATCGTCTGCCGCCGGGTGAAGGCCAGGGATTCGGCGGCCTCCCACTGGGTGTTGGGCACCGAGCGCACCGCGCCGCGGACGATCTCGGCGACGTTGGCCATGACCGGCAGGCTGAAGCCGAAGGTCGCCTTCACCCAGTCGGGCAGCGGCACGCGGACGCCGAACACCGTGACCTGGAACGGGACGAGGAACATCACGAAGAACAGCAGCACCAGCCAGGGCACGTTGCGGAAGACCTGCGTGGCGCACCACGCGAGTCGGGGCAGGATCCGCCCCTCGGCCAGCATGGCCAGCCCGAGCCCGATGCCCGCCACCGTGCCGATCGCCATCGCCATCAGCGAGATCGCCACGTTGAACGCGAAGCCCGTGAGCAGGAGGGGCGCCCACTTGATCACGACCTCCAGCGGCGACAGCGCGGGGGCCGCGCCCTGCGCCCAAGCCGGCAGGGCGACGAGGGCGAGCGCTGTCAGCAGCCAGAAATGGGCCGGGCGCAGGCGCGCCGCCGCGCGGTCCTTCGGGAGCGCGAAGGGCAGCAGCACCGGCAGGTCGCCCGGTCGCCCGCCCCGCGGATCGGCAGCTTTCATCGGCCGTATCCCGGGATCCGCAGGGCGCGTTCCCAGCGGTGCATGATCCAGACGAGCACGCCGACGAGGACCGCGTAGGTCGCGAGCAGCACCAGCATCATCTCCAGCACGTTCTGCGACTCGGACCAGATCTGCTTCACCGCGTACAGCGTCTCCGGGACCGCGATGGCGTAGGCCAGTGTGGTGGTCTTCAGGAGGTTGATCAGGTTGTTGTTGAGCGCCGGCAGGCAGACCCGCAGGGCCAGCGGCAGGACGACGTACCGGTAGGCCTTGAAGCGGGTGTAGCCCAGGGCCTCGGCGGCCTCGACCGTGGTCCGCGGCACCGCCTCGATGCCGGAGCGGAAGATCTCGACGTTGAACGCGCCCGCGAACAGCGACAGCGAGATGATCGCCCACTGGACATTGTTGAGGATCGGCGCGCGCAGGCCGTCGGCCGAGCGGATGTCCGGGAGCAGCGTCCCGAGGCCGAAATAGAAGAAGAAGATCTGCACGAGCGGCGGCGTGTTGCGAAAGACCACCACGAAGCCGTTGATCAGCGCCCGCAGGACGCGCGACGGCCCGCTCTGCAGGAGCGCGCCGACGGCGCCGATGACGAGGCTCGCCAGGATCGTGCTGATCCCGAGGAGCAGCGTCATCCGCAGGCCGGCCACGTACCGGTCCCAGTCGTAGGGATCGTAGAAGACCGTGAAGTTGAAGCCCGTGGTCTCGTAGAGCTGCTGGAACCACGCCTGGATCGTGGCGATCATCGCGGGCTAACGCTCGGTGTTGTCGCGCAGAACCGCATCAGTTGGTCGCGTTCTTGTACTTCTCGTGCATCGCCTTCGAGTAAGCGGTCGGCTCGATGCCCCACTTCTTCTCCTCGTTGACGATGAAGCCGGTCTTCATCCAGTCCTTGGTGGCGTCCTCGACCGCGGCCTGGAGCGTGGTGTTGCCCTGCGCCACCGCCATCATCCACGGGGCGTCGAGGATGCCCTTGAGCGGCAGCGCGTAGTTGGCCTTCCAGTCGTCGTCGAGCAGCTTACCCTGCAGCATGCTCTGGTCGTAGACGTAGCCGATGCAGTTGCCCTGCTTGAGCGCGAAGAGCGGCTTCTCGGATCCGTCGAAGGCGACGATCTCCGCACCGTAGGTCCGCGCGACGTCCTTGTTGTACCAGGCGCCCGAGGTGGCGCAGAGCGGCTTGCCCTTGAGCTGCGCCCAGTCGGTGATGCCGGACGACTTGGGCAGCAGGACGTTCACGAAGTCGGAATAGTAGTTCGGGTCGATCGCCTGCACCACGCGGCGTCGCTCCGGCTTGTCCGACAGGGTGGCGATCAGCAGATCGACCTTGCCCTGCTGCAGGAACTCGATCCGGTTGGCCGAGACGACCGGCACGAGCTCGAGCTTCACGCCGAGCCGCTTGGCGAGGTCGGCGGCGAGGTCGGGCTCCAGGCCGATGATGGTCCCGCTCGGGTCGCGGAAGCCGAACGGCTTGTAATCCGCCTTCACGCCGACGATCAGCGTTCCGCGCTTCTTGATCGCGTCGACGCCGTCGGCGGCCGTGGCCCGGCCGGGCAGCGCGACGGTCGAGAACGCCGCGAGCGCGGCCAGCGCACCGGTGGTCAGAAGGGTGCGGACGGTGAGACGCATCGGATCTTTCCTGCTCGGGTCGACGGATCTTGGCATGGTTTCAAGCAATCCACGAGCCATTGGCCGGCGCATCAACTGAAACGTGCCAGAGCGAAGGGCTTGAGATCGACGGTGCTACCGGTCCCGGCCAGCTCCGCGGCGACGGCCTCGCCGATGCCGGCCGAGTGCTTGAAGCCGTGCCCCGAACAGGCGGAGACGACCAGGACCCGCTCCATCGCGGGATGCCGGTCGATGATGAAGCCGCGGTCGGGGGTCACCGTGTAGACGCAGGCGGCGGCCTGGACGACCTCCGGGGTCGCGCCGGCCAGCCGGTTCGCGACGCGCAGCCGGTACATGTCGTCGGATTCCGACGGGTCGACGCGGCGCTCCACCCCGTCGGCGCTAGTGGTGGTGCTGTACTGCTCCGTGGCAACCTTGATGGACCCGTCCAGCGGCGGGAAGCCGTAGAGGTATTCCGTGTCGCTCGTCCCGTACATCCAGATGAAGACCGGCGCGTGTGGCCCGTAGGCGGTCTCGTCCGCGAGCGCGTACCAGTGCAGCAGTTGGCGACGGACGGTCAGGAGCCGGTCGAACGGGCTCCCGAGCAGGGGGGCCGTCCAGGCGCCCGCGGCCACGACGGCGCGGTCGGCCAAGATGGTCTCCTCCGCCGTCTCGATGCGGACGCCGCTCCCGTCCTGCTGCAGCCCGACCACCGTGCAGTTGGTGCGGATCTCGGCGCCCGCGGCGCCCGCGCGGCCGAGCTGCGCCGCGAGGCAGCGCTCCGGGAACACGTAGCCGCCGCCCGGCTCGTAATAGGCCTTCTCGTCGCCCGCGAGGTTCAGGAATTGCGGGAAGCGGCGGGCCACCTCCGCCCCTGTCAGCACCTCGTGGACGATGCCGGCGCCCTCCGCGGCGCTGATGGACCGGCCCACGAAGTCCGGTTTGCCGTGGTGCGAGGAGACGCCGTGGCCCGGGGCCATGACGAGCGCCCCGCAGGCGTTCAGCAGGGTCTCGCCCGTCTCGGCCTCCAGCTCGCGCCAGATGCGGTGCGAGGCGGTGACGAAGGGGACGTAGTCGGCGCCCTCACCGACCGCCTGACGGGTGATCCGCGTCTCGCCGTGGCTCGACCCGAGCGCGTGGGGCGGCGCGAAGCGGTCGAGCCCGATGACCGCGGCGCCCCGCTTCGCCAGCTGGTAGAGCGCGGCGCTGCCCATCGCGCCGAGACCCAGCACGGCGACGTCGTAGCGGCGGCTCACGGCCGACACTCCCGCTCGCTTCCGGGACGGGCCGCCGCGGCGGCGCGGAACGGAGGAAGATCGGCAGGTCGAGGCATCCGGAAGCGATCTCGCGCGGGACGGGGTAACGGCACACAGCATGATGGATGCCGACGCGGGCGTTTGACTGAAACGGACAGTTTCCTGCACGTTTGAGCCATCGAGGAGCGGAGGGGGCGTGCGAGATGGAGGCGGAGACCGGGGACCGCCCGCAGGAGATCGGCTTCATCCTCGTGCCCGGCTTCGCGCTGCTGTCCTTCGCTTCGGGGTGCGAGCCGTTCCGGGCGGCCAACGAACTCGCCGGGCGGCCGCTCTACCGCCTGCGCTACTTCGGCGAGTCGGAGGGCTCAGTGGCCGCTTCGTCGGGCGCCGAGGTCCCCACCGAGGCGCTGCCGCGCCAGCGCGGCTACCTCCACACCCTCTTCGTCTGCGCGGGCGGCGAGCCGACCGGGTGGTACAGGCCCGAGATCCACGCGACCCTGCGGCGGATGGCCCGACTCGGCGTCCGCATCGGCGGCATCTCGGGCGGTCCCTACCTGATGGCCGAAGCGGGCCTGCTGGCCGATCGCGCATTCACGCTCCACTGGGAATACGCCGGTGCCACGGTCGAGACCTTCCCGGAGGCGCGCCTGAGCCGGGCGCGCTACGTTGCCGACGGCGATCGCCTGACCTGCGGCGGCGGCGTCGCGCCCCTGGAGATGGCCCACGCCCTGATCGCCGAACGCATGGGCGAGGCCTTCGCCCGGCGCGTCTCCGACTGGTTCCTCCACACCGCGATCGGCGCCGCCGACGACCCGCAGCGGGCCTCCGCGGTCGAGCGCTACGGAATTCACCATCCGGCTCTGCTGGCGGTACTGGAGACGATGGAGAAGACCGTGGAGGCGCCGCTCGGCCGCCTCGCCATGGCGCGCCTCGCGGCGATAAGCCCGCGCCACCTCGACCGGCTGTTCCTCGACAAGCTCGGGCTCGGCTTCTCGGCCCAGTACAGGGCGATTCGCCTCGCCCACGGACGCCGCCTTCTGCGCCAGAGCCCGCTCAGGATCGGGGAGATCGCGACGGCCTGCGGCTTCACGAGCGCGGCCCATTTCGCCCGCTGCTACCGGTCCCAGTTCGGCTGCAGCCCGTCCGCGGAGCGCGCGTGACGTCCGCCCGGGTCGTCCGAGCGGTCAGTCCCGCGCGTCCGGCAGCGCCTTCGGGTCTGCGGGATCGTCCCGGCGCAGCGCGACGCCGCTGGTGCCCTGGGCCAGCATCGCCCGCAGCAGCGCCTCCATCTGCGCGGCGGCCGCCTCGACCGCCAGGCCGCCCTCCCGGATGTTCGAGATGCAGTTCCGCCGGGAATCGGGCAGCCCCGGCGCCGGGCCGAACGTGACATAGCAGCCCAGGCTGTCGGAGGCCGACAGGCCCGGCCGCTCCCCGATCAGAACCACGACGCAGCGCGCCCCGAGTCGCGCCCCGATCGGATCGCCGATCGCTACACGTCCCTGGCTCGCGACGACCACCGGCGCGAGGCGCCAGCCGGCCCGCCGCACCCGCGCTGCCAGCGCCGCCGCCGCCGGGACCGCGTTCAGCGCGACCGCCGTCGCCGACAGCCCGTCCGCGATCACGATCGCCACGTCGAAGCCCGGCCCGTGCCCGTCGAGCACCGACCCGGATTCCGGATCGAGGGTGCGGCCCCTGTCCGGCCGGCGCAGGTACTCCGCCCGGTCGGCCACGGCGGAGCGGACCTCCAACGCGTCGAGGCCCTGCGCCCGCAGCCCTTCGCGGATCGCGACCGCGTCGAGGGGCGTCCACACCGCCTCGCGGGCGCGGGCATGGTCGAGCCCGAAGGCGAGCGCCGCGGCGGTCGGCAGGCCAGCGCCGTGCGCGCCGAGCGCGATGCGCGCCTGGGTCAGCGCGCGCAGGTCGCGCAGCGTCGGGGGGCCCGGTCGGGCCGGCTCGCCGCTCACGCGGCCCGCCCGGGCAGGAGCCGGGACGCCTCCGCCAGGGCCGGGGGCAGCGCGCCCGTCGCGCTGGCCAGCCGACCCTGCCCGTCCGTGATGCCCACGGCCCGCAGCCACGCCTCGAATTCCGGGGCCGGACGGCGACCCAGGGTCTCGCGGGCGTAGACAGCGTCGTGGTGCGACAATGACTGGTAGTTCAGCATCACGTCGTCCGCCCCCGGCACCGTGATGACGAAGTTCACCCCGGCCGCGCACAGCAGGGTCAGGAGCGCGTCCATGTCTTCGCCGTCGGCATCGGCGTGGTTGGTGTAGCAGACGTCCACGCCCATCGGCAGGCCGAGCAGCTTGCCGCAGAAGTGGTCCTCCAGCCCGGCGCGGATGATCTGCTTGCCGTCGTAGAGGTACTCGGGACCGATGAAGCCCACGACCGTGTTGACCAGCAGCGGGTCGAACTCCCGCGCCACCGCGTAGGCGCGCGCCTCCATGGTCTGCTGGTCGACGCCCCAGTGGGCGTCGGCCGAGAGGGCCGAGCCCTGGCCGGTCTCGAAGTACATGAGCTGACCGCCCTCCGGGCAGCGGCCGAGCGCGCGGGCAGCGTCCGAGGCCTCGCGCAGGACGGCGAGGTCGACGCCGAAGCCGGCATTGGCCTTCTGCGAGCCCGCCACCGACTGGAACACGAGGTCGACGGGCGCGCCGCGGTCCATGGCCTCGATCGCCACGGTGACGTGGCCGAGGCAGCAGTGCTGGGTCGGCACGTCGAGGCGCAGGCGCAGGGTCTCGAGCAGCTCGACGATGCGGATGTAGTCCGGCAGGGAATCGGTGGCCGGGTTGACGCCGATGACCGCGTCGCCCGAGCCCATCAGCAGTCCGTCGAGGGCCGAGAGCAGGATGCCCTCGGACGAGTCGGTCGGGTGGTTGGGCTGGTTGCGGGTGGCGAGGCGCCCGGGCAGGCCGATGGTGGAGCGGAAGCGCGTCACCACCGGCCGCTTGGCGGCCACCGCGACGAGGTCCTGCAGCCGGCAGATCTTGGAGACCGCCGCGACCATCTCGGGCGTGAGGCCGGGCGCGAGGGCGGCAAGGGCGTCCGCGTCGGCGGCGGGCGCGAGCAGCCACTCGCGGAAGGCGCCGACCGTCAGGGATGAGACCGGCGCGAAGGCTTCCGGGTCGTGCTGGCGGGCGATGAGGTCGGAGACCTCGTCCTGGTCCGAGGGGATCAGTTCCTCGGCCAGGAAGGTCTTGAGCGGCAGGTCGGCGAGGGCGATCTGCGCGGCCAGGCGCTCGACCGGCCCGTCGGCGCAGAGCCCGGCGAGCTGGTCGCCCGAGCGCTCCGGCGTGGCCTTGGCGAGCAAGCTGCGCAGGTCGGGGAAGGTGAAGCGTGTGCCTTCGATCGTCGTCGCGTAGGCCATGCGGGCGCTCCCGGCGCGCTGTCGGAAGTCAGGGACGCCGATCCTGCAGGATGTCGGGGCCGCCGGGAAGCGGGGACGGCGCGGGCGCTGCCCGCCCTCAGGCCGGCAGCACGACCACCTTCGTCTTCACCGGCGTGCGCGCGTAGAGGTGGATCATGTCCTGGCTGAGCAGGCCGACGCAGCCGCTGGTGATGCCCGTGCCGATCGATTCGGCATCGCTGCTCGCGTAGATCGTGTAGAGCGTGTAGGCGCCGTTCTGGTAGAGGTGGAGCGTGCGGGCGCCGAGCGGGTTATCGAGGCCGCCGGGCATGCCGCGGGCGTATTTCGCGGACTCGGGCTGGCGCCGGATCATCTCCTTGGGTGGGGTCCAGGTCGCCCACTCGGACTTGCGGCCGACATAGGCGTTCCCGTTCCACAGGAAGCCCTGGCGGCCGACATTGGCGCCGTAGCGGGTGGCGGTGCCGTCACCCTCGATGCGGTAGACGTAGTAGTTGGCGGGATCGACCACGATCGTGCCGGGCGCTTCCGACGAGGCGTACTGGACGGTCCGCCGGTAGTATTTCGGGTTGACCTTGCTGACGTCGACCGCCGGGATCGGGAACTTCTCGTTCGGCATCGGCCCGTAGGTCTTCGTCGCCTCGGCCATGAGCAGGGTGTCGGTCGTCCCGCACCCGCCGAGCGAGAGCGCGCCGATCCCGAGGGCCGAGCCGGCCAGGAACGACCGGCGGCTGAGAACTCCCGCCTCGCATCCGAGGCGCCCGCGCCCGTCGAGCCCGCCGGCCTCGCGATCGTCCGTCATCATCGCCCTGGACTTCCCTGTCCTGCAGCCCGGCGCGACTGCGCGGCGTGCCACCGCCGCGCGAACGGCCAAGCTTGAGAGTGCCGCGTGCCAGCGCGCGTGGCAAGCTTGTCTTTACAGAGTCGAGAGCGGCCGAAATGCGTCGCAAGTGTGGTGAGTCCTCGCGATCTCCGGACTTCGTCGCTGAACGACCGTACTGAACGCGCCGGGTGTGCTTCGGACGTCGCAGGTGTCCCGGTGCGGGGCGAGGCCGGTCGGCGTCAAAACTGCACGCCGCGGGTCAGGCTGCCGTCGACCACGAGGTTGGTGCCGGTGATGAAGCTCGCGGCCGGGCTGGCCAGGAAGACGGCCGCGCGGGCCACTTCCTCCGGCCGCGCCATCCGGCCGGTCGGGTTCAGCCGGAGCGCCTCGGCGAACAGCGCCGGGTTGCCGGTCTCGATCTGGTGCCAGACGCCGCCCGCGAAGTAGGTGTTGCCGGGCGAGACCGAGTTCGCGCGGATGTTCCGCGGCGCGAGCTGGAAGGCCAGCCCCTGCGCGTAGTGGATCAGCGCCGCCTTGAAGGCGCCGTAGGGACCGGCCGCGAAGTCGATCTCCCGCCCGGAGACGCTGGAGATGACGACGATCGCGCCGGCCTCGGAGCGCTCGAGGTAAGGCATCGCCGCCTCGACCGCCGAGACGGTGCCCATCATGTCGACGGCGAAGCCGCTGCGCCACGCCGCCTCGTCGCTGCCGACCGCGAGGGCACTCACGTTGGGCACCACGATGTCGAGGCCGCCGAGTTCCTCCGCTGCCTCGGAGACCCAGCCGCGCAGCGCGGCGGAATCGGCGACGTCGACGGCGCGCCCGGTCGCCGCCACGCCCCGGGCGCGGAGGGCCGCCACCTTGCCGGCGACCTCCGCGGCGTTGCGGGCGCAGAGGGCGACCGCCGCCCCCTCGTCGGCCAGCAGGTCGACGATCGCCGCGCCGATGCCCTTGGTGCCGCCGGTCACCAGCGCGCGGCGGCCTCTGAGCCCGAGATCCATGCCGTCCTCCTCCGTCGCCGGTCAGGCGTGGGCGATCGCCTTCGTGATCGAGGCGCCGAGCGTGTATTTCGGATCGACCATGTTGCCGAGCCGCACGCGCCCGCACTGCGTGAGCAGCATGTAGGCGTCGATCTCGTCGAAGCCGAAATCGGCCGCGAGCCAGCGGATCAGCTCCCGGTAGGCGATGCGCGCCGCGTCCTCCATCGGCCGGGACGAGCCGATCGTCATGTAGAAGTCTTCGGTCTCGAGCCGCGGCCAGCGGAAGGTCCAGCCCTTGATCAGGTCGATCTGCACCGTCGTGTGGGTCGGGTGCTCCACCGCGACGCCGCAGAGTTCGCCGTCGCCCTGCGCGGCGTGGCAGTCGCCGAGGTAGAGGAGCGCGCCCTTCGCATTCACCGGCAGGTAGATCACCGCGCCGACGCCCACGTCCGGCAGGTCCATGTTGCCGCCGTAATAGTCCGGCTGCAGCGAGGAGATCGCCTCGATCTCCGGAGAGGTGCCGATCGTGCCGATGAACGGCTGGTAGGGCAGCGTGATCCGGTCGTTCCAGCGCACGCCGGTCTCGGCCGTGACCTCGAGCTTGCGCACCCGCTCGGGGAGCGGCGGATTGAGGAGCGCGGTGTCGCCGGTGGCGACGAGGCCGCCGAATTCCGGCATGATCAGCGTCGTGCCGCAGGGCTGCGGGCCGCGCGGCCGGATCGAGCGGATCGCCACCGCGAGGCAGTCGCCCTTCTCGGCGCCGTTGACGTAGATCGGCCCGTTCTGCGGGTTGAGGTAGGGGAAGTTCAGGATCTGCGTCGGGCTGTCGGTCTCGTGGCGGATCTTGCCCTCGAAGGCGTCGTGGGTCTCGACGGTGACGACCGCGCCGGGATCGACGGTCAGCACCGGCTCGGCGAAGGGCCCGTAGACGTAGTGGTAGCGGCCCTGCTCGGCCTCGGTGATCGTGTGCTCCCGGCCGGGCTTGCCGCCGGCGACGCCCTTGCGGGCCATGATGGACTGGTCGAGCCACTGCATGGTCGTCTCTCCCTTGGTTGTCTGCCGTGTCGTCAGACGGCGAGGTGGCGCCGCACGAGGTCGCGGTCGTCGAGGTCACCGGCCGTCAGCTCCGCGACGATCCGGCCCTTGTCCATGACGTAGCTGCGCTGGGCCATGGCGCGGATCAGGTCGAGGTTCTGCTCCACGAACACGATCGTCACCCCGGTGCGGCGGTTGAGATCGACGAGGGTGCGGCCGATCTGCTGCACCACCGAGGGTTGGATGCCCTCGGAGGGCTCGTCGAGGAGGATCAGCGCCGGCCCGCCGACGAGGACGCGGCCGATGGCGAGCTGCTGCTGCTGGCCGCCCGAGAGCGTCCCCGCCCGCTGCCCGCGCCGCTCCCGCAGGATCGGGAAAGGCCCGAAGGCGCGCTCGTAATCCGGCCGCTCCCCCTTCGGCAGCAGCGACGCGCCGACCGTCAGGTTGTCGACGACGCTCATGCGCGGGAAGACATCGCGGCCCTGCGGCACGTAGCCGATGCCGAGGCGGGCGCGCCGGTGGGCGGCGAGCCCCTCGACCGCCGCACCCCGGAACGCGATGCCGCCCGCGGAGGCGGGCAGGAGTCCGACGAGGCTGCGCATCAGCGTCGACTTGCCGACGCCGTTGCGGCCGATCACCGCCACGATCTCGCCGGGCCGGACCGCGAGGTCGACGCCCTGCAGCACGGGCTTGCCGCCGTAGCCGGCGCGGAGGCCGGTCGTCGCGAGGAGCGGCTCAGGCATCGGCGACGCTCCGCAGCGGCGGCGCGTCCGCCTCCCCGAGGTAGATCGCGGCGACCCGCTCGTCCGCGATGATCGCGTCGGTGGTGCCCTGGGCGAAGATGCGCCCGACGTGGAGCACGGTCACCCGCTGGGCGATCTGCCGGACGAAGGCCATGTCGTGCTCGATGGCCAGCACCGCGACGCCGTCGCGGTTGAGCGCCTGCACCATCGCGCCGGTGGCGAAGGTCTCGTCCGGCGACATCCCGGCGGTGGGCTCGTCGAGGAGGAGCAGGCGCGGCTTGAGGCTGATCGCCATGCCGATCTCCAGCCACTGCTTCTGCCCGTGGCTGAGGTTGCCGGCGCGGTCGGAGGCCGCCGCGGTGAGATTGAGGAAGGCGAGCAGTCGGCGGATCTCGGCACCGAGCGAGGCGCCCTCGAGATGGTGCTGCAGGGCTATCTCCAGGTTGTGCGCCACCGACAGGCTCGGGAAGATGCCCGGCACCTGGAACTTGACGCTCATGCCCCGCCGGATCCGCGCGAAGGGCTTGAGCGCGGTGATGTCCTCGCCGGCGTAGAGGATCTGCCCCCGCTCCGGCGTGTACTCGCCGAGCAGCAGGCGGAAGAAGGTGCTCTTGCCGGCGCCGTTCGGCCCGATCAGGCAGTGGATCTCCCCCGCCGCGAGGGCGAAGTTCACGTCGTTGGTGACGTGGAGCCCGCCGAAATGCTTGCTCAGATCGCGGGTCTCGAGCAGCGGGCTCATCGGCCCACCTCCCGGCGGCGGAGGCGCCCGAGCCCGCGCATGGCCGCCACCACGAGGCCGTCGGGCGCCGCCAGCACCACCACGACGAGGAGCAGGCCCATCACCACCAGGGCGTACTGGCTGCCGTAGATCGTCAGCGCCTGGAAGCCGCCGAGGACCACGAGCGTGCCGATGAGCGTGGCCGTCAGGTCGCCGCGGCCGCCGACCGCGACCCAGATCACCGGCAGCGCGGCGGCGGTGAGCCCCATGCTGGAGGGCGTGATGTACTGGCCCCAGGCGGTGTAGAGGGTGCCGCTCAGCCCCGCGAGGGCCGAGCCGATCACGAAGGCGGCGAGCTGGTAGCGCCGCACGTCGTAGCCGAGCATCTCGGCCCGTTCCGGGTTCTCGCGGATCGCCACCAGCACGTTGCCGAACCGGGCGTTCACCAGGATGCGCAGCGCGAGGTAGACGACGATCAGGAGGCCCAGGAGGCCGTAGTAGAGGGCGACGTCGGGAAACAGCACGACGTCGCCGTCGAGCCACGGCACGGTCAGGGGCGGCATGCCGCTCATGCCGTTGTAGCCGTTGAGGCGCGCCGCCCCGATCTTCCATTCCGGACCGGCGGTCTGCGCCATGAAGCGCTCCAGGGCGAGCGTCACCGACAGGGTGATGATGCCGAGGAACACCCCGCCGATCCGGCCGAAGAACAGGAAGTAGCCGAGGAGCGCCGCCATCACGGCCGAGAGCGCGACCGCCAGCACCAGGGCCGCCAGGGTGAAGCCGTAGGCCGCGCCGACATTGAGCGTGAGCACGCCGTAGGCGTAGCCGGAGAGGCCGAAGAAGGCGGTCTGGCCGAAGCTGAGCGCGCCGCCGTAGCCCCAGATCAGGCACAGGCCGAGCGCCATGAACACCCAGCAGAAGAAGTAGGCCGTGTTGCCGACCGTGTAGCCGTCCGCGAACCACGGGTAGGCCACGGCAGCCGCCACCGCGAGGGCGAAGGCGGTCCAGAAGGCCGGGCCGCGCCCCAGGGTCTGCGGGCCCTCGAGGCGCCGGAGCAGGGTCATCGCCGGAATCATCGCCACGGCTTCAGGCCCGCTCGCGCAGGATCAGGCCCGAGATGCCCCGCGGCAGCACCCGGATCACCAGGATCACCGCGACGAGGAGGCCGATCTGGCCGAAGAGCTGGCCCTGCCACGTCGTGAGCAGCGCCCGCACCATGCCCAGCACGAGCGCCGCCGGCGCCGTGCCGAGGAAGATGTCGGCGCCGCCGACCACCACGGTGACGAAGGCCTCCATGATGAAGGTCGTCCCCATGGTCGGCACGATGGTCATGGTCGGCGCGTAAAGCCCGCCCGCGAGGCCCGCCAGCGCCGCGCCGAGGCCGAAGGTCAGGGCGTAGACCGTGCGGGTGTCGACGCCGAGGGCCTCGGCCATGTGCGGCACCTGGATGGTGGCGCGGGCGAGCGTCCCGAAGCGGGTGGCGTTGAAGGCGAGGTAGAGCCCGGCCAGCACCGCCACGGCGGCGACCATCAGCACGACGCGGTAGGTCGAGTAGGAGTAGCCGCCGACCGTGAAGCTGCCGAGCGGCGTGCCGATCCCCGGCATGCTGGAGCCCAGCAGGATCAGCGTGCCCTGCGTCGCCGCGAGGCTGATGCCCCAGGTCGCCACGATCGTGTCGAGGGGCCGCCCGTAGAGATGGCGGATGACGAGGCGCTCCATCACCATGCCGACGGCCCCGGCGACGAGTGCGCCGGCCAGGATGCCCAGCGGAAGCGGCAGCCCCGCCCGCGTGGTCGCCGCCGTGACGTAGGCGCCGCACATGATCAGTTCGCCGTGCGCGAGGTTGATCACGCCCATCATGCCGAACACCACCGCGAGACCGCAGGCGGAGAGGACCAGGAACGAGAATGCGTCGCCGATCTGGTAGAGGAACGTGAAGGCGTGAGTCAGCAGATCCATCCGGAGGCCCGATCGTGATGGCTGTGGGCCGGGGCCTCGGCCCCGGCGATGTCGCGTCGTCTCCGGCCCGGGGCCGCGGCGCGCGGGAACCCGTCCCGGCGGCTCAGGGCTTCGGCGGGTTGCTCGGCGTGTACTGCGCCATCGGATCCTTCTTCGTCAGGTCGCAGCCGGCCTTCCCGAGCCAGTAGGGCTGGATGTTGTCCCAGGTCTTCGGGAAGGAGATCGCGTGCTTCTCGTCGACCTTCGCGAGGTAGATCGTGTGGGAGGCGTGCTGGCTCTTCGGGTCGATGCAGACCTTGCCCTCCGGCGCGTCCACGCAGACGTCGCCCGCCGCGATGACCTTGCGGAGGTCGGCGCGCTTGGTCGATCCGTTCGCCCGCTCGACCATCTGCTTGTAGAGGTAGACCGCGAGGTAGGAGTTCTCGGCCTCCTGGTTCACGTAGGGCTCGTTCGGGAACTTCGCCTTCCACTTGGCGAGGAACGCCTTGCTCGACGGGCTGTCGACCTCCTCGATGTAGTTCGTGGTCACGTACATGTTGGCGAGGCTGGGGGGCTGGAAGCGCTTGTGCTCGTAGCCCTGGCCGATATTGACCGAGGAGCCCATCGGCACCTTCAGGTTCGCGGCCGCCGCCTGCTCGTAGTAGGAGGCCTGCGCCGTCCCGACGAGCAGCGTCATCAGGATGTCGGGCTTGGCCTTCTGGATGTTCTGGATCGTCTGCGAGAACTGCGACACGCCGAGGGGGATGAACTCCTCCCCGACCATCTCGCCGCCGTTCTCCTTGACGATGTTGCGCACCCACTCCGCCGAAATCTGACCGAAATTGTAGTCGGCCGCGATCGTGTAGACCCGCTTGCCGAACTTCTCCATCATCCACGGGATCAGCGTCGAGAATTGCTGCTCCGGCACCGCGCCGGTGACGATCATGTGGCCGTCGCAGACGCCGCCCTCGTACTGGTTGTTGTAGAACGCGAAACCGTCGAGCTGGTCGACGATCGGCCGGTAGGCCTCGCGGGACGCGCTGGAGAAGCCCGCGAAGACGGCGTTGACCTTGTCGCGCTGGAGCACCCGGCGCATGAATTCCTGGTAGCGCGTGTTGTCGGACTGCGTGTCGTAGATCACGAGTTCGAGCTTGCGCCCGGCGATGCCGCCCGCGGCGTTGATCTCGTCCGCGGCGAGCTGGATGCCGTGGACCTTGCCGATGGTGGCGACCGCGAAGTCGCCGGACTGGTCCTCGAGGACGCCGAGCTTGATCGGGTCGGCGGCGCGCGCCGCCGGGGCGGCCAGGGATGCGCTCGCGAGCAGGGCGGCCGCGAGGGCGGACAGGCGGGATCCGCGGGGCGTTCTCGTCATCGGGGCGTCCTCGTCTACGGGGTGGAGTGCGTGCTTCAGGATCGGGCCAGCCGCGGCGAGAGAGCCGGCGCGGCGACGGACGGTCGGGCGCGGACCAGCGCCTCGCAGTAGGCCTCTAGGGGCTGCCGGGCGCGCATGGCGTCGCGGCGCAGAGTCTCGTAGGCCGCGTCGTCGTCGACGCCGTGCTCCTGCATCAGCCGCAGGATCGCCTTGACGACGTGGCGCCGGCCGCGCCTCCGCTCCTCGTGGCGGGCCAGGCGTTCTTCGAGGAGACGGCGCCGGTTGTGCTCGTTCACCGCCAGGAACAGGGCGGCGTAGACCGAGGCGCCGTGGATCGGCTTGCGCAGCAGGCCGGTCGCGCCGAGCTGGAGCAGCCCCTTGAGACGGCTCGGCGCCTCGACGCCCACGAGCCCGACCACCGGGACCGGCGGCAGGTCGGGCACGGCGCTCGCCGCGAGGCCCGGCAGCGGCAGGTCGCCGTCCACGATGACGATGTGGTGCTCGGGGTCGAGGATCTCGAAATCGAGCCACGGCGCCTCGCCGGCCGGGACGACCGAGGCCACGGTGAGTCCGAGCTTCATCAGGGTGCTCGCCAGGACGTCCGTGGCGGTGCTCGGCGGCGCGATCAGCAGGGCCTGCGCACCGCTGAAATTCTGGATCAGCCGGGGCGTCGTCATGGCACCACCTTCAGCCGCGGGCGCCGGCTCACCGGCACGACGCGCGGATCGCTGCGCACCAGGTAGGGGTCCGGCGCGACCGGCGCCTCGGCCTGCGCCACGATGGTGAAGCGGGCCGCCGCCGTCGAGAGACCGATCCGAGGGGTCAGGCAGGCGTGGAGGGTCGTCTCGTCGAGGCGCACCGGTCCCTGGGGCGCCTCGAACTCGTCGGCGCAGGCTGCCCGGCGCACCGTCGCGGCATCTTCGGTCCCGGCCCGCGCCAGCGCCCGCGCCAGGAGATGCACCGCGATGTACGAGGATTCCGCATCCGCCGAGGGGGTCGGGCCTTCGGGGAAACGCGCCGCGTAGGCCGCCATGAAGGCGCGGTTGCGGGGCGTGTCGATCGACGTGAAGTAGACGCTGGAGGACAGGTGGCCGTCGACCGCCGCCGGCCCGATCGCCTCCAGTTCCGGCTCGGCGAGGCTGCAGCTCGCCACCGGCATGGTCCGCGCCTGGTCGATGCCGCGCGCCGCGCAGGCGCTCCGGAAGTCGCGGAAGAACCGGTACGCCGAGATCCCGATCAGCGTGTTGAAGACGAAGTCCGGCTTCGCGGCCAGGATCGCCGCGATCACCTGATCGAAGGCAGTCTCGCCCACCGCGAGGTAGCGCTCGCCCGCGACGTCGCCGCCGGCGATCGCCAGCGTCTCCCGCAGGATCCGGTTGTTCTCCCAGGCCCAGATGTAGTTGGAGCCGACGCAGAAGGCCGTGCGGCCGCCCCGGGCGAGGAGGTGCCGCACCAGCGGGACGATGTGCTGATTCGGCGCCGCCCCGGTGTAGACCACGTTCGCCGAGGTCTCGAAGCCCTCGTAGTGCGACGGGTACCAGAGCAGGGCGTCCCGCTTCTCGAAGATCGGGATGATCTCCTTGCGGCTCGACGAGGTGTAGCAGCCGACGACGTGGCGGATCCCCGCGTCGAGGAGCCGCTCGGCGCCGGCGACGTAGCCCGCGAGGGCGCCCTGCGGATCGCGGATCACCGGCTCCAGGACGCAGTCGCCCCGCGCGTTCACCTCGTCGACCGCCAGGAGCGCGCCGTTCAGCATCGCCCTCCCGACGAGACCGTAGGGTCCGTCCGCGGAGAACAGGATTCCGATGCGGTGATGGCTGAGGCCCATGCAATCCTTCAGAACGCAAAAAGCCCGCCAGTGCGGAAGCACTGCGGGCGGCATCGCCGTGAAAGATGGTGACGTATTGGCGCGAAACTGGGCAGCTTTGCCCCGCGCCTGAAAACTAGGCTCCTCGGTAATGGCCTCGGTGTCAAGTCCCGCGCAGTCTTTTCGGAGCCGGCGTCTTGATGATTGCTTCCCGGGTCGCTGATCAGCGCCCGCGCCAGGCCCCTCCGCGGCGCCTGTACCCGCGGAGGCGAGGCGGATGACGGCCGCGCCAGCCCGGCGCAGGATCGCTCGGCACCGTTGGCCCGCGCAATTATTCCGATTTACGGAATGATGAACTGCGAAGAACGCCCATTCTGCTCGCCCGAACGCGGCGGCATTCTCCTCACACGGCCCGGGGCGATCCCGGCCCCCGACGGAGATCCACGGTCATGAAGCTCTACCACCATCCCCTCTCCGGCCACGCGCATCGGGCCCGCCTGTTCCTCTCCCTGGTCGAGGCCCCGCACGAGCTGATCGAGGTCGACCTGAAGGCGGGCGGACACAAGACGCCGGCCTTCCTGGCCATGAACCCGTTCGGTCAGGTGCCGGTGCTCGACGACGACGGCGTGATCGTCTCAGATTCCAACGCCATCCTCGTCTACGTGGCGAAGCGGCTCGGCCGATCCGACTGGCTGCCCGAGGATCCGCGCGCCGCGGCGGCGGTCCAGCGCTGGCTCTCGGTCGCGGCGGGCGAACTCGCCTACGGGCCGGCGGCGGCGCGGCTGATCACGGTGTTCGGCGCCCAGTTCCATCCGGAGGAGGTGATCGCCCGGGCGCACACGCTCCTGGGGCGGCTCGAGGCGCATCTCGACGGCCGGGACTGGCTCGCGGCCGAGCGGCCGACCGTCGCGGACGTGGCTGTCTACAGCTACCTCGCCCGCGCCCCGGAGGGGAACGTGGACCTGTCGGGCTACCCGCGGGTCGGGGCCTTCCTGCGCCGGATCGAGGGCCTGCCGGGCTTCGTCCCCTTCGCCCAGACCCCCGCAGGCCTCACGGCCGCGGCGTGACCGGAAGGCCCCGGGCGCACCCGCGCCCGGGGGCGGATGCAGATGGAGGGCGCGAAGATGGCTGACGGTCAGACCCTTGCGACGCTGCCGACATGGCATGCCGGCGAGACGTCCATCCAGGAAACCGTCGGCGCCGCCGACCGGATGGCGGTGATCGGCCAGCGGGTGGTGCGGGACTTCATGCCCGATCAGCACCGCGCCTTCTTCGCGGAGATCCCCTTCATCGTGCTGGGCAGCGTCGACCGGCAGGGCGACGCCTGGGCCACGCTCCTGGCCGGCCGTCCCGGCTTCATCACCTCGCCGACCGCCACGACCCTCGACATCGCCGCGCGGCCGGACCCGGCCGACCCCGCGTTCGACGGCACGGGCGACGGCGACGCAATCGGCCTCCTCGGGATCGCGCTGGACAGCCGCCGCCGCAACCGCGTCAACGGCCTCGTCCGCTCCACGGCCGGCGGAATCCTGCACTTCGCCGTCGACCAGAGCTTCGGGAACTGCCCGCAATATATCCAGCTGCGCGACATGACCTTCCTCGGCGAGCCGGGCGCCCCCGCTCCGGCCCCCGCCGAGGAGAGCGCGGAGCTCGACCCGGCAGCCCGCGGCCTGATCGCGGCGGCGGACACGTTCTTCGTGGCCTCCTACGCCGACCGGGAGGGCCGGCGCCAGGTCGACGTCTCGCATCGCGGCGGCAAGGCGGGGTTCGTCCGCGTCGCCGCGGACGGCACGCTGACCATCCCCGACTTCGCCGGCAACCTGTTCTTCGCCACGCTCGGGAACATCTTCCTGAACAGCAGGGCCGGCCTGGTCTTCACCGATTTCGAGACGGGCGATCTCCTGCAGCTGACCGGCGACGCCGCGGTGATCCTGGACTCGCCCGAGATCGCGGCCTTCCAGGGCGCCGAGCGGCTCTGGAGCTTCCGGCCGCGCCGGGTAATCCGCCGACGCGGTGCCCTGCCGCTGCGCTGGTCGTTCCGGCCGGACGGCTGGTCGCCGAACGCGCTGATGACCGGCGACTGGGCGGAGGCCGCCGATCGCGTCCGGGCGGCCGAGCGCGCGACGCAGTGGCGGCCGTTCCGGGTAGCCGAGATCGTCGACGAGAGCCGCACGATCCGGTCCTTCCACCTGACCCCGGACGACGGGGCCGGGCGGCTCCCGCACCGCGCGGGCCAGCACCTGCCGATCCGCGTCACGCTGCCGGGGGCAGACGCGCCGGTCATCCGGACCTACACGCTCTCGGTCGCGCCCTCGGACCCGACCTACCGGATCAGCGTCAAGCGCGACGGCACCGTCTCGCAGCACCTTTACGACCGAGTTCGGGTCGGCGACATCGTCGAGGCGCGCGCGCCCGGCGGCGGCTTCACCCTCGACGCGAGCGCGGTGCGCCCGGCCGTGCTGCTCGCAGCCGGCGTCGGGATCACGCCGCTCCTCGCGATGCTCCGGCACGTGGTCTACGAGGGCCTGCGCACCCGCAAGATCCGGCCGACCACGCTCGTCTACGCCGCCCGCACCCGCGCCGAGCGCGCCTTCGACCGGGAGCTGTCCGAACTCGCAGCGGCGGCGCAGGGAGCCGTGCGGGTCGCACGCGTCCTGAGCGATGTCTCCGATGCGACGGCCGGCGTCGATTACGATGCCGCGGGCCGGATCGACATGGCCCTGCTCACGCGGTTCCTGGCCTTCGCGGATTACGATTTCTACCTGTGCGGCCCGTCGGCCTTCACCCAGGCGCTCTATGACGGCCTGCGCGGCTACAACGTGGCGGACGACCGGATCCACGCGGAGGCGTTCGGTCCCTCGAGGCTCATCCGCGACACCGGAACGGCGGCGGCCATGCCCCCGCGGCCACCGGCCTCCACGGAGACTGTGCCGGTCGCCTTCCTCGACACAGGCAAGGAAGCGCGCTGGACGCCGGACTCGGGCAGCCTCCTCGACCTGGCCGAGGCGCGGGGTCTCGCACCGGAGTTCAGCTGCCGCGAAGGCAGCTGCGGGACCTGCCGCACCAAGCTGCTTGCCGGCGCGGTGACCTATCCGAGGGAACCGAGCGCACCGGTAGCTGAGGACGAGGTGCTGATCTGCTCCGCGGTGCCCGCGGAGGGCACGGACCGGGTGCAGCTCGCGCTGTGACGCGCGCGACGGCGCGGCCCGCGCCGTGTTCCGCCTTGCGGGACCGGCGCCGGCGGATCATCCTGCGCCGCTACCGGAGCCGGGCTGAACCTTCCCCGAGGACAAGGAGCCCATCCTGTCCCGTCCGCCGCTGCCGCCCTTCGACGCGCAGAGCGCGATCACGAAGGTCCGCCTCGCCGAGGGTGGGCTGATGCGCTATCGGCACAGCAGCATCAACGCGTTGCCGATCGCGGAATCGGACCGCGAGTTTCACTGGCCCCTCGGGCGCCGGCCGGACGACCATCCGGGCCTGAGCCATTTCGGCTTCTGACCGATCGGCCGGGACGCCGACGCGGCGGGCCGGATCGGGCGTGAGCGTCGCGACCCGGCGGCGAGAACCCGGAGCGAGGCTATGGATCGGTGGCAGGCCATGCGCATCTTCGCGAAGGTCGCCGAGACGGCGAGCTTCGCGCAGACCGCCCGCCTCCTGCACATGAGCCCGCCGGCCGTGACGCGCGCCGTGGCGGCGCTCGAGGAGACCATCGGCGCCCGCCTCCTGATCCGGACGACCCGCTCCGTGAAGCTCACGGAAGCGGGCAGCCGGTACTACGAGGATTGCCGGCGGATCCTGGCCGACATCGCCGAGGCGGAATCGGCGGCGGCCGGCTCCAACGCGACGCCGTCGGGCACGCTCGCGGTGACGGCCTCGGTCCTGTTCGGACGGATGCACGTGCTCCCGATCGTCACCGACTACCTCGACACCTACCCGACCATGGTGGCGCGGACCCTCTTCGTCGACCGGCCGGTCAGCATGGTGGAGGAGGGGATCGACGTGGCGATCCGCATCGGCCACCTGACCGATTCCGGGTTCACGGCCGCTCGAGTCGGGTCGGTGCGCCACGTCATCTGCGGCGCCCCGGACTACTTCGCGCGGCACGGTGTGCCGGCGACCCCGGCGGATCTCAAGCGCCACCGGATCGCCGTCTCCACCGGGGCCTTCGCGTCGCCGGAGTGGCGGTTCGGCCGGAACGAGCGGGTGGTCGTCCGCCCCACTCTGGAGGGCAACACCAACGAGGTCTCGATCGGCGCCGCACGGTCGGGCTGGGGGCTGGCGCGTGTCCTGAACTACCAGATCGGCCCGGACCTGCGGGACGGCCGGCTGCAGATCGTGCTCGCCGATTACGAGGAAGCGCCGCTGCCCGTCCACGTCCTGTACCCGGAAGGCCGGCACGCGCCCGCGAAGGTGCGGACGTTCGTCGACCTGGCCGTGGCGCGGCTGCGCGCCAACCGGACGCTGAACTGAGAGCAGCCCGGATCGACGACGGTCGCATTGGTCGCAGCCGCGGCCGGGGAAAGGATGGCTCAGTCTTAGGTTAGTTTTTTTAGGATCTTCCGCATCTTCTGCGGGCAATGGGGGCCCATACGTGACGAGACCCGAGCGCGCGACCGTGGGCAACCGCCCCTCAGCGGCCATTCGCCCGGATGTCGACGCGGTGGCGCTCTGAGAGGAGTCAGGCGCATGGATCAGTGGACCCGCCTGGATCCCGTCTACGATTCCGAGGCGGCCGCGCGCGCGATCGCCGCGTCGGCGCCCGCGCGCGCCGACGCCCAGGATCACGACGACGGCTTCCCACTGGATGACATCGCCGATCTCGCCCGCCTGGGGCTGCTCGCCGCGCCCGTGCCGGTGGATCACGGCGGCGCGGGCCTCGGGACGGAGCCGGGCGCCGGTGCCCTGGCGGAGGTTCTGCGGCTGGTCGGCTACGGAAGCCTCGCTCTCGGCCGGCTCTACGAGGGTCACGTCAACGCCCTCCAGCTCGTCGCCCGGTACGGCTCACCCGCCCAGCGCGTCCGCCTGTTCGCCGACGCGCGCGCCGGCCACCTGTTCGGTGTCTGGAACACCGAGCCGGGGGAAGGCGGCCTCACGATCGAGGCCTCGGACGTCGACGGCCATCTCCGCGGCGTGAAGACCTTCGCGTCGGGCGCCGGCTTCGTCACCCGCGCCCTCGTCACCGCCCGGCATCCGGGACAGGGCGGCACGGCGATGATGGTGGTGCCGCTCGACGCCGGCACGCGGTCCGATCTCTCGGCGTGGCGGGCGCAGGGCATGCGCGCCTCGGCGACCGGCACGATCGACTTCACTGGCCTCGCCTTCGCGGCCGACGATATCCTCGGTCAGCCCGACGATTACTTCCGGCAGCCGGCCTTCTCGGGCGGCGCGTGGCGCTTCGCGGCGGTGCAGCTCGGCGGCATCGAGGCCGTGTTCGATGCCTGGCGCGGCCATCTGCGCCGCCTCGGCCGGGGGAGCGATCCGCACCAGCTGGCGCGCCTCGGCGAGGGTGCCATCGCGGTCGAGGGCGCGCGTCTCTGGGTCGAGCGCGGGGCGCAGGTCGCGTCGGACGCGGCGATGCCGCCGGAGCGCGTCGTCGCCTACATCAACCTGGTCCGCCTCGCGGTCGAGCGCGCCGGCCTCGACATCCTCCAGCTGGCCCAGCGCTCGGTCGGCCTCCAGGGCTTCCTGCGCGGCCATCCGCTGGAGCGGCTGTCGCGCGATCTCGCCACCTACCTGCGCCAGCCCGGACCGGATCACGCGCTCACCAGCGCGGCCTCCGAGATCCTGCGCGGGGACGGCCTGGCCGGTGACCTCTGGACCGAGAACGCCGCGTGACGGGGCAGAGCGGCCACGCCACCGCATCGCGGACCGTCTGGCTGGACACGCCGGAGCGGTACGGCCGCGTCAGCCGCGGCTTCCACTGGGTGATGGCGGCCCTGTTCGCCTGGCAATTCACCGGGGCGCTGCTCTACGTCACGATCGGCGATGCGGCGCTCACCCGCCTCATCGGCGGCAGCCACTTCACCCTCGGCTTCACCCTGTTCGTGCTCGTGCTCCTGCGCGGAGTGTGGGGCCTCGCGAACCTTCACCGGCGCCCCGCCCATCCGGGCGCGCCGGGGCGCGCGGTCGCGGCCGGTCACGGCCTGATCTATCTCCTGATGGTCCTGGTCCCGAGCCTCGCGCTGCTGCGCCAGTACGGATCGGGCAAGCCCTTCGCGCCCTACGGCATCCCGGTGATGCCGGCCCGCGAGACGAAGATCGAGTGGATGATGCTGCCCGCCGACCTGTTCCACTACTGGCTGGGCTTCACGCTTCTCGTCGTCGTGCTCGGCCACGCCGCGATGGCGTTCCTGCACCGCAGGCTCTGGAACGAGACCGTCCTGACCCGCATGACCTGACCGGCGGCGGGCCCGCGGGACGCGATCCTCAGCCCGTCGCCTCCGCCGCGGCGGGCGCGCGGTCGGGCAGCGGCGCGTCCAGCGTGAAGACCACGCCGCGGGGTCGGTACTCGATCTCGGCCGAGCCGCCCATCTCGGCGGCCAGCGCCCGCTCGATGAGGCGCGTGCCGAACCCGCCGCGGGCCGGTGCCGTCACCGCGGGTCCGCCGACCTCCTCCCAGCGGAACCAGAGACGGGCCGGCGTCGCCCCGTCGACCACGTCCCAGTTCAGGACCACTCGCCCCCGGTCGTTCGACAGGGCGCCGTACTTCACGGCGTTGGTCGCCAGTTCGTGCAGCGCCATCGTGAAGGCGAGCGTCAGGCGCGGCGTCAGCCACACCTCCGGTCCGTTGATCAGGAAGCGCTGTCCCGCCCCGGAACGCCTGGAGGGTGCCCTCCACGATGACGTCGAGCGTGGCCCCGATCCAGCTCTGGCGGGTCAGGACGTCGTGGGCCGCCGAGAGCGAGTGCAGACGCGCGTCGAGGGTCCTATGCGCCTCCTCCAGGGAGGCGGCGTTGCGCAGGGTCTGGTGCGCGATCGACTGCATGGTCGCCATCGAGTTCTTCACCCGGTGATTCAACTCGTCAGCCAGGAGGGCGCGGTGCTCCTCCGCGCGCTTGCGCTCGGTCACGTCGATGGAGACGCCGGCCATGCTCAGCGGCTGCCCGACCGAGTCGTAGAAGGTCTGACCCCGGATCTGCAGCCAGCGCAGTTCGCCGCCGGGCGTGCGCGCCCGGTACTCGATGTCGTAGTCGCTGTGCTCGCGGATCGATGTCTGCACCGCCGCCTGCATGCGCGGCCGGTCCTCGGGCTCGATCGCGGCGATCAGGTCCTCGTAGCTGAACGCCTCGCCCGGCGCCCGCCCGAAATTCTCCTTGCAGGTCTCGGAGGCCACGAGCCGCATGTCGGCGAGATCGAGGGTCCACGAGCCGAAACGTCCGGCCTTCAGGATGAATCGCAGCCGCTCCTCGCTGCGGGTCAGGTCGCTGGTGCGGCGCTCGATCTCCTGCTCGAGCGCCTCCCGGTCGCGCTGCATCCGCGCGAGCTTCTCCCGCTCCAGCGTCACGTCGAACTGCGACGCGAAGAAGTAGGTGAGCTCCCCGTCGCGATCGAAGACCGGCGAGATCAGCAGCCGGTTCCAGAAGAGCTCGCCGTTCTTCTTGTGGTTCAGGAGCTCGATCTCGATCGGCACGCGGCGGGCGATCGCCGCCCTGATCTTCGCGATGTCGGCCTTGCTGGTCTCGGGCCCCTGAAGGAACCGGCAGTTCCGGCCGATGATCTCGTCGTGGCCGTACCCGGTCAACTTGGAGAAGGCGGCGTTGACGAAGACGATGGGGTTGTCCGGCTGATGGGGATCGGTGATCAGCATCGGCATCCGCGTCGCCCGGACGGCGGAGACGAAGGGGTCGGTGCTCGCGTCGGTGCGGGCGAATTCCGCCTCGAAACGCGTGCGTTCCTGCTGATCCGTCAATGCCCGGTCGCCCCTGTCACGACTCGCCGATGGCGGCCTTCGGCCCTCGTGGCGTGGCTGTACCACAGCGGGGATCGCTTGTGCGCAATCATGATGCGGTCCGAGACGCCGCAGGGGGTCGCGACGCCTTGCCCGATCGGACACGGGAAGAGGCCCGCCGCTACACCGCGGCCCGACCGGGGCCGAACCCGGCCGGCGGGCGCGAGCCGAGATGGTCCCGCAGCGTCCGGCCTTCGTACTCGGTGCGGAACAGGCCGCGCCGCCGCAGCTCCGGCAGGACCAGCGCGATGAAGTCGTCGAGGCCGCCGGGCAGCGTCGGCGGCATGATGTTGAAGCCGTCCGCCCCGCCGGCCCGGAACCGCGCCTCCATCTCGTCCACGATCTGGGCCGGCGTACCGACGATCTGCGAGTGGCCGCGCGCGCCGGCGATGCGCAGGTAGAGCTGGCGCAGGGTCAGGCCCTCGCGGCGGGCGAGGTCGAACATGAGCTGCTGGCGGGACTTGATGCCTTCGGTCTCGGGCAACTCCGGCACCGGCCCCTCGGGATCGTAGCCCGACAGATCGTGGCCGCCGATCATGCGACCGAGCAGCGCCAGCCCGACCACCGGGTCGATCAGGTCCTGCAGCGCCTCGAACTTCGCCCGCGCCTCGGCCTCGCTGCGCCCGACGACGGGGAACAGGCCGGGCATGATCTTGAGGTCATCCGGCGCACGACCGAAGCTGGGCATGCGCCCCTTGAGATCGCCGTAGAACTCGACCGCCTCCTCCAGCGTCTGGTTCGCGGTGAAGACGATCTCGGCGGTCCGCGCCGCGAGGTCCTTGCCGGGCCCGGAAGCGCCGGCCTGCACCAGCACGGGCTGGCCCTGCGGCGTCCGCGAGATGTTGAGCGGACCGCGGACCTCGAAATGCTTGCCCCGGTGATCCAGCGGGCGGAAGCCGTCCGGCTTCGAGAACTGGCCGCTCGCGCGGTCGATGATCACGGCGCCGTCGTCCCAGGTGTTCCAGAGGCCGAGGACCACGTCCGCGAATTCCTCGGCGCGCTCGTAGCGGTCGGCGTGACGGCCGATCCGGTCGCCGCCGAAATTCGCCGCCTCCGCGTCGGTCGCGGAGGTCACGAGGTTCCAGCCGGCGCGCCCGCCGCTGAGATGGTCGAGGGAGGCGAACCGGCGCGCGACGTTGAAGGGCTCGTTGAAGCTGGTGGAGGTGGTGGCGACGAGACCGATCCGGCGCGTCACCGCCGCGAGGGCCGACAGCAGCGTCAGCGGCTCGAAATGGGTCGAGCGCGCGGTGCGCTCGCTCGACCGCAGGTCGAGGTCGCGGATCCCGCTCCCGTCCTCCAGGAAGATGAGGTCGAACTTCGCGGCCTCGGCGCGCTGCGCCCAGCCGACATAGCGCTCCAGGACGAGCCCGCCGTCGGCCTCGCTGGAGGGATGGCGCCAGCCCGCGACGTGGTGGCCGGTCGCGTAGAAGAACGCGCCGAGGCGCAGGGTACCCTGTCTCATCGAACCGACCGTCATCGTGCCTGCTCCGCTCCGTGCCTTCCGCGCGGGCCGGTGTCCAGCCGAACCGTGCGCACGGGCGGACCCCGCGTCGCGCACGGCTCATCCGCCGCACCGGAACTCCGGCCGGGCGGCCGGAGCCTCAGCGCGGGACTGCGGCGTCCGGCGCGTTGTCGGCGGGGAGGTCGCGCAGGTCGGACGAGGCGTAACGCCCGTGCCGGGCCGCCAGCGAGCCCCTTGCCTCCTGCATCGGCATGAAGGCCGAGAATCCGACCGGCTCGGCCACGTCGTGGTAGATCGCCTCCATGCCGCCGCGCATGTGGTAGGTCTCGTGCCAGATGCCGACGCCGCGGGTGTCGCGCAGGAAATCCCGCCACCAGATCCGGTGCGGCTCGGACTTGGACCACGCGACCATGCTGTCCATGTCCCGCCAGTACCAGCGCATGCCGACATGGAGCGGGCGCAGGCTGAAGATGATGTTGTTCTCGTAGTGCAGGAGGCCCTCCGGCCGCGCCGCGCCGACCCTGTCGATCCGCGGCCCGAAGCCGAGCAGGGTCTTCACGCCGGCCAGGGTGCGGACCTTCATTCCGAGATAGATCACGACGAGGTCCGGGTAGCCCGAGAAGTCCGGGACCGCGTGTCGCCGGTTCGCGCCCATGATCGCGCCCTCATTCGCCGGTCGGTCCTGGCGGGCCTTCAGCGTCGAGAATAGGCGACGACGCGGTCGGCGAGCAATATTCGTGGACCGCGTTGCTTACGACCCGCGACGTCCGGCAGTATCGGACGAACTCGGTCGCCCTCCGTCACGGCCGCCGCGCGGCAGGCGCGATCCGGGCGGACGCTCCCGCGCGCGCCGCCGCGGAGATCCTCGAGGTTCGCGCCGACCGCCTCGGAGATCTCCGCGCCGTCGCCGGATCGTTCGGGGTAGCGCGCGGCTCAGCGCGTGCGCTCCCCACAATCCGGGCCATTCTGCCGGGAGCGCGGCCAGGCGCGGGTGCGGATGTACTGCTCGACCACGAGAGCCCCTCCTCCAAGAACAACCACAGCGAGAATGGCTTCGCGGAAAGTGCCAGGATCGATCATCGTCTCGACTCCCTGAAGTGAATCGCCCCTGCCGGGGCCTGAGAGCTCTTCAAGTCTGCTCCCCCTCGTCAATACCTGACCGCTTCTCGGGTTGCGCTGCCCAGCTGACAATTGCCCTTCGACGACGTGAACATTCTGTAAGACTGAGGATCGAGAGAGCGGCGCGTCGGCGCCGAGCGCGCGGCCGGACAATGGGCCCGTCCACCGCGTGCGCCGGCCGACTGGCATCGTGTCGACGGCGCAAGGCCTTCGACATTTCGCGCGACGCGCCCGTGTCGGATGCTAGGATCCGACGATGCAGCAGCAGATCTCGGTCATCACGCTCGGCGTCTCATCGCTCGGCCGGTCGCGCGCCTTCTACGGCGACGGCTTCGGCTGGGCTGCCGTGTTCGAGAACGACGAGATCGTCTTCTACCAGATGAACGGGTTCATGCTCGGAACTTGGCAGAACCCCAACCTCGACCAGGACATGCGGCGCGCGAGCGAACCGAGCCCGAGCGCGTTCTGCCTCGCCCACAACGTCCCGAACCGCGGCGACGTCGCGCCCACCATCGCGCGGCTCGTCGCGGCGGGCGGGACGCTCCTGCGCGCGGCCGACGAACCGCCCCACGGCGGATTCCGCGGATATCTGAGCGATCCGGACGGACATGCCTGGGAGATCGCCTGGAACCCGGCCTGGCGGATCGATGAAAGCGGTCGGGTGACGTTCGGACTCTGAGCGGGCGCGGAGGCCGCCGAGGAGATCGGCCGTGCCGGGAAGGCCGCGTCTCAGAGGCGGGTGAGCCGCAGGCGCCACCCGGACGAGTCCGCGACGATGGCCGGATCGCGGGCCGGATCGGGCGGCCGCGCCGCGGCCGGCGCGGCCGTCGGAGGCTCCGCCACGGCGATGTCGGCGGGCGGGGCGCGGCCGGAGACGCAGCCGCAGAGGGGCAGCGCCAGGGCGAGTGCCGCGACGGCGACAGACCGGATCGGTACGGCCCACCCGCGGATCGGCGAGCCGGCCTCGACCGGGCGGGAGACCGCGGCGCTCCGGCCTCGGCGCGGAGCGCGTCCGGAAACGGGTCCCGGCGGACGGCCTGAAGCGGCGCCGCGGACCGGGTGCCCGGCGCGGACATGGCCCGGCCCCGGCACTCGGCCTCAGGCGCCCGCAGGCCCGCGGCTCACATGGCCGCCCAGGAGGAGCGCCTTGGCGGCCGCGTCGATCCGGCCGAGCCACTTCTCCGCGGTCTCCGCGCGCAGGTCGGCGACGCGGACCTGCTCCTCGGCAGCCCGGACCCAGGCTTCGGCCTCTGCGCGGATCGTCCGGACGCGCGCCTCGGCCTCCGCGCGGATGTCCTGCACCTGGGCGTCCGCCTCGGCCTGGACGCGCTGCAGCCGGATATCGGCGCGGGCCTCGACCTCGCGGACGCGCATCTCGGACAGTTGCAGGCGGTGCCGGGTCTCCGCCAGCGCGCGCTGCGCGGCGGCCAGGGCAGCCTCGTGCGACATGCTCTGCTCCTGCAGGCGCTGCTTCTGCGCTTCGGCGCGGCCGGCCATGCCGGTGATGATGTCGAGCGTGCTCATCCAGTCCGACACCGCCTCGGACTCGCAGAGGACCGGCGCGGGACCCGCGTCGTTGACCGCGGGTTCCGGCAGGATCGGCGGGTGCGCGACGGGCTCGATGCGCGGCGCGGACAGCGCGGCCGGCCCCTCGACCGTGTCGAAGGACGGCTTGAGCTTCAGGATCTCGGCGGACGGTCCCTCGACGAAGCGGTCCAGGCTGTCGGCGACCTGCGAGAGGATGTGGGACCACGTGGCTGTGGGGGCCGCGACCATGATGGCTCTACCCTGGCGGGATTTTGGCAATAGCTAATACAATCTCCGGTATGGTTAATGGGTGGTTAATCCGCGGCGCGGCGGCGCGAATCCCGGACAGTTCGTGGCGGCCCGATCTGTCTCGGCAGGCCCGGACGGGAAGGCTCGACAATCTTCCGCCGGTTCGGTTCCAGTTTCCGAGGCGCTTCGAGCGGTTTCGGCAGGATATCGACCGCCGATGACCGGAATCCCGGACCGGCCGCGCTCGGGCCGGCGTCATCGCGCGGCCTGCGTCGCGGGCGCGGCCTGGATGATCGGCGCGGCCGCGGCCAGGATGGACGCGGCGTCGCGGTCGAGGGGCGGATAGATGCGCGTGCCGTTGATGATCCGCTTCGTCGCCTTCGCGGCGACGCCCGACGAGACCAGCGTGCCGCGATCCCAGCCGGCGGTGTAGACCGCCCCCCAGGCGCCCAGATCCAGCACGGTGACGTAGTCGGGCGCGGCGAAGCGCAGCCGCCGTTCCGGCCGGCCGGCGAGATCGCAGACGGCGTTGAAACCCGCGAACCGACCCATGGGCCGGGCGTGCTGGCACGACATCACCGTGCGATGACCGGCATCGTCCGCCGCAGCCGAGGCGATGTCGCCGGCCGCGTAGACGCCAGCGAGCCCTTGGACGGCCAGGAAGGCGTCGACGGGCAGGCGCCCGAGCGGGTCGAGGGGGAGGCCGAGCGTGCCGCCCAGCGGGCTCGCCCGCATGCCGGTGGCGCAGACACTCGTCCACGCCGGCAGGCGCGTCCCGTCCGCCAGCGTCACCCCGGCGCGATCGACGGCACCGACCCGCGCACCGCCGATGCAGGTCACGCCGGCATCGCGCAAGGCCTCGCGGATCCCCGGCAGGGCCGCCGCGCCCATGGCGCTCCCGACCTCGCGCGCGTGGTCGATCAGGATGGTCCGCACCGGACCCGTGGCCCAGGCCCGGTCCCTGGCAGCGGCGAGCCGGGCGGGCAGCTCGCAGGCGAGTTCCAGTCCCACCAGGCCGCCGCCGATGACGACGGCGGTCCAGCGGCCGGCCTCATCCGGCCCGCCCGCGTCACCGAGACGATCGAGATGCGCCGCGAGGGCCTGGGCCCCCGCGAAGGTGTCGACATCGAAGGCGCCCGCGATTCCCGGGATCTCGGGGCGCCACAGCAGGCTTCCGGCGGCGAGGATGAGGCGGTCGTACGCCAGCGTCTCGACGACGCCCGACGACGCGGCGGACGACGCCGCGGACGACACCGCGGACGACGCCGGGGACTCGACCGTGACCGTGCGCGCCGCGGGGTCGATGTCGATCGCGCGCGCCTCGCGGCGTTCCACGCCGATCGGCCCGAGCACGTCGTCGAGGGGTACGCGCAGGGCGCCGAGATCGGTCTCGTAGCAGCGGACCCGGATGACGTGGAACGGGTCCGGCGCGATCACCGTGACCGCGACGCGGTCGCCGAGGCCGAACTCGGTCCGGGCGCGCGCCGCGGCGGCGGCGGCCCACAGACCGGCGAAGCCGCCGCCGATCACGACGATTCTCGAGACCATGGCAGAGTTCCTCCCGTGCCGGAGACATCGAACTCTGCACGTCGCTCGGCGATGCGGCAACGGTTACAGTCCTGGCGCGGGCGCGGATCGCTTCCGACAGTCGAGCGCCGGCGGTTCAACCGTCGTGGCAGCCGCCACCCTGGCGCGCCTTCGGGCGCCGGAAGGACCCGTCAGCCCGCAGCCGCGGTCTCACGTGAGTGCGGGCCGCGGGGCTCCAGCGTGGCCGCGGCGCGGCTGGGGAGGACAGACGCCGCTCCCCGCGCGCGCGGACGCGTAATTTCTTCTCGTCCTGGGTCGGCCGACCGAAAATTCTTGCTTCGACGCCGCGAAGTAGAGAAAGCCCTTTTGTTGACTCCGCGACCGGCCGACAGGATCTTGTATTCACAGTCACGCCGAGGGCCGCGCAGGTACGATGAAGACGCAGGGGCGGACCGGGCGTGATCCCGCAGCCGGGGGATGTGTCGGCGCGGATCGCGCGATCGGGGCGTTCCCGGGTCTCGGACGCGCCGGATGCGCCCGGCCGATCGTCTCGCCGACGGCGCCGCGCCCCTGAACCCAGCCGCCCGGACGAGACCGCTCGGGACCGCGCCGCGGCGCGGATCCCCTGCCCCGCGCCGGCCCCGCACCCCGCCCTCCGTTTCGCCACGACATCAGGCCCGACCATGCGCTCCACCCGCCGATCCCTCCTGGCCGCCGGCCTCGCCCTGGCCTGCCTCGGCGCGCTCGCGCCGCGCGAGGCCCGCGCCGACGACCCGAAGGAGATCCGCCTGGACTGGGCGACCTACAACCCGGTCGGCCTGCTCCTGAAGGAGAAGGGCTTCCTGGAGGAGGCGCTGGCGCCGCGGGGCATCAAGGTCCGCTGGGTCCAGTCGCTCGGCTCCAACAAGGCCCTGGAGTTCCTGAACGCCGGCGCCATCGATTTCGGGTCGGCGGCCGGCGCGGCGGCCCTCGTGGCGCGCATCAACGGCAACCCGATCAAGGCGATCTACGCCTACTCGCGCCCCGAATGGACGGCGCTCGTGACCCGCAAGGACAGCGGCATCACCAAGCCCGCCGACCTGAAGGGCAAGCGCGTCGCCGTCACCCGGGGCACCGATCCGCACATCTTCCTGATCCGCGCGCTCCAGGGCGCCGGCCTCACCGAGCGCGACGCCAAGCTCGTGCTGCTGCAGCACGCGGACGGGCGGACCGCCCTCGACCGCGGCGACGTCGATGCCTGGGCCGGCCTCGACCCGATGATGGCGGCGGCCGAGATCGAGAACGGCGACGTGCTGGTCTACCGCGACGCCGCGGCGAACACCTGGGGCCTGCTCGACGTCCGGGAGGACTTCGCCACCGCCCATCCCGACCTCGTCCGGACGGTGATCGCGGCCTACGAGCGGGCGCGCGCCTACGCGCTGGCCAACCCGCAGGCGCTCGCGGCGGCCCTCGTGGCGGCCACCAAGCTGCCCGAGCCGGTGATCGCCCGGCAGCTCGAGCGGACCGACCTCTCCCAGCCGGCGATCGGCCCGGCACAGGCGCAGTCGATCAAGGCGGCCGGCACCGCCCTGCAGCAGGCCGGGATCATCCCGGCGGGCACCGACGTGTCCGCCGCCGTCGACGGGCTGCTCGACACGCGCTTCAATCCCGTCGCCGGGCAGTGAGCGGCCGCGTGCCGCTTCTGCGGCGGGGCGGTCGCGCCGGCCTGGGTCTGCTGCTGCCGCTCGTCCTGGCGATCAGCTGGGAGATCGCGGTCGCGAGCAGCGCGGCGTCGGGGCGGCTGCTCCCGCCGCCGAGCCGGATCGCCGCGACCCTCTGGGCCCTGGCCGTCTCGGGCGATCTCTGGATGCATGTCGAGGCGACCCTCGTGCGGGTCGGCCTCGGCTTCCTCTGCGGCGCGGCGGCCGGGATCCTGGCCGGCGCCCTCGTCGCCACGGTCCCGCCGCTGCGCTGGCTCCTCGACCCGAGCCTGCAGGCGCTGCGGGCCGTCCCGTCGCTCGCCTGGGTGCCGCTCTTCATCCTGTGGTTCGGCATCCTGGAGACGCCGAAGGTCCTCTTGATCGCGGTCGGGGTGTTCTTTCCGGTCTATGTCGGCGTCTCGGGCGCGATCGCCTCGGTCGACCGCAAGCTGGTCGAGGTCGGCCGGATCTTCCGCCTGTCCCGCCTCGCCCTCGCCCGCCGGATCCTGCTGCCGGCCGTGCTGCCGGCGACCCTGGTGGGCCTGCGCACGGGGCTCGGCCTCGGCTTCCTGTTCGTCGTGGCGGCGGAGCTGATAGGCGCCTCGGAGGGGCTCGGCTACCTGCTGGTGGACGGCCAGCAGTTCAGCAAGCCCGATCAGATCGTGGCGGCGATCATCGCCTTCGCCCTCGTCGGCAAGGCGGCCGACATGGCCCTGGTCACGCTGACAGCCCCCCTGACCCGGTGGCAGGATACCGTGCGGGACAGCCTGTGACCGCGGCGCCGGCCCGGACGCGCGCCGCGGACCGGGACGCCGCCCCGCGCCGCGATCCCCACGCCACGCCCGCCGAGAGACGCCCGTGCTGACCGTCGACGACCTCTCCAAGACCTACGCGGACGGCACGCAGGCGCTCGCGGGCATCGACCTGTCGGTCGAGCAGGGCGAGATCGTCGCGCTGATCGGCGGCTCGGGCTGCGGGAAGACGACCCTGCTCCGGCTGATCGCGGGGCTCGACCACGCGAGCGCGGGCGCCGTCGCGGTCGACGGCGAGACGATCCGCGCGCCCCATCCGAGCGTGGGCGTCGTCTTCCAGGAGCCGCGCTTGCTGCCCTGGCTCGACGTGGCCGGCAATGTCGGCTTCGGCCTCGCCGACCTGTCCCGGTCCGAGCGCCGCGCCCGCGTCGCCCACGCCCTGGAGCGCGTCGGGCTCGCCGAGCACGGCGGTCGCTGGCCGCGGGAGCTGTCCGGTGGCCAGCAGCAGCGCGTGGCGATCGCCCGCGCCTTCGTGGCGCGGCCGCGGGTGCTGCTCCTCGACGAGCCGTTCTCGGCCCTCGACGCCTTCACCCGCAAGGGGTTGCACGACCAGCTCCTCGGTCTCTGGGCCGAGTCGAAGCCGACGATCCTGATCGTCACGCACGATGTCGGGGAGGCCGTCACCCTGGCCGACCGGGTGGTGGTGATGCGCCCGCGGCCCGGGCGCCTCGACGAGACCGTCCCGGTCGCGCTCGCCCGGCCGCGCGAACCGGTGGCGGCGACCTACGAGGAGGCCGTGCGCCGCGTGCTCGCCGCCCTCGACCACTCCCTGCGCCCGGCGACGAGCAGCCGGCCGCCCGCCCCCGAGACCCGCGCGAGCTGGTGGTAGGGCCGCCGGCGATCCGCGACCTCAGGACCCGACCGCGGTCAGTTCGAGATCCGCGGGGTCCGCGCGCCGGAACCGGGCGTAGCGCAGCGCCATCACCGGCAGGACCAGCAGGTTCAGCACCGTCGAGGTGATCAGGCCGCCGAGGATCACGAGGGCCATCGGGCCCTCGATCTCGCGGCCGGGTTCCCCGGCCCCGAGCGCCAGCGGCAGCAGGCCGAGGCCCGTCACCAGGGACGTCATCAGGATCGGCACCATCCGGTCCGCGGCGCCCGCCGCCGCCGTGGCGGCGTCCCAGGCGCGCCCGTCCCGGGTGACCATCTGCTCGTAATGGGCGATCAGCATCACGCTGTTGCGCAGCGAGATGCCCGACAGGGTCACGAAGCCGACGATCGAGCCCAGCGACAGCACCCCGCCGGTGAGCGCCACGGCCGCGACGCCGCCCACGAACGCGAAGGGCAGGTTGACGAGGACGAGGAGCAGGTTCGCCGCGGAGCCGGTGACGATCGCCAGCAGGACCACGATGCCGAAGCCGGCCATCCCGGCATGGACCAGCAGGTCGCGGCGGGCGGCCGCCTGCGCCTCGGCGGCCCCCGAGAAGGTCACGTAGACCCCCTCCGGCAGCCGCACCTCGCGGGCGATCTTGCGCTTGGCCGCCGCCACGAAGCCCGCCACGTCGCGGTCGGCGACGTTGGCGGTCACCGCCTGCACCCGCTGCGCGCCGAGATGCTGGACTTGGTAGCGGCCGGCGCTCTCGTAGACGTCGGCCACCTGCGACAGCCGGACGTAGCGCCCGCCCGGCGTTCGCAGGGGCAGGTCGCCCACCGCGCTGAGGCGGTCCCGCACGCGGGCGTCGAGGATCACCAGCACGTTGAACACGGCGTTGCCGCGATAGGTCTGGCCGACCGTGTCGCCCTGGTAGGCG
The DNA here is from genome assembly GCF_053345595.1 of Methylobacterium sp. D54C. Lineage (NCBI taxonomy): Bacteria > Pseudomonadati > Pseudomonadota > Alphaproteobacteria > Hyphomicrobiales > Methylobacteriaceae > Methylobacterium > Methylobacterium sp. D54C. The sequence goes on from NZ_JBKFAK010000004.1 coordinate 325,164, forward strand.
GTGCGCACGGCCTCCAGCACCTCCACGGGGTCGAGCCCCCAGTGCCGCAGATCCACCGGACGCAGCGCCACCGTGACCTGCGGCAGCCCGGCCGGCGAGGCCTGCTGGACGTCCCGGGCGCCCTTCACCTCCGAGAGTTCCTGCGCCACCGAGCGGGCGGCCGCCTCGATCCGGTCGAGGTCGCTGCCGACCACGTTGACCACGACCGGCGCGGTGAAGCCCGAGACCGTCTCCTCGATGCGCTCGGTGAGGAAGGTCTTGAGCGAGAAGGCGGCCCCCGGGAAGCCGGCGATCAGCTGCCGGATGGCGCCCTCGACCCGGCGCTGGGCGGCGCCGTCGAGCCCGGGCTCGAGGTCGATGTGGATCTCGCTGTAGTGCGGCCCGGCGGTGTCCTCGGCGGCCTCGGCCCGGCCGATCTGCGCCGCCACGGCGCGCACCCCGGGGATCCCCTTCAGGTCGCCGGTGATCAGCGTCCCGAGCCGCTCCGATTCCTGCAGCGCGGTGCCGGGGATGGCGACCATGTGCAGGATCATGTGCCCCTCCTTCAGGTCGGGGAGGAACACCGCGCCGAGGGTCGGCAGGACGGCGGCGCCCGCGAGGGTGACCAGCAGGGCGCCCGCCATGGCGACCCGCGGCACCCGCCCGATCCCGGCGAGCAGCCGCAGGTAGGCGGCGCGGCTCCAGCGCACCACGGGCGGATCGCGCGGCGCGGCGCCGGCGTCGCGCCCGATCCGGCCCCCGAGGAGCAGGAGCGCCAGGGCCGGCGTGACCGTGAGCGCCACGAGGAGCGAGGCGACGACGGCCGCGATGTAGGCGAGCGCCAGCGGCCCGAACAGGCGGCCGGCGACGCCGGTCAGCGCCAGGACCGGCAGGAACATCAGGATCACCGCGAGGGTCGCGTAGGCGACCGAGGTCCGCACCTCCAGCATCGCGGCGAGCACGACGCGCGGCAGGCCGCGGCGTCCGCCCCGCGACTCCCGCAGCCGGCGCGCGACGTTCTCGACGCCGATCACCGCGTCGTCGACGACCTCGCCGATGGCGAGGGCGAGGCCGCCGAGGGTCATCGTGTTGAGGCTCTCGCCCCAGGCCTGGAGGGCGAGGGCGGCGGCGATCAGCGACAGCGGGATCGCCGTGGCGCTGATCAGGGCCGCCCGCCAGTCCGCGAGGAAGACGAGGAGCACGACCACCACCAGCACACCGCCGAGCGCCAGCGCCTCGATCACGTTGCCGGTGGCCACGTCCACGAAGTTCGCCGGCCGGAACAGGTCGGCCCGCAGGCTCACGCCGTCGCGCTTCAGGACCGGGCGCAGCTCGTCGAGGGCCGCCTCCAGGCGGGCGGTCACGGCGCGGGTGTCGACGCCCACCTGCGCGCCGATCATCAGCAGCACGCCGGGCCTGCCGTCCACGAGGGCCGCGCTGATCGCCGGCTCGGGCGCGGCCGTGACGGTCGCCACGTCGGAGAGCACCACGCTCGCCCCGCCGTCGTTGTGGAGCACGATCTGCCCGAGCGCCTCCGGGGTGAGCGACTGCCCCTCGGTCCGGAGCAGGACGCGCTGGTTCGGCGTGTCGACGAAGCCCGCCCCGCGCACGCCGGTCCCCTTCCGGGCGGCCGTCAGGACGTCGTTGAGGCCGATCTGGAAGCGAATCAGGTCGTCGGGGCGGACCTGGATCTGCAGGGCGCGCACGCCGCCGCCGTAGATCGAGACCTGGGCGATGCCGGGCACCGCCTGGAGCCGCCGCCGCACGGTCCACTCCGCGACCTGGCGCAGGTCCATGGCGTCGCGGGTCTCGGAGGTGAGACCCACGAGGAGCACGGTCAGCGTCGAGGAGGTCAACGGGGTCATGGCGGGCGCCGCCACGCCGGCCGGCATGCGGCCGGCGAGCGCCGCCAGGCGCTCGTTGACCCGCTGGCGGATGCGGTCGACGTCGCTGCCGGACCGGAACGCGGCGGTGATCACCGACAGGCCCTGGATCGAGGTGGAGCGCAGGGTCTCCAGGCCCGGCAGGCCGCCGACCGACACCTCCACGGGCTGCGTGACCAGCACCTCGACCTGCTCCGAATCGAGGCCCGGCGCCTCGGTCTGGATGGTCACGGTCGGCGGCGCGAATTCCGGGAACACGTCGTAGCGCGCCCCCGAGAGGGCGTAGAGCCCGAAGACGAGGACGGCGCAGGCGAGGGCCAGGACCACCCTGGGCAGCCGGACGGCGAAGCCGACGAGGGCTGCCTGCGGACCGCCGCGACCGGCGGCAGCGGGCGGCTCAATCATCGTCGTCGCCCACGACGCGGATGCGGCTCTTCATCTCCTCGGACAGGAGCGCCTGCGCGCCCCGCAGCACGATCTCGCTGCCGTCCGGCAGATCCTCGACCACGAAGGCGTCGGCCGACATCGGCGCGTCCGGCCGGACCGGGTGGCGCACGAAGGCGCCGTCGCCGGTCCCGCGATACACCCAGGTGCCGCCCTCGCCGTGGACGACGGCGTCCTCCGGCACGAGGACGCCCTTCACCGCGCGCGGCGCCGGCAGGAACGCCATCGTGCTGGTCCCGGGCAGGAGACCGCTGTCGCCGGAGACGAGATAGAAGAAGCTCTGCCCCTGGATCCGCGGATCGGTCCGCGTCGCCGGCGAGACCAGCCGGAGAGCGACCCGCTCGCTCTGCGGCGGCACCTCGGCGAAAGCGGCCTTGGGCGCCTCCGGCAGGGTCTCCCCCGGCGGCAAGGTCACCTGCATGAGGAAATCGGCCCGCTCGATCAGGCGCGTCACCAGCGGCGACCGCTCGATGATCGCCTTTCCGAGCACCGGCCCCCATTCCTGGCGCGCCGTCGCCGCGAAGGTGCGCAACTGCGATTCCGCCACCGTGACCGACGCCTGATCGGTCAGGAGCGTGCCCTCGGCGGTCTCGATCTGCGCCACCGCCACCACGCCGGCGCCGAGGGTCCGCGCCCGGCGGGCGGCGCTGGCCGAGACCTCGACCCGGGCGCGGGCCGTCTGGAGCGCCGCCACGGCGCCGGCGTAGCTGTTGGTCAGCTCGGTGATGCGGGCGAGGTCGAGGACGCTGCCGTAGGCGGTCAATTCCTGGCGGTGCAGGACGGCGGGACGCGCCTCGGCGACGAGACCGATCCGGGCGCGCTCGGCCGGCGTCAGCCGGACCAGGGTCCGGCCGTCCTCGATGGCGGTGCGCGGCGCGGGAAGCTGCGCCGCCGCCGACAGGTTCTCTCGCCGCTCAGGAATCAGCGCCGCGACGCGCGCCCGTACCTCGGCGACGATCGGGCCGGCATCGGCCCGGAGGCGCTCGCCCGTCGGCGTGACCGCGAGACCGGCCGCCGCGAGCAGGACCCCTCCGATGAGCAGCAGCGCCCGGCGACCACGCACGTCGCTCTCCTCCCCTGGACCGATTGCCGAATCTACCCGGTTTCGGTGCCAAATACACCCGAACTCGGCCAGCTCAAACTGCCACGCTCGGTTCCGGTCGTGGGTCGGGCCTCGCGGGTGGTCGGGAACGCGAAAGCCCGCCTCGACGGTGCGAGGCGGGCTTCCGGTCTGCTGGGATTATGTCGGTCCGGATCAGCAATCGTTGCCGGAGACCGGGGCGGTCTGCCGATCGGCGGCGGCCTTGTTCATGGCGCCGACCGTGCCGGGCGACGCGGGCTGGTTGCCGCCGGCCAGGTTCGCGGCGGCCGGATCGGTCGAGTTCGACTTGGAGCCGGCATCCGTCTGGGCCTGACGGTCGGCGGTCTGGTTGGCGCCCACGTTGTTCATGGCACCGACCGTGCCGGGCGACGCGGGCTGGTTGCCGCCAGCGAGATTCTTGCTCGACTTGTCGACGTCGGAGCTCTTGGGATTCGATGCCTGCTGATCGGGGCTGTTCGACTTCGTGGTTCCGGTGTTGCACGGGGCCGCGAGGGCGGGCCCGGCAGCGAGGGCCAGAAGCGCAACCGCGCCGGCCAGGTGAGAGACCTTCATCAAACGCTCCTCCAGGATTTATCGATCTCCCAAGTGCCTAATCGTCCCGTGAGTTCCGTCGCGACTGCCCAGATCTTCGATGGAGAGCGGGCCGCACACCGGATTTCGGTGCCTTCGACGTGGATCAATGTATGAATTCAGACATTGGCACCGAAGATACCGGGCCGCTCACGTCGCGGCGGCCGATCTTCGGTGCGGCATCTTATCCCACGGGGCCCGGTCGAGCTGTTTCATCCGGCCCGGCGGGACCGCGCATCGATCCGGTCGTCCCCGAGCGCCGCGCCGCCGCTACCTCGTTTGGTCGAGTTCTTGAGCCGGGATGCCCGGGATAGCGTCGACTCGCGAGGGGGCGTGTCCGCGGCAGCCTCGAGCGGTGTCAGGCCGCGGGGCGGATGGGACACCGCCTCACCCGGGGCGTCTGAGATCGAGCGATGGCGTTTCCACGACACTTGACGGGCCTCGGACACGGTCCTGCCGGCGATCTCGCTTGGTCGCCGGGCGGGCCGTACGGAACGGATCACCGCTGGGCCCATTCGGGCGCACCGGGCGATGGCGCGGCCGAGGCCATGCCGCGGCTCGGCGTGGCCGCCGCCGCGTGGATCGTGCTGTTCCTCTTCGCCCCGGTGGTCGGCGAGCAGATCAAGCTGCCGGGCGTCGACAAGGCGATCTGGATCGGCAGCGACCTGATCGCCTTCGCGTTCCTGGTCATGCGCCGCGACCTCGCCGCCACCCTGTTCGGCAGCCGTCTGCTGCTGCTCAGCTGGCCGCTCCTGGCGATCGCGTCCGCCCTGTGGTCCCTCACGCCCGGCCTCTCGGCCTATCACGGGCTCCAGCTGCTCGCGACGATCGTGGCCGGCATCACCCTGCGGACGACGATGGGCCTGTCCCGCCTGGTCAGGATCGTCTTCCTGGGCCTCCTGGCGGGACAGCTCCTGTCGGCCTTTCTCACGGTGGCGGCGCCCGCCCTGACGCGCGGGACGGACGGCAACTGGGCCGGGATCTACTCGCACAAGAACGTCCTCGGATCCCTGTCGAGCCTCCAGATCCTCTGCGCGGCCTGCCTGTTCCTGCAGGGCTGGAACCGTCTCCTGACCGCGTTCGGATTCTGCCTGGCCCTGGCGCTCCTCGTGTCGACGCACTCGGCCACCGCCCTGGTGGCGGCCGCCGCGGGGCTGTTGCCGCTCGCCGCGATCTTCGCGTGGCGCCAGGGCAAGCACGTGACGGGCTTCTGCCTCGGCATCGCCATCGCCCTGGCGGGCGTCGGCATCCTCGTCGTCGCCGCGCGGGGCGCCGACATCTCGGCGAGCGTGCTGTCGGATCTCGGCAAGGACACCACGCTGACCGGCCGCACCATCCTCTGGCAGTTCGGCCTCGACCAGTTCTGGCGGGAGCCGCTCATCGGCATCGGCTACAAGGCCTACTGGGAGAGCCCGCTCACCACGGCCGCCTACCTGCACTTCGTCACGAAGCAGAAGCTGTGGTTCTTCCACAACAACTTCATCGACACGGCCGTGGCGTTCGGGATCGTCGGCCTGGTCCTCTTCACGGCTGCGCTGCTCGACACCGCGCGCCGGGTGATCGCCCATTTCGCGCGCTCCTCCGGCTACGTCGAGGCGTGGCCGATCCTGTTCATGAGCCAGCTCTTCGTCCTGGTCTGTTTCGAGTGCCCGCTCTTCGTCAATCACGGTCTCCACCAGCTCCTGCTGGCGGCGATCCTGCCGGTGGTGCGGTCGCCGACCGTCGACGGGAGCGACCCGGCCGCCCGCGATTGAGCTCGCAGGCCCGAGCGCCGTCCGGACCCCGGCGCAGATCCGGACGGCCGGAGCCGTGGACGCGGTCGGGAAGGATCACGGCCGCCGAACGCGGCCGGCCCGACGGGCCCCATCAGAGGTGACTACGATGTACTGCTTCGGCATCTCCCTGCCCCGGTTCCGCGAACGGCACGCCTACCTATCCCGGCACCTCGCCGAGGTGTGGGGGCCGCGCTGCGAGATCACCGGCTATGAAGGCCCGGTCCCGGATCCGAACGCCCCGTTCCAACCCGACCTGACGGCCGGTCAGATCGGGTGCGCGCTGTCCCACATGAGCGCTTACGAGCGGATGATCGCGCTCGACCTGCCCCACGCGCTCATCGTCGAGGATGACGTCGTTCTGCCGCCGCAGATCCATCAGATCGTGGCCGGCATCGAGGCCGCCTTGCGGCCCGGCGACGTCGTCCTGCTCTTCAATTGGGCCGAGACGGTCGGGCCGTTCAGCTCGGTCGACACCGTCACCATCGGCGAATACCGGTTGTGCCTGCCCATGGACATGAGCAGCCTCGGCACGGCCGCAGCCTACGTGATCACCCGGTCGGCGGCCGAGGGGATCCTGCGGGCCAACCGCCCGGTCGCGGTGACGTCGGACAACTGGGCCTACTTCTTCGAGCGCGGCGCCCTGACATGCGGTCGCGCGCTCGTCCCGAACGCCGTCTCGCGGAAACCTTTCGAGTCGACCATCTTCACGTCCCGCTCCAGGATCGCGGCCTTCCTGAAAAGCAACCCGATCCTCAAGCCCCTCTTCGCCGCGCGCCGCCGGGTCCTGGCGGAGCGGGTCGCCGCCAAGCTGACGTTCGTCGACGAGACCTCACCGCTGGCGGGACAGGCGCCGCGCTGACGCCCGTCCCACCGCGCGCAGCGGCGGGTAGAGCCCGGGGGCCGGGACGGTCGGGGTAACCGAAAGGCGTAGGGGCGATCGCCCTCTTTGCAGCCTCTCACACCCCCGTGAAGTGCCAAGCTCTCCGGCGAGGCAGGAACCCGGGGCGGCAGGACAGGTCCGCGGCGGGTCCTCCTCGAGACGCCCGCATGACGGCGGACCCCGTTCGGCCGCTGGCCGCCCCGTCGTCGCGGGCCCTTGAGGATGAGAGGTCGTCGCTGCGCGCAGCGGCGGTCGCACCAGCGCGGCGGAAGACAGACGATGAGCAGCACGCTCCCGATCACCGGCCCGGACAAGGCCCTCGACACCGCCCTGCGACGCCTCGTCCGACCGGTGGCGGAGCGGGCGCGCTACTACCTGATCCTGCTCGCGCAGATCGGCGCCCTGCTGGTCCTGCTGAAGATCTCGCACGGCGTCACGGCGATCAACAACTACTACGGCGTGGTGCTGCCCGTGGCGCCGGCCCTCGCGATGACGCGGGTGCGCTTCGCCGCCGCCGATCTCGCGTCGGTCCGGCTGCTGCAGATGATCGGCGTGATCGCGGGCGGCTACGCGCTGATCCACTACCCGCTCTTCCCCGTCATTCTGCCCGGGGCGAAGGCGACCGTCGCCGTCACGGCCATCGCGGTGCTGTGGGTCGCGGCCGTGGCCGGCGGCGTGCTCTGCCTGCGCTGGCCCTCGCTCGCCCTGATCAGCGCCACCTACCTCGTCTGGAGCAAGCAGGCGGTCATCCGGGTGACCGGCCTCTGGCACGGGCACATCATCGACGTGGTGCCGCTCGCGGAGGTGAGCTTCTGCCTCGTCGCGGGCCTGCTGGTCGCCCACGGGACGGCGCGTCTGCGCGACTGGCGCGGGCTCGGCGCCGCGGCACGGTCGGACGTCGCGTCGGCCAGCGCGATGTTCTCGAAAGTGCTGATAGCGGCGGCGATCAGCATCCACCTCGGCAACTACTATTCGTCATTCCTGGCCAAGGTAACGCTCGACGACGGGCCGTTCTCCTGGCTGCTGAACAACGATCCCGGCAAGATCTTCATCGTCGGCCTCGACAACAACCACGTCCCCTACGCCGGCTGGCCCGTGCTGGTGGAGGCGATGCGCACGATCCTGAGCCATTCGAGCGCGCTGACCAACACCCTCATCCTGGTCGGCCAGGGCATCGCCCTGGTGGGGATCCTCATGCCGCGCCGCTGGCTGCTGCTGCTGCTCCTCGGCTTCGACGTGATGCACCTGTCGATCATCGTGCTCATGGGCGCCAACTTCGCCCCCTGGATCATGCTGAACCTCGCCATCGCGGCCGTCGTCGTGAGCCGGCACTACGAGCGGCCCCCGGTCTCGGTCGGGATCCTGTCGGTGCTGTTCATCCTGACCGGCAACACGTTCATGACCCAGGCCTGGCTCGGCTGGTACGACACCCTGGCCAACAACAAGATGTACTTCGAGGCGGTCGACCGGACCGGCCGGCGGCACTACGTGCCGACCAACTTCTTCACCTTCTACTCCTACCCGTTCGCCCACATGGCCTACGGCGCGCCCGACGCGGCGAACGCCTTCGCCCTCGACAACCCGAACGGCGGCACGCAGGTCTTCCGCAAGGTCACGGCCTCGACGACCTGCGACGTTCCCGTCCTGACCGCACCGGACGGCCTGGGTCAGGAATACTCGAAGTCGGAGATCGACGGGCCGGCGCTGGACGCCTACGTCCGGGGCTACCACCGCCTCGTCAGCGCGATCCGCGACAGGACGGGCCTGTTCCCCTACGCGGTCTATCCGCACCACTTCTTCGTCCCGCTCCAGTACGCCGCCGGCTTCGACACCCTCGCCATGGCCGACATCGTCGCCTACGTGTACCGGCGCGAATCCGTCTGCTTCAGCCTGCAGGACGGCGTCCCCGTCCGCCGCGTGGTGTCCGAAGCCGAGCACAGGATCGACCTGACGCCATGACCGCCCCCTCGACCGAGGCCGCCCTGACGGTGGTCTACGACGGCGAATGCCCGTTCTGCTCCAACTACGTGCACCTCATGGCCCTGCGCCGGTCGGTCGGCACCGTCGCCCTGGTGGACGCCCGGAGCGGGGGTCCCCTGGTCGACGAGATCGCGCGGCGCGGGTACGACCTCGACGAGGGCATGGTCGTCCGGCATGGCCCGGACCTCTATTACGGCGCGGACGCCCTCGTCCTGCTGTCGCGCCTCAGCGACGACCGGGGCGCGGCGAGCCGGCTCCTGGCGCGGCTGCTGCGCAGCCCCGGACGCGCGCGGCTTCTCTACCCGGCGATGAAGCTCGGGCGGCGCGTCACGCTCCGGATGCTCGGCCGGACGCGCCTCGCGCGGCCCGGCGGCGCGCCGGCCCGCTGAGCGGGCCGCGCTCCCGCGCCTCCCGCCGGCCCGGAGCGCCCTAGGCCCGGGCGGGCACGCGCGTCAGCAGCGTCCGCGCGCTGTGCCAGGCGAAGGCCAGGACGCCGCTCAGATTGGCGGTCACGATGGCGCGCCACGTCAGGCCGAGCTGCGCGTCGAAGCGCGGGCCCCCGACCAGTTCGCGGGCGGCGTTGCGGGCGGACCAGTACAGGTGCTTGATCAGCCACGGGCTGCGGCCGATGTGCTTGGCGTAGAGCGCGCCGTTGCCGAACTGGTAGTTCCAGTGCAGCCGGTCGATCGTGCGCGGGTCCCGGCGCCCGTGGAAGTGCTTGACGCTCATGTCGGGCACGTACTAGACCGCCACGCCGGCCGCCCAGCCGCGGTAGATGAAGTCCGTGTCCTCGGCCGCGCGGAACGTCGCCCCGGGGCCGAACGCCGCGTCGAACCCGCCGATCCGCTCGATGACGGCCCGGCTGCAGGTCATGTTGCAGCCGTGGACGAAGCCGCCGGGATGGGCCGGGTACGTCAGCCGGCTGGCCAGGGCCTCGGTCTTCGTGGTGAAGTCGATGTCCTGGGTCGATCCCAGTTCGACACGGCCACCGCGGATGACGCTTTCCGTGTCGCCGGCATAGTGCGCGATCAGATCTCGCAGATACTGGTCCGACACGACGCAATCGTCGTCGATGAACGCGATGATGTCTCCGGACGCGCGCGCGATCGCGGCGTTCCGAGACCCGGCGACACCTGGGCGCGCCTGCGTGAGGAGCAGAACGTCGCGTCGATCGATCGAGACGGACGCGGACCAGCGCTTCAACGCCGCGTCCGTGCCGTCCTCGGACCCGTTATCGACGACGATGATCTCGGCCTCAGCTTCGGGCGCGGCCTCGATCGCGCGGACCACCGAGTCGAGCGTCTGCAGAAGGGACGCTACACGGTTGCGAGTACATACGATGAAGCTGATTTTCATTTGGCATTATTCCATAAATACTGCCAGAATTGCGACCTTCTAAAACGAGTCACAGACAATGTATAGTAATATCATTGCACTTCCTCGGTCCGTGCGCCGTAGGGGCGGCTACGCCTTTTGGATGCGGAACCGAATGTCATGCAGTTGTGGCGGCGCAATATCCGGCGTCCCCGACGCAAAGCGACGGCCACTTGGATCCTCCGCCGCGCTATAGAAAAGTCCAGATTCGCGCCGGCATCTGACGATGATCTCGGGTATTCGATCCCACCGGCCCGTCAATCCGGGAACATCTTGCGGAGATTTATTGTTCCATCGGCGATAACGCGGAATAGGGCACGCGCGCGCCGTGACGGAATGGGACCCGCCGGGCCTTTCGACCGGACCTTCAAGTTGTTTCGCGAGGTCTTCGGCCGAAACATCGGATCATCCCGGCCATGCCGCACGTCGCTTGCACATTCGGAAATCTTCGTTCGGCTTCGGCATACGGTGCTGCCAGCGTGAACGGGGCTCAAAGTGCGTTCGGCAAGATGAATATATCACGTGTCGGTTCATGACGCGGGCAGATCACGGACATGTGCGTCCGATACAATCAAATCGGCTTCCCGGACTCGGGAGCGGGCGAGTTCTCGGGCCTCTCTGCAGCGCCTGATCTGCACGGCGGCCCGACCTGACCTCGGCCATCGGGCGTGGGCACGGTCCTCCGATTGGCCAGCTGCCGCGGTCCACCGAGCACTGTTAAGCCGTCCCGACCGATCGCGCCCTGGCCGCCGCCAGCGCCGCCGCCACCCTGTCGCGTCCGAAGGATCCCATGGCAGAACTCCGAGAGGGGCCGGAAGCGACGGCGCCGCCCGCGTTCTCGAAGCGCCGGAGCCTGGCCTGGATGGGATTCTGCCAGGGCGGGTTGTTCCTGGCACAGTTCGGCACCTCGCTGGCCCTCGCGCGGCTGCTGACGCCCCACGAGACCGGCATCTTCAGCCTCGCCGCCGCGATCGCGGGCCTGCTGTCCACGCTGCGCTCCTGCGGCCTGTCGAGCTACATCGTCCGGGCGGACCGGGTGGACGGGGCCCTGCTGGCGAGCGTGTTCACGGTGAACCTGATCCTGTCGGGCGCGGCGGCGATCCTGATCCTGGCCTTCAGCGTGTTCGGCAGCGTCCTCCTGGGCGAGCCGGAGGTCCAGCGCGCCCTGGCCATCCTCGCCGTCGTGCCGCTGGTCGGCGCGCTGGAATTCCGCCCGGCCGCCATGATCGAGCGGCACGGCAATTTCCGCGGCGTGGCCCTCGTCAACATGCTGCGCGGTCTCGTCGCCAGCGGCGCGATGCTGGCGCTGGCGCTCCTCGGCTTCAGCTACATGAGCCAGGCCTACGGGCAGGCCGCGGGCGCCGTCGCGGCGGCGCTGGCGGCGAACGGCCTCGGCCTGCGCTACGTGTCGCTGCGCATGGGCCTCGCGGGCTGGCGCGAGATCCTGACCTACGGCGGCCGGCTCTTCGCCATCGCGGGGGTCGCGGGAATCGCCGGCCGGATGGGCGACCTCGTCCTCGGGCGGATGCTCGGGCTCAGCGCCCTCGGCCTCTACTCCCGCGCGGCGAGCCTCAACACCCTGATGTGGGACCACCTGCACGTGGTGATCACGCGCATCACCTTCGTGGACCTCGCCAACCAGCAGCGGAACGGGCAGTCCCTGCGCACCTGCTACCTCCACACGCTGCGGATGATCACCGTGCTGCTCTGGCCGGCCTTCGCGGGCGCGGCCGTCCTGGCTGGTCCCATCGTGCGCGTCCTGCTCGGGCCGGGCTGGGAGGGCGCGGCGCTGCCCTTCTGCCTGCTGTCCCTGGCGGCGATCGTCCTGACCTCGCTCAGCATGACCTGGGAGGTGTTCCTGATCCGGGACCAGACCGCCCTGCAGGCGCGGTTCGAGTTCCTGCGCCACGGCGCCGGCCTCGTGATGTTCAGCATCGGCTGCCTGTTCGGCCTCGGCGGCGCGGGCGCGGCCCGGATCGGCGAGGCGTTCCTGGCCGTCGGCCTCTACCGGCCGCATCTCGAGCGGATGACCGACACGTTCCGGCGCGACTACGCCCCCATCTACCTCCACGCCGCCGTCCTGACCGGCATCGCCGTCGCGCCCGCCGTCCTGGTGATGTCGGCCTGGGGATGGTCGGCCGAGACGCCGCTCCCGAGCCTCGCGGCCGCGATCGCCGCGGGCATCGCGGGCTGGGTGTGCGGCCTCTGGTACCTGGACCATCCCCTCGTCGCGGAAGCGCGCCTGCTGCTCGCGCACATGCGCCCGGCCCGCCCGGCCACGACCGTGTCGGATCTCTAGAGCCGTTCCCGATCACCCCGAGACGGGGGCGATAGCCGGGCGCATGCGCGCGAGGGGCGGGTACCCTCTCCCGTACGGAGGGGACCGCCGCGCGCTTGCGCTCGCGCGCATCGGGGCGCGATATGACCAAGCACGACGGCGAGGCGGGACGATCGCGGGATGGCGGATTTCCGCAGCTTGGAGGTGTTCTACTGGGTCGCGAAACTCTCGAGCTTTCGCCGCGCCAGTGAGAAGGTGAACACCACGCAGCCGGCGGTCTCCCAGCGCATCGCGGCCCTGGAGCACGAGTACGGGACGCTGTTCGAGCGCCGCAGCCGGGACGTCGCGCTGACGGAGCGGGGACGCCTGCTCCTCGGATTCGCGGAGCGGTTCCTGGCGCTCCAGTCCGAGATGAGCGCGGCCCTGCACGAGACCGGCCGGACGCGGGGCACCCTGCGGCTCGGCGTGTCCGAGACCATCGTCCACCTCTGGCTGTCGCGCTTCATCGAGCGCATGCGCGCCACCCATCCCGGCATCGGCGTCGACATCACGGTCGACATCTCGCCGAACATGCAGGCCGCCCTCGTCGCCGACGAGATCGACCTCGCCCTCCTCGTCGGCCCGATCACCCTGCCGAGCTTCGCCAACCGGCCCCTGTTCAGCACCCCCGTGGCCTGGATCGCCGCGCCCGGCCTGCTGCCGGGCGACGAGCCCCTGAGCCTCGGCGCGCTGCTGCACCACCCGCTCATCACCTACCCGCGCAACACCAGCCCCTACGTCGAGCTGCGCGACCTCGTCCTCCAGGAGAACCTCCTGCCGAGCCAGATCCACACGAGCGCCTCCCTGGCCACCATCGTGAAGATGGGCGTCGAGGGCCTCGGGATCTGCGTGATCCCCCCGGCCGTGGTCGAGGCCGAACTGCGTGCCGGCACCCTGCGCGTCCTGCCGGCCGAGCCGCAGCTCTCGGACCTGACCTTCACGGCGATGCACACCAAGCGGCCGGCCCACCACTTCGTGGCGGACGCGGCCCGCCTCGCCCAGGACGTCGCCGAGACCTGGGCCGCCGAGACCTGGGCCGCCGAGACCTGGGCCGCCGGCCGATAAGTCCGGTTTATCGCGCCCCATTCGCAATCACGATTGGCGTGCCCCGCGGCGCGATGGGATCGTTGCCGCAGGAAATGAATCGCTGAAGCGATCGGGATCTCGCGGAATACGGACGGCCGACGCGGCCGCTCCGGCGCGCGACGACCAGCCAGGGAGATCAACGCGGTGAGCCAGCACGCGGGCGCCGACGGCGCGCCACCTGTCTTCGCCGACGCGGCGGACGCGCGGCGCGCGATCCGCGCGGGTCGGTTCCGGGGCCACACCTCGGGTCTCGTCCCAGCCCACGCGCAGGGCAACCTGATGATCCTGCCGCGGGCCATGGCGGAGGATTTCCACCGCTTCTGCCAGCAGAACCCGAAGCCCTGCCCGATCCTCGGCGTCTCGCAGCCCGGCGACCGCGCACTGCCGACGCTGGGGACCGATCTCGATCTCGCCACCGACGTCCCCGGCTACCGCGTCTACGAGGGCGGCGCGCTCGTGGCCGAGCTGCCCGACCTGACCGGCGTGTGGCGGGACGACCTCGTCACCTTCGTCCTCGGCTGCTCCTTCTCGTTCGAGGCCGGCCTGATCGAGGCGGGCATCCCGCTCCGGCACGTCGCCCTCGGCCGCAACGTCGCGATGTACCGGACCTCCATCGCCACCCAACCGTCGGGCCCGTTCCACGGCCCGCTCGTCGTCTCCATGCGGCCGATGAAGGCGGCGGACGCCATCAAGGCCGTGCAGGTGACGGCCCGGATGCCGGCGGTCCACGGGGCGCCGATCCATCTCGGCGACCCGGGCCTGATCGGCATCCGCGACCTCGCGCGGCCGGATTTCGGCGACCCCGTGCCGATCGAGCCGGACGAGATCCCGGTCTTCTGGGCCTGCGGGGTCACCCCCCAGGCGGTGGCGATGGCGGCGCGGCTGCCGCTCTGCATCACCCACGCGCCCGGTCACATGCTGATCACCGACCTCCTCAACCGCGACCTGCCGTTCCTGTGACCCTCCCGGCCGCGCGGCGGCCCGTCCGCAAAGGAGTTGCGCCATGTGGGTGAAAGACACGAGTCCGGCGGAGCGCCGGGTCCTGGGCGCGGCCTTCGCGGGCTACGGCGTCGATGCGTTCGACTACATGATCTACACGTTCCTGATCCCGACCCTCGTCGTGGTCTGGGGCCTGACCAAGGTCGAGGCCGGCAATATCGCGACCGCCGCGCTGGTGACCTCGGCGATCGGCGGCTGGGCGGCCGGGATCCTGGCCGACCGCTACGGCCGGGTCGTCGTCCTGCAGGGCACTGTCGCCTGGTTCACCCTGTTCACGGTGCTCAGCGGCTTCACCCATTCCTACGAGCAGCTGCTCGTGACCCGCGCACTGCAGGGCTTCGGCTTCGGCGGCGAGTGGTCGGTGGGGTCGGTGCTGATCGCCGAGACGATCCAGGCCCGCTACCGCGGCAAGGCGGTGGGGCTCGTCCAGTCGAGCTGGGCGGTCGGCTGGGCCTGCGCGGCGATCGCCTTCTGGGCCGTGTTCGCCCTGGCGGAGCCGGCGGTGGCGTGGCGGATCCTGTTCTGGCTCGGCGCCCTGCCCTCGGTGCTGATCTTCTGGATCCGCCGCAACATCGAGGACCCCGAGGTCTACCGGCAGACCCGCGCCGCCATGCGGGACGTCGGCGACACCGGCAGCTTCCTCGACATCTTCTCCCGGCCGCTGATCGGCCGGACCGTGCTGGCGAGCCTGCTGGCGACCGGCATGCAGGGCGGCTACTACGCGGTGACGACGTGGCTCCCGACCTACCTGAAGACCGAGCGCAACCTCTCGGTCCTGAACACCAGCGGCTACCTGCTGATGCTGATCTTCGGGTCGTTCGTCGGGTACCTGACCAGCGCCTGGCTCTCCGACCGGATCGGGCGCCGCCTGGGCTTCGTCCTGTTCGGCTTCTGCGCGGGTATCCTCGTCCTGGCCTACACACTGATCCCGATCACCGACCCGGTGATGCTGGTGCTGGGCTTCCCCCTCGGCTTCTTCCTCTCCGGCGTCTTCTCCGGGATGGGCGCCTTCCTCAGCGAGCTGTTCCCGAGCCGGATCCGCGGCTCCGCGCAGGGCTTCTGCTACAATTTCGGCCGCGCCACGGGTGCGATCTGCCCCGCCGTGGTCGGCCACCTCAGCGGCTCGCTGACACTCGGCATCGCCATCGGCGTCGTGGCGGCGGGCGCCTATTGCCTCGTGATCGTCGCGGCGCTTCTCTTGCCGGAGACGGCGGGCCGCGCGCTCGATTCTCGCAGCGCGGATCCGGCCGAGCCGGAACCCGTTGCGGCCCTATGAGACCCGATCGGCACGCGGAGCGGCGGCGATGACCAGCGTGGACCTGAATTCCGACCTCGGCGAGGGCTACGGCGCCTACGCCTGCGGCGACGACGCGGCGATCCTCGGGATCGTCACCTCGGCCAACGTCGCCTGCGGCCTCCACGCCGGCGACCCCGAGATCATGGCCCGGACCTTCGCACTGGCGAAGGAGCGCGGCGTGGCGGTCGGCGCCCATCCGGGCTTCCCGGACCTCTGGGGCTTCGGGCGGCGGCGGATGCCCTACAGCCCCGCCGAGATCGAGCGGCTCGTCGCCTACCAGATCGGCGCCGCGCAGGCGCTCGCCGCGTATGCCGGCCACCGCATCACCTACGTGAAGGCGCACGGGGCGCTGGCCAACGTCGCCGCCGAGGAGCGGCCGGTGGCCGACGCCATCGCCCGCGCGGTCCGCGCGGTGGACCGGGAGCTCGCGCTGCTCGCCATCGCGCTGACCGCCCAGGTGCCGGCGGGCGAGGCCTGCGGCCTCGAGGTTCACCAGGAGATCTTCGCCGATCGCGGTTACACGCCGAGCGGCCTCTTGATCCCCCGCAGCCAGCCCGGCGCGATGATCACCGATGCCGGCGAGGCGGCCGACCGCGTCCTGCGCATGGTCGAGGCGGGCGCGATCCTCACGGCCGACGGTCAAACGCTGCCGACGCCGATCCGCTCGATCTGCGTCCACGGCGATTCGGACCACGCCGTCGCCACGGCGCGGGCGGTGCGGACCCGGCTGGAGGGCGCGGGCGTCACGCTGGCGCCGTTCCGGCCGTGAGCGCGGCGCTGGACGAGCCCCGCCTCCTCGACGCCGGCGAGGCGGCCCTCGTGGTCGAGTTCGGCAGCACCGTCGATCCGGCGATCAGCGACCGGGTCCTGGCCCTCGACGACGCCCTCGGGGCGGACCCGCCGGAGGGGCTGCGCGAGCGCGTGCCGACCTACCGCTCCCTGATGCTGCACTACGACCCGCTGGTGCTCGACCGCGAGACGCTCGCCGAGCGGGTCCGGGCGCTGGTGGCCGGCGCGACCGCGCGCGCGGCGAGCCCGATACTCTGGACCCTGCCCTGCTGCTACGACGCCCCCCACGGTGAGGACGTCGCGCAGGTCGCCGAGCGGAGCGGCCTGAGCCCGGAGACTGTGGTGTCGACCCACGCGGCCACGACGTTCCGGGTCTACATGTACGGCTTCGCGCCGGGCTTCGCCTATCTCGGCGGCCTGCCGCAGCCCCTGGCGGTGCCCCGGCGGGCGAGCCCGCGGCCGCCGCACCCGCGCAACGCCATCATGATCGGCGGCGGCCTCGCCGCGGTGGCGACCGTGCCGATGCCGACCGGCTGGTACGTGATCGGCGCGACGCCGTCCCGCCTCTACGCGCCGGAGCGCGACCCGAGCTTCTTCGTCGGCGCCGGCGACCTGATCCGCTTCGAGCCCGTCGATGCCGCGACCTTCGACGCCCTGACGGCGCGCGAGGCGGCCGGCGAGCCGGTGGCCCGCCGCGGGGAGGCGCGCTGATGCCCGCCCTCGTCATCGACTCCGCCGGGCCCGGCATCACCCTGCAGGACGGGGGCCGGCACGGCTACCTGCGCTACGGCATCACGGCCGCGGGCCCGATGGACCCGCTGATGCACGCCGCCGCCAACCGGGCGGCGTCGAACCCCCTCGACGCCACCGCCATCGAGATCTCCACCGGCGGCGTCACCGTCTCGGCGGAGGATGGCGCCGTCGGGATCGCCCTGCTGGCGCCGGGCTTCCGCATCGCGCTGGACGGCGTGCCCCTGCCCGACACGGTCGCGCTCGCCCTGGAGCCCGGCCAGACCCTCGTCGTGCGGGCCGGCGATGCCGGCGCCTGGGGCTACCTCGCGGTCGCCGGGCGGCTCGACGTGGCGCCGGTCCTGGGATCGGCGGCGACCCATACCCGCTCGGGGCTCGGCGGCCTCGACGGGCGCGGCCTCGCCGCGGGCGACCGCCTCCCCGTCGCCGAGGGCCGGACGGCGGACGGAGCGCCGCAGCGGCTCGTCGCGCCCTGGCTCGCCCGGGACGGCCGGGAGATCCGGGTCGTGCTGGGCCCGCAGGACGACTACTTCGCGCCCGACCAGATCGCGGCGTTCCTGGCCGGTCCCTGGACGGTCTCGCCGCGGGGCGACCGGATGGCCTGCTTCGTCGACGGCACGCCGCTGAGGCACGCCAAGGGGCACGACATCGTCTCGGACGGCGTCGCCATGGGGGCGATCCAGGTCCCCGGCAACGGCCTGCCGATCATCCTGATGGCCGACCGGCAATCCACCGGCGGCTACCCGAAGATCGCCACGGTCATCGGGCCGGATCTCGGGCGGCTGGCGCAGGTCCGGGGCGGGGCGAGCCTGTCGTTCCGGCGCGTCTCGGTGGCGGAGGCGGTCGCGGCGCGCCGCGCCGAGCGCGATCTCCTGCGCGAGGCGGTCCCGCGCGAGCCGGTCATCCGCACGGATTTCGCGTCGGACTTCCTGCTCGGCCTCAATCTCGTCGGCGGCGTCACGGACGGCCGCGCCTGAGCGCGGAGCGGCTGCGCAGGGGCGAGCGAGCGTCTAGAGTGGCGGGACCGGTCGAGTCCCCGGCCCGAACCCCGACACAGGAAAGCCCGCACGCATGGCGCACGCCGTTACCGCCCCGGGAACCCCGCCCGCCCGCAGCAACGAGCCCCTGAACGCCGACAGCGTGCGCCGCGCCCGGGTCGACCTCGCCGCCTGCCTGCGCTGGGCCGCGCGCAACGGTCTGGAAGAGGGCATCTGCAACCACTTCTCGGCGGTGCTGCCGGAGCGGCCCGACCTGTTCCTGGTCAATCCCTACGGCCTCGCCTTCGCGGAGGTCACCGCGTCGAGCCTTCTCCTCTGCGACTTCCACGGCAACGTCCTCGAGGGCGACGGCCAGCCCGAGGCCACCGCCTTCCACATCCACGCCGAGCTGCACCGGCTGAAGCCCCGCGCCCGGGCCGCGTTCCACACCCACATGCCCTATTCCACGGCCCTGGCCATGCTGGAGGGCGAGCCCCTGGTGTGGGCGGGCCAGACGGCGCTGCGCTTCTACGGCCGGATCGCGGTGGACGAGGATTACAACGGTCTCGCGCTCGATTCGTCCGAGGGCCGGCGGATCGCCGAGAGCGCCGGCGAGGCGGACGTCGTGTTCCTGAAGAACCACGGCGTGATGGTGCTGGGCGAGACGATCGCGGAGGCCTGGGACGACCTCTACTACCTGGAGCGCGCCGCACAGGCGCAGGTCCTGGCCATGAGCACGGGGCAGGCGCTCAAGGCCGTGCCCGAGGCGATCGTACAGCGCGTGGCGGCCCAGGAGGCGGCCGGGCGCGCCGAGAGCGCCCGCCTCCATCTGGAGAGCGTCAAGCGGGTTCTGGCCCGGGACGAGCCCGCCTTCCTGGCGTGAGCGCCCGTCAGGGCGCGGCCCGGACCCGGTCCAGCAGCGCGGCGTCGGCGTAACCGTCCGGCGGCAGGCCGACCGACCCCTGGAAGGCGCGCAGCGCCGCCCGCGTCTTCGGGCCGATCTTGCCGTCGACCCCGCCGGTGGCGAAGCCGCGCTCCGTCAGGCGGGTCTGCAGGTCGCGCCGCTCGTCGCCGGTGAGGGGCCGGTCGCCCCGCGGCCAGTCGTGCACCAGGCCCGGGTCGCCGCGCAGGCGGTCCGACAGGAGCGCGACGGTCAGCGCGTAGGACAGGGCCGTGTTGTAGCGGAGGATCACCGCGAAGTTCGGCTGCAGCAGGAAGGCGGGGCCGCGGATCCCGGCGGGCAGGATCAGGGTCGCCTCGGCCGTGTCCGGCAGGGCGCGGTCGCGGGCGGGCCTCACGCCGAGCGCCCGCCACGCCGCGACGGTGCGGACCGTCGTCTCGTCGGCGAGCGCCGCGTCGAAGGTCTCGGGCAGCACCGCCTCGCTGCCCCATCCCGCGCCGTGCTTCCAGCCGTGGCTGCGAAGATAGTTCGCCGTCGACGCGAGGGCGTCCGGCACCGAGGTCCAGATGTCGCGCCGGCCGTCGCCGTCGAAATCGACCGCCTCGCGCTGGTAGACGCTGGGCATGAACTGCGTGTGCCCCATGGCGCCGGCCCAGGACCCGGTCAGCCCCGCCGGCATCCGGTCCAGGGGCGCCTGGTTCCAGGCCAGGATCTGGAGCGCCGCCGCCAGCTCGTCGCGCCAGTAGGTCGCCCGGGCGGGATCGCTGCAGCCGAGCGTCGCGAGCGAGCGGACGACCGGCTTCACCACCGCCGGGTTGTCGAGCACGGCGCCGTAGCTCGATTCGACCCCCCAGAACGCCACCAGGACGTGGCGGTCGACCCCGTACTTGGCCTCGATGGCGGCGAGCGTGTCGGCGTGCTCGGTGAGCTTGCGCAGACCGGCCTCGACGCGGGCCGGCGTGACGCTGGCCTCGATGTAGTCCCAGATCGGACGGACGAACTCGCCCTGGCTCTGGGTCGCGGCGATCACGTCCGGGTCGGGGTTGAGCGCGGCGAGCTGCGCCTCGGCGAGGCCCTGCGGCACGGCGCGGGCCGTGACCCAGGCGATCAGGTCGGCCCGGCAGGCCTCGAAAGCCTGCGGCGCGGCCGGCGGCGACGGGTCCGACCCCGCGGCGAGCGCCGGCATGGCCGTGCCGATGACGAGCGCGGCGCCGGTCGTCAGGGCCGCGCGCGCGGCGCCGCTCCGGGTCGCGGGCCGCTTCGGCGCAGCGCGATCGTCCATGGGCATGTCCGGTGATCCTGACGGGCGCGGCGTAGCATACCGCGCCGGCAGCGACACCTTCGAGACGCGGTCCGTCGCGGCCCCGGGGCTCGCCGCGGCCGGGCGGCGCTCCAAGTCGCGTCACATCAGCCCGGCGGACCGGAGACCGACCCGTGATGCATCCCGCTTCCCTGACGGCGATCGGCGCGGCCGTCCTAGCCGCCGGACCGGCCAGCGCCCTGGAGGTCACCCGCAGCCGCGACATCCCGGCCCCGCCCGCCGCGGTCTGGGCGCTGGTCGGCGATTTCTGCGCGATCCAGCACTGGCACCCGCAGGTCCAGCGCTGCATCCTGTCGGGCGAGGACGAGGATGACGGCATCCGCGCGCAGATCCGCGGCCTCGTGGTGAAGGGCGGCAAGGGCACGATCGCCGAGGTCGAGACCGCGCGCGACGAGACCGGCATGAGCTACAGCTACAGCTTCATCCAGGGGCCCCTGCCGGTGCGCGCCTACAACGCGACGCTGGCGGTCCGTCGCGACGGCGCGGGCTCCACGGTGATCTGGAGCGCGACCTTCGACGCCGAGGGCATGAGCGACGCCGACGCCGTCGCCGACATCACGGGCGTGTTCGACGCCGGGCTTGCCGGAATCGCCCGCGAGGCGGCCAGATAGCCTCCCGCCGAATCGGCCCGCCGCGCGAAAAATCGCCCGCCGGGCGCCGCGAGGCCTCGCCGCGGGGCCGTCGCGGACCGATGTGAGCGCCGTCGGCGCGACCGAGCGCCCGGCTCGATTCCCAGAGGCAGCCTCAGGAGGCCGAGACCCGCATGCGCCGTCACCGCCACGCCAAGATCGTCGCCACCGTCGGTCCCGCCAGTTCCGCCCCGGACCAGCTCCGCGCCCTGTTCCTCGCCGGCGTCGACACGTTCCGGCTCAATTTCAGCCACGGCGTCCAGGCGGATCACGCCAAGGTCCACGCGGCCATCCGCGCCCTCGAGAAGGAGGTCGGCCGGCCGATCGGCATCCTGCAGGATCTCCAGGGGCCGAAGATCCGCATCGGCACGCTCCAGGGCGGCCGGCTCGATCTCCAGGCCGGCGAGACGGTGCGCTTCGTCCTCGACGGCGCGGACGGCGACAAGCAGGCGATCCCGCTGCACCACCCGGAGATCTTCGACGCCGTCGTGCCGGGCCAGGAGCTCCTCATCGACGACGGGCGGGTTCGGGTGCGGGTCACCGGGCCCGAGCGGACCTCCATCACCGCCGAGGTCGTCACCGGCGGGCCGATCTCGAACCGCAAGGGCGTGAACCTGCCGGGCACGCTGCTGGACCTGTCGCCGCTGACCGAGAAGGACCGGGCGGACCTCGCCTTCGGGCTCGACCTCGGCGTCGACTGGGTCGCCCTGTCGTTCGTCCAGAAGCCGTCCGACGTCATCGAGGCGCGGGGGATCATCGGCGACCGCGCCGGCATCATGTCGAAGATCGAGAAGCCGCAGGCGCTGGAGCGGATCGACGACATCATCCGGCTCTCCGACGCCGTGATGGTCGCCCGCGGCGATCTCGGCGTCGAGATCCCGCACGAGGACGTGCCGGGGCGGCAGAAGGAGCTGATCCGGGCCTGCCGGCTCGCCGTGAAGCCCGTCGTGGTGGCGACCCAGATGCTCGACTCGATGGTCAATGCCCCGGCGCCCACCCGGGCGGAGGCGTCGGACGTCGCCACCGCCATCTACGACGGCGCCGACGCCGTGATGCTCTCGGCGGAATCCGCGACCGGCCGCTACCCGGTCGAAGCGGTGGCGATGATGGACCGGATCATCCGGAGCGTGGAGGGCCACAAGCTCTACCATTCGATCGTCGCGGCCTCGGAGCCGGGCGAGGAGGAGACGCCGCCCCACGCCGTGGCGACCGCCACTGCCGACCTCGCCGAGGCGGTGCGCGCCGCGGCCATCGTCGCCTACACGGCGAGCGGGACGACGGCCGCCCGGGTCGCGCGCAAGCGGCCCGCGGCCTCGATCCTGGCCCTGACCCCCAACGTCGCGACCTCGCGGCGGCTGAGCCTGCTCTGGGGGGCGCACAGCGTCCTGACGGAGGACGTCGACAGCTACGAGGAGATGACCTCGAAGGCCTGCCACCACGCCCGGGACGAAGGCTTCGCGCGGCCGAACGACGTCATCGTGGTCACCGCCGGCATCCCGTTCCACACGGCGGGCAACACCAACAACATCCGCCTGATGCAGGTCTGAGGCGCCCGATCGGGCGCCGGGCTGGAACGCGGCCCGCGCCTGACCCGTTGTTGGGGAAGCTGCGCCATTTGGGCGCGATACCGGAGGGCCGACCCATGAACCTGATCGGACGCATCGTCACAAAGATCCTCGGCAACGAGAACCGCCCCGTCGACCGGGACGACCGGAACGCCAGCACGGCGACGCCGCTCGGCCGCCTCGTGACGAAGATCCTGGGCAAGTAGCGGCCCCGTCCGCCGCGCGCCCGGACGGGGCGCGCGGCAGCACCGTCCGGCGATCAGTTCGCCACGGCGCTGGCGGTCTCCCTGAGCACCGGCGCGGCGGGGATCGAGTGCTGCCAGAAGGTGCCGGTCCGGCCCTTCTCGTAACCGGCCTCGTACAGGGCCCGCATGTAGGCGGTGTCGAAGCCCTTCGCGGCGGACGCCTTGGGGCCGTTCTCGTCGATGTAGGTGAGATTGAAGCCGATGCCGTTGGTGCGGGCCAGCGCGTAGGTCGCCGTCAGCGTCGCGCGGGAGCGGGCGCGGCTCGCGGTGGTGAAGGAGCGCTCGACGATCGAGAGCGTGTTGTCCTTCGTCACCTCGAATTCCGGCTCCAGGCGGCCGTTGATCACCACGTAGATCTCGGCCTTGCCGCCGGTGCGGATCCGCCCGTCGCGCAGCAGCAGGGTCTGCGGCAGGGTGAAGACGGGGGTCACCACCGAGCCGTCGACATGCATCTCCTGGAAGCGCGCGTCGCCGGCCGAGACGTCGATGAACTGGGGCGGGAACACCGCCGGGATGCTGGCCGAGGCCGCCAGCACGTCGCGGAACAGCTGGCGGGCGTTGGGCACCCCGCTCGCCGCGATGGCGCCCATGTTCCAGATCACCGCGCGCTGGGAATCGAGGTTCGTCGTGACGACCAGCAGGCGCCGGCCCTTCGCGTGCTCCTCGGCCACGGCCTTGAGGAGGTCGTCCGTGACGTAGCGGTCGATGAGGTTGCGCAGGCGCCCGTCGCCGAACAGGCCCGAGCCGAACAGCACGTTGGCCAGGTTCGGCGAGGCCACCAGCTCGCTGGCGACGCCGCTCGTGTAGAACTCGGTCAGGTAGGGGTCGTAGGCCGAACCCAGGAAGGCGAAGGGCGCGATCAGCGCGCCCGTCGAGACGCCGGAGACCAGGGTGAATTCGGGCCGCTTGCCGGACGCCGTCCAGCCGTTGAGCACGCCCGCCCCGTAGGCGCCGTCGCCGCCGCCGCCCGACAGGGCCAGGTAGGTGAAGCCCTTGAGGCGCCGCTCCGGATTGGCGGCGAGCGCCGCGATCGTGTCCACCGACGCGTCCGCGAAGACGCGCGCGCCGGGGATGCCCGGCACGGTGGCGAAGGCCGCCTGCTCGGCACTGTAGGGGGTCCGCGGAACGCTGCCGCAGGCCGCGACCTGACCCGCCAGCCCGAACGCCACCGCCATGCGCAGGCTGACCTGACGAACACCCATCGTCACTTCCTCGAACCGCGAAACGCGCCCACTCTGCCACACGGAACGAGCTTGGCCGTATCGCCTGTTCCGTCTTAGCCGGCTTCGGAGGAACGATAAGGCCGCGCTGTTGCGGTGGGGTCACGATCCCACGCGATCGGGGCGCAAGCGTGGCCGCTGCGGCCGGCGGCCCGGACGGTGCGGCGCCGTACCGGACACCGGCGGGACCGCGCCGGGGCCGCGCAGGATCGCGCCGGACCCGGCCGACCCGGGCCGGCCCGGGTCATTGCCGGTGGACAGGCGTCGCGGCGGCCCGTGCCCGGCGACCGCCCGCCCTTGCAACGTTCGCGAGCGCCGCGCTAGGGTTCCCCCGTGGCCTGGCGAGACAGGGTGTCGCACGCGATGCGGCAGCCGGTGCGCGGGGGCGCGGTCTGCGCGGCGACACGGTCGGCCGGGATAACGGCTCCTGTCGGCCTGGAAGACGCGGACTGGCCTTCGGGAACGCGGCCGAGCCGCAGGGGGCGGAGGGGATGATGGAAGCGGGTCTCGGCTGGACGGACGATCGCGTGGCGCTGCTGCGCCGCCTGTGGGAAGACGGGCAGAGCGCCAGCAAGATCGCGGCGCAACTCGGCGGCGTCACCCGCAACGCGGTGATCGGCAAGGTCCACCGCCTGGGTCTGGCCGGTCGCGCCCGCGGCGGCGAGGAAGCCGCCACCGCCGTCCCGCCGTCGAAGACGGTCGAGATCGAGACCGCTATCGCGGTGGTCGAGACGCAGGCGCCCGAGCCGGTCGCGATCCTGGCCCACCGTCCGGCCCCGGACTTCCCGGCGCCCGCGCCGGCCGCGGCGCCCGCGCCCGTGGCCCTCGCGGTGTCGGAGCGCGTCACCATCATGGACCTCCGGGAATCCATGTGCCGCTGGCCCCTCGGCGACCCGACGACGCCGGAATTCCGCTTCTGCGGCGCCCGCTCCATCACCGGCTTGCCGTACTGCACCCACCACGCCGAGATCGCCTACCAGCCCGCCGCCGAGCGGAAGCGCGATCGCCGCGTCGCCTCGTTCCGCTGAGCCGCCGCGCCGTCAGCGCAGCGTGACGCCGGCTTCGCGGAGGACGCGGGCGGTCCCGGGATTGACCTGGTCCGCCGGGACCAGGCCGACGAGGTTCCTCGGCTGCGCTTCGGTGAGCTCCGTCCGCGCCAGCGCCCGGACGATCCGGTAGGCCGTCTCCTCGTCGAGGCCGGGCCGCGCGATCACGAAGCTCCAGGACCCTACCGTCGCGATCGGCTCCGCCTGCCCGGCGAAGCTGCCGGCCGGAACCGTGAGGCGCCGTGTCGCTGCGCCGACCTGCGCGAGGCGCGCGATGGCCGCCTCGGACGGTCCGAAGAAGCGGGCCCCGCCCGGATCCGCGGCCAGGGCGTGGAAGCCCGGCCAATCGAGGCCGCCGCCCCAGAGCGCGTCGGCGCGGCCCTCCCGCACCAGGCCCGGGCCGTCGCCGGCCCGGTCGAGGAGGATCGGGCTGATGTCGCGCTCGGGATCGAGGCCCGAGGCGCCGAGGACGCTGCGGCCCATGACGGTCAGCCCGGACTTGTGCGTGCCGAGCACGACCCTGCGCCCGCGCAGGTCCGCCACCGAGCGGATCGCGCTGGTCGCCGGCACCACGAACAGGCCCGGCGTCGGGTACATCGGCGCCAGGACGGTCAGGCCGCCGCCCTCGGCGAGGGCCGGGTAGGCGTACTCGCCCTGCACGAGGCCGAGATCGACGCGGCCGGCGCGGAGGAGGCCGACATTCTCGGACGACCCGCCGGTGGCGCGCCGCTCGACGGTCAGGGCCGGGTCCGCGGCCGCGACCGCGCCGGCGAAGGCCTCCCCGAAGGCCGGGAAGCCGCCGCCCGGCGTCGCGGTGGCGAGCACGACGCGGAGCGCCTCGGCGGCCCGCGCCGGCCGCGCCAGGACCAGCCCGAGGCCCGCCAGCAGAGCGGCCCGACGAGTCGGCCGAAGGGGGAGGCCCCGTCCGCCCGTCGGGCAGGATGGTCGGGCAGCGCCGGCCGCGGCCGGACGGGCTGGAGAATAGAATTCCATCAGGAACGGGCCGCTCAATAAAGGTCTTCCACCCCGCCGCGAAAGTTCGCCCAATTCCGGAAAGAACTTTCGGCAACGGCACTTAGCCCGATTGCTCCGGCCGCGGCAACGCGATATCGCAGCCTCCCGTCCGGGCCGGTCAAGCCTCCCCACGCGAGGGCGATCCCTTGGCGGGGCCTCTCCCGGATACGACATCTGTCCGATCCGTCACCACGAGCAGGAGTTCCGCGATGGCCGATACCCTCAACGCACCGGCGAAGGTCGGCCACGGCCGTGTCTACGGCTCGATCACCGAGACGATCGGCAACACCCCTCTGGTGCGCCTGAACCGGCTGCCCAAGGAGCACGGCGTCGACGCCGAGATCCTGC
Source organism: Methylobacterium sp. D54C (assembly GCF_053345595.1). NCBI lineage: Bacteria > Pseudomonadati > Pseudomonadota > Alphaproteobacteria > Hyphomicrobiales > Methylobacteriaceae > Methylobacterium > Methylobacterium sp. D54C. The sequence goes on from NZ_JBKFAK010000004.1 coordinate 351,655, forward strand.
TGAAGCTCGAGTTCTTCAACCCGATCGCCAGCGTGAAGGACCGCATCGGCGTCAACATGATCGACGCCCTGGAGGCCTCCGGGAAGCTCCAGCCCGGCGGCACGCTGGTCGAGCCGACCTCGGGCAACACCGGCATCGCCCTCGCCTTCACGGCGGCGGCCCGCGGCTACCGGCTCATCCTGGTGATGCCCGAGACGATGTCGCTGGAGCGGCGCAAGATGCTCGCCTTCCTGGGTGCGGAGCTGGCGCTCACGCCGGGCGCGCAGGGCATGAAGGGCGCGATCGCCAAGGCCGAGGAGCTCCTGAAGGAGATCCCGGGCTCGGTCATGCCGCAGCAATTCTCCAACCCGGCCAACCCGGAGATCCACCGGAAGACCACCGCCGAGGAGATCTGGAGCGACACGGGCGGCCAGCTCGACGCGTTCGTGGCCGGCGTCGGCACCGGTGGCACCGTGACGGGCGTCGGCGAGGTGCTGAAGCCGCGCCTGCCGAACCTGAAGGTCTTCGCGGTGGAGCCGGAGGACAGCCCGGTGATCTCCGGCGGCCAGCCCGGCCCGCACAAGATCCAGGGCATCGGCGCCGGGTTCATCCCCGACAACCTGCACACCAACATCCTCGACGGCGTCCTGAAGGTCACCAACCAGGCGGCGTTCGAGACCTCCCGGGCGCTCGCCCGGCTGGAGGGCATCCCCGGCGGCATCTCCACCGGCGGCAACGTCGCCGCCGCGCTGGAGCTGGCCAAGCGCCCCGAGTTCCAGGGCAAGCGGATCGTGACGGTCGCCTGCTCGTTCGCCGAGCGCTACATCTCCTCGGCGCTGTTCGACGGGATCGGCTGAACCGGCCATCGGAGCGGCCTTCGGGCCGCTCCCCTACGGAGCGCTGATCGAATCGCACCGGCGCGGATCGCGGCGATGTGGATCCGCGCGCGCTTCCGGTCCGCCGGGGACGGACACGATCGTCGCGACCCACGAAATTTTTCATTTGATCACAGTCATAAAATCATTTTTCTTTGATCAGTATCTGTCTCTCTCAGAACTTATTCGCAGCACAATACTGAGTTTTGGGCGAAAATTTCGGATCAACACTGCGATCTGCCGTGCCTGGACGCCGGAAAAACTCTCCGCTAACGCCGGCCGACGAACGGACAGTGACGATCTCATGCGCGGCCTCCTGCTTCTCGTGTTCGGCCTCTGGGCTCAAGCGGCGATGGCCCAGGGCTTCGCGGTCCACGACCTGACCGGCCTGGCCGAAGCCGCCCGATCGGCGCTCGGACCGGCGGCCACGGCGCGGGCGGAGGCCGGGCAGCTCGGCCTGCACTGCGCCGCCTGCGCGGGCGCCCCGACGATCGCGTTGCGGCTCGGCCGACTGACGGACGGGACCGAGGCCCGGGTCCGCTCAGGCAGGACGACCCTCGCGGCGCTCGAGGCGCTCTGCGTGCGGCGCAATCCGGATTGCCGGCTCTCGGCCCTGCCCGCCGGCCCGGCGATCGGCTGGTTGAGCGTGTACGCGCTGGACGGCGGCGCGGGTGCCACCGCGGTCATCCTCCGGGACGGCGATCTGCTGACGATCGAGGCGCGGGCATCGGATCGCGGGGCCGCGGAGGATGCGGCGCGGCGCCTCATGCAGGCCGTCCTGCCCCGGATCGTCGGGCCGGAGACCTGAACCGACCGCCTCCGGTCGCCCAGTTCGCGCAACCCTCCCCGGCCGCCTCCGTTGTCTCCCGAAGAGGCAGAGAGGCGAGCCATGACAGACCAGACCGGACGACCCGCGCGGGAGGGTGCCGAGGCCGCGGTGGCCAACGAGACCGAGACGCCGCGCGAGAAGCTCGGCCAGATGGAGGACAAGGCGCGGTCCGACACGGATCTCGGCGAGGCGATCGACCGCGCCACCGCCGCCGTCGGCCAGGACGACGGGAAGCGCTGATGGTCAGGCCGACGAGCGAATCCGGCACGGTCACCCGCAAGCCCGACGACAAGGTCGGTTCGCGCGGGAGCCCGCCCGCCGGGGGCGGCCATCAGACGGCCGATCAGGCGGCGATCACCGACATGGGCTCCGGCGAGGCGCCGCGGACCGAACCGAAGGCGGAATGGGGCGCGGCCGGAGAGCCCGGGCGCGCGCCGCCGGCGGTCGGCGGCTCCTCGGGCGGCCACTCGGACCAGAAGGCCTCGCGGGGTCCGGCCGCCGACACGAAGGTCGCGGGCGGGCACTACCGGGCGGAGCGGGAGAATCGGGAATGACCGAGCGTCGCGAGACCGGCGCGCAGCCGGACAAGCCGAAGAACGTCGCCCCCGACGCGGTCAAGGACCCGAATGAGAAGACGGAGGGCAAGCCCGGCCAGGGGACGCCCGCCGGCGGAACGCAGAACGACGAGACCGATCCCGGAGGCAGCTGACGCGACCGGGATGCCGCCGCGGCGGCATCCCCCGCGCGGCGGCGCGCGGCTCAGGAGAGACGGAAGGGGATCGGCCCGGAAGCCAGCGGGACGTCGCCGGGACGGCAGCCGGTCTCGACGCAGGCGTAGCGGATCGCGTCCTGGCGGCTGCGGAAGATGCCTCCGGCACGCCCACCGGTCTCGACGGCGACCCAGTGACCCTCGCCGTCCTGGCCGACGAGGTATGAGGGCGGCGCGGCGGCGGCCTGCGCGAGCGACGGAAGCGGGTTCAGCGCGACGGGCATCGGTGTCACGGGGTTCACGCGGGCCTCTCGAGTCCGCCCCATCGAAGTATTGCCCCCGGCATAAGGGTTCGATGGGTCCGAGAGCGGCCAGGACTAAGGGCCACATCAGCAACCGGGCCTGAGCGCCCGGTTGCCGGTCGTTCACGATCGGTGACGGTCGCGCGCCTCAGGCGGCGTTCTCCTTCGACCGCTCGGCCCGCTTGCGGTCGTTCGGGTCGAGGATGGCCTTGCGCAGGCGGATCGACTTCGGCGTCACCTCGACGAGCTCGTCGTCCTGGATCCAGGCCAGCGAGCGCTCCAGGGTCATCCGGATCGGCGGGGTGAGGCGCACGGCCTCGTCCTTCGAGGTGGTGCGGATGTTGGTGAGCTTCTTGCCCTTGAGCACGTTCACCTCGAGGTCGTTCTCGCGGTTGTGCTCGCCGACGATCATGCCCTGGTACACCTTCCAGCCCGGCTCGATCATCATCGGGCCGCGGTCCTCCAGGTTCCACATGGCGTAGGCCACGGCCTCACCCTGGTCGTTGGAGATCAGCACGCCGTTGCGCCGGCCCGGCATCTCGCCCTTGTAGGGCTCGTACGCCTTGAACAGCCGGTTCATGATCGCGGTGCCGCGGGTGTCGGTGAGCAGCTCGCCCTGGTAGCCGATCAGGCCGCGGGTCGGGGCGTGGAACACGAGGCGCAGGCGGTTGCCGCCGGAGGGCCGCATCTCCAGCATCTCGGCCTTCCGCTCGGACATCTTCTGGACGACGACGCCGGAATGCTCCTCGTCGACGTCGATCACGACCTCCTCGATCGGCTCCAGCAGGCCGCCGGCCTCGTCGCGCTCGTACACGACCCGCGGCCGCGACACGGCGATCTCGAAGCCCTCGCGGCGCATGGTCTCGATCAGGATCGAGAGCTGCAGCTCGCCGCGGCCCGAGACGTAGAAGCTGTCCTTGTCGGCCGCCTCCTCGATCTTGAGCGTGACGTTGCCCTCGGCCTCCTTGAACAGGCGGTCGCGGATCATGCGGCTCGTGACCTTGTCGCCCTCGGTGCCGGCGAGCGGGCTGTCGTTGACGATGAACGACATCGTCACGGTCGGCGGATCGATCGGCTGCGCCTGGATCGGGGTCTCGACCTGCGGGTCGCAGAAGGTGTCGGCGACGGTGCCCTTGATCAGACCGGCGATCGACACGATGTCGCCCGCCTCGCCGATGTCGATCGGCGCGCGCTCCAGGCCGCGGAAGGCGAGGATCTTCGACACGCGGCCGGTCTCGACGACCTTGCCGTGACGGTCGAGCACCTTGATCTGCTGGTTCGGCTTTACCGAGCCCGCGGCGATCCGGCCGGTGATGATGCGGCCGAGGAACGGGTTGGCCTCGAGCAGGGTGCCGAGCATCCGGAACGGCCCCTCCTCGGTCCGGGCCGGCGGCACGTGCTTGAGCACGAGGTCGAACAGCGGCTCGAGGCCGACCGACGGGTCCGCGTCCGGGCTGTCGGCCATCCAGCCGTTGCGGCCCGACCCGTAGAGGATCGGAAAGTCGAGCTGCTCGTCGGTGGCGTCGAGGGCGGCGAACAGGTCGAACACCTCGTTCACGACCTCGTTGATCCGCGCGTCCGGACGGTCGACCTTGTTGATCGCCACGATCGGGCGCAGGCCGATCTTGAGCGCCTTGCCGACCACGAACTTGGTCTGGGGCATCGGCCCCTCGGCGGCGTCCACCAGCACGATCACGCCGTCGACCATCGACAGGATGCGCTCGACCTCACCGCCGAAATCGGCGTGGCCGGGGGTGTCGACGATGTTGACGCGGGTGTCCTTCCAGACGACCGAGGTTGCCTTGGCGAGGATCGTGATGCCACGCTCCTTCTCGAGGTCGTTGGAGTCCATCGCCCGCTCCTCGACCCGCTGATTCTCGCGGAAGGTGCCGGACTGGGCCAGCAGCTTGTCGACGAGGGTCGTCTTGCCGTGGTCGACGTGAGCGATGATGGCGATGTTGCGCAGTTTCATGGCGGCCCGAAACGGGTTGTGCCGGCTCCCTGGCGGCCGCGCGGCGCGGCCGTCCGCGCCGGTTCAGGTACGGAGTCGTGGTGGTTGCGTCGCAATATAAGGACGCGCGCGCTTGGGCAAGGCCGCTGAGGTCATGGGGGCCTCGCGTGGCCGGGATTGCTGGGGGAAGACCGGCGTCGGGATCCGGCGCCGCACGCCTCCTGGCCGCGGGCGCAGGGCTGCTCCGCGCGCGCGCTCCGGCGCCGGTTGCCCTATATGACGGCGCGACGACACCGCGACCGGCGGAAAGCCGCGTTTATCGGGCTGTATTGGATGAAACCGGATCCCTCGGGTAGCGTATCGACCAGGATCAGGCGTCCGGCTGCGGCGATTCGGCCGTCGGGCCGCCAGGGCGGGCTTTCGTCGGAAGGACACGATGCGCGCGCTTGAGCCGCGGCTGTTCCCGTATATCTGGCGCTACTCCAAGGTCGCGCAGCTCCGGATCTGCGCCGTCGTGCTGGCGTCGCTCCCGTTCTATTTCGCCTCGCTCGACCTGCCGAAGCGCATCGTCAACGACGCGATCACGGGGAAGGCCTACGCGCACGGCGAGGCGACCGCGCCGTTCCTCGAGCTCACCGTCGAGTGGCCCGCCTTCCTGGGCGGCGGCAAGACGCACCTGTTCGAGGGGTTCCAGCTCGACCGGTTCGAGCTGCTGCTCAGCCTGTCGACGCTGTTCCTCAGCCTCGTCCTGATCAACGGCGCGTTCAAGTTCTGGATCAACCTCCAGAAGGGCATTCTCGGCGAGCGGATGCTGCGCCGCCTGCGGTTCCAGCTGTTCTCGCTGATGCTGCGCTTCTCCCCGGAGACGCAGCGGGAGGTGAAATCCTCCGAGACCGCGACGATCATCCGGGACGAGGTCGAGCCGATCGGCTCCTTCATCGGCGACGCGATCGTGGTGCCGGTGTTCCTGGGCACGCAGGCCGCGACGGCGCTGGCCTTCATCATGATGCAGAACATCTGGCTCGGCATCGCGGCCGGCGGCATGGTCGCCGTGCAGATGACCGTGATCCCGCGGCTGCGGCGGGAGATCATCCGTCTCAGCCGCCAGCGCCAGATCGCGTCCCGCGCCCTGGCCGGGCGCGTCGCCGAGGTGCTCGACGGCCTGCAGGCGGTGACGCTGAATGACACCGGCCGCTGGGAACGCGCGGAGATCGGCGGCCGCCTCTACCGGCTCTACGACCTGCGCCTGCGGATCTACCGCCGCAAGTTCGCGGTCAAATACCTCAACAACCTGCTCGCGCAGGTGACGCCGTTCCTGTTCTACGCGATCGGCGGCTACTTCGCCCTGAAGGGCCAGCTCGACATCGGCCAGCTCGTGGCGGTCCTGGCCGCCTACCGGGACCTGCCGCCGCCCCTCAAGGAGCTGATCGACTGGGACCAGCAGCGCCTCGACGTCGAGGTCAAGTACGAGACCGTGGCGGCGCATTTCGGCCCGCAGCGCCTCCTGCCGGCCGAGCACGAATCCGAGCGCGCGGCGCCCCGGCTCGGCGGGCCGCTGCGGCTCGAGGGCCTGCAGCTGCGCGATCCGCAGGGCGGGTCCCTGATCGAGGTCGGCGACGCGGAGGTGCGCCTCCCCGGGCAGGTCGCCCTGGTCCCGCCCGGGGCGATCGCGCAGGAATTCATCCGCGTGCTCGCCGGGCTCCAGGCGCCGCCCGGGGGCACGGTCCGGATCGGCGAGCACGACCTCTCGACGCTGCCGCGCCGCGACCACGCGCGGCGCATCGCCTACGCGGGCGTCCAGCCCGTGCTGTTCCCCGGGACGCTGCGCGACAACGTCCTCTACGGGCTGCGCGTGCACCCGCTGCGCACCAAGAGCCTCGACCTCAGCAAGGCGCGGATCAACGAGGCGGTGAAGACCGGCAACCCCTGCGACAGCGTCGAGGACCCCTGGATCGACTTCAAGCGCCTCGGCGTCCGGGATGCCGACGAGCTCGACGAGCGCCTGCTCGACCTGCTAGGCCGGCTCGACCTCGGCGACGAGCTCTACCGGTTCGGGCTCGGCGCCCTGAGTTCGGTCGCCCACGACACGCCGGTGGGCCAGCGCATGATCGCGGCGCGGGAGCACCTGCGCGAGCATTTCGCCCAGAAGGGTCTCGCCGACCTCGTGATCCCCTTCGCCCGGGGCCACTACAACGAGCAGGCCACCGTCGGGGAGAACCTGCTGTTCGGCGTCCCCCGCGACCCGACGCTGACGGATCCGCGCCGCCTCGCCGGCGTCCCCCTGTTCCGCGACGCGCTGGACAAGGTGAAGCTCCTCGACGAGCTCGACCGGATGGGCGTCGCCATCGCCAGCAACCTCAAGGACATCTTCGCCGACGTGCCGCCAGGCCACCCGCTGTTCCGGCGGTTCTCGCTGATCACCCCGGACGCGCTGCCCGACTACCTGCGCCGGCTCGCGCGCCTGCCCGAGGACGGGCGGCTGAGCGAGACCGACAGCGTGGCCTTCCTGGCGCTGGCCCTCGCCTATGTCGAGCCGCGGATGCGCTTCGGGCTGCTCGACGAGACCCTGGCCAAGCGCATGGTCGGCGCGCGGGCGGTCGTGCAGGGCTTCATGCACGGCGACGACGGCTGCGACGTCGAATCCTACGACCCGAACCGGATCAACCCGCGCAGCACCGTCCTCGACAACCTGCTCTTCGGCCGCATCGACACGGCGCGGATGCACGGCGAGGCGCTGATCCAGAAGGAGGCCCGCGCGGTGTTCCGGGAGTTCGACCTGGAGCGGCCGATCCAGCGGCGCGGCCTCGAGAAGGAGGTCGGCAACCGAGGGCAGGCGCTCGCCGAGCGCGTGCGGGTGCGGGTCGGCCTCGCGCGGGCGATCCTGCGCGAGCCGGAGATCCTCGTGGTCGACCGGGTGGACGAGCACCTGGAGCGGGGCGTCGACACGCTGCTCGACGTGACCGAGACCGCCCTGCCCCGGGCGAGCCTCGTGGCGAGCCTGTCGCCGGAATCCGACCCGGCCCGGTTCCCCGCGCGCCTGCCGATCCAGAGTGCCGACCGGAGTGCCGAAGCGCGCCTGCGCGCGGCGGCGGAATGACGTAAGCGTGACCGGTCCGCGCGGGGCGCGGCCGGCGGTTTACAGGGCTGCCCGTCTCCGGCACAGGATGGCACCCCATGCCAACATTCTCGGACGCCACCGCGACCCCGGACCGGACGATCCCGAGCCTCGCCGGGACGCCGCGCGTGGTGCCGCCGCACCGCGCCCCGCCCGAGCGCGAGCTGCCGCTGCCCGCCTACCTGCGGTCGATCCGCGACAACGCGCTCGCGGGCTTCCCCCGGCGCGCCTTCGAGGAGCCGGTCACCCGCCGGGGCCTGCTCGGGCGGTCGAGCTTCGTGCTGAACGACCCCGAGGCGATCCGCCGGGTGCTCGTCGAGAATCAGGCGAACTACGCGCGCACCACCGGGACGACCCGCATCCTGCGCCCGATCCTCGGCGACGGGCTCCTGATCAGCGAGGGCTCGGCGTGGCGGCATCAGCGGCGCACCCTGGCGCCGGCCTTCACGCCGCGGGCGATCGACGGCCTCGTGCCCCACATCGCCGCCGCCGTGACCGACGGGATGGAGCGCATCGCCGCCGAGGCCGCGGCGGGGCCGGTCGACCTGTTCACGTCCTTCTACCGGCTCGCCCTCGAGATCGCCGGGCGCGCCATGTTCTCGGTGGGGATGGACCAGCACGGCGCCGAGCTGCGCCAGTTCATCGCCGAGTACGCCGAGCGGATGGGGCGGCCGCACCTCCTCGACATCGTCACCCCCCCGGGCTGGCCGGTGCCCCTCGACTGGTCGCGCCGCCGGTTCCGGCGCCGGTGGATCCCCTTCCTCGACCGGATCATCGCGGCGCGCCGGGCGGTCGAGGGGGACAGGACCCGCTCGGGCGATTTGCTCGACCTGCTCGCGGCCGCGCGCAATCCCGATACCGGCGCCGCCTTCACGCCCGACGAGCTGCGCGACCAGGTCGCCACCATGATCCTGGCGGGCCACGAGACCACGGCCGGCACGCTGTTCTGGGCGGCCTACCTGCTGGCCCTCGCGCCGGAGGTGCAGGAGCGGGTCGCCGCCGAGGCGCGGGCCGCCGACCTCACCGACCCCACCGGCTGCCAGAGCGACGGGCGGCTGCCGCTCACCCGCGCGGTGATCGACGAGACTTTGCGCCTGTACCCGGCGGCCTTCGTGGTCGTCCGGCGGGCGCTGGGCCCGGACAACGTGGCGGGCCACGCGGTGAAGGCGAGCGACATCGTCATGGTGAGCCCCTGGGTGCTCCACCGCCACCGGTCGCTCTGGCCGGACCCGGACGCGTTCGATCCGGGCCGCTTCCTGCCCGGCGCCCCCGCCCCGCGGCGCTTCGCCTACCTGCCCTTCGGGGCCGGCCCGCGGGTCTGCATCGGCGCGCAGTTCGCCCTGAGCGAGGCCGTCCTCTCCCTGGCGCGGGTGCTCCAGCGGTTCCGGCTGGTGCTCGACGAGCGCGAGCCGGTGCTGCCCCAGGCGGTCGTGACGACCCAGCCCGATCGCCCCAAGCGCTTCCGGCTGATCCCCCGCGCGCCGGTCAGCCCCTGATCCCGGTGATCGTCGCCGAGATCGCCCGCGGGTCGCGCATCGGCCAGCGGCCGCTCTCCGCCTGCGCCAGGAAGTCGTCCAGCAGGCGGTTGTAGGCGTCGGGCTCCTCGACCGAGAGGGCGTGGCCGGTATTGGGCAGCACGGCGAGGGCGGCGGAGGGGATGACCCGCTTGAGCATCAGGCTCGGGGTGAGGCAGGGCCAGTCCTCGTCGCCGGCGACGATCAGGGTCGGGACGGTCATGAGCCCCAGCTCGTCCGTGAGATCGTAGAGCGACGGCCGCCCCTTCTGCACGCCGGCCTGGGTGTTGGCCGAGCCGAGGGCCGAGTGCTCGGCGAGCATCCGCCTGAACTCGGCGTGGCCGCGCGGGTCCTTGGTCTCGAACTGGACCCGCGTCGGCCCGACGGCGTAGCGCTCCGCGAAGGCCGCCATGCCGTCGCTGAGCAGCATCGCGGCGGTGGCGTCCGCCTCGGCGCGGAACAGCGCCTGCCGCTCCGGCTCCGCGCCGTAGCCGCAGCCGCCGAGGCACAGCGACAGCGCCCGGTCGGGGTGCCGCAGGCCGAAATGCAGGGTCGCGAAGGCGCCCATGGAGATGCCGGCGACGTGGGCTTTCGGCGCGCCGAGATGGTCAAGGACGGCCAGGATGTCGTCGGCGGCGCGCGCCTGCGCGTAGGCCGTGACGGACTCCGGCACGTCGGAGGGCGGGTAGCCCCGGGCGTTGAACGCGACCGCGCGGTAGCGCCGGCCGAAATGGCGCAGCTGCGCCTCGTAGCTGCGGTGATCGCCGGCGAACTCGTGGACGAAGATCAGCGGCGTCCCCTGGCCGCTCTCCTCGTAGTGGAGCCGTATCCCGTCGTCCGTCGTGGCACTCGGCATGGCGATCCTCTCATCGGCCTCCCCCGGGTTTCCGAGATGGCGCGACGGGGCGCCCGGTCGAGAGTCGGGACCGGAGTTCGTGAAAGGAACGACGAAGCCGCACCCGGCGGACCGGGCGCGGCGCGTGGATCTCCGTGCCGGCGGGGACGCTCCCCGCCCGGCTCAAGCGGCCTTCTTGGAGGAGGCCGGCTTGGCGGCCCCCTTCTTGGCGGCGACCTCGGCGAGCTTCGCGGCCAGTTTGGCGTCGAGCTTGCCCGAGGCACCGAGCGGCAGCTCGATGTCGAGGCCGAGGGTGGAGACACCCTCGCCGCGCTCCAGGGTGACCTTCACCTTGTCGGGCTCGACCGCGACGTGGTTGGCGATCACCGCTAGGATCTCCTCCCGGAGCTGGATCACGAGGTCGGGGCGACCCGACTCCGCGCGCTCGTGGGCGAGGATCAGCTGCAGGCGGTCGCGGGCGACCGCGCCGGAGCTGCGCTTCTGGAACAGTCCCAGGATGCTCACGCCGCCCTCCGCATGAACAGCTTGTCGAGGAAGGACTTGCGCTCGACCGGCAGGCTCATCGGCACGGACTCGCCCTTGAGCCGGCGGGCCGCGTCGGCATAGGCCCGCGCCGGGGCGCAGAGCGGGTTGTTCAGCGTCACCGGGCAGCCGAGGTTCGAGGCGCGCAGCACCTCCTGGCTCTCCGGGATGATCGCGAGCAGCGGGATCGACAGGATGTCGAGCACGTCCTCGGTCTTGAGCATGTCGCCGCGGTCGGCCCGCATCGGGTCGTAGCGGGTGAGGATCAGGTGCTTCTCGATGTCCTCGCCCTTTTCCGCCTTGGCGGTCTTGGAATCGAGGAGGCCGATGATCCGGTCGGAGTCGCGCACCGAGGAGACCTCGGGGTTGGTCACGACCACCGCCACGTCGGCGTGGTGCATGGCGAGCTGGGCGCCGCGCTCGATGCCGGCGGGGGAATCGCAGATCACCCAGTCAAACTTCGCGCGCAGCTCGTCCATCACCCGGGCCACGCCCTCATCGGTGAGCGCGTCCTTGTCGCGGGTCTGCGAGGCCGGCAGCAGGTGCAAGGTCTCAAGCCGCTTGTCCTTGATCAGCGCCTGCGGGAGCTTGGCGTCGCCGTTGACCACGTTGATGAGGTCATAGACGACCCGGCGCTCGGCGCCCATGACGAGGTCGAGGTTGCGCAGGCCGACGTCGAAGTCGACGACGCACACGCTCTGACCACCCTGGGCCAGGGCCGCTCCGAGGGCCGCGGTCGTCGTCGTCTTGCCGACGCCGCCCTTGCCCGATGTGACGACGAGAACCTTTGCCACGCGTCGATCTCCCTTAATCCAGGCTTGCCATTCGGATGTTGCCGCCATCGAGCCAGACCTGGGCGGCCTTGCCGCGCAGGGCCGTGCCCATGTCCTCCGCCGTCCGCACGAGGCGGTCGATCCCCAGCAACTCGGGTTCGAATTTGCGGCAGTAGATTCGTGCGCGCGGGTTACGCGCGGCTCCGGCGATCGCGCGACCGCGCAGGGCGCCGTAGACGTGGATGGAGCCGCCGGCCAGGATCTCGGCCCCCGAGGAGACGGACCCCATGACGGTCACGTCGCCGGTCGGGTTGATGACGCTCTGGCCGGAGCGGACCGAGCCCTCGACAGTGATCGAGGTGACCACCTGCGGCTCCGGCTCGGCCGGGACGCTCGGGATCTCGATCGTCTCGGACGGGTGCCCCTTGACCAGCAGCGGCGGCAGGCCGTCCACCACCGCGTCGGCCCCCTCGATGCCCAGGACCGCGATGCCGCGGGCCTTGAGCTCGTTCATGAGCGTCTCGAGCGCGTCCGGCTCGGGCTTGAGCTGGGCGCAGTCCAGGATGACGGCCCGGCCTTTCAGCAGGGTCGGCGAGCGCTTGAGCGTCGCGTCGAGGCCCGCGAGCCACTCGGGGAGCGGCGGCTCGGGGGAGAGGGCCAGGGCCTTGAAGGCCCGCCCGCGCAGGCTGAGCGGCCGGGGCGCGGAAGGAGCCGCCGCTGTGGCGGTCTCCGGGTCGATCGGCTCGGGGAGGGTGTCGCTCATGTCCGCCCGTTAAGAGTCCTTACCGGACCATTGACGGCGGGTATGGTTACCGAAGGGTTAAGTTTCTGATCCGGTCGGCAAATTCTGCCGGGATCCTTGTATCGGGGCAGCGGAGGATGGTCTCACGCCCTCGGGCGCGCGTCGCGGGGGGCTCGGCCCCGGTCTCCGTGGGTTCTCCGCGGGCTGAAAGGCCGTTAACCGACGGCCTGAACGCCGGAGCTGCGAAGCCTCTCAACCTCGCTCGAACAGGTTCAGCTTGATCGCGTCCTCCAGCAGCCGCACCTCCACGGCCTGCCCCCGGAAGGCCGGGTCGAGGTCGTCGGCGGCGCGGTAGAGACCGTCGATCGCGACCAGCTCCGGCTCGAACCGCCGGCACCAGATCCGCGCCGTCGGGTTGCCGGCGGCGCCGGCGATCGCGCGGCCGCGCAGGGCGCCGTAGACGTGGATCGAGCCGCCCGCGATGACCTCGGCGCCCGACGCCACGGCGCCCAGCACCGTGACGTCGCCCTCGAGGTGCAGGACGGTCTGGCCGGAGCGCACGGGCGCGTCGAGGATCAGCGAGCGGGCCGTCTCCCGGGCCTGCGGCTCGGCCGGCGCGGGCGCGTCCGCGGCCGACTCGTCCGGGGCGGCGACCTCCCCCGCGGGTCGTCCGCCCGACAGGGCCGGCGGGGTTCCGGAACCCAGGAGCGACGGCGACGCGCCCTCGATCCCCAGGATCGGGATGTTGCGGGCGGCCAGCTCGGCGAGCAGCCCGTCGAGATCCTCGCGGTTGAGCCGCAATCCGGCCAGGTCGAGGATCACCGGCCGGCCCGCGAAGAAGTTCGGGGCGCGGCGGTTAAGGGCGTCGAGGTCGCCGAACCAGTCGGCCACCGGGGGTATCGGCGCCAGGACGGTGGCCATGAAGGAGCGGCCGCGGAAGCGGATCGGCGGGCGCGCCGGCTCGGATGTCGGCTGGGTCACGGGCGTGTTCGGTGTGCGCGGAAGGGATCGTCTGCATCCATGGGACGGCGCCGCGCCCGGGGCAATCCCGCGAGGGCCGGTGTGACGCCTTGGCGGGCCCGCGGGCGCGTTTCTGTTGTAGAGAGAGCCGGCAGCCGAGCCGGACCGGACCGTTGAGCAGCGTCACCCCGCACGCCCCCGCCCCCTTCGTCGTCGACGACCTGACCCGCGCCAACCAGCGTCGGGCGGCCGACCCGCGCGCCTCGGCCTGGGTCTCGGCCAATGCCGGCGCGGGCAAGACCAAGGTCCTCACCGACCGGGTCGTGCGGCTGCTCCTCGACGAGGCGCCGCCCGGCCGGATCCTCTGCCTGACCTTCACCAAGGCCGCCGCGGCCAACATGGCGATCCGCGTCTTCCGGCTGCTCGGCCGCTGGGTCACGCTGGACGACGAGACCCTCGCCGCCGAACTCGCCGAACTCACCGGCGAGCGCGCCGGGCCCGAGCGCCTGCGCCTGGCGCGCCGCCTCTTCGCCCGGGCGGTCGAGACGCCGGGCGGCCTCAAGATCGAGACGCTGCACGCCCTGTGCGAGCGGCTGCTCCACATGTTCCCCTTCGAGGCGAACGTGCCGGCCCGCTTCGTGGTGCTCGACGAGGCCAAGGCCCGGGAACTGTTCGACATCGAGATGGCCAACGTCCTGGCCGACGCCGTCGCGAACGGCGACACGCCGCTCAGCGCGGCCCTCGCGCGGGTCACGCCGGAAGCCACGGGCGACACCCTGCGGGCGGCGATCCGGGCGGCCATGCGGGCGCGGAGCTTCATCGGCGACGCCGCCGGCCTGGAGCGGGCCTTCGGGCGGCTGCACGGGGCGCTGGGGCTGGCGGCCGAGGAATCCGCCGAGCGGATCGAGGCCGGGATCCTCGAGGGCGGTCCCGATTGCCGCCCGGAGGAGCGCGCCGCGCTGGTCGCGGCGCTGCGCACCGGCAAGGCCAACGACGAGAAGCTCGCCGACGCGCTCGAAGCCGCCGAGGCCGAGCGGCTCCGCTCCGCGGACCTTCCCGACCGGGCCGAGGCGCTCGCGCTCTACCGCGCGGTCTTCTTCACCCAGAAGGACGAGCCCAAGGCCGACAGCAGCCTCGGGACCAAGGGCGTGCCGGCCGGCGCCAAGGCGGCGCTGCTCGCCGAGCGGGACCGGCTGGAGCCGCTGTTCGACCGCCTGCGCGCCGCCCGGGCCCACGCCCGCACCCAGGCGCTGTTCCAGATCGCCGCCGAGATCCACCGCCGCGTCGAGGCGCAGAAGGCGCGCCTCGGCGCCCTCGACTTCGACGACCTGATCCACAAGGCGCTGGACCTGCTCGGCCGCGTCGGCGCCGGCTGGGTCCTGTACAAGCTCGACCGCGGCATCGACCACGTCCTCGTCGACGAGGCGCAGGACACGAACCCGGAGCAGTGGGCGATCCTGCGGGCAATCACGCAGGAATTCGCCGCCGGCGAGGGCGCGCGCTCCGGCAGCCGCACGCGCTTCGCGGTGGGCGACCCCAAGCAGTCGATCTACGGCTTCCAGGGCGCGGAGCCGCGGGAATTCGCCCTGACCCGCGCGTCCTGGATCGCGGAATCGCGCTCGGCCGGACTGACCTTCGAGGACGTGCCGCTCACCCTGTCGTTCCGCTCGACCGATCTCGTCCTGCGCGCCGTCGACGCGGTCTTCGCCCTCGACGCGCACAACGAGGGCCTGTCGTTCGAGGACACAGTGCGCACGACCGTCCACGCCAGCGCCCGCCCGGGCGCGCCCGGCGCCGTCGAGCTGTGGCCGATCGCCGAGCCTGAGCCGGCCGCGGAGCCCGATGCCTGGACCGCCCCCGTGGACGCGCCCGAGACCAGCGCTCCCGCGATCGTCACCGCCCGGCGGGTGGCGCAGGCGGTGCGCGCCTGGACCACCGCGGGGGACGCGACCGGCCGGATCTGGCGCCCCGGGGACGTCCTGATCCTGGTCCGGAAGCGCGGGCCGGCCTTCGAGGAGGTGATCCGCGCCCTGAAGGGGCTCGGCGTCCCGGTCGCCGGGCAGGACCGGCTCGAGGTCTCCGCCCACATCGCGGTGGCCGACCTCGTCGCCGCCGGCCGGGCGGGCCTCCTGCCGGCCGACGACCTGACCCTCGCCACCGCCCTCAAGACGCCGCTCGTCGGCCTCACCGACGAGGACCTCGTGCGGATCGCCGCCCGCCGCGACCTCGCCGAGACCCTGGAGGATGCCCTGCACCGCCACGCCGCGGCGGGCGACGCGGCCGCGCGGCGCGGGCTCGAGGCCCTGTCGGGCTGGATCGCCCTGGCGGGGCTCCACGGCCCGTTCGGCTTCTACGCCCGGCTCCTGGGGCCGCAGGGCGGCCGGGCCAAGCTGGTCGCCCGCCTCGGCGGCGAGGCCGGGGACGCGATCGACGTATTCCTCGCCGCCGCCGCCCAGGCCGAGACCGGCGAGGACGCCCCGTCGCTGGGCGGCTTCCTCGCCCGCTACGTTGGGGCCGAGGCCGGCCACACGGTCAAGCGCGACCTCGAATCGGGCCGCGATGAGGTCCGGGTCATGACGGTCCACGGCGCCAAGGGCCTGGAGGCGCCGGTCGTGGTGATCCTCGACGGGTGCGAGCCCCTCGGCCGCAACGATCCGCCCCTCCTGCCGCTCCCGGCGACGGAGATCGCGCTCCCGCCGGTCTGGTCGGGCGGGCGGACGCAGGACTGCGCCGCCACCGACGCGGCGAGGGCGGCCCTGCTCGCCAAGGCCCGGCAGGAGCACAACCGCCTGCTCTACGTCGCCATGACCCGCGCGGCCGACCGGCTGATCGTGGCGCCCTTCCGCGGCCACGAGCGCGAGACCGAGGCGGCGTGGTGCCGGATGATCCAGGCCGGCCTGGAGGCGGCACTCGGCGCCGGCCGGGCGCTGGAACTCCCCTACGGGCCCGCGACCCTCTGGCAGGACGGCGCCCCGCCGGATCCCGCCCCCGCCGCGGGTGCCGCGTCGGCCAGAGCGGAGGCCGGGCCGGAGCCCGACTGGCTGCGCGGCCCGGTGCCGCCGGAACCGACCTCCGAGGCCCTGAACCCGTCCGGCGCCCTGCAGGCGGCGGACGGAACGCGCGTGCCGCCGCCGCGCCTCGCCGACGCGCAGGCCCGGCGCCGCGGGATCCTGACCCACGCCCTGCTGCAGCACCTGCCCCGGGTCGAGCCGGACCGCCGGGAGACGGCCGGGCGCGCCTTCGTGCAGGCCCGGGCGCCCGGTCTGCCGCGCGCGGCCGCTCCCGCGATCGTCCGGTCAGTCCTGCGGATCATCGACGCCCCCGACCTCGCGCCGCTCTTCGCCCGGGACGCCCGCGCGGAGGTGGCGCTGTCGGGGCGTGTCCGTGCCGGCGGGACAGAGAGGGTGGTCCAGGGGCGCGTCGACCGCCTCGCCGTGACGGCGGACACGGTGCACCTCGCCGACTTCAAGACCGGGCGCCCGCCCGAGCCCGGCGCGCCGCTGCCCGCCGCGGAGGCCGGCCAGATCGCCCTCTACGCGCGCCTCCTCGCGCAGATCTACCCGGGCCGGACGATCCGGCCGATTCTCGTCTGGACCTCGGGGCCGGTGATCCGCGCCCTCGATTCCGACGACGTCGCGACGGCCCTGGACCGGATCGGGATCGAGGCGTGAGCCGTGCCCTAGGGCGCGTGCCCGGAAGCGGTCCGCATGCGCCAGCGCACGTCGCGGCGCGGCGATTGACCGAGAGAGCCGTGCGTCCCGGGCACCCCCGCCCTCCCCCGGCGACCGGACTTCTTGACCGGGCGCCGGGCCGTCGCCAATTCTGACCGGACCGCGCGGGCCTCTGCCCGTTCGACGCCGCCCGACGGGCGGCGGATTCCGAAAGGTGACGTTATGGCGACGGTGAAAGTAACCGACGCGAGCTTCGAGCAGGACGTTCTCAAGTCCGCCGAGCCCGTCGTGGTGGATTTCTGGGCGGAGTGGTGCGGCCCCTGCCGTCAGATCGGCCCGGCCCTCGAGGAGATCGCGACCGACCTGCAGGGCAAGGTGAAGATCGCCAAGGTCAACGTCGACGAGAACCCGCAGATCGCCGCCCAGTACGGCATCCGCTCGATCCCGACGCTGCTGCTTTTCAAGAACGGCGAGCGCGTGGACCAGAAGGTCGGCGCCGCACCGAAGGGCGACCTGTCGCGCTGGATCGGCGCCCAGACCGCCTGACCCGCCGTCGCGGCTCCGAACGACAAAAAGAAAGCCCGGCCGCGAGGCCGGGCTTTCTCGGTTTCGAGCCCAAGTTTTTTATTTCGGGATCCCGGTGCTTGGCCCGGGATCCCGTATTCCGTCTCAGTACGAGCCGAACTTGTAGTTCAGGCCGGCGCGGACGACGGCGAAGGCGTTCTCGTTCCGGCTGGCGCCGGCGAGCGAGTACACCGGCACGAGGCCGACCGGGGAGATCGCAGCACCAACCAGCGGCGCCTGGGCGCGGCCGTTGTTGTTGTCGAGGTTCACGTACAGACCTTCGACCTTCAGCGTGACGGCCGAAGAGCGGAAGAAGTTCAGGAACGAGTCGGTGGGCAGGGCGTACTCGACACCGCCGCCGACCGTCCAGCCGGTCTTGAAGTCGTTCCGGCGGCCGGCGAAGTTCTGCAGGCCGACGCGAGCGCCGTCATCCGTGCCGGTGGCGTAGGCGAAACCGCCGGTGGCGTACACGAGGGTCCGGTCGAAGGCCCAGCCGAGACGACCGCGGACGGTGCCGAAGAAGTCGATGGTGTTGAGCGTGCCGTTGACCGGGATGAAGCCCGGGTTGATCGCCACGGCGTTGGTGGCGAAGCGGGCGCGACGGCCGAAGTCGAGGTACTGGGCGTCAGCCTCGAAGCCGATCACGGCGCCGGAGCCCGGGGTCAGCTGCCAGTTGTAGCCGATCTGGCCACCGCCCGAGAAACCCTCGCGGCTGTCGTTGCTGTAGACCAGCGACGAGCCGTTCGGCAGCAGGGCCTGGTAGGGGACGAGACCGCCCGGAACCAGAGCGACCGGGTTGCCGGGCGTCTGGACGAAGCCGCGGGTGGAGTTGCTGCTGGCGTCGAACGCGTAGCCGGCGTTGATACCGAAGTAGGCGCCGGTCCAGGTGAACACCGGAACGGGGGTGAACACCGGCGGCGGCGCGGCGCGGCGCGGCAAGTCGGCGGCCGAAGCGGCGGCCGTGAGCGCGGTGAACGCCGCGAGAGAGGTGAGAAGCTTCTTCATTACTGTGATCCCCAGCATAAGCCCGATCGCCGGTGAAACTATGCGATCGGGCCCCGCGAGGATGTAGCTTAGCTGCCACAGCGGGAGGAAAGCGTGGCCGTGGACGGGTGTCCGTCCGGGCGATTGCGGCGATTCGACGGATTTTCGAATGCAGAATCCGGATTTCACAGGTCTCCGGTTCCCGGCCACTTGATACAGCGGCCGCGCGCGGCGCTCCCAGACTGGAGACGACTCAGACCGGCGGCGTGTCGTTGGCGGCGAGAACCATGCCGGCCAAGTAGAGCGATCCGCAGATCAAGATTCGCGGCGGGCGCTCGAAGGCGATGTCCCGCACGAGGGCGAGGGCCGCCTCGATGCTCGGCGCCGCGTAGGTCTTGAGGCCGACATCCTCGCCGATCCGGGCCACCTCCTCGGCCGGGCGCGCGGCCATGGTCCCGGTGATCGGGACGGCCACCAGGGCCCGGGCCAGGCCCACGAAGTTGCGCAGGAACCCGTCGGCGTCCTTCGTGCCGAGCAGGCCGACCACGAGGACGAGCGGCACGTCGCTCTTCTCGCCGAGATCCGCCATGGCGGCCGCGAGGATCCGGCCGCCGTCGATGTTGTGGCCGCCGTCGAGCCAGAGCTCGGTGCCGGCATCGAGCTGGGCGGCCAGCCGGCCGCGGCCGAGGCGCTGCAGCCGTCCCGGCCACTCGACCTCGGTCAGGCCCCGCTCCAGGGCCGCGATCCCGATGTCGCCGAACCCGGCGGCGCGCAGCGCGGTGATCGCGGTTCCGGCGTTGACCAGCTGGTGACGCCCGGCGAGGCGCGGCCGCGGGAGGTCGAACAGGTCGGTCTCGTCCTGGTAGACGAGCCGGCCGCGCTCCTCGTGCACGGAGAAGTCCTGGTTGCCCACCAGCACGGGCCCGGCCCCGAGGGCTTCCGCGCGCCGGCAGAGGACGGCGTCGGCCTCGGCGTAGTCCTGGGCGGCGATCACCGCCGGGCAGCCGCGCTTGAAGATCCCGGCCTTCTCGGTCGCGACCGACTCGACCGTGTCGCCGAGATACTCGGCATGGTCGCGGCCGATCGGCGTCACCACCGCGCAGGCCGGCCGGTCGATGACGTTGGTGGCGTCGAGCCGGCCCCCGAGGCCGACCTCCAGGAGCAGCACGTCAGCCGGGCTCTCCGAGAAGAGCAGGAACGCCGCGGCCGTGGTGATCTCGAACATCGTGATCGGCTCGCCGGCATTGGCGCTCTCGCAGCGCGCGAAGGCGTCGGCCAGCCGGTCCTCGTCCACGAAGTGCCCGCCGCCGATCCCGCCGATGCGCATCCGCTCGTGGAAGCGGACGAGGTGCGGGGAGGTGTAGACGTGGGCGGCCAGGCCCCCGGCCTCCAGGATCGACCGCATGAACGCGATGGTCGAGCCCTTGCCGTTGGTGCCGGCCACGTGGATCACGGGCGGCAGGCGGCGCTCGGGATGGTTGAGCCGCGCGAGCAACCGCTCGATGCGCCCGAGCGACAGGTCGATGGTGCGGGGGTGGAGCGCCAGGAAGCGCGCCATCAGGGCGTCGGACGAGGCCATCGCCGGGCTCAGGCCGCCTCGGAGGCCGCGGCCGGCGCGCCGGCCTGGGCCGCGTTGGTGAGGAGGCTGCAGAGACGCGTGATCGTCTCCTTGAGCTGGTGCCGGTGGACCACCTGATCGACCATGCCGTGCTCGCGCAGGTACTCCGCCCGCTGGAAGCCGTCCGGCAGCTTCTCGCGGATCGTCTGCTCGATCACCCGCGGTCCCGCGAAGCAGATCAGCGCGCCGGGCTCGGCGAGGTGGACGTCGCCCAGCATCGCGTAGGAGGCGGTGACGCCGCCCGTGGTCGGGTTCGTCAGCACCACGATGTAGGGGAGCCGGGCCGCGTTGAGCCGGCGCACCGCCACGGTGGTCCGCGGCATCTGCATCAGCGACAGGATCCCCTCCTGCATGCGCGCGCCGCCGGAGGCCGCGAACAGCACGTAGGGCGTGCGCTTCTCCAGCGCCGTCTCGGCGCCGCGCACGAAGGCCTCGCCCGCCGCCATGCCGAGCGACCCGGCCATGAAGCCGAATTCCTGCGCGGCCAGCGTCATCGGCAGGCCGCCGACCCGGCCGAAGCCGATCTTGAACGCGTCCTGCAGGCCGGTCTTGGCCCGGGCCTCCTTGAGCCGGTCGACGTAGCGCTTCTCGTCGCGGAACTTCAGCGGGTCGGGCGTGACCTCGGGCAGGGCCACGTCGATCCACGTGCCCTCGTCGAACATCATCTTCAGGCGCGCCTGGGCGCCCATCTTCAGGTGATGCTCGGATCCGGGAATGACCCAGTGATTGGCCTCCACCTCCTTGTGGAACACCATCTGCCCCGTGTCCGGGCACTTGACCCAGAGATTCTCGGGCGTCTCGCGCTTGAACAAGGTCTTGATCCGGGGGCGCACCACCTCCGAGATCCAGTTCATCGGTTCGACCATCGACTTGCGTCCGTCCGCTTCAAGCCCGCGCAGATATCAGGTGCGGCGCGCTCCGCCGCCAGGGGTGCCCGGTCCGCCCGTCAGGCGGCCCGCCCGACGCCCGCCGACCGCACGCCCGCGGCGAGTTCGCGCACCAGCTCCGTCACGGCCTCGACGCTTCCGGCCTGCGCCCGGCCCTCGCCGTCGAGGGAGCGCACCAGGGCGTCCACGAGCGCGGAGCCGACCACGACGCCGTCGGCACCCTCGGCGATCGCCGCCGCGTGGGCGCCGGTCTTGACGCCGAACCCCACGACGACGGGCAGCTCGGTGTGGCGGCGGATGCGGGCGACCGCCTCGGAGACCTTGCCGAAATCCGGGGTCGCCGTCCCGGTGATGCCGGTGATCGACACGTAGTAGACGAAGCCCGCCGTGTTCGCGAGGACGGCCGGCAGGCGCCGCTCGTCGGTGGTGGGCGTGGCGAGGCGGATGAAGGCGAGGCCCTTGCCGAGGGCCGGAAGGCACAGCTCGGAATCCTCCTCGGGCGGGAGATCGACGACGATCAGCCCGTCGACGCCGGCCGCCAGCGCGTCGTCGAGGAAGCGGTCGACGCCGTAGGTGTGGATCGGGTTGTAGTACCCCATCAGCACGATTGGCGTGGTGTCGTTGCCGGCGCGGAAGCGGCGCACGAGGTCGAGGGTGCCCGACACCGTCTGGCCCGCCTTGAGCGCCCGCAGGCCGGCCGCCTGGATCGCCGGGCCGTCCGCCATCGGGTCGGTGAACGGCAGGCCGAATTCCAGGATGTCGGCGCCGGCGCCCGGCAGCGCCTTCAGGACCTCGAGCGAGGTCGCTGGATCGGGATCGCCGGACATCACGTAGGTGACGAGGACGGACCGGTTCTCCGCGCGGGCGCGGGCGAAGGTGGCGTCGATGCGGCTCGGCATGGTCGGTCGATATTCGCTTCTGCAGGGCCGCCGACGGCCCGGGATTGCCCCCGCGCTACACCAAAGGCACCGGCCCGTGAAGCGGGCGGGCCCGCGGCGACCGCGGGCGAAGGCGTCCCGGAGGCCCGGCCACGCGCGAGACGCGGCCATGCGCGCGGGCCGGTTGCCGGGACGGCGGCGCCGGCCTAGCCCTCGCCCATGCCCGAGTCAGCCCTCCCGTCGCGCCCCCTGGCGGCGCTCCTGTTCGACATGGACGGGACGATCATCAGCTCGATCGCCTCCGCGGAGCGGATCTGGTCGCGCTGGGCCGAGGCGCACGGCCTCGACGCGGCGTCCTTCCTGCCGACGATCCACGGCGTGCAGTCGGTCGAGACCATCCGGCGGCTGAACCTGCCGGGCGTCGATCCCGTGGCCGAGGCCGCCGCGATCACCGAGGCCGAGATGGCGGATGTCGACGACATCGTGGCGATCCCGGGGGCGCAGGCCTTCCTGGAGGCGCTGCCGCGCCACCGCTGGGCGATCGTCACCTCGGCGCCCCGGCGGCTGGCGGAGCGCCGCCTCGCGGCGGCCGGCATGCCGGTCCCCGACCTTCTGGTGGCCGCCGAGGACGTGGCGCGGGGCAAGCCCGCGCCGGACTGCTTCCTCCTGGCGGCCGGGCGCCTCGGCGTCTCGGCGCCGGACTGCCTCGTGTTCGAGGACGCCCCGGCCGGCATCCGGGCGGCCGAGGCCGCGAATGCGGCCGTCGTGGTCGTCACCGCGACCCATCACGAGCCGGTGAGGACCGGTCATCCGACGATCGCCGACTACACCGGGCTGCGCGTCGCGGCGGCCCCGGACGGGATCTGGGTGACACGGACCGCCTGAGCCTCTCCATCCCGGCCGCGGATCCGCTGGCAGCCGGCCCCGCCCGGTCGTATCGCCCGCTTGCGCCGCGCGGATCGCGGTGAAGGGACACGGCCATGGTGACGATCAGTCGACGCCGCGCGCTCGGGGTGGTCGCCGCCGGCGCCACCGCGGGCCTCGGCCCCGCCGCGGCCGCCGAGGCGCAGCCGGCCCCGCTGTTCCCGCTGCCGCAGGCCACCATCCCGATCCAGGGCGAGGCGCAGGTCTTCCCGGTCCGCCGGATCTACTGCATCGGCCGGAACTACGCGGCCCACGCCCGCGAGATGGGCTCCGACCCGTCGCGCGAGCCGCCCTTCTTCTTCCAGAAGCCGGCGGACGCCGTGCAGGTCGTCGCGGGCGGCGTCGCCGACCACCCCTACCCGTCGCTGACCCAGAACTACCACCACGAGATCGAACTCGTCGCCGTGCTGAAGTCGGGCGGTCGCGACATCGCGGCCGCGCAGGCGCTCGACCACGTCTACGGATACGCCACCGGCCTCGACATGACCCGCCGGGACCTCCAGCGCGGCATGGGCAACCAGAAGAAGCCCTGGGAGATCGGCAAGAGCTTCGACCAGTCCGCGCCGATCACGCCGATCCTGCCGGTTGCCCGGGTCGGGCATCCGGCGCGCGGCCGCATCCGGCTCGCCGTGAACGGCACCGTGCGGCAGGACGCCGACCTGTCGGACATGATCTGGTCGGTCGCCGAGCAGATCGCCGAGCTGTCGCGGGCCTTCGAGCTGAAGGCGGGCGACATCGTCTTCTCGGGAACGCCCGAGAATGTCGGGCCGGTCGTCCGCGGGGACGTGCTCGCCGGCTCGATCGAGGGCCTGCCGGACCTGTCGATCCGCATCGTGTGATCGCGCGTCGCGCGATCCCCCGCGGAGATCCGGTCGCGGCGGGGCGTTGACTTTCCCCGCCGGCGTCGCGGCTTTATCCGGTACGGATCCGCGGGGGCAGGAGCAGCGCGCGTATGACCAAGCCCGACGGCGTGCCGCCGCACCTCTTCGAGACCGCCGAGGGCCGCCGTCTCGTGGAGGCCCGCTCCGATCCGGCGTGGCGCCGCTGGGGGCCCTACCTCAGCGACCGGCAATGGGGCACGGTGCGGGAGGATTACAGCCCGAAGGGCGACGCCTGGGACTACCTGCCCCACGACCACGCCCGGTCCCGCGCCTATCGCTGGGGCGAGGACGGGATCGGCGGCTTCGGCGACCGCCACCTGAACTGGTGCCTGTCCCTGGCGCTGTGGAACGGGCGCGACCCGATCCTGAAGGAGCGGCTGTTCGGCCTGACCAACCAGGAGGGCAACCACGGCGAGGACGTCAAGGAACTCTACTACTACCTCGACGGGATCCCGACCCACGCCTTCATGCGGATGCTCTACAAGTACCCGCAGGCCGCCTTCCCGTACGGGCGCCTGGTCGAGGAGAACGCGCGGCGCGGCCTCGACGACCCGGAATTCGAGCTCCTTGACACGGGCCTGTTCGACGAGGGCCGCTACTTCGACGTCGAGATCGCCTACGCCAAGGCCGCCCCCGACGACATCCTGATGCGGGTGACCGCGACCAACCGCGGCCCGGACCCGGCCGCCCTGACGCTGCTGCCGCAGCTCTGGGCCCGCAACACGTGGTCGTGGAAGCAGGGCACGCCGAAGCCGGAGCTGATGGCCGGGTCGGAGGGCTCGGTCTGGGCGCGCCACCCCGAGATGCCGACCTTCCGGTTCTTCGCCGAGGGCGCGGGCGACCTGCTGTTCACCGAGAACGAGACCAACACGCACCGGCTGTTCGGCAGCGGCCCCGCCGAGGGCTTCTACAAGGATGGGATCGACCGGTGCGTCGTGGGCGGCGACCGGGCCGCCGTCAACGCCCTGTCCGGCACCAAGTGCGCCGCCCGCTACGACCTGCATCTTGGCCCCGGCGAGACTCGGACCGTGCGCCTGCGCCTGCGCGCCGAGACCGCGCCGGGCGCGCCCTTCGCGGATTTCGACGCCGTCTTCGCCGCCCGCGAGGGGGAGGCCGACGACTTCTACGGGGCGCTCCAGGCGCCGATCGCCGATCCCGAGATGCGGCTCGTGCAGCGGCAGGCGCTCGCCGGCATGCTCTGGTCGAAGCAGCTCTACCATTACGACGTGCGCGAGTGGCTCGCCGGCGACCCGGCCCAGCCCGCGCCGGCGCCGGAGCGGCGACACGGCCGCAACAGCGACTGGTCGCACCTGCGCGCCAACGACATCATCTCGATGCCGGATGCCTGGGAGTATCCCTGGTTCGCCTCCTGGGACCTCGCCCTGCAGGCGATCGTGTTCGGGCTCATCGACCCGGACTTCGCCAAGAACCAGCTCCTGCTGCTGGTCGACGAGGCCTACACCCACCCGAACGCCGCGCTGCCGGCCTACGAGTGGGGCTTCGGGGACGCCAACCCGCCGGTCCACGCGCTGGCCGCCTGGCGGGTGTTCGAGCTGGACCGGGCGCTCACCGGCCAGCCGGACCACGCCTTCCTCAAGCGGATCTTCAACAAGCTCACCCTGAACTTCACGTGGTGGGTGAACCGGAAGGATTCCGACGACCGCAACTTGTTCCAGGGCGGCTTCCTCGGCCTCGACAATATCGGGATCTTCGACCGGTCGAAGCCGGTAGGCGACGGCGCCACGCTGACCCAGTCCGACGCGACGGCGTGGATGGCGACCTACGCGCTGAACCTGATGCGGATCGCCATCGAGCTGGCGCTCGACGACCCGACCTTCGAGGACATGGCGGAGAAGTTCTTCGAGCACTTCCTCCTCATCGCCGGCGCCACGGGCGCGGGCGTGTGGGACGAGCCGGACGGCTTCTTCTACGACGTCATCGAGACGCGCGACGGGCAGCGCCTCCCGATCCGCGCCCGGACCATGGTCGGCCTGATCCCGATCTTCGCGGTGGCGGTGATCAACGAGTGCGACCTCGCGCGGCTGCCGTCCCTGCGCAGCCGGATGGTGTTCTTCCTCAAGAACCGCCCGGACCTCGCGACCCTGGTCTCGCGCTGGAACGAGCCCGGCGAGGGCCAGACGGCGCTGCTGTCGCTGCTGCGCGGGCACCGGCTGAAGGCGCTGCTCCACCGCGCCCTCGACCCGAACGAGTTCCTCTCGGATTACGGGCTGCGCGCCGTGTCCCGCGTCTACGCGGACGAGCCGTTCTGCTTCGCCTGGGACGGGCGGGACCTGGGGCTCGCCTACGAGCCGGCCGAGTCGCGCTCGCGGCTGTTCGGCGGCAACTCGAACTGGCGGGGACCGGTGTGGATGCCGGTCAACTACCTGCTCATCGCCGGGCTGAACCGCTTCCACGACTATTACGGCCCGGATTTCAGGGTCGAAGCGCCGACCGGGTCGGGCCGGACCTACGCGCTCCGAGAGATCGCCGCCCACCTGTCACGGCGGCTGATCAGCCTCTCGACCCGCCGCCCGGACGGGCGCAGGCCGGTCTACGGCGACAGCCGGATCGAGCAGGAGGATCCGCATTTCCGCGACCACGTCCTGTTCTACGAGTACTACCACGGTGACAGCGGCCGCGGGGTCGGCGCGTCGCACCAGACCGGATGGTCCGGGCTCGTGGCCCTGCTGATCCAGGAAGTGGCGACCGCCGCCGCCGAGGCGCAGAACCCGGGCTGGCCGTGAGGACCGGTCGCCGGGCTCGCGCGCCGGCGACCGACGCCCATTTACTCCGCGGCCTGCTGCATCCGCAGGCGCTGGCCTTCGCCGATCTGGCGGGAGATCGTCGAGCGGCGGGCGCTGTAGACCGCCGAGACCAGCGGGTAATCGACGGGCAGGCCCCACTTGGCCTTGTAGGCCTCGGGCGTGAGGCCGCGCATCGTCAGGTGACGCCGCAGGGCCTTGTAGGGCTTGCCGTCCTCGAAGCTGATGAGCGTGTCCGGCCGGATCGAGGCCCGGATCTGCGCCTCGGTCGGCCGCCGGACCTGCGGCTCCGCGGGCTGGTCCAGGGCGGTGATCGAGCGGTGTACCTCGGAGAGCAGGTCCGGCAGCGTTCCCGCCGGGACACTGTTGCGCGTGACGTAGGCGCTCAGGATCTTTGCGGCGAGTTCGACGCTCGGCGATGTCATCTGCATGGTCGTCACCTCGATTCTACGTGTTTCGGATGTGGCTCTCGTCGGTTTCCGTCGGGCTCTTCGCCGCCGACGGCCGGTGCATGTCCCTGAGACGTTCTCGGCCTCGGCCGGAGGCGGCGGATGGCCTCATTATGGGCCAGTCCGCCGCCGCTACAACCGAGCCGCGCATTTATCGCGCCGATATTTCTACTTAGGATTGAGATTTAGGGTCAACGACGAATCAACGGGCGCGTCGTTGTTCCGGCTCAAGTGCGGTATTGAGGACTCACCTGCCCAACCGGGCGCGTTGGAGAACGCGAAGACATGGAGGCCCTGGTCGTCGGAGCCGGCGTCGTCGGACTCGCCATCGGGCGGGCACTCGCGCTGCGCGGGCATGCCGTCATCGTGGCGGAAGCCGAGGACGCCTTCGGAACGGGGGTCTCGTCCCGCAGCTCGGAAGTGATCCACGCCGGCATGTACTACCCGGGCGGATCCGAGCGCGCGCACCACTGCGTCGAGGGCGCCCGCCGCCTATACAACTTTTGCGCGAGTCACGGCGTCCCGCATCGCGCGTGCGGCAAGCTGATCGTCGCCTCCGACGACGCGGAGGCCGAGAAGATCGCGGCGATCCGACGCCAGGGCGAGGCCAACGGCGTCCCGGGCCTCGAGCTCCTCGACGGACGCGCCGCCCGGCAGCTGGAGCCGAATCTCGCCTGCACGGTGGCGCTGCACTCGCCGCACACCGGCGTCGTCGACAGCCACGCGCTGATGCTCGCCCTGCTCGGGGCGATCGAGGATCACGGCGGCGCGCTCGCCCTGCGCACCCCGGTCGAGGGCCTGACGCGGCGGGACGGGCAGTGGCAGGCCGCGTTCGGCGGCGCCGAGCCCGGCACGATGGCCTTCGACGCGGTGGTCAACGCCGCGAGCTTCGGCGCCCCGGCCCTGGCCGCCGGCACGGAGGGCTACCCGGCCGAGCGCGTCCCGACGCTGCGCCTCGCCCGCGGCAACTACTTCGGCTGCACCGGCAAGCCGGCCTTCTCGCGGCTGATCTACCCGGCGCCGCGGATCGACGGCGGCCTCGGAATCCATCTCACCCTCGACCTCGCCGGCCGCACCCGCTTCGGGCCCGACGTGGAGTGGGTCGACGGGTTCGACTACCGGGTCGATCCCGCGCGCGCCGAGGCCTTCTACGGCGCGATCCGGCGCTACTGGCCCGGCCTGCCCGACGGGGCGCTGTACCCGGACTACGCGGGCCTGCGGCCGAAGCTGACCGGGCCCGGCGAGGCGGCGGCCGACTTCCGGATCGACGGGCCGGCCGAGCACGGCCTGCCGGGGATCGTGCACCTGTTCGGGATCGAGAGCCCCGGCCTGACCTCCAGCCTGTCGCTCGCCGAGGCGGTGGCCGACCGGCTGGACGCCTGAGGCCACAGAACAGCAGGTGCTCAGAACAGCAGGTGCAGCGCCAGGGGCGCGAGGATCGCCGTCAGGAAGGCGTTGAGCCCCATGGCGATGCCCGCGAAGGTGCCGGCGACCTCGCTGACCTGGAAGGCGCGGGCCGTCCCGATGCCGTGGGCCGCGAGCCCGGCCGCGAAGCCGCGGGCGCGCATGTCGCGGATCCGCAGGAGGTTCATCATCGGCGTCACGAGGATCGCCCCGATGATGCCGGTGAGGATCACCAGGATGGCGGTGAGCGTCGGGTCGCCGCCGAGCGCCTCCGCGATGCCCATCGCGACGCCCGAGGTCACGGATTTCGGGGCCAGCGAGACGAGGATCGGCTGTGGGATGTCGAGGAGGCGCGCGAGGCCGATCACCACGGCGAGGGTGGTGGCCGACCCGGCGGCGAGGGCCGCCAGCATCGGCGCGAGGGCGCGCAGGACGGTCGCCCGCCGCTCGTAGAGCGGCATCGCCAGCACTACGGTGGCGGGCCCGAGCAGGAAGTGGACGAACTGCGCGCCCTCGAAATACGCCCCGTAGGGCGTGCCGGTGACGGCCAGGACCGCCCCCACCAGGACGACGGTGATGAGGACGGGGTTGGCGATCGGGTGCCGGCCGGTCACGGCGGCGATCCGGTCCGCCAGGACGTAGGCGGTCAGCGTCACCGTCAGCCACAGGAGCGGCGTCTTGGCGAGGTAGACCCAGAGCGAGAAGTCGCTGCCCACCCGTCACGAATCCCCGTCGGTCCCGCGCCGCTCGACCAGCGCGGCGACGGCGCGGAACACCAGGACGGTGACCAGCAGAGACAGGGCGGTCGAGACGACCAGCACGAGGGCCAGCTTGGCGCCCTGAGCCCGCAGCAGGTCGAGGCGGCCGACGACGCCGACGCCCGCGGGGACGAACAGGAGCGACAGGTTCATCAGCAGCCCGCGCGCGGTTGTCTCGAGCGTCCCGTCGGTCAGCGGCTTCGGCAGCACGCGCGGCAGGCCGAGGCGGGCATTGTCGCGCAGCAGCAGGAACGCGAACATCAGGCCCATGCCGATCACCGGCCCCGGGATCGGGACGCCCGCGCCGCGCGCGAGGGCTTCGCCCAGCAGCTGCGCGAGCAGGATCAGGGCCAGGCTGGCGATCATCGCGGGCGGCCGGGACTACGCGGCCGCGACGCCCTGCTGTCCGCTGCGGCGGGCCGCCGCGATGGCGGCCTCGTCGAAGCCGAGCAGGCGGCCGAGGCGCTCGACCAGCGCCTCCTCGAACTCGTCGACGTTGCCGTCCGCCGCCGCGACCGACCACGCCATGGTCAGCAGCTCCTCGCGCTCGGACCGGTCGGCCTCGTGCGGGATCATCTCCACGAGGCTCGCCACGTCGCGCACCTCCGAATCCATCGCGGCGGCGCGCTCGATCAGCGCCCGCGCGGCGTCCGGACCGTCGGCGTAGTGGCCCTGCACGAGGCGCGAGAGGCGCTCGCTCTCGGCCGGCGCCAGGATGCCGTCGACGCGGGCGACGTGGACGAGGAGCGCGGTGGCCGCGAGATGCGTCTCGTCCACGGTCTCCTGCGTGCCGACGCCGAGAGCCTCGGCCGCGTAGGCGCGCAGGCGTGCGATCAGGGACATGGCGGCTCCGGGGGATCGTGCACCGCAACAGTTCGGGCCCCGGCGGCGCGTCGTCAAGCACGCCGCCGCACGTCGCGCCGGACCGTGGCCCGGTTGCATCGCCGGCGCGGCGCTCACCGGCGCGCTGCGGCCTCCGCCCCCGTCACCAGCGGCGCGAGGATCGCCTCGGCCGCCCGCACGGTCGCGGGACCGGCCTCGGCGGGCGTGCCGGCGCGGAAGGGCGGCGCCGGGGCGTACTCGGCGACGAGCTGCGCGGTGCGGGCGTAGGAATGCCCGCGCAGGCGCGCGGCGAGCGCCAGCCCGAGATCGAGCCCCGCCGAGACCCCAGCCGCGGTGACGCGGTCGCGGTCGAAGACGACGCGCTCGGCCACCGGCCGGGCGCCCAGGAGCGGCAGCACCGCGTCGCGCACGCTCCAGTGGGACGTCGCGCGGTAGCCGCGCAGCAGGCCCGCCGCCCCAAGGATCAGCGACCCGGTGCAGACGCTGGCGATCCAGCCGGCCCGCGCGGCGCGGTCGCGCAGGAAGGCGAGGAGCGCGGCGTCGCCCATCTGGGCGGGGGTGCCGTCGCCCCCGGGGACGAACAGGACGTCGAGATCCGCCGGGCAGGTCGCGAAGCCGTGGGTCGCCACCAGGACGAGGCCGGTGTCGCTCGTCACCGGCCCGGGCTCCGCGCCGACGAGGTGGAGGTTGCCGGGCGCGAGGCCGGCGAGGAAGGTCTGCGGCCCCACGAGATCGAGCGCGGTCAGGCCCGGATAGACCAGCATGGCGATCCGGACGGGACGATCCGGCGGGATCGGCGCCGGATCGCCGGCGGCGGCCAGGGCCGGACGGAGCGGCGCGACCAGGGCTGCGGCGAGCGCGGCGGCGACGAGATCGCGGCGGCTGGCGTCCGGCGCGGTCACGGGCGCGCCGGGCGGGTCACAGGGCCCAGGCCGCGTCGCGGTAGGCGCTGTCCCAGAACTGCCACTCGAGCCGGGTGGCCTGCGTGAACGCCCGGTGCATCCGCGCGCGCTCGGCCTCCGACGCGCCCCGCGCCGCCCGGTCCGTGGCGGCGATCATGGCCGCGACCGCGGCGGCGAAATCGTCGCCCGCGTAGGTGTCGATCCAGGCGCGATACGGGTTGTCGGGCGCCGCGCGGGCGAAGATGTCGTCGCCGACCGCCTTGTAGATCCAGAAGCAGGGCAGCAGGGCCGCGCAGACCACCGCGTAGGGCTCGGCGTAGGCGGTGGCCGTGAGGTAGCTGACGTAGTGGTCGCAGGCCGGCGTCAGGGGCGTGGCCGCGAAGGTGTCCGGCCCGATGCCGTAGTCGCGGAAGAAGCCGCCGTGGAGGGCGCGCTCGACCACGATCGCCTCCTGCGCGGCGCGGGAGAACTGCACGATCGTGTCCGGATCCGGCGCCTTCGCGGCGGCGAGGCTCAGCGCCCGGCCGAAGCCGATCAGGTAGTGCGCGTCCTGCACGATGTAGTGCCGGAACCGGTCTTGCGGCAGCGTGCCGGCGGCGAGCTCGGCGTTGAACGGCATCGACCGGATGGTCTCGTAGGCGGCGGCGTTGCGCGCCCAGGCCTCCCGGGAGAAGGCGTCGCCAGGTCCGGGGGATGCCACGGCCTAGCCCTGCCGCTGCGCGTGGGTGACGGCGACGTGGATCAGCTCGGCGAGGGTGCGCACGCCGAGCTTCTGGCGCATCTGCGAGCAGGCGTTCGTCACGGTCTTGTAGCTCACCGACAGGTCGGCCGCGATGGCTCCGTAGGAGCGGCCCTGCGCGAGGCGCGCCAGGATCTGCTGCTCGCGGGGGGTCAGCTGCGATTCCGGCGCGCGGCGGGCGTCGGCGCGCAGCATCGCCACCTCGGTGGCGAGGCGCCGGTCGAGGTAGACCTCGCCGACGCGGACCTTGGCGAAGGCCTCGAACAGCTCGGCCGAGGCGTGGTCCTTGAGGACGTAGCCCAGGGCCCCCGCCTCGAGGGCGCGGGCGACGATCACCGGGTCGTTGTGCATGCTGAAGACCAGGATGCGCGTCTCGGGCGCGACCGCCCGGATCCGCCGGATCAGGCCGAGCCCGGCCATGCCGCTGCCCTGGAAGGTCAGGTCGCAGATCACGACCGGCGGGCGGAGCCGGTGGAAGATCCGGTAGCCGCCGACGACGGTCGTCGCCTCCGCGATGGTCTCGACGCCGGAATCCTCCAGCACGCGTCGACAGCCCTGCAGGACGATGGGGTGATCATCGATGACGAGAACCGGCAGGCGCGTGGCGGCGGCGTCGATCTGGGATGCGATGGCGTTCATGCGCTCGGCGCGGTGTTGTTCTCGTCGCCCCGGTCAGGCGGAACGGGGATCGTGATCCGGACGATCGCCCCGGGGCCGGCATTGTCAAGGGCGAAGGTGCCGTCGAGGGCCTCCACGCGCTCGCGCATCCCCGACAGACCGAGCCCGGTGCCGTGTTCCGGCGGGATTCCGGTGCCGTTGTCGCGGATGGTGAGGTCGATCCGGCCGCCGGTCTCGGCCGCCTCGGCCTCCACCCGGGTCGCGGCGCCGTGCCGCACGGCGTTGGTGGCGCTCTCCTGCACGCAGCGGAACACCGTGAGGTCAACGAGGTCGCCGTAGCCCCGGGCCAGCCCGTCGAACCGGCCCGCGAAGGCGATGCCGGGATGGCGCTGCCCGAAGCCGCGCAGGAGCAGGTCGAGGCAGGTCGCCAGGGGCGCCTGTCCGAGGCCGTGCGGCCGCAAGCGGTTCAGGAGCTCCCGGTTGACGGTCTGGACCTGCCCGACGATGGCGCTGATCTCGGCCGCCCGGGCGGCGAGCTTCTCGCGGCTCGGCTCGGCCGCGCCAGAGGCGATGCGGCCGATCGAGGCGGCGTTGGCCTCCAGCGCGAACAGGCACGGACCGAACTCGTCGTGCAGCTCCAGGGCCGTCCGGCGGCGCTCGTCGTCCTGCGCGGTCAGGAGCTGGCGGTTGAGGCGGCCGTTGGCGGCCCGGACCTCGCCCAGGGCCTCGGCGACCTTGTTGAACCGCTCGGCGATCACCGCCAGCTCCCGGGCGCCGGGCGGCGCCAGGCGGGCGGTGTAGTCGTGGTGCTCCAGCTGGGTCAGGCCGGCGCCGAGCCGCCGCAGCGGCGCGAGGATCCGGCCCAGCGCGATGTAGAGCGCGATCAGCATCGCGGCGTTGATCGCCAGGGTGGTCAGCGAGAGCGCCCGCGCGTAGCCCCAGATCTCGTCGATCTCGTCCATCGGCTGCGTGGTGATCTGCGCCGTGCCGAGCCGCCGCCCGTTGACGACGATCGGAAGGGCGTGGCGCTCGATCGGCGGCATGATCAGGTCGGCGAACCAGCGCGGCGCCTCCCGGTCGGCGCGCGGCGGCGGCAGCGGCCGGCCGACCTCGTCGCCGTCCGCGTCGAGCACCGCGACCCGGACGTGCCGGAGGACCTTGAAGCGCAGGTCGAGGGTCTGGAGCAGCGTGTCGGGCGCGGCCGTGTCGGACAGGCGGATCGTGTCGGCCACCAGCGACTCGACGGTCGCGAGCGACGCGCGGGTCTCGACGCGCACGGCCGACCGGGCGTTCAGGACGATGACGGCGCAGGAGATCACGGCCGCGAAGGCGTCGATCAGCAGGACCACCGCGACGAGCCGCGCGCGGGTGGACCACGCCGACCAGGGCCAGCGGCGGAGCCGGGGAGCGTCCGGCGCTTCGGCCGTCTCGGTACGCGGGGACAGGTTCGGGCGGGTATCCACGCGCTGACGCATAGCGACCGCGCCGGCGAAGTCCATGCCGCCCGCCGCGGACGGCCGGCAGAGTGGCGACCCGGACGTGCTCAGGCCGCCCCGCCCCCAGTGCCGCGGACGGGGCGAACACCGATTCTTAAGCGGCGCGGCGTAATCTTGTGGATAGCCGTGCCAGGACTGGCTGGGCAGGCAATTCGGACCGACATCATTGCGCCGTATTGCAGCTCCTCTATCGCCACCAGAGTCGAACCACCTTCGAATCCTCGGAGTGTGGCGGCCGGTGAAGGGGAGCCCGGTCGCGCGCGGCGTGTATCGTGTCAGAGATCCCGGCCTATGATCGATCTCAACCTCGACCCGTCCGAGACCCGGCCTGACCGGACGCCGTCGGCCAAGCCCGGGCCGTCGCTGAACCTCAAGGTCGCGCTGTTCAGCGTGGCCGGCGCGAGCGCGCTGGTCGGCTTCGGCGTCGCCGCCTCGACGGTGATGGCCGGCCTCGCGGCGCCAACCCCCGTGAAGATCGTCGCGTCCCGGCAGGCCGCGGACTGGCCGGAGCTGAAGGACGGGCTGCCCGCCATCAAGGGCTCCGTCCAGGCGGCCGCCCCGGCGCAGCCCGCCAAGCCGGAGACACCGGCGCTCAGGATGGTGTCGCTGCCGGAGGCGTTCGCGGCGATCACGCCGACGCCGCCCGCGCCGGACACCCCGCGGCCGGCGGCCCCGCACCCCGCGAAGGTCGCCGCCGCCCCCGTCGCGCCGACGCAGCGCATCCCGGTTCCGACGCCCGTCACGCCGGTCGCGGCCGCGCGGGAAGTCGCGCCTCTGGCGCCGGTCCGCACGGCCGCGCTTCAGACGCCCCGCGCCTCCGAGACGGTCCGGGCCCGCGTGCTCGTCGAGCCGGCCGCGCCGAAGCCGGTGGCGGAGAGCACGGAGCGCGCGGAGAAGGCCGAGCGTCCCGAGAAGAAGGAGCGGGCCGAGAAGACGGAGCGCTCCGGGAAATCGGAGAGGACGGAGCGCGCCGAGAAGATCGAGCGCCCCGAGAAGCCCGCGCCCAAGGCGGCGACCCGCCAAACGCCCGCGCCGACGCGGACCGCCGACAAGGCGAAGGGCGCCGCCGCGACCGTTGCCCAGGCGGAGCCCGCCGAGGCGGAGGACACCGAGGTGCTCGGCATCAAGCTCCCGTCCCTGGCGCCGGCCGGGCGGAAGCTCAAGGAGAGCGTCGACGCCCTCGGCGACGCCGTCAAGAACGTCTTCTGATCCGCCGCGCCGGCCCCGATCACGGGGCCGGACGTCTGCCGAGGCCGGCGCTCAGGCCCGGCCCGTCTGGCGCCCGGCCTTGTCGCCCTTCGGCGCGGTGCGCTCGGCCTTGCGCTGGTGCTTGCCGGCCCGCGGGCTCGCGAATCCCTTCGGTCCGGCGGGCGGGCCCCGGCGCTCGGCCGGCGCCCCATCGCCCGCGAGCGCCTCGACCTGGATCTCCGGCGAGCCGTTGCGGGCGAAGGATTCGGCGAAGCGAGCCGCCGCATTGCCCCGCACCTCGAACTTGGTCTCGCGGTCGAAGATCCGGATGGCGCCGATCTCCTGGCGCCCGATCCCGCCCCGACGGGTCAGCATCGGCAGCAGCCGGCGCGGGTCGGCGTTGTCGCGGCGGCCGAGGTTCAGCCGGAACCACACCGCCGGGCCCATGGCGGCGATCCGCTCCGGGTCCATCGGGTCGTAGGGCGGACGCTCGCCGCGGGGGGCGCGGCCCTCGCCCGGATCGCTAACCTCCTCGGGGGCCGGCAGGCGGGTGCGGTACACGCGGGCCAGGAGCGCGGCGAGTTCCTCCGGGCTCTTGCCGGCGAGCAGCGTCTCGGCCAGCGCGACGTCCTCCTCGGCCGGCGGCTCGGCGAAGAGCGGGTCGGAGAGCATGCGCTCGCCGTCGAGCCGGCGGATCTCGTCGGCCGAGGGCGGCCCCGACCATTCGGGGCTCACCTTGGCGATGGCGAACATCTGCTCGGCCCGGCGCCGCCGGGAATTGGGGATCAGCAGCACCGAGGTGCCCTTGCGGCCGGCACGGCCGGTGCGGCCGCTGCGGTGCTGCATGACCTCGGCGTCGTGCGGGAGATCCGCGTGGATGACCAGGCTGAGCGACGGCAGGTCGATGCCGCGGGCGGCCACGTCGGTGGCGACGCAGACGCGGGCGCGGCCGTCGCGCAGGGCCTGGAGGGCGGCGTTGCGCTCGCCCTGCCCCAGCTCGCCCGAGAGCGCCACCACCGAGAAGCCCCGCTCGGTCAGGCTGGCCTGGAGGTGCCGGACGGCGTTGCGGGTGTTGCAGAAGACGATCGCGGTCTTGGCGTCTGCCTCGCGCAGGAGGTTGAGCACCACGTGCTCGGTCTCCCGCGGCATGATCCGCACCGCCCGGTAGGCGATGTCGGCGTGGCCCTTGGTCTCGCCCTTGATCGCGAGCCGGAGGGCCCCGCGCTGGTAGCGCTCGGCCAGCGTCTCGATCGCCTTCGGCAGGGTCGCGGAGAAAAGGTAGGTGGCCCGCTCCGCGGGCGTCGCCGAGAGGATGAACTCGATGTCCTCGCGGAAGCCGAGATCGAGCATCTCGTCCGCCTCGTCGAGGACCACGGCGCGCAGCGCCGTCGGGTCGAGGTTGCGGCGCTCGAGGTGGTCGCGCAGGCGGCCCGGCGTCCCGACCACGATGTGGGTGCCGTCCGCGAGCATCCGGCTCTCCCGGCGCGGATCCATGCCGCCGACGCAGGCCGCGACACGGCCTCCGGCCGGCCCATAGAGCCAGGACAGCTCCCGCTGGACCTGCAGGGCGAGTTCCCGGGTCGGGGCGATCACGAGGGCGAGGGGCGCCGCCGGGGGCGGCAGATGCTCGGCCTCCCCGATCAGCATGCTGGCCATGGCGAGGCCGTAGGCCACGGTCTTGCCGGACCCGGTCTGGGCCGACACGAGGAGGTCGCGGGAGCCGGCGGCGGCTTCCAGCACGGCGGCCTGGACCGGCGTCGGGTCGGCGTAGCCGCGGTCGCTCAGGGCCCGCGCGAGGGGGGCGGGCAGGGTCGGGAAAGGCAAGCTTCGGGAACTCTCAACGGCCGTGCCGCGCCCGGCAGCGCGCCATCGCGCGGCGGGGGAATCAGGCGCCGGACTTTATTCGGGTGCCCGGAAGGTAACGCCAACCGGGCCGACTGACCACTCCCGTCGCAGCATGGGGCGGTTGCGCGCGCTCGATCCGGGATCCGGCCCGCCTCATCGGCGCGCGAATGGACCCGCGGCCGATCGGCCG
This sequence comes from Methylobacterium sp. D54C, assembly GCF_053345595.1. Classification (NCBI taxonomy): domain Bacteria; kingdom Pseudomonadati; phylum Pseudomonadota; class Alphaproteobacteria; order Hyphomicrobiales; family Methylobacteriaceae; genus Methylobacterium; species Methylobacterium sp. D54C. Next base: position 388,383 of record NZ_JBKFAK010000004.1, read on the forward strand.
TCGACGCCGACACTGGTCCGACGACCTGCTAAGGCTCCCGTGAATCGCGCACGTCGAGGCCCGACGCGAACCGAGCGGAGTACACGTTCATCATGATGGCAGCCCTGCGGGTGGCGGTAGCCTGGGCGACGGTTCTCGCCTTCACGTGGTTCGGCAAGGACTGGCTCGGAGACCTGTCGCAGCCCCTGTTCGCGGGGGGCCTGTTCGCGTGGCTGCTCGCCGTGATCGTCTGGGCCGCCTTCGGCGTGGTGCACGAGGCCGAAGAACTGGCACACCGCCTCGGCGAGCCCCTCGGGACGCTGGTCCTGACGCTGGCGATCGTCATCATCGAGGTGGCGCTGATCTCCGCCGTGATGCTGTCGGCCAAGGACGCGCCGACCCTCGGCCGCGACACGATGTTCGCGGTGCTGATGATCGTGCTGAACGGCGTGGTCGGGCTGGGTCTCCTGGTCGGCGGCCTGCGCCACCACCAGCAGCGGTACAACCTCCAGGGTGCCTCAGCCTTCATGGCGGTGATCATCCCGCTCACCACGATCGCGCTGATCATCCCGAACTTCACCAGTTCCACCAGCGACGGGACCCTGACGACGCTTCAGGCGGTCACGTTCTCAGTGTTCACCCTCGCCCTCTACGGCGTGTTCCTGCTCATTGAGACCGGGCGCCACAGCGAGTTCTTCATCGACGCGGAGATCCCCGAGGCGACGGAGCCGCCGCACGGCGCGGATCCGGTCTCGGGCGGCAGCGTCGCCAAGCATGTCGGCCTGCTGCTCGCCAACGTCCTGCCGATCGTGATCCTGGCCAAGAGCCTCGCGGTGATCCTCGACCACGGCATCGCGGCGCTCGGCGCGCCGACGGCGCTGGGCGGCGTGCTGATCGCCGCCATCGTGTTCACGCCGGAGGGGATCTCGGCGCTCAAGGCGGTGGCCCGCAACGAGCTCCAGCGGGCGATCAACCTGTGCCTGGGGGCGGCCACCTCGACGGTCGGCCTCACCGTGCCGGCGATCCTGACCATCGGGCTGCTCACCGGCCAGACCGTGGTGCTCGGCCTCAAGCCGACCGAGATGACCCTGCTGGCCGTGACGCTGATCCTCAGCGCCCAGACCTTCTCGGGCTCACGCACCACCGTGCTGGAGGGCGCGGTGCACCTCGTGCTGTTCTTCGTCTACCTCGTGCTGATCTTCAGCCCCTGATTCGGCTTCCGGCGGAACGCTTCGGCCGATGCAACCCGCTCCGTCGTCGCGAGCGCAGCGAAGCGACCCGGGGCGGCGCGACGTTGGAGAACGTGGCGCACTCCGGATTGCGTCGCTCCGCTGGCAACGACGACAGAGCCGAGATCCTCGACCGGAAAGCGCCAGGCCTCGTTCAGGCGCCGAAGCGCTCGGTGCGGATCAGGCCCGGCGCGACGCCCTGCGCCAGGATCAGGTCCGAGGCCGCGGCCACGAACCGGTTCGAGCCGCAGAGGAACACCTTCCCGGGCGCCCCGATCCGCGCCAGCGCGTCGGCGACGAGGTGCGCGTCGATCCGCTTGCCGCCGGGCTCGCGCGTCGTGGCGAGATGCAGGGAGAAGTTGGGATCCGTCTCGGCGAGCCGCTCCAGCTCGGCGACCGCGATCGCCTCCGCGCGGGTGCGGGCCGAGTAGATCAGCGCCGCCGGGATCGCCCGCCAGTTCTGCGCCCGCCGCCGCAGCATCGCCAGGAGCGGCACCACGCCGGACCCGCCGCCGCCGAGGAGCAGGGGCCCGCCGTCGGTCCCGTCCCAGGAGAACGAGCCGCCGATTGGCCCGCGCAGCTCGACCCGGTCGCCGACCTCGGCGCACTGCGAGAACCAGCCGGACACCTCGCCGTCCGGCAGGGCCTCGATCATCAGCTCCAGGGTGCCGCTGCCGTCCTGCGCCGAGGCGACGGAGTAGCTGCGCTGCGCCTGGTAGCCGTCCTCGGCGGTGAGCCGGACATCGACGTGCTGCCCGGCCCGGTAGGACTCGGCGAGGCCGCAGCGCAGCCGGACGCTCTTCACGTGCGGCGTGACCGGCGCGATCGCGGTGATCTCCGCCTCGTGCCAGCGGAAGACGATGGGCTCGATCGCCGAGTCAGTCACCGTCTCAGTCACCGATGTAGCGCTGCTCACGCCAGGGATCCCCGTACATGTGGTAGCCGCGCAGCTCCCAGAAGCCGGCCGTGTCGGTCTGGGTGAACCGGAGACCCTTCACCCATTTGGCGCTCTTCCAGAAGTAGAGATGCGGCACGAACAGCCGCGCCGGGCCGCCGTGATCCGGATGGATCGGCTGGCCCTCGTAGCGCGTCGCCACCAGGGCGCGGCCGCCCACGAGGTCGGCCACCGGCACGTTCGTGGTGTAGTCGTCGTGGGATTCCGCCAGGAGGTAGCCGGTCGGCGCCGCGATCCCGGCATCGGCCAGGATGTCGTCGAAGCTGACGCCCTCCCAGGTCGTGTCGAACTTCGACCACTTGGTGACGCAGTGGATGTCGCCGCGCCAGGTCGTGCGGGGCAGCGCCTCGAACTCCGCCCAGCTCCACGCCTTGATCGGCCGGGCCCCCTCGCGCAGCGTGAAGCGCCACGTGGCCATGTCGACGGTCGGGTTGGGGCCGATCTGGAGGATCGGGAAATCGTCGGTGAGATATTGACCCGGCGGCAGGCGCGCGCCGGTCTCGGGCGGCTGCCTGCGTCCGACGAAGCCCCGTGTCACCATGACGGTCGCCGCTCCTCTCGCTCGCCCTCCGGCTCGCCCCCGGGTTTGGTGCGGCGGAGCACCTCACGTCAAGCCGGCACGTGCGGCCGAACAAACGCCCCAAAGCTCGGGTGTGCTAGCAGCTCTGTGCCGATCGATCGGCACGAATCGCCTGCTTTCAGGGAGATGTCATGAAGTACCTTCTCGCGACGAGCCTTGTCGTCGGGAGCCTCGCCACGCTCGCGCCGGCCGCCCAGGCCCGCGACGGCATCGGCGCCGGCGGCGCGGCCGCCCTCGGCGTGCTCGGCGGCCTGGCCGTCGGCGGCGCCATCGCGTCGGCCAACAACGGCTACTACCCGGGCCGCCCGGTCTACCGCGCCCCGCCGCCGGTCTACGTCGAGGAGGATTACGGCCCGGTCTGCCACTTCGAGCGCCGCCGGACCTACGATGCCTACGGCGACGTCTACATCCGCCGCGTCCGCGTCTGCGAGTAGGCGGCTTCCGGAGTGGCCTCTGCGGCGGGCGCCGGTTTCAGGCGCTCGGCGCACGCAATCCCGGCCAGCACCAGGGCCAGGGCGACCCCTTCCGTCGCGCCGAACGGCTCGCCGACCAGCAGGACGGCGAGGATCGCGCCGAAGATCGGCACGAGGTTGACGAACAGGCCGGCGCGGTTCGGTCCGATGATCTCGACGCCGCGCATGAAGAAGAGCTGCGCCAGCAGCGACGGCCCGAGGCCGACGAAGGCGACCATCAGCCAGCCCTCGCGGTTTGGCCAGACGGCGTGGCCCGTCGCCCACTCGACGGCGAGCGGCGGCAGCGAGGTGACGAAGGCCGCGACCGCCATCGCGGCGAAGAACACCAGGGCCGGCACCTTCGGGCGCGTCGGCAGGAAGATCGTGTAGCCCGCGTAGAGCAGGCAGGCGCCGAAGACGAGCACGTCGCCGCGGTTGAACGCGAGGGTCGTGAGCACGGACAGGTCGCCGTGCGTCGCCGCGAGGCCGGCGCCGACCAGGGTCAGCGCCACGCCCAGGACCTGCCCCGGCGTGACCGGCACCCGGTAGGCGAGCCGGTTCAGGACGATCACCAGCACGGGGATCGCCCCCTGGAACAGGGCGAGGTTGATCGCGCCGGTATGCACGCCGGCCGCGTAGAACAGGCAGTTGAAGGCCGTGTAGCCGAGGCCGCCCATCAGCAGGATGCGCAGCCAGTGCGGCCGCAGGAGCGGCCACGCGGCGGCGAGCCGGCGCGCGGCGAAGGGCATGAGCACCAGGCAGGCGACCGCCCATCGGAGCGTCGTGATGACCTGGGGCGACACGTGACCGGGCGCCCAGCGGCTGGTAACGGCGTTGCCAGCCCAGAGCAGCGCCGTGACGGTCAAGAGCAGGTAGGCGGGCGCCGCCGGGGAAGCCCGGCGCGCGCGCCCGGTCGTCAACGGCGGCGGAACTGACCGCCGCGCACCGGCGGGCGGGGTCCGGACGAGCGCTCGTCCTTGTGGCGGAACACGAGGCGGCCCTTCTCGAGGTCGTAGGGCGACATTTCGACCGTCACCCGGTCGCCCGCCAGCGTCTTGATGCGGTTCTTCTTCATCTTGCCGGCCGTGTAGGCCACGATCTCGTGGCCCTGGTCGAGCTGCACGCGGTAGCGCGCATCCGGCAGGATCTCGATCACGAGACCATCGAACTGCATCAATTCTTCTTTCGCCATGCACCTTCTCCAGTCGGACCGTCCGGCAGCAGGCGTTCCGGCAATGCGTGTTCGGCTGTCATCGAGCTCGGGAAACGCCGCAGGGCGCGGATCCGATCCGGGGGACCGCCCGCGCCAGCTCAGCAGCACCGCTCGCATGTAGTCCCCGCGGGAACCGGCCGCAAGTCACGGACACCGAACACGTTCCGTCATCGACACGATTTGCCGGCTCTCAGGGCTCGGCGTCGTTGCCGGCGTAGTCGAGGCGACCGTCCGGCGTCCGGCGCCAGATCCGCAGGGCGATCGGTGCTGCGGCGCGGTCGCCCCGCGCGTCGAAGGCCACCGATCCGAGCAGCGTCCGGGACGGCCCCGTCCGCACGGCCTCGGCCACCTTGTGGCCGTCCGCGATGCGGCCGGTCCTCGGGTCGGCGGCGCGGGTGCGCTCGGTCGCCTGCGCCAGGAGCTCCACGGCCACGTAGGCGTTGGCCGCGACGCTCTCCGCCTCGGGCGGGCGCGGCACCGGGCGAGCGCCGCGGATCTCGGGCAGGCGCGGCGGATCGGGAACCAGGGTCATGACCGTCCCCTCCCCGTCCCCGTCGACCGCGGCGAAGGCGGGGTCGAGGATGCCGTCGCTCGCCACCAGGGTCGCGCCGAGGCCGGCCTCGCGCATGGCGCGGAGCAGGGTCACGGCCTCGGGCGCGAGGCCGCCGAAATACACCGCGTCGAGGCGCGCCGCCTTCAGCCGCGCGACGAGGTCCGCGAGGTCGCGGGCGCCCCGGGGGAAGCCGTCGAACAGCACCTCCGGCATGCCGGCCTCCTTCAGCCGCGCCGCCACCGCGTCGGCGAGGCCGCGGCCGAAGGTCGAGCGGTCGCTGAGGATCCCGACCCGGCGTCCCGCGAAGGCCTTCGCCAGGTAGGCCCCGGCCGCCCGACCCTGCTGGGCGTCGCTCGGTCCGAGGCGAAACAGGTTCCACAGCCCCCGGCCGGTCAGCGGCCCGTAGGATGCCGCGGGCGCGACCATGACCGCGCCCGCCTCCTCGTAGACGGGCGCCGCGGCCGCGACCGCTCCGGATTCGAGCGGCCCGACGACGAGGCGCACGCCGTCGGCGGCGAACTTCTTCGCGACGGCGACGGCCTGCCGGGCCTCACCGCCGTCGTCGGCCGGGACCAGGACCCAGCGCGGGCGGCCGCCCGCGACGCGGTTGAGATCGGCCACCGCCTGCTCGGCGCCCTGCCGGAGCCCCTGGCCGAAGGCGGAATCCGGACCGGTCAGGGGCGCCGACAGCCCGATCCGCACCGGTGCCTGCGCGACGGCCGGGGCGGCCGCGAGGAGAAGGGCGAGGAACGGGAGGAGGCGACGGATCATGGCGGCACTCTAGGACCGTCTCCGCCCCGACCGGAAGGGCGCCGCTCCCGGATAGCCCGGACTATCGTCGGGCGCAGCGTCGCGCAGATCGTTGAGCGGATCGGGACGCTGATGCGCGCGGAAGCGCTGGCGGGCGAGCGCGATGTGCGGAATAAGGGCGTCGGCCCGGCCCGTCGCCGGGCGTGCCGGCGCCCTTCCACGCGTCGCCGGCCGAGACCCTCTGGGACGATTGACGATCATGACCTCGCTGTTCGCCGGCATCCAGGACGCGCCGCTCGACCCGATCATGCGCCTGTTCGAGGCCTTCAACGCCGACCCGAGCCCCAAGAAGCTCAACCTCGTGGTCGGCGTGTACACGGACGCGGACGGCAAGGTGCCGCGCCTGCGCGCCGTGCAGACCGCCGAGAAGCGCTGGATCGAGAAGGGCCTGCCGAAGACCTACCGGCCGATCGAGGGCACCAAGCCGTTCCGCGACGCGGTCCAGGAACTCCTGTTCGGCAAGGGCGCGCCGATCCTGTCCCAGAACAGGGCCGCGACGCTCCAGAGCATCGGCGGCACCGGCGCGCTGAAGACCGGCGCCGACCTGCTGGCCAAGCTCTACCCGAACGCCACCGTGGCGGTGAGCAACCCGAGCTGGGAGAATCACAAGGCGCTGTTCAGCCAGGCCGGCTTCACCGTGGTCGACTATCCCTACTTCTCGGCCGAGACCGGCGGCGCCGACTACCCGGCCATGAAGGCCTATCTCCAGGATCTGCCGAAGGGCTCGATCGTGGTGCTGCACGCCTGCTGCCACAACCCGACCGGCGCCGATCTCGGCCTCGACGAGTGGCGGGACCTCGTGCCCCTGATGGCCGAGCGCGGCCTGATCCCGTTCCTCGACATCGCCTACCAGGGCTTCGGCAACGGGCTCGACGCCGACGCCGAGCCGGTGCGCCTGTTCGCCGAGTCCGGCCAGGAATTCCTGGTCGCCTCCTCGTTCTCGAAGTCGTTCTCGCTCTACGGCGAGCGCGTCGGCGCGCTCACCATCGTGGCCGAGAACCCGGCCGCGAAGGCCAAGGTCGAGGCCTTCGCCAAGCGCCTCGTCCGGGCGAGCTACTCCAACCCGCACACCCACGGCGCGGCGATCGTCGAGATCGTGCTCACCGATCCGGAGCTGCGCGCCGACTGGGAGCGGGAACTCGGCGAGATGCGCGACCGGATCCGCGCCATGCGCGAGCGGATGGCCGACAGCCTGCAGCAGCGCCACCCCGAGCGCGGCTTCGACGCCATCAAGGCGCAGAAGGGCATGTTCTCCTACACGGGCCTGAGCCCCGCCGAGGCCACCCGCCTGCGCGAGGACCACGAGGTCTACGCCCTGGAGACGGGCCGGATCTGCGTCGCCGCCGTCAACACCCACAACATCGACCACGTCATCGACGCGATCGACGCGGTGGTGAAGGGCTGAACCGGGTGTCGGCCCCCAAGCGCGTCTGCCGATTCAACGTCTGGATCAATCCGGTCTTCGACGCGCGCCTGGGGGCCGAGCCCGACATCGACCTGCAGGTCGGCGACCTGCAGGGACCGGAGGACGCGCTATCGGCGCTGCTGGCGCGGGCCCACGTCCTCCACGTCTCGCCGGCGCGGGACGAGCTGCCGCGCCGCTGGCACGTGACCGACGCGCTGCTGGCCGAATGCCCGAACCTGCTCGCGGTCTCGTCGGCCGGCGCGGGCTTCGACACGGTGGACGCCGCCGCCTGCACCCGGGCCGGCGTCGCGGTGGTGAACCAAGTGGGCGGCAATGCCCGCTCGGTGGCGGAACTGGCGATCGGCCTGATGCTCGCCGTCTCGCGCAAGATCTGCGTCTCCGACCGCCTGCTCCGGACCGCGCGCGGCTTCACCCGCGAATCGCTGATGGGCCACGAGATCGGCGGCGCGACCCTGGGCCTCATCGGGATCGGTCATACCGGCCGGGAGGTCGCCAAGCTGGCCCGCGGCTTCGACATGCGGGTTCTCGCTCACGATCCCCTCCTCCCGGACGCGGAGATCCGGGCCCGCGGCGCGGAGCCGGTGGACAGGGCGCGGCTGCTCGCCGAGTCCGACATCGTGTCCCTGCACTGCCCCCTCGACGACACCACCCGGGGCAGCTTCGACGCCGCGTCCTTCGTGGCGATGAAGCCGGGGGCGCTGTTCATCACCACCGCCCGGGGCGGGGTCCACGACGAGGCGGCGCTCGCCGCCGCGCTCACCGCCGGCCATCTCGCCGGGGCTGGCCTCGATGTCTGGTCGCCGGAACCGCCGTCCCTCGACGCGGCCCTGCTGCAGCTCGACACCGTGGTGGCGACCTACCACACCGCCGGCGTCACCCACGAGGCGCGGCGCAACGTGGCCGCCTGGGGGGCCGAGCAGATCGTCGGCCTGCTCCGGGGCGAGACGCCGCCGCGGCTCGTCAATCCCGAGGTCTGGCCCACGGTCCTCGAGCGCCGGGCGCGGCTGCTCGGCGGCGCCTGAGCGGGAACAGGTCCCGCTTCGCCCTGTCTGGGCGGCGCGCGAACCGGTCACGATCGCTCGGACGGTGCGAGAGGCGTCGTCTGTGCAGATGCCCCGCGACCCGGCGTGTTGAGAGCGCGTGCGCCGGAGCGACCCTCCCCTTCCCTCAGCGGTCGAACGGGCAACGACGGGGTCTTCGCGCGCTTCGTGCGGGCGCACCGTCGATCCCGCCCAGATTATAGTTATTCAAAATCTAGCCTGGAGGCTCCGCCGGCGATCAAGCTTGACCGTGAATGTTCTCGCACCGTATCTGGCGCCTCTCGAAACAGAATGGTCGACATCGTGGTACGGCGTAACTGTGCAAGGTCTTGCACGCGGGCTTCGCGCGGCATTTCCGGGCGCGCAGCCAGAATCTCCCTCTTCTTCGCTCCGGTATTGCTCCCGTCTCCAGGCTGGGCTCAACTTGCCGTTGACAGTTCCCAGGAAGTCCAGCTGGAGGAGCTGTCGGTGGCGGGGACCGGCGACGGGACGTCCCGCGTCGACGGTTACCGGGCCACGCGGGCGGTGAGCGCCACGCGGACCGACACGCCCGTCCGCGAGGTGCCGCAGACCATCGTGGCGGTGCCGCAGGAGGTGCTAGAGGACGCGGCGGCCACGCGGATCGACAGCGCCCTCGACCTCGCGGGCGTCGGCCGCGGCAACAATTTCGGCGGTCTCGGCCTGACCGAGTTCACGATCCGCGGCGTGGCGACCGGCGAGTATTACCGCAACGGGTTCCCGATCAACCGCGGCTACCCCAACAGCCCCGACATCGTCTCCATCGAGCGCATCGAGGTCCTCAAGGGCCCCTCGGCCTTCCTGTACGGCCGCGGCGATCCCGGCGGCACCTTCAACATCGTGACCAAGCAGCCGCTGGCGGCGCGCTCCCTCACGGTCGGCACGCAGTACGGCAGCTTCGGCGCCAAGCGGAGCACCTTCGACGCCACCGGCGCCCTCGACGAGAGCGGCCAGGTGCTGGCCCGCGTCACCGGCGCTGTCGAGGACAACGGCAGCTTCCGGGACTTCGTCACCAGCGACCGCTACGCCCTCGCCCCGGTCATCGCCTGGAAGCCGACGACGGACACGACCGTCACCCTGGAGGGCGACTTCGTCAGCACGGCGCAGACCTTCGACCGCGGCATCGTCCCGCTGGGGGGCAACGTGCGCGCCCTGCCGCGCAGCCGCTTCATCGGCGAGCCGGGCCTGCCGCCGGCCCATGTCGACAACGCCCTCGGCCAGCTGCGCGTCGAGCACCGGTTCGACCAGGACTGGGTGCTGAACGTCGGTGCCCAGGTTCTCGGCGGGAACCTGTCGGGCTACGGGGTCGGCGCCATCGGCCTGCTGCCGGATGGCCGGACCCAGCGGCGGACCCTGGAATGGCGGGACCTGACGTGGTCCGACCTCGACCTGCAGGCGAATCTCGCGGGGAAGTTCGAGACCGGCCCGTTCCGCCACACGCTCCTGCTCGGGCTGGAATACGACAGCTACCGCTACCGGGAGGTGTTCAACCGCTCGAACGTCGCGACGAACCCGTTCCTCCTCGACCTGCTGGCGCCGCGCTACGGCCAGCCACTGCCGCCGATCACCGCGCGGGTCACGAACTTCCTGCAGAAGACCGAGAGCTACGCCGGCTACGTGCAGGACCAGATCGACCTCACGCCCCGCCTCCACGCCCTCCTGGGCGTCCGGGTCGAGGACCTCGGGCTGGTCTCGACGAACAACCTCACGAAGAGCACCACCAGCCTGCAGGGTCTGGTGGCGACGCCGCGCTTCGGCCTGCTCTACGACCTGACCGACACGGTCGCGCTCTACGGCAACTACGCGCGCTCGTTCCGGCCCAATATCGGCACGGATCGCAGCGGCCGGCCCTTCGCGTTCGAGGAGGGTGAGGGCTACGAGGCCGGCGCGAAGGTCAGCCTGCTCGACGGGCGCCTCGACGCCACCGCCGCCCTGTTCGAGATCCGGCGCTCCAATGTCCTGAGCACCGATCCGGTCGACCCGAACTTCAGCGTGGCCACCGGCACGGTGCGCAGCCGCGGCTTCGACCTGACCGCCGCCGGCTACCTGGCCCCGGGCTGGCGCGTGATCGGGACCTACACGCGCGTCGACGCGGCCGTCGCCCGCGACAACACCCTGCCGGTCGGCACGCGCATCGCCAACGTGCCCGCCAACAGCCTCGCGTTCCAGACCGTCTACGAGTTTCAGAGCGGCGACCTGAAGGGGCTCGGCCTGGGCGGCGGCCTCGACTTCGTCGGCCGGCGCGCCGCCGGGACGGCGCTCGCGACCTTCAACCTGCCGCAATACACGCTGGTCAACCTGATCTCGTACTACCAGATCGCGCCGGGCGTGCGGATCTACCTCAACGTCGACAACGTGTTCGACGCGACGTTCTACGACCGCGCGTTCCAGAACCGCTACGCGACGCCGGGGCAGCCCCGCACGATCATCGGCGGCGTCGCCGCCCGGTTCTGAGGCCCCGGCGCTACGCCGCTGCCGACCGCATCCAGCCGAGCCCCGCCTCGGTACCGGCCGCGGGATGGTACTCGCAGCCGACGAAACCGGAATAGCCGACCTCCTCCAGGGCGGCGAAGATCGGGTCGAAGGCGATCGTGCCGGTCCCCGGCTCGTGCCGCCCGGGATCGTCGGCGATCTGGACATGGGCGATGAGCGGCGCGTGCGCGCGGATCAGCGCCGCCGGGTCATGGCCGAGACACACGCAGTGATAGGCGTCGAACAGCAGCTTGACGTTGTCGCGGCCGATCGTCCGGATCGCCTCGACCGCCAGCAGCGGGTCGTCGATCGCGTAGTCGGCGATCGAGCCGGGACCGATCGGCTCGACGATCACCGTCATGCCGCGCGCGCCGGCGGCGTCGGCCGCGAAGGCGAGGTTGTCGAGATAGGTGTCCCAGAGCCGCGCCCGCTCGACTCCCGCGGGCCGGACGCCCGCCATCGGGTGGACCATCCGGCAGCCGAGCTGCGCGACGTAGTCCAGGGTCGGCTCGATCGTGGAGCGGAAGTAATCGATCCGGTCGGGCAGCGCCGCGAAGCCTTTCTCGCCCTTGGCGGCGTCCCCCGCCGGGAAGCCGGTCTGGACCAGCGGTACGCCCGCCCGCTCCAGCCAGCCCGCGACCTCCCGGGCCGGCGTCGCGAACAGGTTGGGATGCTCGACCGCGCGGAACCCGGCACGGGCCGCCGCCGCGAAGCGCTCGGCCAGCGGCAGCTCCGTGAACAGGAAACCGCAATGGCCGCTGAGACGATCCTTGTAGGCACCGAGCTTCATGGGTCAGGCGCTCCTGCCGGTCTCGATCATCGCCCGCATCCGATCCACCGCCGCGTGGGGCGCGGTCAGCACCGGGACGTCGACGGCCTTCCGCACGGCCTCGGCCGCGCGCGAGGTGGAGAAATGCGCGAGCATGATCGCGTCGCAGTCGCGCAGGTCCGGCGCCCGCTCGGCGATCAGCCGGTTGTGGGTCTCGGCGTCGCCGGCGCGCAGCCGCGCTATCGCGTCGTCCACCAGGACCGTCCGGAGGCTCGCCGGGCGCCCGGACTCGGCGACGAACTCCTCGAACTCGTCCGTCATCGTGCCGACCGAGGGCCCGAAGGTCGCCAGCATGCCGATGCGCGCGCCCTGCGCGATCGCCGCGCGGAACATCGCCTCGTTGGGCTTGAGCACCGGCACCGGCACGGTCTCGATCAGCCGGTCGATCGCCGGCCCGAAGGCCGAGCAGGTGATCAGGATGCCGTCGGCGCCCATGTCGTGGCCGTAGCGGCCGAACCGCACGAAGCGCTCGATCATCGCCTCCGAGATCGCGCCCGGCTCCTTCGCCCGATCGAGGGACAGGCCGTCGTCGAGCAGGTTGACGGTCTCCGCCTCCGGCCAGCGCTCGGCGAAGGCGGTCTGGATCGGCGCCATGGCGACCGGCGTCGCGTGCAGGAGGACGATGCGGGGAGCCATGCTGTGTTCCGGAGAGTCTACGGAGCCGGACGGGGCCGGTCCACATGTTGTAAGCGATTTCAACTGGGTGGCAAGATAGCGCAGGTCAGGCGTCGGCACGCCGCGGCGGGGCCGTGCTGGCGCGCAGGATCAGCTCGGCGTCGATCTCGGTGAGGCGGACCATCGGCCGCCCCTGGATCCGGGCGATCAGGTGGTCGCCGGCGGCGTGGCCGATCTCGGCGGAGTGGATGCGGATCGTCGTCAGCGCCGGGTCGAGGAAGGGCGCGAAGTCGGAATCGTTGTGGCCGATCACCGACAGGTCGCCGGGAATGGAGAGCCCCCTTGCCCGCGCCTCGATCATCGCCCCGAAGGCGATCTGGTCGGTGCCGCAGATGATCGCGGTCGGCGGCGGGCCGCCGGCCAGCATCTGGCGGAACCCGTCGCGGCCGCCGCCGATCCCGTAGGAGATCTCCACGTCGTGCTCCGGGGCGAGCCGCAGGCCGCGGGCCGCGAGCGCCGCCGCGATGCCCGTCACCCGGGCGCCGCCGCGGTCGTTGTCCTTGCGCAGGCCCGAGATCACCCCGATCCGGCGATGGCCGAGATCCATCAGGTAGTTGGCCGCCCGGGCCGCCGAGGCAGCGTTGTCGAAGCCCACGCAGGGGCGCTCGCGGGACAGACTGAAGGTCTGCACCATCGGGATGCCGGCGCGGGCGATCCGAGCGTGGAGGTCCGGGTGGTGGATGTCGCCGACCAGCATCAGTCCGTCGACGCCGCGCTCCAGCAGGAAGGTCGCCTCGCGGAGCTCGTCCTCCAGGTCGTAGCCGGCATTGGCCGCCACCAGGGTGTAGCCCGCCTGCCGCAGCCGGTCCTGGAAGCTCGACAGGACGCGCACGAAGGCCTCGTTCTCGATGTTCGGCACGACGGCGCCGACGGCCATGAAGCGGCGCGTCGAGAGCGCCCGGGCCGCCCCGTTGGCGACGAAGCCGAGATCCTGCGCGGCCCGCATCACCGCCGCGCGCTTGTCGGCCCGGACGCCGGCGGAGCCGTTCAGCACCCGGGACACCGTCGCGGTCGAGACGCCGGCGCGGCGGGCGACGTCCCGGGCCACCGGGCTGCGCGTCGGCGGCTCGAGGATCTCCTCCGGCAGGTCCAGCACTGAGATCGATCCCCCATCCCGAACGGCCCCGCGGGGCAGCGCGTCGGCCCCGGATACGCGACGCGGCGATGCCCGGCCAGCAGAAGCGGGCCGAACCGGCAGTATATTGACACCCCACCCGACCGCTGGCTATCTGAAAGCGCTTTCAAGAGGCTGCTCGATTGGGCGGCCCACAGGAGGATCCGATGGCGACGCTCGACCGGCCGGCCTCCGGACTGGGAGCCCCAGAGCGCGCCGCGCCGACCGTCGGCGGCGCGGACGCCGCGGCGCCGGGCATCGCGGCCCCGCAGGCCATCGTCACCAGCCTGAAGCGCAGCGACGCGGTCACGCCCTACCGGTTGCGCGACTTGCTGGCCCTCGACGATTTCGAGCGGCACGCCCGCAAGCTCCTGCCGCCGATGATCTTCCAGTACGTGGCCGGCGGGGTCGAGACCGGCTCGGCCCTGGCGCAGAGCCGCGGCGCCTACGCCGACTACGCCCTCGTCCCCCGCCTGATGCGGGACACCTCGGCGCGGGACACCGCCACCACGCTGTTCGGCCAGACCTACGCGGCGCCGTTCGGGATCGGGCCGCTGGGCGGGGCCGCCTTCATCGCCTACCGGGGCGACCTCGTGCTCGCCGAGGCGGCCCGGCGGATGAACCTGCCGATGTGCCTGAGCGCCTCCTCGCTGATCAGGCTGGAGGACGTCCACGCCCAGAACCCGCAGGCCTGGTTCCAGGGCTACCTGCCGGGCGACCAGAACCGGATCGACCGCCTCCTCGACCGGGTCGAGGCCACCGGCTACCGGACCTTCGTGGTGACCGCCGACACGCCGACCCTCGGCAACCGCGAGCACAACATCCGCAGCGGCTTCTCCATGCCGATCAAGGTCACGCCGAAGGTGGCGTGGCAGAGCGCCACCCACCCGCGCTGGCTGCTCGGAACCGTCGCCCGGACCTTCCTCAAGCACGGGGCCCCGCACTTCGAGAACACCGAGGCCGAGCGCGGGCCGCCGATGATGTCCCAGGGCGCGGTGCGCAACACCATCGCCCGCGACCAGCTCTCGTGGAAGAACCTGGAGGCGATCCGCAAGCGCTGGTCCGGCAACCTGCTGGTGAAGGGCTTGCTGGCGCCGGAGGACGTCGACATCGCGCGGGATTGCGGCGCCGATGGCGTGATCCTCTCGACCCACGGCGGCCGCCAGCTCGACTACGCCGTCGCCCCCCTCGACGTGCTGCCGGAGATCGCCGCCCGGAAGGGCGGGCTGAAGATCATCGTCGACAGCGGCATCCGCCGGGGCACCGACGTGATGAAGGCGCTGGCGCTGGGCGCCGACTTCGTCCTGCTCGGACGGCCCTTCATGTTCGCCGCGGCGCTCGGCGGCGCCGCGGGGGTCGAGCACGCGATGCGGATCCTCAAGGAGGAACTCAACCGCGACATGGCGCTGATCGGGGTGAACCGCCTGTCCGAACTCAATCCCGACTTCCTGCGCCGCACCCCGCGGCGGGCCTGAGCCGATGGCGGGAGGATCGACCGTGATCGGCTTCCCGGACACACGCGGCGCGCCGGCGAGCGGCAGCGGGACAGCCGCCCGGGGCGCCGGGGCCGCCGCGCCCGGGCGACCGGCATCCCCGCACCGTCGATCCCGCCGGCTGCCCCCGCAGCCCCGTCCTCGATCCGGATGCTCCGCATGACCGACCCCGCCCCCCGCGGCCTCGCCTTCGTGGGCTGCTTCACCACCGAGCGGCGCCGGGCGCGCGGCCGGGGCATTGACATCTATCGGACCGGTCGCGACCTCGGCGACTGGACGCATCTCGGCCGGGTCGAGAACCTGACGAACCCGTCCTTCCTGGTGACCGACCCGGCGCGCGCGGTCCTCTACACGGTCCAGGGCGACGGCGAGGCGGCGAGCGCCTTCGCGCTGGAGCCCGACGGCACCCTGCGCGGCCTCGGTAGCGCCGCCACCGGCGGCACCAACAGCGTGCACCAGGCCCTCGACCCCGGGGGTCGGTTCCTGATCGTGGCCAACTACGCCAGCGGATCGGTCGCCCTCATGCCGGTGCGCGCCGATGGCGGCCTGGAGCCCGCGTGCCAAGTGCTGCCGCTCCCGGGCGAGCCGGGCCCGCACCGAACCGAGCAGGCCTGCGCCCACCCGCACCACGTGGTCCTGTCGCCCGACGGTCGCCACGTCATCGTCCCCGACAAGGGCCTCGACCGCGTCTTCGTCCTGAAGCTCGCGGGTGAGCGGCTCGCCATCGTCTCGGAAACCGCGATGCGTCCCGGCGCCGGCCCACGCCACATCGCATTCCACCCGCACGAGCCCCTCGCCTTCCTGGTCAACGAGCTCGACTCGAGCGTCGCCACCTGCCGGTGGGACGCGGACGCCGGAGCGCTGACGCCCCTGCACCTCGTCTCGACCCTGCCGCCGGACTTCTTCGGCGCGAGCACCGCCGCGGCCATCGCGGTCACGCCCGACGGACGATTCGTCTACGCGTCGAACCGCGGGCAGGACGGGATCGCGCGGTTCCGGGCGGACCCGGCCGGGCGCCTCGAGCCGGCGGGCTGGACGTCCTCCGGCGGCCGCGACCCGCGCTTCATGGTCCTGGCACCGGACGGAGGCCACCTGCTCGTCGCCAACGAGCAGGGCGACTGCCTCGTCGCCTTCGCCATCGATCCCGAGAGCGGAGACCTCACTCGGACCGGTTCGCGCCCGAGCCTCAGTCCCTGCACGATCGCGTTCCTGTAGGAGGCGCCGACGCGTTCAGGCCCGCGCCGCGCGCGGGCCCGACCATGCCCCTCGAAGGGGCAAGAGAGGCGGAACCGGCGGCGGTCGAGCCGTGACCTCTGACCGCCGGGCCGCACCAAGCAAACAAGAAAAGAAAATCATAAATATTCTGGAGGATGCCCATGTTCGCCAAGCGTTACAGGTTCCTGATCGCGTTCCTGCTGTTCATCGCCGGTATCATCAACTACATGGACCGAGCGGCGCTCGGCGTCGCCGCGCCCTTCGTCAAGCAGGACCTGAACCTTTCGCCCTCGGAGCTGGGGGTGATCTTCAGCACGTTCTTCTTCGGCTACGCGCTGTTCGCCTTCGTGGGCGGGCAGCTCGCCGACCGCTACGGGCCGCGCAGCGTCTACAGCTGGGCGGCGGCCTCGTGGTCGGTCCTGTGCATGCTCACAGGGGCGGTGACCGGCTTCGCCCAGATGTTCATCGTCCGCGCCCTGTTCGGCTTCGCCGAGGGGCCGATGAACTCCACCACGAACCGCACCATCACCACGTGGTTCCCCCGCGAGGAGACCGCCCGGACCATCGGCTTCACCTTCTCGGGCCAGACGGTGGGCAGCGCCATCGCGGCGCCGGTCGTCGGCCTGCTGGCGATCCAGTACGGCTGGCGCGTGGCGTTCGTGGCCATCGGCGCGGTCGGCCTGCTGTGGGTCGTGGCGTGGCGGATGCTCATGACCGACCGGCCGCAGGACAACCCGCGGGTCGATCCGGAGGAGATCGCCCTCGTGGAGCGCAGCCGGGCGGTCACGCACCTCGCGCCCTCCGACCATGCCCGCTCGCTGAAGGAGTACCTGTTCCTGCCGAGCACCCTGTCGCTCGGGCTCGGCATGTTCGCGGTGAACTACACCCTCTACATCTTCCTCTCGTGGCTCCCGAGCTACCTCACCGACGCGCTGCACATGCCGGTGAAGGAGATGGCGCTGGTCGCGTCGATCCCCTGGGCCTGCGGCTTCGTCGGCTATGTCGGCGGGGGCGTGGTGGCGGACTTCGTCTACACGCGCATGGGCGACAAGCTCGCCGCGCGGAAGATCACCACGATCGTGCCGCTCGCCATCGCGGGGGTGGCCCTGATCATGGTCAACGCCGCGACCAGTACCGCCATGGCGGTCGCGCTGATCGCGCTCGCCGTGCTGATGCTGACCAGCTCGGTGCAATCCTGCTGGGCGACGATCCACGAGCTGGTGCCCGAGGCCCGGGTCGGCGGCGTCAGCGGCTTCATCCACCTCCTGAGCAACATCTCGGGCATCATCGGGCCGACTGCCACGGGACTGGCCGTGCAGTATCTCGGGGGCTACGCCAGCGCCTTCGTGATCGCCGCCCTGATCGCGGCGGCCGGCGTCGTCGCGATGGCGATCTTCGTGCGGCGGCCGCGCAACCCTGCGGAAGCCGGCCCCCTCGCCGCGGCCAAGCCCGTCTGACCGAGGCTGTCCGATCAAGTCCGCCGGAATCTGGAGCAGCGTCCCATGAGCGCCGAGACCGTCCCGCCCAAACCCGTCCTCCTGACCGGAGCCTCCGGCGCCCTCGGGCGCGTCCTGACCCGCGCGCTCGGCGCGCAGGGCTGGACGCTCCGGCTCACGGACCGCGTCCCCTTCCCCGACCCGTTGCCGGAGGGGGCGCGGTTCCAGGTCGCCGACCTGGAGGACGGGCCGGCGATCCTCCGGCTGGCGGAGGGCTGCGGCACGATCCTCCATTTCGGGGGGATCTCCGTGGAGCACCCGTTCGAGACCGTGATCGGCCCGAACATTCGCGGCCTCTACCACGCCTACGAGGCGGCCCGGCGCGAGGGCGCCCGGATGATCTTCGCCTCGTCGAACCACGCGATCGGCTTCCACCCGCGGTCCGAGGTGCTGGACGACGATTGCGGCCTCGCGCCCGACGGCTATTACGGCCTGTCCAAGGCCTACGGCGAGCTGATGGGCGGCCTCTACCGCGACAAGCACGGGGTCGAGAGCGTCTTCCTGCGGATCGGCTCGTGCTTCCCGGAGCCGACCGACGCGCGGATGCTGGCCACGTGGCTGTCCTACGCCGACCTGACCCGGCTGATCACCCGCGCCACCCTGGCCCCGGACCTCGGCCCGACGGGCTCGGTGGTGATCTGGGGCGCCTCGAACAACAGCCGCATGACCTGGTGGCGGAAGGACGGTCGCGCCGTCATCGGCTGGACGCCGCAGGACAGCGCCGATGCCCACGCGGCGGCGCTGGAGGGGAAGACCAGCGGCAACCCCGTGGTGGAGCGCTACCAGGGCGGCGGGTTCACGGCGATCGACTATTCCCGCGCCGCGCCGCCGCGGTGACGGACCGCTTCTTCGGCGCGCGGCCGCCCGACCGCTCCTCCCGAGACGAGAGACTGGACACACCATGCCGAGCGAGCGACCCGAGACACGCCTCAAATGCGCCCTGGTGGTGCGCGGCGCCTTCGACGCCCACGTCGTCCCGGCCTTCGAGGCCGCGGGGGGCCGGACGGCGATCCACTGGGCGCCGACCACGGTCATCATGAAGACCCTCGCCGAGGGCGAGACCGCCGACGCGGTGCTCGTCCTGTCGGACGCCATGGATCGGCTCGTCGCCGAAGACCGCGTCGAGCCCGAGAGCCGGGTCGACGTGGTGCGCTCGCGCTACGGCATCGCCGTCAAGGCCGGGGCTCCGCATCCGGACATCGCGACCGTCGAGGCGCTGAAGCGCACCCTGGTGGAGGCGCGGTCGGTGGCCTACTCGCGGACCGGCGCCAGCGGGATCTACTTCGCCGGCCTGCTGCCGCGGCTCGGCCTCGCCGACGCGGTGAACGCCCGGGCGACGATCATCCCGCAGGGCTTCACGGCCGAGAAGCTGGTCTCCGGGGAGGCCGACATCGCCGTCCAGCAGATCAGCGAGCTGATGGTCGTGCCCGGCATCGAGGTGGTCGGCCCCCTCCCCGACCCGGTGCAGGAGATGACGACCTTCGCGGCGGCGATCCTGCGCGGCGCGGCGGACCGGGACGGCGCGGCCCGGTTCCTCGCCGGGCTGACGACGCCGCAGGCGGCCGAGGCCTACCGGACCAGCGGGCTGGAGCCGGCCTACTGACGGCCCAGTCGTCCGGCCGTACCGTCGCGCTTGCACGGAGCCCGCCGATCTTTGACAATCTCTGCCAAAGATCGTTATCCAGCGGGCGGAGGTGCCCCGTGGCCAGCATGAACGTCTCGCTGCCCGAAGCCATGAAGGCCTGGGTCGAGGCGCAGGCCGATACCGGCCGCTACGCCAATGCCAGCGACTACGTGCGCGACCTGATTCGGCGCGACCAGGAGCGCTTGGCCAAGCTCGGCGATCTGCAGCGGCTGATCGACGAGGGGCTGGCGAGCGGCGTCAGCGACCGGTCGGAGCAGGATATCCGCCAGCTCGGGCGGACGCGATTGGCGGCCCGTCCGGAACCATGACCTTCCGGACGACGCCTCAGGCCGATGAGGACATCGCCGAGGCCTATGTGACGGGGGCGCTACGCTTCGGTGTGACCCAGGCCGAGCGTTACCAGGACGGCCTGTTCGACGCCTTCCGCATGCTGGCCGCAACGCCGCAGATGGCGCGCGAGCGGCGCGAATTCACGCCGCCCGTGCGGCTACATCCCTATCGAGCCCACGTGATCGTCTACGTCGTGGACGGGTCCGCCGTCCTCATCCTGCGCGTGCTGCACGGGCGACAGGACTGGGAACGGGCACTGACGTAGGAGTCGAGCCCGCCTCGATACTGGTGGCCGAACGGGTCTGCGGCGGTCTTGTTGCCACCGCCTCCGCGAAACCGGGGTTCGCGACCGCAAAAAAGTCCTTATGCTCGTGCTGTCCGGACGCCCAATCCCGTCCGACCGGATCGCTCCATTCATGCTGAAGACAGCCTTCGTTGCCGCCCGCGACCGCCAGCGGCTGTCGGAGATCGCGACGATCCTCATCGGCTTCGGCGTCACCCGCGTCGTGGACCGGCTCGGCCTGCGCTACCTGCCGCTCCTGCCGCGCCGCCAGCCCCGGGTCGACGTCACGCGCCTGTCCGAGCCGGAGCGGTTGCGCCGGGCGATCGAGGCGCTCGGGCCGACCTTCATCAAGTTCGGGCAGGTGCTGGCGAGCCGGCCGGACCTCCTGTCGCCGGCCTGGACCGAGGAGCTGCAGAAGCTCCACAGCCAGGTCGTGCCGGTGACGTGGGAGCAGATCGGCCCGCAGCTCGAGCTCGATCTCGGCGCCTCGCCCATGGAGGTGTTCGCCGAGTTCGACACCAACCCGATCGCCTCGGCGTCGATCGCCCAGGTCTACCGGGCGCGACTGCACTCGGGCGAGGACGTCATCGTCAAGGTGCTGCGGCCGAATCTGCGCAAGATCATCGAGGCGGATCTGCGCCTCATGGCGCACGGTGCCCGCATCGTCGAGAACGAGTGGCCCGACATGGCCCGCTACCAGCCGCGGGAGCAGATGCGCCACCTCGCGGAGGGCCTCAACGGCGAGCTCGACCTGCTCAACGAGGCGCGCAACTGCGAGCTGCTGGCCCAGATCTTCGAGGACCGCGACGATATCGTCTTCCCGAAGATCCACTGGGAGTACTGCTCCGAGCGGGTGCTGGTGCAGGACTTCATCCACGGCATCCCGCCCAACGACGAGGCGGCCCTGCGCGCGGCGGGCATCGACAAGAAGCTGCTCGCCCAGAAGGGAACCGACGCGTTCCTGCAGATGGCGCTGATCGAGGGCGTGTTCCACGCCGACCCGCATCCCGGCAACATGCTGGCGCTGCCCGGCAACAAGATCGGCTTCATCGATTTCGGGATCATCGGGCGGCTGTCGCAGCGGCGGCGCTCGCAGCTGCTCGTGCTGATCGGCGCCATGCTCAAGCAGGACGCCGACGGCCTCATGGCCGTGCTCCTCGACTGGACCGGCACCAGCAACCCGGACCTCACCCGTCTCCAGGTCTCGGCCCAGTCTTTCGTGGAGAGCCACTCGTCGATCCCGCTGAATCTCGGACTGGTGCTGACCGACTTCATGAACATGGCCCGCGAGAACGACCTCGCGATGCCGACCGACCTGGCCATCCTGTTCAAGGGGCTGGTCACCGCCGACGGCGTGATGCGCCACCTCGACCCGAATTTCGACCTGTTCGCCGCCGCGGGCCCCACGGTCCGGGCGAGCATGCAGACGCAGTTCTCGCTCTCCGCCCTCAAGCAGAAGGCCGAGGCCCTGGGCGTCGGCCTCTACGGCGCCGCCTCGGAGCTGCCGACCCTGATCCACCTGATGCTGGTGCGGCTGAAGCAGGGCCGCGTCACTGTCGAGATCGAGGTGAAGGGCCTCGACAAGGTCACCCGCGGCATCGAGCGCGCGGCCGCGCGGGTCGCCGTGGCCCTGGTGGTGGCGGCCTTCGCCACGCAGCTCGCGCCCCGCCTCATCGATCTCGGCACGCCCGTCTTCGTCTCGATCGGATTGATAATTTTTATCCTCGGGATCGGCTGGCTCGTGCTGCTGATGCGAAACAAGTAACCGTCTTCGCACCCGCACAGGGCTCCAACATAAGTTTTCATCTGCAGGCGAATACCGAGCTGATTTGATAATCCTGCGCGCCATGCTAGCGTGAGACATCCAACGATTCGCTCGGCTGCGGGCGGGGAACCGGCACCAGAAGCGGTCTGAACCGCCGGTGCGGCCCTGCCATCGACATCCGTTGCCGCACCGCGCGGTCGGGGAGCTCCGACGGCGCGCCGCGCACGGGCGCCCCGTCGGGATGACGAGGGGGGCGGGCGATGGAAGTGGACATCGTACGGCCGCGGATCGACGGGGCGGAGCGCCGCGTCGAGACGCTCGAGGCGGAGAACATCCGCCTGCGCAGCCTGCTCAGCCAGGCGACCGCCCAGGCCGACTGGGAGCGGCAGCGGAGCCGGCGGCTCGGCCGAATCATCGAGACGGCGAGCCGCGTCGAGGCCGGTCGCATGGCGGCCGAGCGGGTCGAGGCGCCCCGCGGGCCGTCGCCCCGCGAACCGGCCGGACTCGGGCTCGAGGCGAGGCCGCGCCCCTCCGGCCGCGCGCGCGCGATCGGCCTGCCGCAGGCCCCGAACGATTACCTGGAACTGCTGGACCGCGACGGGCGCCTGATCACCGCCAGCGAGGACGGTCCGGCCCTGTCCGCCGCCGGGGACGAGGCTGACGCGATCGGCCGGCCCTGGATCGACGCCTGGACGCGCCCCGAGGACCGGGAGGCGGTGGCCGAGGCGCTCGATCGGGCCCGGATCGGCCGCCCGAGCCGGTTCCAGGCCCAGTCGGAATCCGGCGGCGCGCTCCGCTGGTGGGACGTGGCCGTCACGCCGATCGGCGCGGCGCCGGACCGGCCCGAGCGGATCCTGGCGGTGTCGCGCGACATCACCGACCAGAAGCTGTCCGAGGCGCGCCAGACGCTGCTGATGCAGGAACTCGCCCATCGGATGAAGAACACCATGGCCATGGTTCAGGCCGTCGCGACGCAGACCATGCGCAACGCGCCGTCGCTGGAGGCAGCCGGCGAGGCGCTGGCCGCGCGGCTCCTGGCGCTCGCGAAGGCGCACGACGTGCTGCTCCAGGGCTCGTTCACCCGGGCCTCCCTGAGCGGCCTGGTCGAGGGCGCCGTGTCGCTCCACGGGGACGGCGTCGCGGGCCGGTTCCGCATCGCCGGTCCCGAGCTGACGCTCGGACCGCGCCACGGCATGACCCTGGCGCTGATGCTGCACGAGCTCGGAACCAACGCGGCCAAGTACGGCGCGCTGTCGGTGGCCGCCGGCTGGGTCTGCATCACGTGGAACGTGGCCGAGGCAGAGGGCGGCCAGACCCTCCGGTTCCGCTGGGAGGAGAGCGGCGGACCACCGGTCACGCCGCCGACCCGCACGGGGTTCGGCACGCGGCTCATCGCCCGCAGCCTCGCCCACAGCTTCGGCGGGACCGCCCACATGAGCTACCCGCGCGAGGGGGCGGTGCTGACCTTCGAGGCGCCCCTCGACGCGGTGATGGTCGCCTGATCCCGACGCGGCCGCGCGGCCCTAGGCGCTCAGCCGGGTCTCCGCCTGCAGGTCCCGCAGGGCCGCGACGGTCCGGTCGCGCAGGGTCCTGAGGTCGACCAGCGAGCGGGTCAGATCGTCGCCCGCCATGGCCGATTCCTCGAGGCCGCGGCAGGCCCGGGACAGCTCGGCGCAGCCGAGCATGCCGGACATCGAGACCAGCGTGTGCGCCTCGCGGCCGTAATCGTCGCTCGCGCGATCCGGTCCCTCGAAGGCGGTGGTGAGGCTGACGACGAACCGGTCGAGGATGCGGACGAGCTTTTCCGTGCCGATCACGGCCGTCAGTTCCTCGAGCGCGTCCCGGTTCACCAGGGAGTGCGACACCGTCGGTCTCCAAGTACGGATCCGCGACAGCGATCCGAGAGAGGCGCGCAACCGAGGCGCCGCACAACGGCCCAGTTTGCAGCGAAGTGTTTACACCGCGTTGCGTCAGCTTTTCAACGAAGCGTGACCGTTCCCCCGGCTCCGCAGGGTTGACCCGGGTGCATGGATCGGCCGTCGCGACTGGCCGAGGCTTCGCGATGGTTGTTGCGAATCAGTTCGGGCTCTCCTAGCCTCGTGCTCCTGTCGCGCTCGCACCAGGGAGGGAGCTGCATGATCGCTGTGTTTGCCACCCTCCGAGCAGGACTCGTCGGCGCCCCCGCGCGGGTCGGCTAGCCGCTTCCCGCTCTCGCCCGGCCCTGCCGCCCGGCGTCTCTGAACCCGATCCTGCCTGATCTCGCCGGCGCGCATCGTTCGCGATGGGAAGCGGCGTCACCCGGAGCCGACGCTCGCCCGCGTCGGGCACTCGCATGTCTCTGTCGTCTCCCCGGAAGGCGGACACGGTCCGTCGCGTCCTGGCCTTCGTCGTCCGCAGCTGGCGCAGGCGCTGGCTCCTCGTCGCCGGTCTCACCGGCGCGATCACGCTCGCCACCCTGGCGGAGGTGCTGCTGCCGCTCTTCGCGGGCCGCTTGGTCGACGCGCTCTCCGGGAGCGACCGACGCGCGGCGCTGGACGCGGCCTGGCCGGCCTTCCTGGCGATGACCGGGCTCGGCCTCGCCACCGCGCTGCTGCGGCACGTCGCCTGGAGCCTCGTGGTGCCGCTCTCCCTGCGCACCATGAGCGACATCGTCGGCAACGGCTTCGCCCGGGTCCAGCGCTTCTCGACCGAGTGGCACGCCAACACCTTCTCGGGCTCCACCGTCCGGAAGATCTCCCGCGGCATGTGGGCGATCGACGGGCTCAACGACACGCTGCTGCTGTCGCTCCTGCCCGCGCTCGTCGTCCTCGTGGGCACGGCCCTGGTCCTCGGCCTGCACTGGCCGGCCCTCGGCGCGACGGTCGCGATCGGCGCGGGCGCCTATGTCGGCGCGACCGCGCTGCTCGCGACCCGCGTCATCGCGCCCGCGGCCGCGCTCTCGAACGCCCTCGACACCCGCCTCGGCGGCGCGCTGAGCGACGCGATCGGCAACAACGCCGTCGTCAAGGCCTTCGGCGCCGAGGCGCGGGAGGAGGCGCGGCTCGGCCGCCTGCTGGCGAAGTGGCAGCGGCGGACCCGGCGCACGTGGATGATCGTCACCTGGGGCGGCACCGGCCAGCTCGGGCTGCTGCTCGTCCTGCGCACCGCCATCGTCGCCATCGCCCTGTGGCTGTGGTGGCGGGAGCGGGCGAGCCCGGGTGACGTCGCCTACGTCCTGACCGCGACCTTCGTGGTGCACGGCTACCTCCGCGACATCGGCGGCCACATCAACCACCTGCAGCGGGCCATCAACGAGATGGAGGAGCTGGTCGCCCTGGAGGCCGAACCCGTCGGCGTCGCCGACCGGCCCGGCGCGGTCCCGCTCGCGGTCGCGGGCGGGGCGATCCGGTTCGAGACCGTGCGCTTCCACTACGGCGACCACACGCGGCCCCTCTACAACGGGCTGACCGTGACGATTCCGGCCGGCCAGCGCGTCGGGCTGGTGGGGCGCTCGGGCTCCGGCAAGACGACCTTCGTCAAGCTGATCCAGCGGCTCTACGACGTGTCGGGCGGGCGCGTGACGATCGACGGGCAGGACGTGGCGTCGGCGAGCCAGGCGAGCCTGCGCGCGCAGGTCGCCATCGTGCCCCAGGAGCCGGTGCTGTTCCACCGCTCCCTGGCCGAGAACATCGCCTACGCCCGGCCCGGCGCCTCGGCGCAGGAGATCGAGCGGGCGGCGCGCCTCGCCAACGCGCACGACTTCATCGCGCGGCTGCCGAAGGGCTACGCGACGCTGGTGGGCGAGCGCGGGGTCAAGCTGTCGGGCGGCGAGCGCCAGCGGGTGGCGCTCGCCCGCGCCTTCCTGGCGGACGCGCCGATCCTGATCCTCGACGAGGCGACCTCGAGCCTGGATTCCGAGTCCGAAGCTCTGGTGCAGGAGGCCATGGCGCGGCTGATGCGCGGGCGAACCGCCATCGTCATCGCCCACCGCCTGTCCACGGTGCGGGCCCTCGACCGGATCCTCGTCTTCGACCGCGGTCGCATCGTCGAGGACGGGCCTCACGCCGCCCTGCTGCGCCGCCCGAACGGGGCGTACCGCGCCCTGTTCGAGCGGCAAGCCGACCTCGCGGAGAGCGCGTGAGGATCCTGTTCGTCTGCGGCCGGGCGCGCGCCCGCAGCCCGACCGCGGAACAGATCTTCGCGCGGCTGCCCGGCATCGAGACCGCCAGCGCGGGGGTGTCGCCCGACGCCGACGAGCCGGTGGACGCCGATCATCTCGCCTGGGCGGAGATCGTCGTCGTCATGGAGCGCGCGCACCGGCGCAAGCTGATGCGCCGCTTCGGGGCCGCCCTGCGCGGGACCCGCCTCGTCTGCCTCGACATCCCCGACGTGCACGACTTCATGGCGCCGGCGCTGGTGGCGCTGCTCGACGCGCGCGCCGGCCGCTTCCTGCCGCGCTGAGACCCGCCACGCCCGGCGGCGCATTGCCGTTCTTTAATCTTCCGGTCATGCGACCAAATGGTGGCTGATCTATTATCTAAACACGGAATGAATGAGGCCAATGCAGACGAAGGCCTTATCTCCGGCACTAGAGGGAGATATTACTATGTCCTATCGCAAATCTATGGCTGCGGCTCTCGTGCTCACCACAATCCTCGGTGGAACCGCCTACGCGGCGGAGCAGGCCGCCCAGACCAACGGCACGCAGATCAGCGCGAGCCAGGCGGCGGTCGACAAGGATGTCGGCAAGCTCTCGAAGGACGGCGCACAGGGCTTCAGAGATCTCCAGCTCACCCGCCTCGCGATCTTCGAGGCCAATCCCGGCCAGGCCAAGGACATGATCGCCAAGGCGCAGGCCGCCTTCGCCAAGGCCAAGACCGACGACGCGGTCTTCACCAAGGCCGAGGCCGACCTCAAGTCGCCGGCCGACATGGCCGCCCACAAGGCGACTGCGCCGAGCGACAAGGCCGACACCAAGGCCGATACCAAGACGGCCTCCAAGGAGCAGGTGGCCTGGGTCCCGGTCGACGCGCAGCTGACCCTCGGCGACGACTTCGTGGCCACGCCCGCCAAGGCCTCCGCGGTGACCGAGGCGAACAAGAACCTCGCTCAGGGCGACCAGAAGGGGGCCCTGGAGAAGCTCAAGCTCGCCCATGTCGACGTCAACTTCACCATGGCGGTCCTGCCCCTGAACAAGACCATCGCCGACGTCGATCAGGCCGCGACGCTGATCAATCAGGGCAAGTATTACGAGGCCAACGCCGCCCTGAAGTCGGCCCAGGACAACATGCGCTTCGACGTGATCGACGCGATCGCGGTGCCCCAGAAGGCGGCCGCCGCGACGGCCGACAAGGGCGCGCCGCAGGCCACCGGCACGACGGCGGGTGCCAAGACCAGCAAGTGACCGACCGCCGACGACGGCCGCGCCTGACGGATCTAAGGCGCGGCCCGGTCGGCGCACCGGAGGGAGGGTCGCGTGCGGCGATTCTGGATCTCGACCATCCTGGGACTCGAACTGCTCCTCGGCGGGACCCTGGCGGCCTCCGCCCGGACGGCGGGGGTTCCGGACTTCAACATCCGGGCGATCTGCGCGCCGGAGCACCGGGCGGGATCCACCGCCGTCGACCGGGCGGGCTACCGCGGCTGCCTCTCCGACGAGGCCGCCGCGCGGCGCACCCTGATCAAGCGCTGGGCGACGTTCGACGTGGCGGAGCGCCGAACCTGCGCGACGGAGAGCCAGATCGGCGGCACCCCGTCCTACGTGGCGATGCTGACCTGCGTGCAGCTCGGAAGCGACGCCCTGCCGATCAACCCGTCGGGCCAGCCCTGAGATGAGATCATCCGCGCGACGGATCGCACGCACGTGATCCGCGCATGAGGAACCGGCGGCATCGCCAAGACGTCCTGCAATGTCGATTGAGTGGAGGAGGCATCATGTTCAAGACTACGGCGCGCGCTGCTCTTTGCCTGGCCTGTCTCTGGTCGGTCACGCCGGCCCTGGCGGCCCCGAAGGAGATGCCCCAGGGCAAGCGTGACGAGATGTCGATGAATGACACCAAGCACGAAGTGGTGATGCAGCGGAAGGAGAATAAGGAAGCCAACAAGAACGTCGACAGCCTCATCACGAACCGCAAGTGAGCGCGCGCGCCGACGACTGATCGATCGTACGTCCGAGCGGGGTGCCGGACGCGGCGCCCCGCTCCCGGCGGTCCCGGGCCCGGCCCGGGGCCGTAAGCGCGCGTCGGCCCGTCACCGTGGGACCCGCGCAGTCTTCGCGTGGTCGGGGACCGGACAATGGCTTAGGAACGGGGTCCGGGCGCGCGACGCCGCCGCAGGAGCCACCGCCATGCCGGGTCGGACACCGCCGTGACGGCCTACAGCGTGCGCGCCCGGCTGCTCGCGCTCTGGGTCCTGCTGGTCGCCTCCGCGGCCGCCACCGCCTACCTGATGCTCGGCGTCTACGACCAGTCGACGGGCGTCCAGGTGGCGCAGGCCGATCTCGCGGTCGGGCGGGCCTGCCGCGAGATCATCGACCGGTACGCCGCTCTGGTCCGAGCCCGCGGCCCGAGGATCGCGGAGGCCGATCTCGTCGGCACCGTGTCGGCCGCGCTGACGCGCTTCCCGGGGATCGAGGGCGGGATCTGGAGCACCGCGCGCGGGTCGGTGGCTTACGCCTATCCGACCTACGAGGGATCCGGGCCGAAGACCGACTTTCCGGCGGCCGAGCGCGACGCCATCGCGGCGCTGAACGCGCAGGCCCTGCGGGTCGACCACGCGGCCTCGGAGCGGCGGCCGAGCCGGACCCAGGTTCTCATGCTCCAGGCCTGCCCGCTGCACGGGCCGGAGGCCGGCCTGACCGCGTGGTCGATGACGCGCGCGCACGTGAACGACGGCCCCACCTACACGCGCTTGCTCGCGGGCCTCGGCTTCCTCGCCGCCACGGTGCTCGGATCGGCCGCGTTCCTGAGCTGGTTCCTGTACGGGTTCTCGGGGCGGATCGCCCGGCTCGAGGCCGCGCTCGCCGCGCCGCGCCCGGACGGCCAGGACCTGCCCCATCTCGACCGCACCGGCGAGCGCGAGCTCGACCGGCTGGTCGACGCCCTCAACGCCGCCGGCGGGCGGCTGCGGGAGGCGCAGGCCCGGATCGTGGCGACCGAGCGCCTCGCCGCCGTCGGCCGTCTGGCGGCGAGCATCGCCCACGAGATCCGCAATCCCATCGCGGCGATGCGGCTGAAGGCCGAGAACGCCCTGGTCAGCGGCGATCCGCACCGCGCCGCCGTCGCCCTCGAGACCGTTCTCGGCCAGATCGCCCGGGTCGACACGCTGCTGCGCGACCTCCTCAACCTGACGCAGGCGCGGCCGCTCAACCGGATGCCCACACCCGTGGCACCACTCCTGGCCGAG
The DNA here is from genome assembly GCF_053345595.1 of Methylobacterium sp. D54C. Taxonomy (NCBI): domain Bacteria; kingdom Pseudomonadati; phylum Pseudomonadota; class Alphaproteobacteria; order Hyphomicrobiales; family Methylobacteriaceae; genus Methylobacterium; species Methylobacterium sp. D54C. Next base: position 417,338 of record NZ_JBKFAK010000004.1, read on the forward strand.
TGCGCGGGCCTGCACGAGGACCTGGCGCGCGCGCGCGCGGTCCGGATCGCGGTCGAGGCCGACGGGCTGCCCGCCGCGGACCACCCGCATCTCGACCGGGCACAGGTCGCCCGCGCCGTCGACAACCTGCTGCTGAACGCCCTGCAGCACGCGCCGCCGGGCGGGCGGGTCCGCCTCGGCGCCGAGCGGGTGACGGTCGACGGCGCGCTGCGGCTGCGCCTCAGCGTCGCCGACACCGGCGCCGGGGTCGACCCGGCGATCCGCACCAGCCTGTTCGAGCCCTTCGTCACCGGCCGGCCCGACGGGACCGGCCTGGGGCTCGCGATCGTGCGCGAGATCGCCCTGGCGCATCGGGGCGAGGCGAGGCTGGTCGAGGGCGCGCCGGAGACCACCTTTGTCCTGGATCTGCCATGGCAACCATCCTGATCGTCGACGACGACAGAGCCCTGCGCGACGGGCTCGCCGAGACGGTGACCGATCTCGGGCACACCGCGCTCCCGGTCGCCTCCGGCTCGGAGGCGCTGGCGCGGCTGGGCGAGGGTCCGGTGGCGGCGGTGCTCCTCGACCTGCGCATGCCCGGAGACCTCGACGGCATGGCCACGCTGGAGCGGATCCGGGCCCTGCCGGAACCGCCGCCCGTCACGGTCCTGACGGCCTTCGCGAGTCCGGCCAACACGATCGAGGCGATGCGCCTCGGGGCGCACGACCACCTGACCAAGCCGATCGGCCGGGCCGACCTCGCCGCCGTCCTCGACGCGATGCTGCGCGACGCCCGCTCCGATCCCGTCGGCGCCGCGCCGCCGCCGGACCATCCGGTCCTGATCGGGTCGAGCGCGGGCATGCGGAAGGTCCAGAAGACCATCGGTCTCGTCGCCGACAACGCGTCCACGATTCTGGTCCAGGGCGAGACCGGCACCGGCAAGGAGGAGGTCGCCCGGGCCCTGCACGCCTTCTCGCGGCGGCGCGCGCGGCCGTTCGTTCCGGTGAACTGCGCGGCGATCCCGGCCGAGGCTCTGGAGAGCGAGCTGTTCGGCCACGTGCGGGGCGCCTTCGCGGCCGCGACCGCCGACCGCGCGGGCGCCTTCCACGAGGCCCAGGGCGGCACCCTGTTCCTGGACGAGATCGGCGACATGCCGGCGGCGATGCAGGCGAAGATCCTGCGGGTGATCCAGGACGGCGTCGTGACCCCGCTGGGGGGCCGCCCTGCCCGGGTCGATGTCCGCCTCGTGGCGGCGACGCATCGCGACCTGCCGGCGCTCGTCGCCGCGGGCGGGTTCCGCGCCGACCTGTACTACCGTCTGAACGTCGTTCCGATCACCCTGCCGCCCCTGCGCGAGCGCCTGGCCGACATCGTGCCGCTCGCCGAGCACTTCCTGGTCCCTTCGGGCAAGCGCCTGAGCGGCGGGGCTGCCTCGCGCCTGCTCGCCTACGAGTGGCCCGGCAATGTCCGCGAGCTGCGCAACGTCGTGGAGCGCGCCGCCATGCTGGTGCGCGGCGGCGTGATCGCGGCCGAGGCCATCGATCTGCCGACCGCGCGACCCGACCGCCGCGGCGAGGACGGCGCGGCCGACTGGCTCGCCGGCGACCTGCCCGGGGCCGTGGCCCGCCTGGAGCGCACCATGATCGCGGCCGCGCTCCGCGAGGCCGACGGCAACCGTGCCCGGGCCGCCCGCCGGCTCGGCATCCAGCGGCAGCTCCTCTACGCCAAGATCGAGCGCTACGGCCTCGGCGCGCCGGGCACCGACCTGTCGGAAGAGACGACAGACACTGTCGGGAATCCCGACGCTTCGGCGGGCACCGACACGGCCTGAGGCCCGTGCGGGCCGGAGAACCGTTCACATCCCGCGTGAGGCCCGCGCCGCGCGGGAACCGATGGCGCGCGCGGGCGTCGAGCCCCGCGTGCGACGGCGCGGCCCGGATCGGGGCAGCGCCGTCCGTCGGTCGGGGGATCGCGGCAGGATGAACAGCATCGAGACGGGCGCCCGCGGCGCCGGCGGCCGGACACCCTCGGCCAAGGCCCTGCGCGGCCTCGACGCGCTCAACTTCTTCCTCGCCGACGTGCGCGACGGCCTCGGCCCCTACCTCGCCATCTACCTGATCGCCGTGCGCGGCCCGGACCAGGGCTGGAACGAGGCCACGACCGGCCTCGTGATGACCATCGCGGGCATCCTCGGCCTCGTGGCGCAGACGCCCGCCGGCGCGCTGATCGACGCCACCAACCACAAGCGCGCGGTGGTGATCGGCGGCGCCATCGCGGTGACGGCCAGCTGCCTCGTCCTGCCGTTCATCACGAACTTCTACCTCGTCACCGCCACCCAATCGATCGCCCACGTCGCCGGGACGATCTTCCCGCCGGCGCTGGCCGCGATCACGCTCGGCCTCGTCGGGCCGAAGATGTTCGCCAAGCGGATCGGCCGGAACGAGGGCTTCAACCACGCCGGCAACGCGGTCTCCGCCGCCCTGGCGGGCGGGCTCGCCTACTTCTTCGGGCCGGTGGTCGTGTTCTGGCTGATGGGCATCCTGGCGGCGCTGTCGATCGGCGCCATGCTGATGGTGCCGGCCGACGCCATCGACAACGACCTCGCCCGCGGCATGACCGAGGCGGAGGAGCAGGCGCAGGAGAAGCCCTCCGGCCTCGCCACGCTCCTGCAGAACCGGGCGCTGCTGATCTTCGCGGTGCTCTGCGCGATCTTCCACCTCGCCAACGCGGCGATGCTGACCTCGGTGGGCCAGCTCCTGACGCACGTCTCGGGCAAGGACCACGCGACCTCGCTGATCGCGGTCTGCATCGTGGCGGCGCAGTGCGTGATGGTGCCGGTGGCGATCTTCGTGGGCGCGAAGGCCGACGTGATCGGGCGCAAGCCGATCTTCCTCACCGCCTTCGGCATCCTGGCGCTGCGCGGCGTCCTCTACACGCTGTCGGACAACCCGTTCTGGCTGGTGGGCGTCCAGCTCCTCGACGGAATCGGCGCCGGCGTCTACGGCGCGCTGTTCCCGATCGTGGTCGCGGACCTGACCCGCGGCGGCGGCCGGTTCAACGCCGCCCAGGGCGCCGTGGCGACGGCCCAGGGCATCGGCGCCTCCCTGAGCGCGACGCTGGCCGGCGTGATCATCGTGTCGGCGGGCTACGCCACCGCCTTCCTGGCGCTGGCGGCCATCGCGGCGCTCGGCTTCGTCCTCTACTTCGCGCTGATGCCCGAGACCCGCGACGCGGTGGGCGCGGGCAGCGAGCCCGAGAGCGGCGCCGGCATGCCGCCGGCCGTGCCGGCGAGCGCCTGAGCGCCGCGATCGGATCCGGAGGCCGGGCTCAGGACGCGGCGGCCAGCTCCGGCGCGGCCTGGCTCGCCACGGATTCGCCTGACCCGCGTTGGCCCGGCAGGGTCGCCTCCGGCGGGGCCTTCCGCGAGACGTAGTAGATGTCGACGGCGCGCCAGAACGCGCCCTGCTCCTCCGTCGAGCGGCGCGCGAGGGAGGTCTCGAGGATCGACATCGCGGCCCGCGCGGGCTCGCTCCGCTCGAGTTCCTCGAGCAGGCCGGCGAGATGCAGCATGGGATCTATCTCCGAGCGGACAGCAACCCCCATCAACGCCCGAGCTTGCGTAACGATCCGTCGCGCCCTGCACGTCGGCGCCCTGCATGATCCTTGCCTCGGGCCGGGGCGCGGCTACCATCCCCGCGTCGAGTCCGACTCGCTCTCCCGTCAACCGTCGAGGATCTCCGATGTTCTCCTGCCGAAGCGGCGCGGCTCTTCCCCTGCGCGGAGCGGTCTTCGCCCTGGCCCTGGCCAGCGGATTCGGGGCGGCGCCCCTCGTCGCCCGCGAGATGCCCGAGGCCGGCACGGCCGCCGCGGCGAAGAAGCCGAACGTCGTGATCCTCGCCACCGGCGGGACGATCGCGGGCGCCGGCGCCGACGCCGCGAACAGCGCCACCTACACGGCCGCCAAGGTGCCGGTCGACAAGCTGATCGCCGCCGTGCCGCAGGTGAACACCATCGCCAACGTCCGCGGCGAGCAGGTCTTCCAGATCGCCTCCGAGAGCTTCACCGACGCCCAGCTGGTCCAGCTCGGCAAGCGTGTGTCCCAGCTCCTGAAGCAGGACGACGTCGACGGGATCGTCGTCACGCACGGGACCGACACGCTGGAGGAGACCGCGTTCTTCCTCGACCTCGTGGTGAAAAGCGACAAGCCGATCGTGGTGGTCGGCTCGATGCGGCCGGGCACGGCGATCTCGGCCGACGGCGCCCTCAACCTGCTCGACGCCGTCACGGTCGCCGCCAGCAAGGAGGCGATCGGCCAGGGCGTCACCGTGACGATGAACGACTACATCCAGTGCGGCCGCGACGTGAACAAGCGGACCAACATCGTGCCCAGCGCCTTCTACAGCCAGTGGGGACCGCTCGGCATGGTGGTCGAGGGCAAGACCTACTTCTTCCGCTCGCTGACGAAGCGGCACAACATGAGCTCCGAGTTCGACATCGACCAGATCGACAGCCTGCCGCTGGTCGGCATCGTCTACGGCTCGGGCAACATGATCCCGGGCGTCTACGACGCCGAGCTCCAGGCCGGCGCCAAGGCGATCGTCAACGCCGGCACCGGCAACGGCTCGGTCCCCGGCTACCTCGTCGACAAGCTGAAGGAGATCCGCTCCAAGGGCGCCATCGTGATCCGCTCGTCGCGGGTGCCGGACGGCTTCGTCCTGCGCAACGCCGAGCAGCCCGACGACAAGTACGATTGGGTGGTCGCCCACGACCTGAACCCCGCCAAGGCCAAGATCCTGGCGGCCGTGGCGCTCACCAAGACCAGCGACACCAAGGAGCTGCAGCGCATCTTCTGGGAGTATTGAGGCCAGGGACGTGCTGGGTCTCTGAGGTTCGACCTCATCCCGCAGCATGCCTCGAACGAGCGCTTCGAGGCGTGGCGACGTCGGGCGTCCGGGCAAAGGCGGGCGGTCACCGTCTTTGCGGGCGCGGCGAAGCACTCCAGGGTCGCGCTGCCCTGGGTCACTTCGCTCCGCTCGTGATGACGATGCGGGCGGCATCGGTCGAACGTGACAGCGACCGCGGCCTCGGACTTGGGGTTTCCTGAGCCGGCGGGCAGACCTCATGTCAGCGTCGGCGCCCGCCCCGGGTTACATCCCGCGGCGCACCCCTTAGATACCGGCCACCGACGCGGGCGCGCGGCCGATCCCGACTCGCGGCCTCGGCCGCGCGCCCGTCGGCACCGAGCCTGGAGGAACGAGCATGACCGAGCTTCATTCCGAGGTCGCGGCGGTCACCGAGCGCGTCGTGGCGCGCTCCCGCGAGACCCGGCGCGCCTATCTCGACCTGATCGCCCGCGAGCGCGAGGCGGGGGTCCGGCGCGGGAAGCTCGCCTGCGGCAACCTCGCCCACGGCTTCGCGGCCTCCGGCGAGGACAAGGCGGCGATCCGCGACGAGCGGACGGTGATGAACATCGGCATCGTCACCGCCTACAACGACATGCTCTCGGCCCATCAGCCGTACGGGCGCTACCCGGAGCAGATCAAGCTGTTCGCCCGGGAGCGCGGCGCCACCGCGCAGGTCGCGGGCGGCACGCCGGCCATGTGCGACGGCGTCACGCAGGGGCAGAGCGGCATGGAGCTGTCGCTGTTCTCCCGGGACACGATCGCGCTCTCCACCGCGGTCGCGCTGAGCCACGGCATGTTCGACGGCGCGGCGCTGCTCGGCATCTGCGACAAGATCGTGCCGGGCCTGCTGATCGGGGCGCTCCGCTTCGGCCACCTGCCGACGATCCTGATCCCGGCCGGGCCCATGCCGTCGGGCCTCGCCAACAAGGAGAAGCAGCGGATCCGCCAGCTCTACGCCGAGGGCAAGGTCGGCCGGGCGGAGCTGCTCGAATCCGAGTCCGCCTCCTACCACGCGGCCGGGACCTGCACGTTCTACGGCACGGCCAACTCCAACCAGATGATGATGGACATGATGGGCCTGCACATGCCGGGCGCGTCCTTCATCAACCCCGGCACCAAGCTGCGCCAGGCCGTGACCCGGGCGGCGATCCACCGGCTCACCGAGATCGGCGGCGCCGGCAACGACTACCGGCCGCTCGGCCTCTGCGTCGACGAGAAGGCGATCGTCAACGCCGCGGTCGGCCTGCTCGCAACGGGCGGATCCACCAACCACGCGATCCACCTGCCGGCCATCGCGCGCGCGGCCGGCATCGTCATCGACTGGGAAGATATCGACCGGCTCTCCAGCGCCGTGCCGCTGATCGCCCGCGTCTACCCGAACGGCGCCGGCGACGTGAACCACTTCCACGCCGCGGGCGGCATGAGCTTCGTGATGGCGGCCCTGCTCGACGCGGGCCTCCTGCACGACGACATCCTGACCGTGTCGGGCCAGACGCTGCGCGACCACGCCCGCGACCCGAAGCTCGACGGCGAGGAGCTGGTCTTCGAGGACGCCGTGCCGGAGAGCCTGGACGACACGATGCTGCGCCGGCCCGGCAACCCGTTCCAGCCCGACGGCGGCATGCGGCTCGTGAAGGGCAATCTCGGCCGGGCGACGTTCAAGACCAGCGCCGTCGAGGAGCATCGCCGCACCATCGAGGCCCCGGCCCGGGTCTTCTCCGATCAGGACGAGGTGCTGAAGGCGTTCAAGGCCGGTGAGCTGGAGCGCGACGTCGTGGTCGTGGTCCGGTTCCAGGGCCCGAAGGCGAACGGCATGCCGGAGCTCCACAAGCTCACGCCGCCGCTCGGCGTGCTGCAGGACCGCGGCCACAAGGTCGCCCTGGTGACGGACGGGCGGATGTCGGGCGCGTCCGGCAAGGTGCCGGCCGCCATCCACCTGAGCCCCGAGGCGCTCGGCGGCGGCCCGATCGGGCGGATCCGCGACGGCGACATCGTCCGCCTCAGCGCGGCCGACGGGCTGCTGGAGGTGCTGGTCGACGAGGCGGAACTCGCGGGCCGCCCCGAGGCCGAGGCGCCGGAGCCGGCGCAGGGCACCGGGCGGGAGCTGTTCGCGTTCATGCGCCAGGGGGCCGACACGGCGGAGCGGGGCGCCTCGGCGATGCTCGCCGCCGCCGGCCTCTGAAACCGAGAGGGAGTTGCCGACCATGAACGATCTGACCAGCATCGACGCGCTGATGCGCTCCGTGCCCGTCATTCCGGTCCTGGTGATCGACGACGCGGCGCAGGCGCGGCCCATCGCCGAGGCCCTGGTGAAGGGCGGCCTGACCGCCCTGGAGGTCACCCTGCGGACCCCGGCCGCCCTCGATGTCATCCGGGAGATGACCCGGGTCGAGGGCGCGGTGGTGGGCGCCGGGACGGTGCTCAACCCGCGCGATCTCGAGAAGGCCCTGGCGGCGGGGGCCGAGTTCATCGTCTCGCCGGGCCTCACCGAGCCGCTGACCGACGCCGCCAAGGCCAACGGCGTGCCCTACCTGCCCGGCGTCGCGACGGCGGCCGACATCATGCGCGGCCTCGACCACGGGCTCGACCGGTTCAAGTTCTTCCCGGCGGAGGCCGCGGGCGGGATCAAGGCGCTGAAGGCGCACGCGGCGGTGTTCGGCGTGGTGCGGTTCTGCCCGACGGGCGGGATCACCGAGCTGAGCGCCCCGGACTGGTTGTCGATCCCGTCCGTGCTCTGCGTCGGCGGCAGCTGGGTGGTGAAGCCCGGCACGCCGGATCCGGCGGCGATCGAGCGGGCGGCCCGGGCCGCCGCGGGGTTGCGCAAGGCGTAAGCCCCGCAACCGACGTCCTTGCGAGCGAAGCGAAGCAATCCAGGGTCGCGCCACATCTCTAGGATGTCGCGCTGCCCTGGGTCACTTCGCTGCGCTCGTGATGACGGAGAGGGCGCGGCCCCGCCCCGCAGAGCGGTGGGAGCTGTTGCAGCCCCTCACTCCGCCGGCAGCGGCTGCCTCTGCACCCGCGGGACGAAGACACCGCTCTCCGGCTCGAGCGCGATGCGCCGGTCGTGGAAGGCGTCCAGCGTCGAGCGGTGACCGATCGACACGATCGTCGTGCCGGGGAGCTGCTCGCGCAGCATCCGGTAGAGGGCGGCCTCGGAGGGCTCGTCGAGGGAGGCCGTCGCCTCGTCGAGGAACAGCCATTCGGGCTTGGCCAGCAGCGCGCGGGCGATGGCCAGCCGCTGCTGCTCGCCGCCCGACAGGCGCCGCTCCCAGGTGTCGCTCTCGTCGAGATGGTCGACGAGGTGGGGGAGCTGGGCGGCCGTCAGGGCGTCCCGGATCGCCGCGTCCGAGAACTGGTCGGTGGTGTTCGGGTAGACAACGGCGCCGCGCAGGGTCCCCTGCGGAATGTAGGGCCGCTGCGGCAGAAGCAGGGCCGACTGCCCGGCGGGCACGTCGACCCGGCCCTTGCCGAACGGCCAGATCCCCGCGATCGCCCGGAACAGGGTCGACTTGCCCGAGCCGGAGGGGCCCGTGACCAGGGTCGCGCCGCCGCGCGGCAGGGTCAGCGCGTCGGCGGTGACGATCGGCTTCCCGTTCGGCAGGGCGAGGACGAGGCCGCGCGCGGTGACGTCGCCGGTGCTCTCGTTCCCCTGGACGAGGCCGTAGCCCGCCGCCTCCAGCGCCTCGGCCTTCGTCATGGCCCTTCGGAACGAGCCGAGACGGATGGTATTGGCCTTGTAGGCCGCCAGCGTCGTGTACGAGTCCACGAAGAACGACAGCGAGCTCTGCACCTGGCTGAAGGCCTGGGACGTCTGCTGGAGCGCGCCCAGCGTGATCTTCTTGGCGAAGAAGGACGGGGCCGCCAGCACCATCGGGAAGATGACGCTCGCCTGCCGGTAGCTGAACGTGAAGGCGATCAGCTTGATGCGGCGGAAGATGATCCCGACGTAGTTGTCGATCACGCTGTGGAACAGGCTCGAGAGCCGCGAGGCCTCCGCCCGCTCGCCGCGCAGCAGGGCGATCTGCTCGGAGTAGATGCGGTTCCGGGCCAGCGCGAAGCGGAAATTCGCCTCGACCTGCTCCTGCCGGAAGTCCAGCCCGATGAGCGGCCGGCCGATCAGGTGGGTGAGCCACGTGCCGACCACCGCGTAGGCGATCACCAGCCAGACCAGGAAGCCCGGGATCACCGTGTCGGTGAACGGCACGACGAAGTCGCGCGACAGGGTCCAGAGGATCACGATGAACGAGACGAGCTGCGCGGCCTGGCTGAGGAGCCGGATCGACAGCGTCGTGGTCTGCACGATGAAGCTGTTGACGTCGGCCTGGATGCGCTGGTCCGGGTTGTCCGCCTCCTCGTCGGTGAACGGGATCCGGTAATGCGTGCCGTTGCCGAGCCAGCGCTCGTACAGGCTGTGGGTCAGCCACGTGCGCCAGCGGATGAGCAGCGAGGAATCGACGAACAGGTCGAACATGCCGATGGCGATGTTCAGCGTGGCCAGCGGCACGAACACCCAGAGCAGCTGGTACCAGAACGCGTTCGCGTCGTATTCCTGGAGCGAGTTGTAGATGTCGCGGTAGAAGAAGTTGAACCGCAGCGTCAGCGCCACGTCGGCGAAGTTCACGAAGATCGACAGCGCCACGAGGTTGCGGCCGATCCGGCCCTCGGTGGTGCCGAACCAGCGGAACAGGCCGATCTCCTTGGTCGGCTTGTCGCGATTGGCGAAGTACGGGTCGGCGATGTTGGTGATCGCGCGGATCGGCTCGAGATGCGAGATGCCGAGTACGATGGCAGCGAAGACCACCGCGCCGGTGGCGGCGAAGGCCGGCGGGAGCAGCGCGGCGATCACCGGCGGCAGCAGCCCCATGGCGGCGATCGTCTTCGATCCGGCGAGCAGCAGGTAACCGACGCCGTAGACCGAGACGAAGACTTTCAGGTAGGCCGAGATGCCGTTCGAGGCGATCAGGATGCCCGCCATGGCGAAGCCGGCGAGGGAGACGTAGAGCGGCGGGCTCGGGATTCCGGGAAACGCCAGCAGGATCAGCGCGGCCAGGGCCGTGAGCACGGCCTGGATGCCCAGTCCGGTCCTGAGTGCTGCCACCGTCGATCCCCCATCCGTGCGCGCCCGCCCGGGGCGCCGCCGGCGGCCTTGGCCCCGGCAGATGGCCAGATAGTGGCACTCGGCCCGCGCTGTCGCGTGAAACTTTGGTCACGTTCCGGCGGTGCGGCGATTTACGCGGGCGCCGCGGCTACCAGTTCCACTCCTCGAAGCCGGGCTCGCGGCAATGGTAGCCGATCGGGCATTGCGGGTTGTCGCGCGTCGGGGCGAAGCGCAGCTCGGCGATCTCCGCGCCGCTGCACTGGCCGGGATTGCTGACGAACCGCTCCGGCGCCGCCCCGGCGGCGATGATCACGTCGCCCTCGTTCTTCACCAGGGCCATCGCCTCGGAGCAGGTCATGCGGGCCGTCATCGAGCCGCGCGGCGGCCGCGACTGCGCACGGGCCTCGACCCCGGCCGCGACGGCGGCGAGGTGGGCGAACAGCAGAGCGAGGGCCAACGGCCTCATCGGGCACGGGTTCCGGTACGCACCCGGGAAGAAAGCCCGCGGGTCTGGCGCCATCCTGCACAAGCGGGCCGCCCCAGACTGTCACCGGAATGCGCCACCGGGCCGCTTTCGCCGTCGGACCGCCGCAATCGGCGGATTAGGAGATTCCGGGATCGCCGGAAGCAGCAGTAGATTTGTGGTCGTGGACGCCTGCGCGGGCGGCCCCGGCACGACGGCTGGACCGGCCCCCCGGCACGCGTCTCCGGCGCCCCGCGTGCCGGCCGACCGGCGCCGGAGCCAAGGGACCCAGCGATGTCCGCTCTCTCGATCCTCGACATCTCCGCCGTGCGCGCCGCGCCCGTCTCCCGCGAGCCCTACGCTTACACGCTCGGCAGCAACGTCCTGAATCCCGACGCGATCGACGACATCCGGCGCGACTTCCCGGACATCGCCAAGCCCGGCTACCTCACGGTCGACGAGGTCACCCTGAAGGGCCGGTTCAAGGCGCTGATCGACGAGCTGGAGAGCGACGCCTTCTCGAAGATCCTCGGCGAGAAGTTCGGCATCGACCTCGTCTCCTGCCCGCGCCTGACGACCATCATGCGCCGCAGCCAGCTGAAATACGGCTCGATCCACACTGACGGCCCGTCGAAGGTGCTCACCCTGCTCGTCTACATGAACGACGCCTGGGACGCCCCGGCGGCCGGCCGCCTGCGGGTGCTCTACGACGGCCGCAACTATGAGCCCTTCGCGGTGGAGGTCCCGCCGACCATGGGCACGATGTTCGCGTTCCTGCGGGCGGACAATTCCTGGCACGGCCACGAGCCCTTCGAGGGCGAGCGGCGCGTGGTCCAGGTGGCGTGGCTCAGGGACGCGTCGGAGCTGGAGCGCAAGCGCAAGCGCAACCGCACGGCGCAGTTCCTGAAGGGCATCTTCGGCCGCTGAGCGGACGAGAGGGGGGCGGACCATGGGGGCGGTCGTTCTGGCGGATCCGGGCGACGGGGCGCGTTCCGGCTCCTGGCGTCGCTTCGCCTTGCCGACCCTCCTCATCCTCGGCTGGGTGGGCCTGTTCGCCTACAGCGCCGCCTACCTGACCGAGGACCTGCCGTTCCGCCCGTCCCCGCCGGAAGCGAGCCCGTCCGCGGCGGGGTCCGCCGCGCCGCGCCCTGCGCGCCGCGTCGTGATGCTCGACGAGCCCGACCCGCTCACCGCCCCGGCCGAGCCGCCCGGCCAGACCGCCATGGCGGCCTCGCCGGCGCCCGCGGCCCCGCAGAGTGCCGCGGCGCCGCCCGCGACCACGGCGAATGCCCGCCCGGCCCCGGGCGCCGCTCCGGCCGCCGCCGTGCCCACCGCGGTGCCCGCCGCCGAGTATGTCGGTGTCTGGGGCCCGACGCCGGAGGCCTGCGGAGCGCGCTCGCGCCGCCGCGGCTACATCCCGGCCACGATCACGCAGGACCGCGCCCGCGCGGGCCGCACGCTGTGCCTGTTCCACGACGTGCGGCGGAGCGGTGGCGCCTGGGTCACGGCCGCCGAGTGCAGCGATCGCGGCCGCCACTGGTCGTCGCAGGTCCGCCTGCAGGTCGACGGCGAGCACCTGACTTGGTCGAGCAGCCGCGGGACCTCGACCTATATCCGCTGCGGCCGCCGCGCCGGCTAAGCGGCGCCGTCACGCCGCCGGATCCGCGCCCTGCCCCCCGGCCGCGCGCAGGACGATCCGCGCCGCGGCCCGGCTCGGCGTGTCCGCCGCGGCGAGCCGCATCCGCCCGTCGATGCGGCCGAGGGCGGCGAGCTGGACGTCGCGCTCGTGACCGCCGGCCAGGAGCGGCCGCAGGGCGCCGGCGAGACGCTCCGGGGTGCAGTCGGCCTGGACGAATTCCGGCATCGCGTTCTCGGCGAGGATCAGGTTCGGCAGCACGATGCTCGGGACCTGGATCAGCCGGCGGGCGATGAACTCCTCCGCCCGCGAGACCTTGTAGGCGACGACCATCGGGACGCCCGCGAGCGCCAGCTCCAGCGTGACCGTGCCGGAGGCGGCGAGCGCCGCCCGGGCCTCCCGGAAGGCCGCGTATTTCGGCGCCTCGCCGGTGACGATGCGGACCGGCACCGGCCACTCGGCCGACAGCCGCTCGATCAGGGCCCTGTGCCGAGTCACGGCGGGCAGCACCGCCTCGACCGCCAGGCCCTCGGCGACGCGGGCTAGCGCCGCACCGAAGACCGGCATCAGCCGCTCGATCTCGGACCGGCGGGAGCCCGGCAGGACCACGAGGCTGTAGGGAACGGCCTCGCGCCGCCCCCGCTCGGCCGCGCCGGGCCGCAGTTCCGGGAGGCGCTCGATCAGCGGGTGCCCGACATAGGTGCAGGGGGGGCCGCCGAGCCGCAGATGCGCGTCGGGCTCGAAGGGGAGCAAAGCCAGCACGTGGTCGATGAACGGCCGCATGCCCTTCGCCCGCCACGGCCGCCACGCCCAGACGCTCGGGGACACGTAGTCGATGATCGGGATGCCGGGGGCCGCCCTGCGCACGCGTCGCGCCACCGCGTGCGTGAAGCCCGGGCTGTCGATGATCACCAGCACGTCGGGCCGCGCGCGGATCGTCGCCTCGACGGTCTGGCGGATGCGGCGGAGCAGGGTCCTGGCCCGGGCGAGGACCGGCAGGTAGCCCATCACCGCGACGTCATCGAGGGGGAACAGGGACGCGAACCCCGCCTCCGCCATGGCCTCGCCGCCGACGCCGCCGAAGACGGTGTCGGGCGCGGCCTCGCGCAGGGCGCGCATCAGCTTGGCGCCGAGCTGGTCGCCGGAATCCTCGCCGGCCACGAGCCAGATCGTGCGGGGTCGGCCGGTCACGGCGCGCCCCCGTACCCGACCACGAACAGGCCGAGGCGGTCGGCCTCCGCGGCCGTCGCCGCCTGGTCGATGACCAGAGTCCCGCCCGCCTCCAGGGCGAGCCCGGCGCAGCCCGCCCGGGCCGCGTTGCGCACGGTGCGGGCACCGACGGCCGGGAGATCGATGCGGCGGTCCTGGCCGACCTTCGGGGCCTTCACCAGCACGGTCGCGGGCATCGCCCGGCCGAACCCGAAGGGGCGCCGCCCCAGGGCCCGAGCCCGGGCCAGCATGCGGTCCGTGCCCTCCGGCCCCTCCACGGCGAGGATCCGGTCGCCGGCCAGGACGACCGCCTGCCCCAGATCGTAGGGCGAGAGGGCGTCCAGGACGCCGCGCCCGGTGCGGATCGAGGCGGCCGCCTCCGCGTCCGGAGCCCGGCGCCCGAGCGGGCCGTTCGGGCAGAGCAGGTCCGGCGCGGCCTCGTGGACGCCGACAACCCGGTGGCCCGCCTCCTCGACCAGCGCGACCGCCGCCCGCAGCAGGCGGTCGTCCCCGCCGCCGGCGATCGCCCGCAGGGCCTCGCGGTTGCGCAGGGCGGCGCCCGCGTTGAGGATCGCGGCCGGGCTCGGGCGGGAGACGCCGCCCGCCGGCACCACGGTCGCCGGTCCCCAGAGCCGCAGCAGCTTCAGGGTGGCCGCGAGATCGAGGAGGTCGACCGTGGCGTCGGCGCCGGCGCGCAGGGCCGGGCCGGTGAAGCCGCGCAGCGCGATCACCCGGAAGGGCCGGCGCGCCCGGCGGAGCGACTCGGCGACGAGCTCCGGCAGGCGCCCCGCCCCCGCGATCAGGACCAGGGCCCCCTCGGGGGCGGGATCGGCCTCGGTCACGGCCCGGCCGCTCAGGCGGCGCTGATCGGGGTCGGGACCTCGCGCGGCGTGCAGATCGAGCGCTTGCCGCCGAGGCGGATGAAGTCGAGGATCTCGGCGACCGCCGCGTGGGACTCGAAGGTCGCGGCCACGTCCTCCACCCGCTCCATCAGCGTGCCCTCGGGGGCGAAGAGCAGGCGGTAGGCGCGCCGCAGCGCGTGGATGTCCTCGCGGGCGAAGCCGCGGCGCTGCAGCCCGATGATGTTGAGCCCCGACAGGTAGGCCCGGTTGCCGAGCACCATGCCGTAGGGGATGCAGTCGTTCTCCAGGCCCGACAGGCCGCCCACGAAGGCGTGCGCGCCGACCCGCGCGAACTGGATCACGGCGGCGCCGCCGCCCAGGATCGCGTAGTCGCCGACGCTGCAATGGCCCGCCAGCATGACGTTGTTGGAGAAGATCACGTGGGCGCCGACCCGGCAATCGTGGCCGACATGCGAGTTGGCCAGGAAGGTGCAGTGGTCGCCGACCACGGTCTCCAGGCCGCCGCCGCTGGTGCCCGGGTTCATGGTGACGCCCTCGCGGATCAGGCAGTCGGCGCCGATCGTCAGGGTCGAGGCCTCGCCCCGGTACTTCAGGTCCTGCGGCTGGTGGCCGATCGACGCGAAGGGGAAGATCCGGGTGCGGGGGCCGATCGCGGTGCGGCCCGCCAGGACCACGTGGCTGATGAGTTCGCAGTCCGCGCCGAGCACGACCTCGGGCCCGACATGGCAGAAGGGGCCGATCCGCGCCCCGTCGCCGATCCGGGCGCCGGACTCGATCACGGCGCTCGGGTGGATGACGGGGGCGGTCACTCCGTCACCAGCATAGCGCTGATCTCGGCCTCCGCGACCAGCGTGCCGTCGACCCGGGCCTCGCCGCGGAACCACCACATGGTCCGGCGCTGGTTCAGCTTCGTCATGTGGAAGCGCACCTGGTCGCCGGGGGTGACGGGCTTGCGGAACTTGCACTTGTCGATGGTCATGAAGAACACCTGCTTGGTGTTCCGCCCGTCCGCCCGGATGTGGCGGCAGCAGATCGCCCCCGCCGTCTGCGCCATGCCCTCGATCAGGAGCACGCCCGGGAAGACCGGCATGTCGGGGAAGTGGCCCATGAACTGCGGCTCGTTGGCCGTGACGTTCTTGATGCCAACGCAGGATTCGTCCCGGTCGATCTCGACGATGCGGTCGACCATCAGGAACGGGTAGCGGTGCGGCAGCAGCTCCAGCAGCGTCTGGATATCGGCTATGCCCAGCTCGCTGCCGGTCTCGCGCGCCGCCTCACTCATCGATATCCGCACCTCGACTTGCCGCCATCGGCGGCCCGCAATCCGGCCGCCACCGGCGCGCCGACCGCCCTCTTCGGAAGAAATCGCCGGAAGCGCAAGGCCTTCCCGGTCAGGCGTCGTCTCCCGCGGGCTCCTTGCCCGAGCGTTCCGCGAGCCGCGCGAGCGTCGTCAGCTCGCGGAACCAAGCCCGCACCGGCTTGGCGGGCGTCCCGCCCCAGCGGCTGCCCGGGGGCACGTCGCGGTTGACGTTGGACGAGCCGGCGATCTGCGCGCCGCGACCGATGCGCAGGTGGCCGACGACACCGACCTGACCGCCGAGGACGACGTAATCCTCCAGCGTGGTCGAGCCCGAGATGCCGACCCCCGACACGATGACGCAGTGGCGGCCGATCACGACGTTGTGGGCGATCTGCACGAGGTTGTCGATCTTGGTGCCCTCCCCGATCACCGTGTCGCGCGAGGCGCCCCGGTCGACCGTGGTGTTGGCGCCGATCTCGACGTCGTCCTGCACGATGACCCGCCCGACTTGCGGCACCTTGAGGTGGGTGGCGCCCATGGCGAAGCCGAACCCGTCCTGCCCGAGCCGGGCGCCCGGATGCAGGATCACCCGGTTGCCCAGGAGGGCGTGGCTGAGGGTCGTGCCCGCGCCGATCGCGCAGTCGCGCCCGATCCGGACGCCCGGCCCGATAACGGCGTTCGGCCCGACCACCGTGCCGGCGCCGATCTCGGCCCCCGGCCCGATCACCGCGCCGGGATCGACCGTGACCCCGTCCTCGAGCCGGGCCTCGGGATGGACGTGGGCGCCGGAGGCGACGCCGCGGACCGCGAACTGGGAACCGGGACGCAGCGCGTCCGGGTGCAGGCGGCCGAGCAGGGCCGCGTAGGCGCGGTAGGGATCGCGGCTGACGAGGGCGACGGTTCCGGCGGGGCAGCGCGCCGCGAAGCGGGGCGAGATGAGGCACACGCCCGCACGCGTCGCCGCGAGGGCGTCGCCGTAGCGGGCATTGTCCATGTAGGCGAGGTGGTCCGGACCGGCACTCTCCAGGGAGGCCGCGCCGCTGAACCGGCGATCCGGATCCGCTCCCTCGGGGAGGCCGAGGCCGGCGGCGGCCGCGATCTCGGCCAGGGTGAGGCCGGTGGCGGCGGTGAAGAAGACGGGATCTGTCATGTCCGACAACGCGCCGACCGGGAGAATCCGGCCGGCGCGCGTGTTTTTTTATCAGAAGCGCGAGCCGCCGGAGAAGCGGAAGGCCTGGACCTGATCCGCGCCGATATGGCCGAACTTGCCGAGGATCGGGACGAACACCTTCTGACCCTCGTCCTTGGACAGAGCGTAGGCGTAGTCGAACCGGATCGGGCCGAGCGGCGAGTTCCACAGGATGGACGCGCCGATCGAGGAGCGGATCGCCGCCGTGTCGCGGACGTTCACGCATTCCGGCTCCACGCCGATCGTGAAGGCGTTGAAGTTGCACTTCCCGGTCGTCGGCGAGATGCCGTTGATGAAGGCGTCGCCGTTCACGTTGAAGTTCCGCTGGCCGTGATAGCCGAACAGCGTGCCGGCATCGGCGAAGAGCGCGCCCTTCAGGCCCAGATCCCGCGGAACGAGGGGCAGCGGGAACTGCACTTCGAGGGTGCCGCCGACGTAGGTCGAGCCACCGATGGCGTTCGAGCGGGCGTCGGCGATGCCGACGTCGCGCGGACCGATGCCGTTCGGCGCGAAGCCGCGGACCAGCGACGGGCCGAGGAAGAACTGGTCGGTCACCCGCAGCGGGTCGTTGTTGAGCGACGAGATGTGGCCGCCCTGGAAGCGGATGAAGCCGACCACGTCCTCGAAGATCTCCTTGTAGTACCGCGCGTCGGCGGTCACGCGGAAGAACTTGGAGTCGCCGCCCAGGCCCGCGACGTCGGGCTTCAGCTCGGCGTAGAGACCGTTGCGGGGCGCGCCGATCACGTCGAGGGTCGAGTAGGCGAGCGTCAGGCCGGCCAGCGAGGTCAGCGTGTTGCCTTGCGAGCCCTTGATGGCGATCGAGGCCTCGCCGTCATACGCGCAGTTCGGGTAGATCGACTGGCCGCCGATGTTGCGGCCGGTGTTCGGGTCGATCGTGCCCGCCGCGTAGGTGGCGGTGTAGCCCGGGATCGGGATCGAGCAGTCGTTGTACGGCCGCTTGAGGGTGTTCGGCACCTTCAGCTCGGTGTTGTACAGCGAGTAGCGCAGCGTGATGCCGAACTCCTCGGTGATCGGCAGGCCGAGGCGCAGCTGACCGCCGTACACCGTGGTCTCGTAGCGCGAGTACCGGGTCAGGTCGGAGTACTTGTAGAAGGCATCGAAGCCCGCCGCGAGGCGGTAGCCGAGGAAGTACGGCTCGGTGAACGAGAAGTCGACGCCGCGCGAGTACTGGCCGCCCGTACCGGCGAGGCGGACGTACTGGCCGCGGCCGAGGAAGTTCGACTCGGAGACCGAGACCTCGCCGATGATGCCGTCCTGGGTGGAGTAGCCGCCCGCCACCGAGAACGAACCCGTGGGCTGATCCTCGACGTCGATGTTGATGACCACGCGGTCCGGGGCCGAGCCCGGCTCGTTCGAGAAGCGGACCTTCTTGAAGAAGCCCAGGCCGTTCAGGCGCCGCTCGGCGCGGTCGGTCAGCACGCGGTTGTAGGCATCGCCCTCCGCGATATCGAGCTCGCGGCGGATGACGTAGTCGCGGGTGCGGGTGTTGCCGCGGATGTTGATGCGCTCGACGTAGACGTGCGGGCCGTCCTCGACCACGAAGCCGAGGGAGACCTGGTGGCTCGCCGGGTCGCGCTGGCCGGTCGGGCGGACCTGCGCGAACGGGTAGCCGGCGCGGTTGACCTGGCGGGTGACGTTGTTGAGCGTCTTCTCGACGTCGTCGGCGTTGTAGACGTCGCCCACGGAGGTGGCGATGTCGCTGTCGAGCTTCGCGGTGTCGAGGCCCGGCAGGCGGGAATCCACCTGGACGGCGCCGACCCGGTACTGCTCGCCCTCGCTCACCGTGATGGTGATGACGTAGCCGGACTTGTCGCCCTCGACGTAGCGCGCGTCGGCGCTGACCACCTGGAAGTCGGCGTAGCCGTTCTTCAGGTAGTAGCGGCGGACCTGGTCGAGGTCGTTGGTGATGCGGTCGGGATCGTAGACATCGGAGGTCTTGATGAACGACAGGAAGTTCATCTCCGAGGAGCTCATCAGCCCCTTCAGCGTCCGCTCCGAGTAGGCGTTGTTGCCGACGAAGTTGATCGAGAGGATGCCGGTCTTGTCGCCCTCGTCGATCTGGTAGATCACGTCGACGCGGCCGTTGGGCAGGTCCACGGTCCGGTAGGTCACCTTGGCGGTGCCGCGGCCGAAGCGCTTGTAGACGTCGCGGATGCGCGCGAGGTCGGCGTTGATGATCGCCTCGCTGTACGGCCCGCGGGACTTGGCCTCGACCACCCCTTCCAGGGTGGCCTTCTCGATCTTCTTGTTGCCCTCGAAGACCACGCGGTTGATCAGGTTGTTCTCGCGGACGGTCACCACCGTGCGGCCGCCCGACTGGGCGACCTTCACGTCGGAGAACATCCCGCTAGCGAGCAGGTTGCGGCGGGCCTCCTCGGCGGAGCCGGACGCCGTCCCGGTCACGTAGGACCGGATCGTGTCGGCATCGACGCGGTGGTTGCCCTGGACGACGATCTGCTGCGCCTGGGCAGCCCCGCTCAGGACGACACCCAGACCGGCAGTGACTAGGACGATGGTTTTCCGCACCGACTTACGTCGGGGCTTCCCCGTCAACGACATCATGCAATCGCCCGTTTCTGTTCTGGTCGCGGGGGTTAGCCCGTCACAGGCGACCGTTGATCGGCCGTCCCGTCACCTGGTCCAAGCGTGGCTTCGGTCCAAGCGTAGCTCTTAGCGGGATTCCCCTGCCAAGCAAACGCGCGGGAGGCCATCGTCAGGGGATTTTGGGGGGTCGTGGCCTTCGCGCCACTTAACGGTGCGGTCAGCTTACGGGCAAACCGCGGATCATGGTGAACGCGCCGTAAACGCCTGAGCGGTCGGCCCTTTTTCGCGACGCTCGCGGTCCCGTGAACGCCCCGTTAACCCCGTTTCGACGCGCCGGCGCGGCGTCATCCGGGCGGTGTCCGGGCGAGATCGCGGCGGGATTGGGGCAGCGTTTCCGGTGGAGATCCGGCGGGGATCCCGGGATCCCCGCCGGCCCCGGATCAGGTGTTCCGCCAGGAGGCGCCGAGGTTGAGGATGTCGTTCCAGGCGGCGAACAGCATCAGCATCAGCACCAGGGCGAGGCCGATGCGGAAGCCGATCTCCTGGGCCCGCTCGCTCAGCGGGCGGCCGCGCACCACCTCGAAGGCGTAGAACAGCAGGTGGCCGCCATCGAGCAGCGGCACCGGGAACAGGTTGAGCAGGCCGATCGAGACGGAGAGCAGGGCGATCAGCCCGACCAGGCCGCCGACGCCGCCGGTCTTGGCGACCTCGCCGGAGACGCGGGCGATGCCGATCGGACCCGAGAGCTGGTCGGCGGATTCCCGCCCGGTCACGAGCTTGCCGAGATACGAGAAGGTGCGCTCGACGACGAAGTAGGTCTCCTTCACGCCGAGATTGAGCGAGTCGAGCGCCCCGTACTGCACCAGTCGCGCCTCGGAGCCCGCGGGCGAGCGGATGCCGAGCCGGCCGATCCGGTGGCGGCCGAACGGCGTCTTCTCCTCGAAGGTGGCCGGCGTCGCCTGGATGGTGATGGGCTGGTCGTTGCGCTCCACCGTGAAGGTCAGCGGCGTCCCGGCGCTGCCGGTCACCGTGCGGTACATGGCGTTGAAGTCGCCGATCTTCTCGCCGTCGATGGCGGTGATCACGTCGCCGGGCTGGAAGCCGGCCTGGGCGGCGACGCTGTTCGGCTCCACCGACGAGACCCGGGCGGGCAGCTCGTAGCGGCCGCCGAGCCAGATGGCACCCGCGAAGAGCAGGATCGCCAGGATGAAGTTGGCCACCGGGCCCGCGGCGACGATCGCGGCGCGCTTGGACACGGGCTGGGTCGGGAAGCTGATCGCCCGCTCGTGCGGGCTCATCCGGGCGACCGCCTCGGGATCGGGCATGCTGGCGCCGTTCACGTCGCCGTGGAACTTCACGTAGCCGCCGAGCGGGATCGCGCAGACCTTCCAGCGGGTGCCGCGCCGGTCGTTGAACCCGAACAGCTCGGGACCGAAGCCGAGCGAGAAGGCGTGCACGCCGACCCCGCACCAGCGCCCGACCAGGAAGTGGCCCATCTCGTGCACGAACACCACGACGGTGAGCACGAACAGGAACGGGATCACGGCGCCGAAGAAACCGCCGGCGGTTCCGCCCATCGCGTTGAGGAAGTCCATAAGCCGTATCCTGGCCGTCTCGGCGCCGGCTTCTCGGGCCGGCCATCCGCCCTGTCTAGCAGATCGGCGGTGCCGACCGCCAACGCAATCCTGCGGCCCGGCCGCGGAAGGTCGCACGCGCCGTCCGATTCCGCACCGGCCGATCGCGCGGGGTCGGTCCCGCCCGTCGGGGACCGCCCGTCAGTGGCCGCCGCCCCCGCCCGCGCCGGCCTTCGGCCGCCGGATCATGGGGACCGCGCAGGCCATCGCGAGGAACAGGACGGTGAGGGACAGGAACACGTCCTCGAAGGCCATGACGAGGCCCTGGATCCGCACCGTGTTGGTCATCGCCTTCAGCGCCATGTCGGAGGCGGCGCTGCCGTAGGCGTCGAAGCCGCGCTGCATCGCGTCGAGCCGCTCCAGCGCGGCCGTGTTCGCCCAGGTGAAGCGCTCGTGCAGCCGGGCGAGGTGCAGGTCCCAGCGGTCGTTGAGGATCGTGTTGATCAGCGCGAGCCCGACCGCGCCGCCGAGGTTGCGGGTCAGGTTGAACAGCCCCGACGCGTTCTTCATCCGCGCCGGCGGCAGCGTGCCCAGCGCGATGTTGTTGATCGGGATCATGCACAGCATCAGCGAGCAGCCGCGCAGGATCTGCGGCACGAGCAGCTCGTAGAAGTCCCAGTCCTTGGTGAGGCCCGTGACGATCCACGTGCCGCAGGCGAAGCCGACGAAGCCGATCCCCATCATGATCCGGGGATCGACCTTGCCCGAGAGCCGGCCGGCGATCGGCGCGGTGGCGAACATGCACAGGCCGGAGACGAACATCGTCTCGCCGATCATCAGCGCCGAGTAGCCGCGCACCCGGGCGAGGTAGACCGGGTAGATGTAGGTCAGCCCGTAGAGGCCGATGCCCAGCACGAAGCTCGCCACGCAGCCGCTGGCGAAGTTCCGGTCCGAGAAGGCCCTGAGATCGACGATCGGCTGCTTCGCCGTGAAGACCCGCCAGAAGAACAGCAGCGCCGACGTCCCGCAGACGATTGCGCAGGCGAAGACCGCCTCGTCCTGCAGCCAGTCGTGGTTGGGCCCCTCCTCCAGCACGTATTCGAGGCAGCCGAGGAAGCCGGCCATGAAGGCGAGTCCGGCCCAGTCGAACGACCGGATCAGGCCGTAATTGGGCTCGTCGAAATCGACCAGGATCCAGGTCGAGACCGTCACGAAGATGCCCGGCACGACGTTGATCAGGAACAGCCAGTGCCACGACATCAGGTCGGTCAGGTAGCCGCCCACCGTCGGCCCGATCGTCGGTGCCAGCGTCGCCACGAGGCCGATCATCGGCGAGACGATGGTCCGCTTCGAGGGCGGGAAGATCGTGAAGGCCGCGGCAAAGACGGTCGGGATCATGCCGCCGCCGATGAAGCCCTGGAGCGCCCGCCAGACGATCATCTCGCCGATCGACGAGGAGGTGGCGCACATCAGGCTCATCAGGGTGAAGCCGCCCGCCGAGATGGCGAACATCCAGCGCGTCGAGAGCACCCGCGACAGGGTGCCGGAGAGCGGGATCGAGATGACCTCGGCGATCAGGTAGCTGGTCTGGACCCAGGGGATCTCGTCGCCGGAGGCCGAGAGCCCGGCCTGGATCTCGTTCAGGGAGGCCGAGACGATCTGGATGTCCAGGATCGCCATGAACATGCCGAAGACCATGCAGACGAACGCCACCATGCGGCGGCGGTCGAGGGGCGGATCGGCGGCGCGGATCGGCGCGCCGGGCGCGAGGGCGGCACTGGCGGCCATCGCCGGTCTCAGCGGCTCGCGGTGCTGACCGGCCGCGGCGCGGAGGCGCGGTCGAGGACGGAGCGGTCCGCGCCGGTGCGGGTATCGACCCGGACCACCGCCGACAGGCCCGGCCGCAGCAGGCCCTCGCGGGCGACCTCCTCGGGCACGCGCACCCGCACGGGCAGGCGCTGGACGATCTTGGTGAAGTTGCCGGTGGCATTGTCGGGCGGCAGCAGGCTGAACACCGAGCCGGAGGCCGGCGAGAACGATTCCACCACGGCGTGGATCTCGCGGTCCGGATAGGCGTCGACCGTCACGGTCACCGGCTGGCCGGGACGCATGCGCTCGACCTGGGTCTCCTTGAAGTTCGCGTCGATCCGGACGCTCTGGAGCGGGACCAGCGCGGCGATCCGCGTGCCGGGCCCGACATAGGCGCCGGCCTCGACGGCCTTGTTGCCGACCACCCCGTCGAAGGGCGCGCGGATCGCCGTGAAGTCGAGGTCGCGCCGGGCCCGGTCGACGGCGGTGCGGAGTTCCGCCGCGAGGCTCTCCGCCTCGCGCTTCTGCGCCTGGAGCACGTCCACGTTGGCGCGGGCCGCGAGGAGGCCGGCCTCCATGGCCTTCACGGAGGCCTCGGTGCGGTCGCGGTCGGCGCGGGTCTGGTCGATGCGCGACTTGGCGACGTAATCCGCCTGCATCTGCGTCGACCGGGCGAAGTCGGCCTGGGCGCGGACGGCGTCGGCGCGGGTCGCGTCGAGCTGCGCGGCGGCCTGGGCGACCTGGGCCTGCGCCGCCTCGGCCTGCCGGCCGATCCGCGCGATCGTGCTCTCCTGGGTGGCGAGCTTGTCCTGCGCCGCCTGCAGCGCGAGGCGGTAGTCGCCGTCGTCGAGCTTGGCGATGACGTCGCCCTTCTTCACCGCGAGGCCGTTCACGACCGGGACCGACTGGAGATAGCCCGGGATCTTGGCCGCCAGGACCGAGATGTCGGCCTGGACGTAGGCGTCGTCGGTCGAGACGAAGAACCGCCCGACGGTCCACCACTGCCATCCCTGATACGCGCCGCCGCCCAGGGCGGCCGTCAGCAGTCCGAGCAGGACGAGCCGCTTCACGGAGCGCTTGCGGGCGGGCGGCGCCTCGACCGGCACGGGCGTCGGCAGGGACGCCGCGGCGGGGGCCGGCGCGGCCGGAGCCGTGCGCTCGGCGCGCGCCTCGTCCCCGGCCTCGATTCGGGACTCAATAGCGGCATCGAGACCGGAACTCGGCCGATCGGCGTCCTCGCGAAGGGACATATCAGCGCCTCGACATCAATGACCGAACCGTTCGGTCAATAACGAGGCACGGCTTGACGCGCCCCCGAAGAAGCCGCAGGTTATTTTGACCGAACGGTTCGGTCAAGCGTGACGGTGTCACGGTGCGGAGCGGGATCATGGCTCAGGGTGCGGCGTTGGAGCGGGGTCAGGCCCAGCACGAGGGCGACAAGCGGCAGCAGATCCTCGAGGGCGCACGGACGGTGTTCCTGGCGGCGGGGTTCGACGGCGCCAGCATGGGCGAGATCGCGCGGGCGGCCGGGGTCTCGAAGGGCACGCTCTACGTCTACTTCGAGAACAAGGAGGACCTGTTCGAGGCGCTGACCATTCAGGAGAAGGCCAGCCTCGCGGAGGCCCTGTTCACCCTGGACGCGGACGATCCCGACGTGCCGGGCGTCCTGACCCGGCTCGGAAGCAGCTTCCTGACCGAGATGTGCCGGCCGGCGCACGTCTCGCTGGTCCGCATGGTCATCGGCGCGAGCGAGAAGTTTCCGCGCTTCGGGCAGGTCTACTACCAGGCCGGTCCGGCCTGCGGCGTCGAGCGCCTCTCGCGCTACCTCGACGCGCAGGTCCAGGCGGGACGCCTGACGATCGCCGACACCGAGCTCGCGGCCCGGCACTTTCTGCATCTCTGCCAGGCGGGTCTGCTGACCCGCCTGCTGTTCGCGGCGGGCGGCATCGCCGGCGAGGCCGAGATGCGCCATCAGGTCGACGAGGCGGTGCGCGTGTTCCTGGCCGGGTACGGCCCCGGGCGCTGAGGCGCGGCTCAGGCGGGAAACGTCGTTGCGAGCGCAGCGAAGCAATCCAGGGCGGCGCGACATTCTGCGAGCGTGGCGTCGCTGGATTGCTTCGCTGCGCTCGCAATGACCGGGTTCAGCCGGCGGCGCGCAGCTCCGGCAGGGCCTCGGCGCTCCAGATCCGCACGTGGGCGTCGATGGCGAGCGCCTCGTCGACGTCGGCGGGCGCGGCCCGGTACTGGCCGGCGAAGTGGGTGCAGGCGCGCTCGACCAGATCGCTGATCCCGTAGAAGCCGATCCGGCCGGCGATGAAGGCCGCCACCGCGATCTCGTTGGCGGCGTTCATCACGGTGGGCGCCGCGCCGCCGGCGGCCAGGGCCGCGCGGGCGATCCGCAGGCACGGGAAACGCGCCTCGTCCGCGGCCTCGAAGGTCAGCGAACCGAGCTTCACGAGGTCGAGGGGCCGGCCGCGCTCGATCGTCAGCCGGTCGCCGAGGCCGAGGCAGTGCGAGATCGGCACGCGCATGTCGGGCAGCGCCAGCTCGGCGGTCACCGCCCCGTCGAGCCAGTAGACCATGCCGTGGATCACCGATTGCGGGTGCACGACCACGTCGAGGCGCTCGGGCTCGATGCCGAACAGGTGGTGCGCCTCGATCAGCTCGAGGCCCTTGTTCATCAGGCTCGCCGAATCGATGTTGATCTTCATGCCCATCGACCAGGTCGGATGGGCGGCGGCCTCGGCCGCGGAGGCGGCGGCGATCCGCTCGCGGGTCCAGGTCCGGAACGGGCCGCCCGAGGCCGTGATCATCATGGTGCGGACGTCGGCGAGCGGCCGGCCGGCCAGCGCCTGGCTCAGCGCGTCGTGCTCGGAATCCATCGGCAGGATCGTGGCGCCGTAGCGGGCGGCGTCGCGCATGAAGGCGTCGCCGGCGCAGACGAGGCTCTCCTTGTTGGCGAGCGCGACCTTGCGGCCGAGCCGGAGGGCGGCGTGGGTCGATTTCAGCCCGGCCGCCCCGCTCACGGCGGCGACGACGATGTCGGCGTCGCGGGCGGCGGCCTCCATGACGGCCGCCTCCCCCGCCCCGCTCGGGATGCCGGAGCCCGACAGGGCCTCGGCCAGCGCCGGGCCGGCGGCCTCGTCGGCGAGCGCCGCGAAGGAGGCGTTGAGCTCGCGGGCGACCTTGGCCAGGGCGACGGGATCCTTGCCGCCGACCAGGGCGCCGACGCGGAACCGGTCGGCGTGCTGCGCCAGGAGGTCGGCGGTGGAGCGGCCGATCGAGCCGGTGGCGCCGAAGACGGTGACGACCTGGGTCACGGGTTCAACTCCCTCATCGTCACGGGATCAGACCGCCGCCGCGCAGGGCGAGATAGACGGCCGCCAGCACGGCCACCGCGAAGAATCCGTCGAGCCGGTCCATGACGCCGCCATGGCCGGGGATGATCTTGCCCGAATCCTTGACGCCGTAATGGCGCTTCAGGCCGGACTCGATCAGGTCGCCGGCCTGGCTCAGGACCGAGGCGAGCGCGCTCACGCCCGCCACGACCGGGAGAGAGGCGGCGCTGGGCAGGGTCATGCCGGCGAGGTCGGCGACCACCGGCACCAGCGTCCCGGCCGCGACCGCGCCGGCGAGGCCGCCGAGGGCGCCCGACCACGTCTTGTTGGGCGAGACCCGGGGCATCAGCTTGGGGCCGCCGATCTTCCGGCCGGCGAAGTAGGCGGCGATGTCGGTGGACCAGACCACCGCGAACATCCAGGCCGGCCCGACGAGGCCGATGGCGGGGTCGTCGCGCAGGGCCACCGGCACCGCCGCGATCGCCGCCGCGCCGAGCACGCCGAGGAAGGCGCGGAGCCGGCCCCGTCCGGTCCGCGCCACCGTGGCGCAGGCCGCGGCGCCGAGCAGCAGGACCGCGAGGCAGGCCGGCGTCGGGGCGCCGCCGCGCTGGCAGAGCAGCAGGGCGCCGAGCGTCGCCGCGCCCAGCGCGATCAGCACCTCGCGGGGCTCGGTGCGGCTCATCACCATCCACTCGGCGAAGCCGACGATGCCGGCGGCGAGCCAGATCCCCGCGAAGGGCCAGCCGCCATAGACCAGAGCGGCCAGCACGCCGGCGCCGAGCACGAGGCCCGAGGCGACGCGCAGCCACAGCTCGCGCCGTCCCGAGGGACGCGCGGCCGGTGCGGCGGCGGAGGTCACGCGCGTCCTGCCCTTCGCCTCAGACCTGCATGATCTCCTTCTCCTTGGACGCCAGCACGCCGTCGATCTCGGCGATGTACTGGTCGGTCGCCTTCTGCACGTCGGTGGCCTGACGCTTCTCGTCATCCTCCGAGATGGCGCTGTCCTTCAGGAGCTTCTTGAGATGGTCGAGGCCGTCCCGGCGCACGTGGCGCACGGCGACGCGGGCCTCCTCGGTGTACTTGTGGGCGACCTTGACCATCTCCTTGCGGCGCTGCTCGTTCATCTCGGGGATGCGGAGCCGGATGGTCTGTCCCTCGGTCTGCGGGTTGAGGCCGAGGTCGGATTCGCGGATCGCCTTCTCGACGGCCGTGACCATGCTGCGGTCCCAGACCGAGATCGACAGGAGCCGCGGCTCCGGCACGCTGACGGTGGCGACCTGGGCCATCGGCATCATCGAGCCGTAGGCGTCGACCTGGATCGGGTCGAGGAGCGACGGCGTGGCGCGCCCGGTGCGCAGCGAGCCGAGATCCTTCGAGAGCGAGGACACAGCGCCCTGCATGCGGCGCTTGATGTCGTTGAGATCGAATTCCGGTGTGGCCATGAGGGTCGTCCCGAGACGTCTGACGTGGTCTTGAGCCCGGCGCGGGCAGTCGCGGCCTCAATGGACGAATTTTTTCAGGGCCGCAAACGGTCGCGGCCCGGTCGTGCCGCGCGTCAGGGCGCCACGAGGGTCGAGGGCGCGTCGCCCGACAGGATTGCGGCGATCGAGCTCGGCGGGTGGAGCGAGCCGACCACGATCGACAGGCGGCTCTCCCGGGCCAGCGCGAAGGCGGCGGTGTCCATCACCTTGAGGTCGCGGGCGATCGCCTCGTCGTGGGTGATGCGGTCGTAGCGCGTGGCGCTCGGATCCTTCTTCGGATCCGCCGAGTAGACGCCGTCCACCTGCGTCGCCTTGAGGACCGCGTCGCAGCGCAGCTCGGCGGCGCGCAGCACCGCGGCGGTGTCGGTGGTGAAGAACGGGTTGCCGGTGCCGCCGGCGAGGACGACGACCTGGCCCTTGTCCAGGTGGTGCAGGGCCGGCTGGCGGGCATAGGTCTCGCAGATGGTCGGCATCGACACCGCCGACATGGTCCGCGCCTGCACGCCCGCGGCGTTGAGCGCCGTCTCGATCGCCAGCGAGTTCATCACCGTGGCCATCATGCCGAGCGAATCCCCGGTCGCCCGGTCGATCCAGCCGGCCGCGGAGATCCGCGCGCCGCGGATCATGTTGCCGCCGCCCACCACGATGGCGATCTCGGCGCCCGACTCGATCGTGCGGGCGATGTCCTCGGCGAGCGCCGCCAGCGTCGGCGGATGCAACCAGTAGCCGTCGGGAGCGGCGAGCGCCTCCCCCGACAGCTTCACGAGGATACGGCGAAACGGCGTCGTCTCCGGCATCTGGGCCCCCGGCTCCATCCCGCATCGCGTGAGCGGGGAGGCTTCTACGTCAACCGCCCGAGCGCCGTCGAGGGGCCCGCCACCGATACGGCGGGGATCGTGGACCGAAATGCTACCGGCGCGCGAGCGACGTGCGAGAGACGTGCGCCCTGGGAGGACGTCTGCGCCGCCGTCGCGGTCCGGGTCCGAGCGCCGGCGCCTGTTCTCAGCTGCCGGCGAGGACGCCGACGGCGCCGAAGACGGTCATGGCGAGGCCGGAGGCGAACACGCCGATCATGAGGTAGGAGAAGGGCTTCAGAGGCATGACCGGACCGTAGCGCGGCGCCGCACGGCGGAGTGTGCGGCGCAACACGACCCCGCGCGGATCGATCGGGCGGCTCCGGAAACGCGAAGCCCCGCCCGGCTCGTGCCGGACGGGGCTGATCTCACGATGGAGGCCCGGCAAACCGGGCGCTCGCGGTCTGTCTCAGGCGCGGCCGGCCTGCTGGGCGACCTCGGTGGCGAAGTCCGGACCCTCTTCCTTCTCGATGCCGTCGCCCAGCGCGTAGCGGACGAAGCCCGTCAGGGTCACGGGGCCGCCGACCTTGGAGCCGGCCTCCTTGAGGACCTGGCTCACGGTCTTGGAACCGTCGTGCACGAAGGGCTGCTCCAGGAGGGTGACCTCCTTGTAGTAGCTCTTCAGGCCGCTCTCGACGATCTTGGCCATCACGTGGTCCGGCTTGCCGGCGTTCTTCTCGCGCAGGATGTTCGACTCGCGCTCCACCGTGGCGGCGTCGACGCCCGAGGCGTCCAGCGCCACCGGGTTGGTCGCCGCGATGTGCATGGCGATCTGGCGGCCCAGCGCCGAGAGCGCGTCGACGTCGCCCTCGGACTCGAGCGCCACGAGCACGCCGATCTTGCCGAGGCCCTCGGAGATCTGGTTGTGCACGTAGGAGGCGATGACGCCCTTCTTGACCTCGAGCTTGGTGACCCGGCGCAGGTTCATGTTCTCGCCGATGGTGGCGATCAGGGCCTGCAGCTTCTCCGAGACGGTCTCGGTGGCGCCCGGGAAATGGGCGGCCTGGAGGCCCTCGAGCGTGCCGTCGGTGTTGAGCGCGATCTTGGCGGCCTCGCGGGCGAAGGCCTGGAAGGCGTCGTTGCGGGCGACGAAGTCGGTCTCGGAGTTCACCTCGACCACGGCGGCGTGGCGGCCGGCGGACTCGACGGCGACGAGGCCCTCGGCGGCGACGCGGCCGGCCTTCTTGGCGGCCTTGGCGAGACCCTTCTTGCGCAGCCAGTCGACGGCGGCCTCGATGTCGCCCTGCGTCTCGTTGAGCGCGCCCTTGCAGTCCATCATGCCGGCGCCGGTCTTCTCCCGGAGCTCCTTCACCATCGCGGCGGTGATGTTGGCCATGGCGGTCCCTTTCGTGTGGTCTGGATGCGAGAGGCCCGGCGCGCGGGTGAGCGGCCGGGCCCGGTATGCCTGGATCCGCGACGGCCCGATGACGGTGCCGCCGCGAAGCCCCGTTGGATCAGGCCGCGGCGGCGGCCTCGACGAAGCCGCGGGCCTGCGAGACCCACGAGTCGCGGTCGATGCGGCCGTTGAGCTTCAGGTCGGCATCGACCTTGGCGACGTCCTCGGGGGTCATCGCGGCGAGCTGCCAGTAGTGGTAGATGCCGGCGTCGTTGAGCTTCTGCACGATCTGCGGGCCGGCGCCGTTGAGCTTGGTCAGGTCGTCCGGCGCGCCGCGCGGGGCGGCGAGCAGCTCGAAGTGCTCGGTCGACTCGGCGAGCATCGCCACGTCGGCCGGGTCGAGGGCGTCGGACTCGACCGTGACGGCCGCGTCGTCGTTCGCCGGCAGCTCCTCGGCCATCGGCTCCTCGGAGGCGCCGATATCCATGCCCGACGAGCCCTGGGCCCGCGAGATGCCGTCGATGGCGGCCTTGGCGATCAGGTCGCAGTACAGCGCGATCGCGCGGCCGGCGTCGTCGTTGGCCGGGACGATGTAGCTGATGCCGTCCGGGTTGCAGTTGGTGTCGACGATGGCGGCCACCGGGATGCCGAGGCGGTTCGCCTCCTTGATCGCCAGCTGCTCCTTGTTGGTGTCGATCACGAACAGCAGGTCCGGCACGCCGCCCATGTCCTTGATGCCGCCGAGCGCCTTCTCAAGCTTCTCCTTCTCACGGGAGAGCATCAGGCGCTCCTTCTTGGTCAGGCCCGGGCCGCCAGTCTCCAGCGTCTCGGTGACCTTGCGCAGGCGCGAGATCGAGCCCGAGATGGTCTTCCAGTTGGTGAGCATGCCGCCCAGCCAGCGGGAGTTGACGTAGTACTGGGCCGAGCGCTTGGCCGCCTCGGCGATCGTGTCGGCCGCCTGGCGCTTGGTGCCGACGAACAGCACGCGGCCGCCCTTGGCGACGGTGTCGCTAACCGCCTGCAGCGCCTGGTGCAGCGCCGGCACGGTCTGGGCGAGGTCGATGATGTGGATGTTGTTGCGGGTGCCGAAGATGTACGGCTGCATCTTCGGGTTCCAGCGGTGGGACTGGTGACCGAAATGGGCGCCCGCCTCGAGGAGCTGACGCATAGAGAAATCGACGGCCATGGCTCTTGTGCTCTCCGGTTATATCCGCCGCGGAGGGATGCGGTCGGCCGAGAGTTCGGACGACCACCGGAAACGCCTCATTCAGGCATGAGGCCGGCTCCGCGTGTGGGATGGGCGGGCGCTTAGCAGAGGGCGGGTCCGAAGGCAAGAAGCGGCGGGGCGGCGCGGGCCAGCCCTCAATCCCAGCCTGTGTTCAGACCGCTTGCAACACGCGGGCTCGCCTCGCGAGAGTTCGAACCATGGCGGCGGTCGCATTCGACGCCCTGAAATTCGCCCGGACGCTCCGGGAGAAGGCCAAGCTCTCCCCGGAACAGGCGGAAGGCTTGACCGATGCCATGGCGGAAGCGTTGCAGGGCGATCTCGTCACGAAGGCGGATCTGCGCGCCGAGCTCGCGGATACGCGGTCCGAAATCGTGCGCTGGGTGGCGGGCCTGATCGGCTTCCAGACACTCGCTGTGATCGGCGCGGTCGTCGCCCTCGCCCGGGCGCCGCACTGACAGGCGCGCAGCCCGGATCACCCGCCCGCGAACACCGCCGCCACGTCGTCGGCCGTCATCACCCGGTACGCCCCCGCCGGCAGGTCCGCCGGCAGAGCGAGACCGCCGACCCGGTCCCGGTGCAGCGCCGCGACGTGGTTGCCGACGGCGGCGAACATCCGGCGGACCTGGTGGTAGCGGCCCTCCGTCAGCGTCACCGCGCAGCGCGTGGCATCCTCGACGTCGAGCCGCACCGGCAGGAGCGGGCGCTCCTCGCCCTCCAGCACGAGCGTCCCCGCGGCGAACACCTCCGCCTCGCGGCCGGTCAGCGGCCGGTCGAGGGTCACGCGGTAGCGCTTCGCCACCCGGGCCTTCGGGCTGATGATCCGGTGCAGGAGCGCCCCGTCGTCGGTCAGCAGCAGCAGGCCCGACGTCTCCTTGTCGAGGCGCCCCACCGTGGAGAGCGGCGGGTCGCGGCGGCGCCAGCGCTCGGGGAGCAGCCCGTAGACCAACGGACCCGCCTCCTTGTGCGAGCAGGTGACGCCCAGCGGCTTGTGCAGCATCAGGCACAGGCCGGGGAGCGGGTCCAGGGCCTCGCCGTCGATCGTGAGGCGCTCCGGCAGGTCCGGCGCGAGGGCGATCCGGTCGCCGGCCTCCGCGAGCTCCGCGCCGTCGAGGCGGATCGCGCCGGCGCGGGCGAGCGCCTGGATCTCGCGGCGCGAGCCGTAGCCGAGATTGGCGAGGAGCTTGTCCAGGCGGACGGATCGCGCCGCGCTCATGGAAGCGGCGCGCTCACCGGCGGGCCTCGTAGACCCGGTAGCCGTTCGCCTGGACGGCCACCGCGACGTGCCGGAACGCCTCGCGCAGGCTCGCCTCGTAGGGCAGGTGCGCGTTGGCCACGAGCCACAGCGCCCCCCCGGGGCGCAGGGCCTCGGCGGCCCGCGCGATGAACGCCCGGCCGAGCGCCTGATCCTCGCTCCCGCCCTCGTGGAACGGCGGGTTCGTGACGACGAAATCGAGGTGATCCGGCACGGCGCCGGACGCCCGGATATCCGCCCAGAGAATCGTCGCCCGCGGGTCGGCGACGTTGCGGCGCGCCATCTCGACGGCGCGCCGGTCGATCTCCAGCAGGGTCAGGGCGGTGACGGCCTCGGAGCCCAGGACGGCCCGCGAGAGGATCCCGAGCCCGCAGCCAAAATCGGCGCCGCGACCCTTGAGGGCCGGGAGGTTCGCGAGCAGCAGCGCCGTGCCCGGATCGAGCCGGTCCCACGAGAAGATGCCGGGCTGCGTGCAGAGGGCGAGGTTGTCGACGTGGCGCGGGCCGCCCTCGTCGATCGCCTCGGCGAGGCCGGCCGGCGCCGTCGGCCGCTCCGCCGTGCAGATCCTGTGGTGCCGGCGCGGCTGGTCCGCGGCCGCGCAGCCGAAGGTCGTCAGCTCCTTGGCGAGGCGTGCGCCGCCGCGATCCTTGGGCGCCAGGGCGACCATGCGGCCGCCCGGCCCGAGGGCGCGCAGCACCTGGGCCAGCACGTAGCGCCGCTCGACCGTCCCGGGCGGCGCCAGCACGGTGGCCGAGTCGAGGCTGTTCTCGGACAGATCCTCGAGCCGCGCGGCGCCGGGGATCAACGGGGAGAGCTGGACGGCGTCGCCCGGGACCTCGGCGAGGTCCACCGGCGGCAGGCCGTAGACGGCGTGGCGCATAGACGATTCGGGATTTGGAGTGCCGAAACCGGAACGCGAATCCGCGGCGGAGCGGGGTAAACCCGCGCCCGACTCGATTCATCCGGGGGAACACCGCGTTTATACCGGAACCGGCCGCGAAGCCCAGCCTCCCGCGCGGCCCGGCGCGTCAGCCCCGCGGAAATTCCAGGCCCATCTCGCGGTAGCGGGCCGGGTCGTCGGCCCAGTTCTCCCGCACCTTCACGTGCAGGAACAGGTGGACCTTGGCGTCGGCCGCCTCGGCGATCTCGATCCGGGCCGCCTGCCCGATCGACCGGATGGTCTGGCCGCCCTTGCCGAGCACGATCGAGCGCTGGCTCTCCCGCTCGACGAAGATCGTCTGCTCGATCCGCACCGAGCCGTCGGGCCGGATCTGCCACTGGTCGGTCTCCACCGTGGAGCGGTAGGGCAGCTCCTCGTGCAGCCGGTCGTAGATCTTCTCCCGGGTGATCTCGGCGGCGAGCATGCGCAGGGGCGCGTCCGAGACCTGATCCTCCGGATACAGCCACGGGCCCGCCGGCATGCGGGCGGCCAGCGCCCGGCGCAGGTCGGCGACGCCGTCGCCGTTGAGCGCCGAGATCATGAAGGTCTCGGCGAAGGGCGCGGCGGCGTTGAGCTTGGCGGCGAGATCGAGCAGCCGCTCGCGCGGGATCAGGTCGATCTTGTTGAGGATCAGCAGCTTCTCGCGCTTCACCTCGCCGAGCCGGCCGAGCACCGCCTCGACCTCCGCGTCGACACCCTTGCGCGCGTCGACCAGCAGGCAGACGGCGTCGGCGTCGGCGGCGCCGCTCCAGGCCGAGTGGACCATCGCGCGGTCGAGGCGGCGCTTGGGCGCGAAGATGCCGGGGGTGTCGACCAGCACGACCTGGGCCGAGCCCTCGATGAGGATGCCCCGCACCAGGGCCCGGGTCGTCTGCACCTTGCGGGAGACGATCGAGACCTTGGTGCCGACGAGGTTGTTGAGCAGGGTCGACTTGCCGGCATTCGGCACGCCGATCAGCGCGACGAAGCCGGCCCGGGCGTCGGCGGGCGTGCCGGGAAGGGTGGACGGGTCGCGCGCGGGGTCCCGGGCCGGCGCGATGCCGGGCCCGTCCTGCGCGTCGTGATCGTCCTGCTCGTGCGCGCTCATGCTGTCTCCGTCGGTTCCGCGTCCGCGGAGGCCCCGATTCCCTCCCGCTCCATCAGCGCCCGCGCGGCGGCCTGCTCGGCGATCCGCTTCGACGTGCCGTCGCCGAGACCGGGCTCCAGGCCCTCGACCTGCACGGCGATGCGGAACCGGGGCGCGTGGTCGGGACCGGTGCGCTCCACCACCTCATAGGTGGGGATCGGCAGGCTGCGGCCCATGGCCCATTCCTGCAGGGCGGATTTGGCGTCGCGGCCCCGCGCCGCCGCGGTCGGCTCGCCGGGATGGAAATGCGCCTCGACCACCGCCCGGGCGGCGTCGAACCCGGCATCGAGGTAGATCGCACCCAGGATCGCCTCGCAGACGTCGGCCAGGATCGTCTGGTTGCGCCGGCCGCCGCCCATGACCTCGCCCTGGCCGAGGATCAGGTGCGGGCCGACCTCCCAGGAGGCGGCCACGGCCGCGCAGGTCTCGCGCCGGACCAGGGCGGCCAGGCGCCGGGAGAGGTCGCCCTCGTCGGCCTCCGGGAAGGCGCCGTAGAGGCGGTCGGCGACCGCGAGCCCGAGCACGCGGTCGCCGAGGAATTCCAGGCGCTGGTAGCTGCCGCCCCGGCCGCTCGCCTTGCTGGTGTGGGTCAGCGCGCGGGTGAGCAGGTCCTGATCGCCGAAGCTGTGGCCGATCCGCTCCTCGAGCGCGGTCAGGGGCGGGCGCGGCTTGTGGGCCCGCCGGGATCGGGCGTTGGCCCGGGGCTGCGCGGCGTCGTCCAAGTCCGGGCCGGTCAATGGATCGTCGTGAACAGGCGCGACCAGCGCACGTGGGCCGGCCAGTTCCAGACCTGCCAGGCCGGCGTACCCTCGTCGATCGAGAAGAAGATCATCTCGGCGCGCCCGACCAGGTTGGCGAAGGGCACGTAGCCGACATTGGCGAGATCGCGCGAATCGGTGGAGTTGTCGCGGTTGTCGCCCATCATGAAAAAGTGACCGGGCGGGACCGTGTACAGCTCGGTCTTGTCCCAGAAGCCGTTGTCGCCGTCGCGCTCGATCACCCGGTGGACCACGCCGTTGGGCAGGGTCTCCAGGTACTGGGGCACCTTGGTCGGCTGGCCGTAGGGATCGGTGGTCTCGTAGTCGGCGATCCGCTCGCGCTTGACCGCCTTGCCGTTGATGTTGAGCACGCCGTCGATCATCTGGATCTTGTCGCCCGGCAGGCCGATCACGCGCTTGATGTAGTCGGTCGAATTGTCCTTGGGCAGCTTGAACACCGCGATGTCGCCGCGCTTCGGGTCCGCGCCCCAGATCCGGCCGTCGGCCTGGATCGGGATGTACTCCGAGAGCGGCAGCGAGTACTTGGAATAGCCGTAAGAATATTTTGACACGAACAGGTAGTCGCCGATCAGCAGGGTCGGCACCAGCGAGCCGGACGGGATATTGAACGGCTGGAACAGCAGGGTCCGCACCACGAGGGCGATCAGCAGCGCCTGGATGCCGACCTTCAGCGTCTCGCGGATGCTGGCCCAGGTGCCGGTGTCGGCAGGTTTCCTGAGCGGCTTGCCGTCGTAATCCACGCGCGCGTTCCGTCTTCGATTGAGGTGCGACGCCCGCGATCCGCGGGGCGCGGCCCCGCCGCGCGCGGCCTGATGTGCGGTTGTCCCGAGGAATGCGCCGCAATCGTGTCCGCCGTGTCCGGCGGTCTAGACCATGCGCGAGCCCCCCGCAACGCGCGACCGGCGCTGGCTAATCCGCGACGGCGGCCTCAACCGGCGACAGGGACCGGCAAGGCCTCGATGATCACGAAGGCTTGCGCCATCGGCGGATCGTCCGTGAGGCTCACGTGGAGCCGCGCCGCGTGCCCCGCCGGCAGGAGTTCCGCGAGCCGCTCGGCCGCGCCGCCCGCGAGCCGCAGGGTCGGCTGCCCGGAGGGCAGGTTCACCACCTCCATGTCGCGCCAGAACACGCCGGCGCTGAGGCCGGTGCCGAGCGCTTTGGCGCAGGCCTCCTTGGCGGCGAAGCGGCGCGCGTAGCCCTCGGCGCGGGCGGCCCGCCGGTCGCAGCGGGCCCGCTCGCCGTCGGTGAAGACCCGGTGGGTGAAGCGCTCGCCGTGCCGCTCCAGGGTCCGGGCGATCCGGCGGATGTCGCAGAGATCCGAGCCGATCCCGACGATCATGGGTGCCGCGCCCGGTCCATGGCGGCCCGCATGTCGCGCACCGCCCGGTCGAGCCCCACGAAGATCGCGTCGGCGATCAGGGAATGGCCGATATTCAGCTCCCGGATCTGCGGCAGCGCCGCCACCGGCCCGACGCTGCCGAGGGTGAGCCCGTGGCCCGCGTGGATCTCGAGGCCGAGGCCGGCCCCGTGCTCCGCCGCGCGCCGGATGCGGGCGAGCTCGTGCGCGGTCCGGGCGTCGTCGTCCTCCAGCGCCGCCTCGCAGTAGCTGCCGGTGTGCAGCTCGACGACGGGCGCCCCGAGGGCGCGGGCGGCGTCCATGACGGCGGGCTCGGGCTCGACGAACAGCGAGACGCGGATGCCGGCCTCCGCGAGGGCGCGGATGCGCGGCGCGAGGTGCGCGCGGCCGCCGACGATGTCGAGGCCGCCCTCGGTGGTGCGCTCCTCGCGCTTCTCCGGGACGAGGCAGGCGGCGTGCGGGCGGGTGTCGAGGGCGATCGCCACCATCTCGTCGGTGGCGGCCATCTCGAAGTTGAGCGGCACGGACAGGCCGCGCTTGAGCGCCGCGATGTCGGTGTCGCGGATGTGGCGCCGGTCCTCGCGGAGATGCGCGGTGATGCCGTCGGCGCCCGCCTCGACGGCGAGCAGGGCCGCCCGCACCGGGTCCGGATAGTCGCCGCCGCGGGCGTTGCGGACGGTCGCGACGTGATCGATGTTGACGCCCAGGCGCAGTTTCTCGGAGGTCATCCGCTCGTTCGTCCCCGTGTCGGCGCGGCGCGACAGGCTCACCGGGGGGTCGGAAGGCGCCGCGCGCCCTCACCCCGTGCCGGCGATATGCGGAGGATCGCGCGCGCCGGCAAGACGGTCGGGGTTCGGGGGCGGGCTCCGGCGGCCGGCCCGCCCGGTCAGGCGAGCCGCAGGCGCGACCGGCTGTCCTTCCGCTCCGGCAGGGTGTCGAGGGCGGTCCTGACGATGGTCGTGGCGTCGAGGCCCGCCTCGGCGTACATCTTCTCCGGGCTGTCGTGGTCCTGGTAGGCGTCCGGCAGCGTCATCGTCCGCACCCGCACCCCGCCCGCGTCCAGAGCGCCCCGCTCCGCCAGCAGGTGCAGCACCATCGCGCCGAACCCGCCCCGCGAGCCCTCCTCGATCGTGATCAGCACCTCGTGCTCGCGCGCGAGCTCCAGGATCAGCGCCTCGTCCAGCGGCTTGGCGAACCGCGCGTCCGCAACCGTCACCGCCACGCCCTGCTCGGCCAGCGTGTCGGCCGCCTTCAAGGCCTCCGACAGGCGCGTGCCGAGCGACAGCAGCGCCACAGGCGCCTCCGTGTCGCGCCGCACCACCCGGCCCTTGCCGATCGCCAGCGCCTCGCCCCGCTCCGGAAGCTCGACGCCCACACCCTCGCCGCGCGGGTAGCGCAGCGCGATCGGGCCCGTGTCGTGCGCGTGGGCGGTCGCCACCATGTGCACCAGCTCGGCCTCGTCGGAGGCCGCCATCACGGTCATGTTCGGCAGGCAGCACAGGTAGGCGAGGTCGAACGCGCCCGCGTGCGTCGCCCCGTCGGCGCCGACCAGGCCCGCCCGGTCCAGGCAGAACCGCACGGGCAGGTTCTGCAGCGCCACGTCGTGCACCACTTGGTCGTAGGCCCGCTGCAGGAAGGTCGAGTAGATCGCCACGAACGGCCGGTAGCCCTCGGTCGCCAGCCCGCCCGCGAACGTCACCGCGTGCTGCTCGGCGATGCCGACGTCGAAGGTCTTGTCCGGGTGCGCCTTGCCGAACAGGTCGATGCCGGTGCCCCCCGGCATCGCCGCGGTGATCGCCACGACCTTGTCGTCGGCGTCGGCCGCCTTGATCAGGCTCTCGCCGAACACCCGCGTGTAGGCCGGCGCGTTCGGCTTGGCCTTGGCCTGCACGCCCGACACCACGTCGAACTTGACCACGCCGTGGTAGCGGTCGGCCGAGGCCTCGGCGGGCGCGTAGCCCTTGCCCTTCTGGGTGACGACGTGGAGCAGGATCGGGCCGTGCTCGGCGTCGCGGACGTTCTTGA